>CAZYMI010000012.1:29578-57898 GCA_964648505.1 uncultured Pseudobdellovibrionaceae bacterium
TGTCAAAATCATCTAGAAGCTGTGAAGATAATACGATCTGGACACCACGCTTCCGGCCTTCACGAACATCGCGTAAAAGCTGGGAACGCACCGAACGCGAAGAACTGGTGCGATGGAACTCATCATAACATAGGCGTTTTGGTGTCTCGGCATATTCTTGCAAACGTCGTTCATGATAAAAACGGAATTTTTCAGGTACTTGAATTAAAGAATCTGCGCTCATCCACCACCCTCTTACGAGCGCATGACGGGCAAGCATATACATGATCGATGTTTGTCGGTCAGCCGTGTCATCTCCTTGCGGTGCTACATCCATCAGATCAAGCGAACAAATTCGAGTGTCGGTAATTTCAAACTGAGTGACAGAAGATAAAATCGGAAACTCACGCACTGAAGATGTAATCATGCGTTCGAAAGCAGAAATAACACTTTCGGCAGAAAACCCTACTTGAGTTTCTTCTAAAAGCGTTCGAATCTGTGGTCGCCTTGATGCGGTAATCGCATCCGATAAAGTTGGTACAGCGTGCCTTTGCGCAAGGTTGGCAAGATGAAACAACCCTAAATCAAAAAATTTATCAACAATATCCCACCAGTATGGATCAGCAGGCAAATGAATATTATTTTTTGTCAGTGCTTCATCAATTTCCAGATCGATACGCGGCAGATATGGGCGAGGCTCAGCATTGGCCGCTTTATCATCACGCCAGCGATACATTTCATCCACAACAAGTGCTGATAATTGCTGAATACCATCATACGGGCGTTCATACCCAGGCGGGGTACATAAAAGTGTGATTAATTCAACTAAATAACTTCTTTCATCCAGCAAAGGCACACGACAGCCAAGCTGTGTGTCAAAAGGATTGATCGCAAATTGATGCGCCATTTGCAGACGATAATAACCCACTTCATGTTGCCTGTTTGATGGCAAAGCTTCTTTGATAAGAGAAATGAGACCAGATGATGATGGACCAATATCAATCACTGCAACATAAGGCAATTTTGAAAGGCCGGGTGTCAAAATCGTGCCCAGATTAAGGGCGTTCATCAAAACAGATTTACCAGCGCCAGGTTGCGCAAAAATCAAATCAAACCAGGTTGTCGTCATGTTTGTTCCAACCTGATAAGGCCATACTTTTCCATCAGGGGTGCGGAACAAAATTGGTCCGTCATTAAAAGGGCTTGAAGGGCGTTGCCACGGTAAAAGTTTCATAATTTCAAACATAGGTGCAATGCCAAGCGGCGCTGTACCGCCACAATGAATCCCCATCGCAGAAGACATCACGCAATCAAGCGGGTCACCAGACACTTCTGAAACCTGACAATACCCCCAACTTTCAACAGCTTGAATAAGAACTGATAATCGATCTTCAACCAGCTTAACCTGATCGCGTCTAGCCCATGTTGCAAAAGAAACACGAAACTTGACTACAGGTTCACGCCGCGCCAGGCCCTGCAAACCTTCAAGGGAATATTTAATCTGCTTATTAAAACTGTTTGTAACACCCATGATCGTTGCAAGAAATGCGCGGAACTGGGTTGCATAAGCGCCACCGCCTTCAATAAGAAATGAAATACGATAGGGCACCTTTGACTCATACAAGCGGTTAAGCAACATCGGAAAAGGGCTGGCATCCATAGGCCCAAGCGTCATATCAGCCCCAGCCCAGACAAGGTCCCCCATCTGAACAGCGTTTTCTGAAACAATCTTAGCATCAGAAAGCGCAAGCTGTTCACGCAAAGTCGGCCAGACAATATCCGACATATCAACTTTAGACATCGGCGCGCGAGGCGATATTGTATCCCCCGGCAAGCACGGGCTCCATTCATCATTGGCTTTATAAGGATACAAGTTATTACGTACGGCACGCAAAGCATCATGCACTTCTAACAGATCACTTCTTATACCAAGTTCATGCAAAGCTGATAACATCCCCTTCACATAGGAACTATGCCTGTTTCTTAAGGGCTCAAGGCCAGCGAAAACATTTTGTGCGTATCCTGCAGGTATTCTTTTTTGAGTTTTTCCCTCTGCAACAGATCTTTCCATCTCTGTTTTTGAAAGCGCAGATGGTCTTGTCCAAAGCACAAAAAAACATTCTTCAAATGTTAGGTAATGCGATAAATGTCTGACCTTCTCTTCAAATAAATCTTCAAGATCAACCTCACAGTTTTTTGCTGTCTGTTGTGAAGGTTTTATTAAATTACGAACATGGCGCTGCACCCGGCCAGGATCACGAACAAAGTAAATCTGAATAGCCTGACCTGGCCTGTCAAACCTTGCGCCAATTTTAATAGTCGCTGATTCAATAAGATGTTTATATTCCTCGTCACCAATAATCTGCCGAGACCCATCGACTTTTAAAATCGACACAAGAGATCCATCCATCGCTGCAAGCGTATGCTCGTCATCAGCCGTTTCCAGCCTAATAAAACTGTCTACGGTTTGCTTCATTGCCGTCTGGAACGGCGCCATAAATTTGGTCCAGTAAGATGACATAAATTTTTTCTGATTCGGCTTAAGTCATGTATTTAAAATACTATACAGACGCCTTCTCGCTCTGCCTATACCGCTCTCAGGACTTTAATGTCGATTTTTATGCAGCTGCGCGCATAGTTTTTTTAAAAAACTCAACCCATTGAGAGGGGATCTTCCCACCATAAGGCCCATCTTTAGAGCGCCAATAGGCCACAATTTGTGGAAACTGGTTAAATTCCAGATCCCCTTCCTTAATAATACGCCGATCAAGCGCCATCAGTCTTATTCCTTCAAGCTTTTGTGCACGCTCGGCATAAAGCCGATCTGTCATATAATCGCGTAAAACGCTAGCCAGTACAAAAACATCATCTGACCCCAATCGCTTTCTGGCATCTTCGCGGCGAGCCAAAATCATTTCTTTTACCTTACGGGCCGCATCCGAAATCGGCCCCTGAGACACTTGCGCCACATAAATGGCGCGCAAAATATGGTTAAGCGTTGACTGGTCAATTTCCGGCATCCAGATCACTACACCCGATTTCATCGACACAACCTGATCGAGATGAAAGCACTGATGGCAAAACTGGCATACTGTTTTTAAGTTTTCAGGCTTAAAGTCGCCCGGGACCTGATTAAGAACAAGTACCTCTTGGTACTTTTTTGACTGAAAACCACAGCATTGGCATGTGTGCTGATCACGTTCTAGAATCTGGGTGCGCTGTTCGGGCGTCATAACAGTTGCCCGTCTGAGCTTTGGTCCTGATGAGGAAGAGGGATTGCCCGATGCACGGGCAATCCCCAAAGTAATAGGTAAAAACTTCACAAACTTTTACCGAAGTTGAACTGCAGTTACGTTCGCTTGTGTAACGTTTCCGGCTGCGAAGAAGTTTTGAGAAGCTTGCATAATTGTTGGCAGGGCAAACAAAGCACCACCGGCAATTAGGCGAATCGCGCCATCTTTCAGTTCGTTTTGCTGCGGCTGTTCGACGTGCTGTTTAATCTTGAAAATTCCAAGGATTGAAAACACAACCCCGAAAATATACGAGAACACGTTAATAAGCTGCGGGAAATTGCTAAGACCGTTTGTGATCGTAGCAAAAACGTTGTTAAACGTTTGTCCGGCGTGGGCATCAGATGAAGACAAAACGCCAACCATAAAAGCAGCGCCTGCAAGATAGTAGTTTGATTTGATTGAATTCAGCATGGTTTCCTCCGTAAGCTGAGTTGTTAAATACCTAATGTGTTTTCGACCGCTTTCATAAACGATCCAACGTTTACAGCAAGACCACCACCAATAAGATGTGTGATGCCCGCCATAAGCGAAGCCTGGCCACCATCCGATACTTCCCGAATGATGAAAATTCCGCGAATAAAACTAATCCATCCTAAAAAGAATAAAAATCCGATCACCGCATTTGATACGTTTGTAACGCGACCTGCTTCTTGTGCTGTCAGGCCCACATTACTTCTAAGCGGAGAGTACCCTTGCAAACCGCCGCCAAATAATGTGCCTTGCAGGGCGCTCATCAAGGAAGGGGCTGAAAATAAGGCTGCGGCCACAATGAACATCATCCAAGTCCCAAAACCGGTTGGACCTTTCGGGCCTTCTTGTGTGGACCTTAACAGACGGTTCAGCGCAAAAGTCGTGATAAAAATAGCTGCCACATAGCAAAATGCGTTAACCATTTTTGTGCCATTAGGCGCCACATCATTCACAAATTTGGCAAAAGCACCATCAAGCCCGTTTCCTGAACTACCGCCTGTCAGCGTCAAACCTGCTAAAGGGGCGCCAGTAATCAAAGCCTGAACGGCACCCAGAATTGTTGGCAACGCAAAAAATGCACCCCCAATGATAAAACGCTTGAGCGGTTCCATAAGATGAGTGCGATCTGGTTCGCGCACATGGTCGACCATCTTGAAGATGCCAGACATGACAACATAAGTGCCAATAATATAGCTTGCCACACCAGCCATCTGGGGAAGCGTGCTGGATCCAGCCACAAGATTGGCCATAATGGCGCCAAGCGAAGTCGCATGCGCTAGGCCTGGTACAAAGACAGAAGTTAAAAGAAGAACCAGCGCAAACGAAAAGGATTGGCCGGATACCCCAAATATGTTGGCTTTTCTATTGTTCATTTTCTTATTACACCCTACTTATCATCTATTAAACCACGAAAAGGTCAGGTTTTGCAAATTTTCGACACATTTGTGACAAAGTTTATGTAATATTAACAAAGAGTTAACAGATCGTTACTGCATAAGCCGGCCACTTGTACCTTGTACAATCCATCGACCACTCTCATCGCTGATATTGGTGATACGCCCAAGGCCTGATACAGAATCGCCGATCTTAATAACTTGCATCTCACTATCTCCCTTGCGGGCAATCATCGCGCTTCCGGATTTTGCCGATCGTAATTCCCAACTATTGGTCGCTTTTTTGGCAACAGCCTTACGAATATTTTGTTGTGCCTTTGGTACGCTTGCTCTCACTTTTGGAATCGAAGGTTGCTCTTGTACTGTTGGCGCCAGATCAACAATATGATTTTTTTGTTCCGCAAGTGCAGAAACAGCTTGATTCTTTTCTGCTTTCATCGCCTCAAGTTCCAATTTTAAACGATCGATTTCAGCGCGCATATCATTCATTAAAGCTGTTGTATTGTCAGACTGTTGTTTTTGCTGATCTATACCCCGTTCGGCCGTCGGCGCTACTGGTTCTACAACTGGCGTAGATGCTTGCGCCTGCGGTACTTCAACAACAGGTTCTTGTGCTTCTATTTCTGGCTGAGGCAACTCAGGAACAGGCGCAGGCACAACTGCTGCCGGCTGCGCTGTTTGTTCAGAAGCCGCAGGCTCAGCAGGTGCTACAGATGTGGTTGCTTCAGACTGAGTCATTAAGACTGGCTGATCCGCTACCTGATCTGCTTCAGGAGGAGGAAGCGGCACCATATCAGGCTTTTGACCTGATGGGTTCTCACCTGCTTTAACAAGCTTGGAAGCATCCCCCACAAAACCACCTTCAACAGACGAAGGAGTCTCAGGAGCCGGCAAATCAGTTGGAATAGCTTGTTCAGGCATTGCTTCAGGCATGGCAACTTGTGGCGCATCTGAAGGCATGGAAGGCGATACAGGCGCAGGATACTCTGCTTCAATCTCTGCAGATGGTACCACACCTGAATTCGCTAGCTGTGGATCCGTCTGTTGTTGTGCTATCTGATCAATCTGTGCCGCTTCCGGTGATGCCTTGTTTGCTCCAGAGGAAAAAGAATTCCAAATAAAAACTCCACCAACAAGAACGCCAATAGCAACTACGGCAATATTAAAAGGAGAGAACAACCCCGATTTTTTCTTGGATTGCATTCCTTTGTCGTTTTTTGTCATAGATTCTTGCGGATCTTCGCCTGACCAGTCTGATTCCGCCATCTCATCGATATCAGAATCAATCATTTCTGCGTCATATGCTTCATCATCCGCGTAGACATCATCAACATAATCCTGATCGTCACTACCGTTCGTCATAATTTATTTCTATCCTGAGTATTATTGACTGTTTGTTTGATTTTGAATCGGAGGCTGATTGTTTTGGGTTTGGGTTTGAGTCTGGTTTTGATTCTGATTTTGAATAAACCCGGGTTGTTGAAAGCCTAAGTTAGGAATGCCGTATGTTGGTACGGCAAATCCTGTCGGTACCACATTTTGGAAAAAGCCCTGATTGTTTTGCTGCTGATTATTTTGCTGCACCGTGTTATTTGTTGTGTCCTGTTCAACAACTGCTTCAGTAAATAAAATACCAACTGGCGTACCTGCTGCAACCCGAATAAGAGATTCAATTTTATCGGCATCTTCATCAAGCTGGTCACCAATTTCACTTGCGCCTTCTGATATCCCTTCAAAGAAATTTTCTTCGATACTTGGGTCACGTTCAGTCGCTGTTGTTGTGCTCGTGCCGTTGGTGGAAATAGATGTTGACCCACTTTCTGCAGCTGAATCGGCCACCCCTTCAATAAATCTGGCTGCGGCGGGCAGGATAAAGCGGGTAAATAAGCGCCTATCTTTTTCTGTGACCAACCCCGGAACTGTTGTATTAGGATCAAGCGCAATCGCGTTCGTTGTGTATGTTTTACCCTGATAAACAAGGGTGTTAAAACTAAGCACCAAAAAATTTTCTGTTTTCTCAAAAGTACCAAGCAAGCGCCCACCTGCAAGCGGGCCGGAAAGAAGCTGAACAAGAACAGGGCCTGGCGCATCTGAATTTGCTTCAATGAGAAGTTGGCCATAGTTTATTGTAGCGGGCGGTAAAATACTTTTCGCCGATCCTTGTTCCAAAGCTTCTTGCTCTAGCTGTTGCTGTTCTAGGGCTTGTTGCTGTTCTAATGCTGCTTGTTGCGCTTGAGCCAGCTGCTCCCGGAATGCAACAATATCAGTAATAACAAGATATTTCTGGGGATCTATTTTACGCGTTTCAAGTACACTTTGCATCTGCTGAGACATCGCCTGAGCAAGCTGTTCAAGCTGCTGTTGTCTTGCCTGATCGACCACTTGCTGCTGTTGCTGTAAAATTTGCTGTTGCTGTGATCCGGCTTGCTGCAAAGCGTCCAGCCTTTCGCGCTCTTCTTGTACCTTACGCCAGCGCGTAAAGGGGTCTTCTTCGTCTGCTGTATCAGCTGTTGTCGTCACTTGTTCTTTTGGCGGCTCCAAAATGGTTGGCATAGCGCTTTGGTTGTTTTTTGCAGCCTCTTCAGCTTTTTGAGTATCTGCTGTTTCAAGCGCTTGTTTCATTTCAGGTGTTAAATCTGCCGTACCGGGTGCTTCACTAAAATCAGGAGTATCGCCAACAGAAGACTTATTGTCAGGCCCGGAATTGCCGCCAAAAAGAACAATCGCACCTACAACCGCAGCAAGTGCAGCACCAACCACACCTATTTTAACAGCAAAGTTATTGCGCCATAATTCGCCAAGGGTGTTTCCTTTTTGCTGATCAAAATCGGAAAAATCCGCGTCTTGATCTAGTGGTTCGATATCATCTGGGGGATTCTGGTTGTCCATTTTTAGAAAAACCTACTGTGTGGATGACGAAAAAGAAGAAATGACAGGCTGATCTTGAACTGATGCACGCACCATCCGCCCCTTATCTGAAAGTAATAAAATGGGTGCTGTTCCAAGTGCGTAAACATTCATACCATCTGCAGATCTGACAGATGACTGCCATGCAGGGGAAAGTAATGTAAGCGGTGTGCGTAGATAAACCGTCTCACCTGTTTTATAAGCTGATGTGCGGCCATCAACGCCTGAAACAATAAGCTTTACTGCATCACTGGGGGCAACCCCATCAAGTACAGATGTTAAAGTTTTGTCACCTGCCGAGATATTGACGCCACCTTGATCGATAATCGGAGTCGACGCCGCAGGCCCATATTCAGGGACACGAATATCAAGCCTGTATTGAACTTCTTCTCGACCCGTACGCAAAGAAAAAGTAACCGGGGTATTCAAATTCACAAGCCGCATGGATAAATTGCCAAAGGCAAAATCAGAAAGCGGTGTAATGCGCAAAACATGAGAGCCTGATTCAGGCTGCACAACTTCAAAATTACCCGCCCATGAAATATCTTGAACAGACCACGGTTGGCCTGTGATATCCACCATGGATATTGTTGTAACGTGACCGACAGCAAGCTTGATTGTAACAGGCGGCTGGCCTGGATCTAAAGACACAGTTGTAAATGTAACTTCAGGTTTTGGATAAGGAAACAAAGGCGTTTCAACCGCTTCATTTGTTTTATCTTGGGTTTGCAAAAGCCTACGGATTTGATCCGTATTCATGGGGAAAATACCCTGTACAGCCGCATTATATGCATCTTCCTTGATTTTAGCTTGCTGCTGTTCTTGATTAAAAGCGGGCTCATTTAAAAGGCTTTCATCAATAGGTGGGGCGACACCGGGCAGTGGTAAATTATTGATAGCATCATCTTGTGTCTGTTCAATTGCTGCATTGGGCGCAATACCGGCATTGCGCAAAAGCTGCTCTGGGGTCAACGCCGAATTTTGAGCGTCTTGCGGTTCTTGATCAGCTTGTTGTTCTTGGGGTTGCGCCGCTTCCTGTGGAGCATCAATTTGCGGCACTTGTGCTTGCTGTGTTTGTGCAGCATCGCTTCCGTTAATGACAGCAGGTTCATTTGATTGCGGATAGCTTTGATCTTGTGCACCTTCAACATTAAGTGTCTCTGTCGGAGTTAAAGCTTCTTCACTTGGCTGGGCATTAGACACAATTTCAGGAGCCGGCGGAATGGGTCCGGCAAAAACAGGAAGTCCGTAAAAAAATGTAAGCGTCAGACAGGCTACAAAAATCTGCCTTGCTCTTTTATTTCCACTTCTTGATTTCATCGCATTTATGCCAATCTTTGGCTTTTTATTTTTCATACAAAACACACCTGAATTAAGCTGGAATCAATGATACTGAGCGCATCGGTCTGTGTCACGTTCCGAATTACAAAACGGTTTTTATTTTTACTTGTATTATGGTTAATTTCCACCTGCTGTTGCGATCCATTGCTCAATCCCTATTCCGTTAGGGCTCTCAAGCTTTGAAACCCGAACAATTGTGATGCGCACAAGCTGCTGGCTGCTTTGAGTTTTACTTCCGGCTTGGAATGTAAATGTCATAGGCAGTTCAACAACCCACTGATAGCGGCCTAAAACCAAGCCTTCTTCAACCAAAATAGGGGCCGATCTGGGCACGGCTGTTACCACATACTGATTAGCTTCAACTGTTTCGATAAAGCGTGAATTTTGCAAGGCTGTTGTAAAACTTTCCCAGCCTTTTCTTGTAAAATTCCGCGATGCTTCTTGTAGGCGGCGCTTATAATCAACAAAACTGAAGCTCATAACCTCTGTGGCTGATTGCGCTGTCCAGGACATCAAGGCCGGTACACTTAAATTCGGCTCCGACAAGGCTACCATCTGAACAAGACGCCCATCTTCTGTTGTAGCAAAATAGCGGTTTTCAGGGCGGTGCGTGTTAAAAAAGACAAGAATAGCAACGATTAACCCTAATATAACGAAGGCCTGCAAAATGGCTATTTTTTGCATACTGCGATAGCCGTCACGATAAAACTCATTGCGAATGACAATACGACCTAAAGGCCCTGAATTTTCATCATTTGCGGATGCCATTGAATCAGGCGCCATCTTCTGCCCTGACGGCGCCTGACCGGCACGCACTGGTCGACGCTTGGTGCCTTGCTGAGGGGGGGGAGTGCTGGAATTGTTCATAAAATTAATGTTTCGCCGTGATTTTCTTTTAATCCTAGCATAGACCGCCCTTGCGTCAAACAGCCTGCTTATAAAAGGATTTGGAACTCTACCCCCTATTTATGATACAATAAAATTTGAATAAAATTTGAGGTAATGCGGCGGCATCCTACCTCAACCGTGCTTGTTTGTTGTTTTATATGCTTACTAGGGTGTGAATATGGGGCTTTTAGAAAAAATCAAAAAGTTGGGAAAGAAAGCCAAATTTGGGCTTCTTGTGTTGATCGCGTGTTTTTCTTTTGCGGCACTTCAACCCGCGCAAGCCCAGCTTTCAACAGCGGCCCTGCTGGCAGCAATAAAACAATTCATCATTGATAATGTTATCAATTCCGCTATTAACGATTTTCTTGCCAAAATTGGGCTTGGCCTTGACCAAGGTTTTGACACCAATGGCGATGGAATTGTTGGTGGGCCTGGGGATATACAACCAGGACAAAGCGTAAAAGGGTCGATTGATACCGCAACACAAGAAATTAAACGCTTTTTGCTTGAAGATGTTTGGGAAGACGGAATTTACCCGGCCCTTCAAGCGATGACCGAACAATTAACCATCACGATGCTGCATCAGGCACAGCTGATTGGTATGATGATGGATGCGCAAACTCAACTTGAAACACAGCGCACCTTGCAGCAAATGATGGCCCAAGCCCAAAAAGATTATCTGCCCTCTGAAGCTTTGTGTAAATTTGGAACAAATGTGCGGTCGCTTGCCATGTCTGAACATAAATCGATCATCAACCAGATTGCGCTTTCAGAACGCATCCAAAACCGGCAAACTCAAAGCAAAGATCAGCTAACCGTCACCGGAGAGGGTAGCGACATCATCAGCAGATGGAGCCAATTCACGAATAATTATTGCGATAAGAAAGATCTAAACGGAGCCCTTGAAAGCAACAATATCTGTAAATTAAGTTCAGGCACACCTGGACGTTTAAATCGTGATATTGATTTTACCCGCACATTAGATGCGCCCTTAACTTTAAATATCAATTTTGGCTTAAATACAACATCAGCGCCAAAAGGAACAAACGAAGAGAATACTAACCAGCTCCATCCCAACACAAGATTTGGACCAAATGACGGGGCCAACACTTCAGCTGATGAAGAAGATATTTTAGCGCTGGCCAATAACTTATATGCCAGCACCTTGTTTGATGGATTTTCAGGTCCTGAACTTAAAGCGATGGAAAATGATTGTGGTTTGGGGAAGGGTGATTCAATTGGGGCTTGCCGTAAACTTATTTTATTCCGGTCTGTGATCGCAAAAAGATCTGTCGCGGCGAACTCTTTTAATGCCATCACTGCGATGAAATCGGAAGGCAGCGGTGCTGTGAATGATTTTATGGTGGCTGCCGTGAAAGAGCTTGGATTTGAAGGAGACGGGAACGGAGACCCCGTTACAAATATTGACCGCTATCTGGGTGTGAACCCCAGCTATTATGCGCAGATGGAAGTTTTAACAAAAAAACTTTATCAAAATCCAAATTTCTACGTAAATCTTGTCGATAAGCCTGCAAACGTTGCACGCCAGCAAGCTGCCATGCAGGCTTTTGGTTTGATGCAAGACCGCGATATCTATAATTCAATGTTGCGTCAGGAAATGCTTCTTTCTGTTTTGTTGGAACTTGAGCTTCAGGTCAATCAGGACGACTTGATTAACGCTACACGCTGATTGTAAGGGATAAAGAAGTATGCGCTTCATAAACCGCGCACCGCTTTTAAGTTTTATTGCTGTTTTATGCAGCCTTGCCCCCATGACAAATAAGGCCCATGCACAAACCGGCTTGGATGATACATTCATACCGGGTTTTCAAGCCATGGCAGAACAGTTAACAATCGCCACACTTCATCAGGCACAATTAATCGGAATGATGATTGATGCAAGAACCCAGCTCGATACACAGCGTACCTTGCAAAAAATGATGGCTAAAGCCAACAAGGATTATTTGCCATCCGAAGCGTTGTGCAAATTTGGAACAGGTACAAAATCAATCGCACAAACGGATCATGCTGCACATATCAAAAAAATTCAGGTTTCTAATTTTCTGAATGCGCGCCAGACACTTGCAGAAGGGACCGCCGCAGGAGAAGCTGGGGGAAGCGATCATATGAACCGCTTCAGAGAATTTAGAAAACTTTTTTGTGATAAAGGTGATTTAAACAATAAACTTGGCTTAGTCGGAACACCTGTGTGTACCGCAACAACATCGGAGGTTCGTAATTGGGATATTGATTTTACCCGTACGCTCGATGCGAACCCGCTTGTAAAGCTTGATTTTACTGACGCGAATGCAACCCCGCAAGAAAGCGCCATCTTTGCCCTTGGCAGTAATTTATACGGCGCAAATTTAGGTGTTTTTTCTTCCCTCAATGCCTCCAAGCTTCCTAGAAATATCGGCCCGCAAAAATCACTTGATCCGAATGCTTCAAATTTTATGCGCCTGAGAGAAGTTATTGCCATGCGGTCTGTTGCACAGAATTCTTATGCCTCACAGGTTGCACTAAAAGATCGTGGGGCTGAAGCTGGGGTGAAACCCTTTATGGAAGCCGCTTTTAAGGGGATGGGTGTTCCTGATGCAGATCTTAAATATTTTTTAGGCGACGCAGGCGAAGGGCCAAGCTATGACACACAGATGAATTATCTGACCAAAGCCATCTATCAAGACCCTAATTTCTATACAAATTTAATCGATAAACCTATTAATATCGATCGTCAGCGTGCCAGCATGTCTGCCTTTGGGCTGATGCAAAAGCGCGATCTGGCAACCGCACTCTTGCGCCGCGAAATGCTTTTATCCACCCTGATTGAAGTCAAATTGCGCAACAACCCCAATATCAGCCGACCTGCCGTTACAGGTGGCGCTACTGTCCGGGGCGTTATGGGTATCGGTCAGTAATTTCAATAATATTTCAAAGACTTTTGTGGCATTGGTCTTGCAACACCCTTCTTTGACGTGACCCAAGGGAGGTATGTCATGGGTGTTTTAGCCCTTGATTCAGCATTATCAGGCCTGCGATCAGCACAAGCGCAGCTCAGTGTTATCTCATCGAACATCTCAAATGTGTCGACGCCTGGCTATAGCCGGAAAATTTTGCCGCAATCTGCCCGCGTTGCTGCAGGCGAAACCATTGGCGTACAATCTGATAGAATTATCCGCAATGTTGATGTGTCTATATCGCGTGATTTATGGACCCAAGTCAGCTCCACATCTTCTCTTACAACTAGAAGTGCCTATTTAAGCCAGATCCAGAATTTCCATGGCGCGCCTGAAGCCAAAGTATCACTTGCGGCTGAAATTGCTGCTTTAAAGGATAGTTTTTCGAACCTGTCTGATAGCCCTGAAGATGGTTTCCGTTTAGGGGAGACGCTTCGTCAGGCGGGGGATGTTGTTGATAAATTCAATGATTTCGGCAAGCTCATTCAGCAATTACGCAATGACGCTGAAGATGAAATTTCTACAATTGCCACGCGCGTAAATGATCGTCTTGCACAAATCGCCGACCTGAACGGCCAGATACGTACAGCAGCCAACTTAGGCCGTTCAACAGCAGCCCTTGAGGATCTGCGCGATGGCGCTGTTAAATCAATTGCTGAAGATCTTGAGGTGTCAACATTCCGTCGTGGCGATGGCGTTTTAGTTGTACAAACAAAAACAGGCGTTCAGCTTGCTGATGAGCGTGTAACAACCGTTTATTTTGAAAAAACTAACCTAGGACCCGGAAATTACTACCCCTTAAATGTAAATGGATTTTATGTTGGCGGTAATCCTGATGAGGTTCCAACTGCAATCGATGTAACAAAAAGCGCACTGGGCGGCAGACTAGGCCAGTTACTTGAGTTGCGCGATAATACTTTACCGCAATATCAAGCTCAAATTGATGAAGCCGCTTTTCGTACAGCGCAACGCTTTGAATCGCAAGGTTTGCGTCTTTTTACTAATTCATCCGGTACTTTACCTGCGGATAACCCACCTGTTCCAAACCCGCCGGGGCCCTTAACATCTGTTCCTTATGTTGGGTTTGCACAAGAAATTCAACTTAATACGAATGTTGTAACAGACCCAACCTTGCTTCGCAGCGGTACAACAGGCGCTTCCGTTCAGTCCGGATCAAGCGAAGTTATTCGCCGCGTTCTTGAATTTGCGTTCGGTGATATTCAAAGCCAACAGATTACATCACAAAATAATCCGGCAATTCCAGGGATCCCTGATTTGCGCGTTTCATTAAACGGGGCTGCAAGCGATACGTTACAAGAAAATTTTGGTTTATTCTCAAATAACCAAGTTCTTGGTAACCGTAACCTTTCCCAATATATAACCGATATCAATCTGGCTTCCGGTAACCCTTTTACGGCAACAACAGATGATTTTACACTGAGGTTTTTCGATACAAGACTAGGGCTAGACACAGGCGCGGTAACAATTGATCTGAGCGTTGCCGCTGCAGCTTTTCCAATTGGTGGCCCTATCACAGATGCTGCAGACCAGTTAACAACTTATATCAACAGCCTTGTCTGGCCAGCAGGTCTTGCTGTTACGGCATCTGTTAGTCCTAATGGGCAGCTTCTGATCGAAAGTCGTGGGAACATCGAAATTGGTGCAGGAACAGCCGGTACTGACGGCCTGACCTTTCTTGGTTTATCAGCAGGAACAGCAACAACAAAAGATCCTTACTTTGATATTCAGGTCGGAAACGATCCAGCACAACGTATTACAATTGAGCCCGGCGATGACGAAACAGACCTGATTGCAAAAATTGAAGCCGTAACAGGAATAGGCGTTGGTAATGTTACAATAAGTGCACTTACGGGAGGAATAACAATTCGCCCCGCCAATGGGGGCGATATTCGCATTACAGGTGGCCCCTTTACATCCGACCCTGCTGCGCCGAACGCTGTTGGTAATATCAATATTGTTCAAGAATTGTTTGGCGTTCCTAACCCGGTACAAGATATTGGACACCCCGCTTTTAGAACCAGCCAGCTTGGCGCAGGTGTTGATATATCAACGGGTATTGTTGGCTCTCTCTCACTAATAGATTTTGGACAAAAAATTGTGAATGTTCAATCACAAGATAAAGCACTCGCAGATGCTCAACTAAAAGATGAAGATGCTTATCGTGCTACTCTTGAAACACAGCTTAACAACCAATCTGGCGTGAATATCGATGAAGAACTATCAAATCTGATTATTGTGCAAACCGCCTATTCAGCATCTGCACGCGCTGTCACTGCTGTATCAGATCTGTTTCAAGAATTACTTGATTCTATAAGATAAAAGGAAAAACCATGACAAACATCTCAACTTATGGCCAGACAATCGATCAAATTTCACGGCTGCGTACCATCAATTTATCCTTGGCTGACTTGACTCGCCAATTATCAAGCGGAAAGAAAGCAACAAACTTTGCTGATCTTGGCAGCCAAAGCCTGACATCACAACGCTCCCGCGCACTTTCTGAACAAATCGCTGTTTATAAAAATAATATTCAAAATGGGGAGCGCCGCCTCAAACTAACTTTAAGCGCAATTGAAGAAATTCAAAAACAGGCAAGCAATGTTGCTGATTCTTTATCGAATCAGTTGCAACAAGGTAATTTAGAACTCGATACCGTTAAAAAAATATCCGATTCCGCGCAGCGTATTATTTTTGACTTACTACGTGCCAAAGACGGCGACCGTTTCCTTTTTTCAGGCGCGGATTCAGGTAACCCGCCTATCACAGATAATGGCGTATTGGATACTTTTTTATCAACGGAAATTGAAAATTGGGTAACAGGCACAAACCCTGCTGTTGATACAGACACACTTATTACAAATTATTCAAACACACTTGATACAGTAATTGGTTATTCGCCCGCAATCAGCGCAGGAAATTCAAAAAATATCTATATCCGAGTCGATACTGCAACAGAAATTGATATCACTGCTTTCGCAAATGATCCTGGATTTAAAGATATCCTGACAACACTTGGTGTGATCAAAAATCTCAACCTTGATAAAGTTGCCCTTGAAACAGGGGATGACCCCCTCACAACCCGCACCGCACCCGGAGCAACAGCGCAAGAACAGAGAGATAATTTCTTTAAAGTTTTTAATGATCTAACAAAAAAATTGACCGACTCTATAGATAAAATAGATGTGACACGTTTTAAACTAGAAGGCGCGCGGGCGGATATTGATTCAATAAAAAAGCGCCACACCCTTGAACAAAATACACTGATAAATACTATTTCAGATATAGAAGATGCTGACACAACAGAAGTTGCGGCAAAAATAAACTTTCTGCGTGTTTCACTTGAATCGTCTTATGAAGTGACAGGTATTCTACAAAGCTTAAATTTATCACGCTTCTTGCGTTGATCTATTTTAGCTTTCCTGTATCGCTAGTACAGGGCCGCTCGACCCGTTCTTAACATGAAGCTTTGCTGTTGGGCGCGGTTCAAGGGCTGAAAGCGATGTTAAAACAGCATCAATAGCTTCTGCATAAGTGCCGTTCACTCGAATTGATTTGGTTAAAACATAATCGCTTTCATCGGGCCAATATAATGTAACCCCTGTTGACTTTGACCAGTCACTTAAAATGCGACGCAAACTGTCACCGGGTTGCGCCTGCCAGATACGGGTTTCTTGAATATCTGCTTTTATAATATCAACCGGCTTTGTTTTATTAAAAACTTCATCCATCATGGGGGAAGCTGGAAACGCAGCAATCGATTCTGGTGCATTAATCAACAATGTGCGTCCGCGAACAGTTGCTGCGTAACCGTGTACGGCAAGCGCCTGGTTCAGTTCTTCTATCCAGCTTTTTCCACCTGTCCATGTCAGGGAAACGCCCCCATTCACGTTAGGCGCAATCGCATAAGCATATCCTTGCGGAACAATTTGCTGAAGCGCAAGCGCAAGCGGAACGTCACGGCCAAACCCTTCTAAAATAGAAGCATCTGCAACAGGCACTATCGGCCTAATCGCTTGCAGCTCAACAGAATCAGAGACGGGGGGTGGCTCAATCAAAACATCACCCGCAACATTCGCCATTTCAGCAGGGGGGGGTTCTGGTAAAGGTGCTGCTGGCATGGCATCAGCCGGTGGCACTATCGGTTCAGGCATCACCGACAGATCCTGTTCGGGTGGTGGAGCTGATGGCGGTAAGGGTGTGGGCTCAGATATATCTTGCGGCTGCGCTTTGGCAATTGCTTGTGCATTTCCCATACCCGCATTACCAGACATATTTGGTTTATTACGACGAATAACAATACCCTCCGGTTCTTCTTCGCTAATCGTGAGTGATTTCATACCTGCAACAGGAGGCGGTGGTGGTGCTGGGTTATGATTCACATTCATTTTCTCAACGGGCGCCTGATCCACTGGTGTAAGTGGTGCAGGGGAAGGCGCTGGCATTTCACCGCCTGCGCGTCTTTCTTGCGCTTGGACTTTTGCCGGCGGCGTCCATTCAAACCCTGCAAAAGCAGGCACCGAAACCGTGATAAAAATAATGATCAAAAAGATAATGCGAATCATAGTGAAACCCTAAAAAGCTGAAGTGACGACAATAACCATCTTGCTGCAAAAGGGCAAGAATAAGGCTGGGTCTACCCCTTTAGCCGTAGTCCCGGAATTTACGACGCCTAAGCGTGATTAAAGCAGGGCGTTTTGTACCCAAAATCCAAGATCTTAAGGTGCGCATTGCTGCCATAAAAGTCAGCCCGCGGCGCTCGACAACCCAAAATATAAAGGTACAGATTGTTGCAAGTATAACCGTGCTGGTACGAAAATAAGGCAGTAAAAACAAGAAAGGAATCGCCGCACGCGCATCAAGACCAAAAAACCGGACAGGACGCATTGTATTACGCCAGTGCCAATTCACTTTTTCCTGAAGGTCATTTAGATCATTGGCAGCCATACTACGATCCAGCCCCGGTTGAAGATGTTAAAAGCAGATACCAGCGTCTTTCAATCAAGCCTTTTTCAAAAGCTATTGTAGCAGACTTTGTCATGGTTTGCCCGTATTGGGGGATAAGACGCTGAATTTCAACCGTCCATTGCTCATAATCCATGTCCAGAAGTTTTTCACGAATTTCATCAGGAAAGCGCATCCATTCACGGACCCCAAGCCGCCCCCCTCCCTTTTTAGGCACAAGGGCTTGAGTAACAATCATGCGTAAAGTTTCCATCAAAGCATAGGCACGTTCAGACCGTTCGCTTGAATCAAACGCCGTAATCATACGGCGAATGGTCGCAGAAACGCCGGTGGTGTGTGTGGTCGTATAAACAGCATGCCCGGTCTGCGCCGCTTCAATGGCAGCAGAAATTGTTTCATGATCGCGTGCTTCACCAACAAGAATAATATTTGGTTTACGGCGCAGTGCATTACGAACGCCCGCAGCAAAACTAGGCAAGTGGCGTGGTATTTCAGATTGCGAGACAATAGACCTCGGTGAATGCACCATGTCATAGGTGAATTCAATCGGTGCTTCATAGGTCAACATTTTGCCGCAACCGCGTGGACGTTCCATCATCATGCGGCACCCTGCTGCAAGAAGCGTTGTTTTACCTGAACCTGTTGGTCCGGTAATCACAACCATTCCTTGTCGAGGCGACCAGTTATTGATGATATCTTCTTCAATATTTAAATCCGCCATTTTAGGAGGCTCGGTTGGCAGAACGCGCATGGTGATCTGGGCTGAATCCCGACCGCGGGATAAAATCGCCGTGATATTCACCCGAAAACGCATACGCGTATAACGATCGGGGCGAATTTCGTACGACACATCAAGATCCATACCCGATGCTAAACGCGCAGTGGCATCGGGCCCATAAATTTTTGTTAAAAACACAGCCATATCCGCTGCATCAAGGGGGCGATATGTAGCCGGATACAAAACGCCATGAATCTCGTTATAAACGGGCCTATCTGTTTGAATAGATACATCAGAAGACCCTTTTTTAACGCACCATTGTAAAAAAGGATCGATATGGACTTCCGTGAAGCGCGTCGGCTCCTCGGGCCAGGTCTGGGCAATATTATTTTCGCCTTTAAGAAGGCTTATTGGGCGGCGGGTTGCCATTGTTCACTACTTGGAATGAGCTCAGGAAGGCCAGTGATCTGCACCGCGCGATCACCGATACGCATTTCATCACCACCACCGGTTACACCCCGATCGGTTTGTAAAGCAAAGGGCAAAGATACCATACCCTGATTAAGCAGCTTTCGATATCGAATCATACCGTTAAAATCTGCCGTCAGACGGTTAAGATCTTCTTGAAAAATACTATTGGCCTGCTCAATACCCTGCGCCCAGCCTTCAGCCACATATTTACGCCAGTTGATCCGTTCTTCCTTGTTGCGCGGACGAAGCAAATCCGGTGGCTCGATCACTATTCCCCATTCGCGCTCAAGATAACCGCGCCAGTTTCGTGGCGCAGAAACAATCCGTGAATTGATATTGATATTTAAAATACGGTCTGCAACTGCCGCCTCTTGTCCACGACCTTCAATATTAAGCGCATCGATTGATTCTGAAACAATTGGCGGTTCAATCAAAAGGCCTGATGGTGCTTGTATAAGCAGTGAACGAAAATCATAAATTTTATCCAGATAGCCTTCACGCTGAATAAGTTCGTTTCTGATTTCAAATGTGCGCAACGCAAGGCCACCGCGCGCACCATAAGAAAGTGCGGCTTCCTTAATCGCATCGGCACGAATATTTAAAAGTAAAGCTTCAGGATCAGCTTTATCCATCTTAAAACTTTTAGAATCAGGAATATTTTGCAATGTTTCTAGTGATGGTGGACGCTCGCCTATTTTGGTTGACCCTGTGGTTGCGCCATCATCAATCAAAGCAAAAGCAGGGCTTAATAAAAAGCTAAGGGCTAACATAAAAGCTGTAAGGAAAAATATAATCCTCACTATCAGCCCCCAGATGTTATAGGGGCATAGTGAATTTCAATGACCCGACGCGCCCCATCAACTTTCAAATCAGCGCGTGTACCCATTTGTAGCCCCACATCGCGCAAAACTTCTATGACGGGCTTATTTTCAACATCAATTGAAACAACAATCGGCACAGGGGGGGCCGCACCTACAACCTGAAAACCATACGATGCACGGTTCGCCAGCATTTTTGTAATCTGATCCGCAGGGCCTACCCAGTTGATAGAAATACCACGCTTGAGTTCAGGCGGTGCCCCTGTAATTGGAATGATCGGCGGCTGCCCTGTTTTAGTTTGCTCGATAGCCGCCAATGTTTGCAAAGCATTAGACGCTTTATCGGCGGCCTCTGCCAACATGGCAGAGACTTTATCGGGCTGGGCCACAAGCTGCGCTTCATCACCCGTAACGGGGTGCCCGGGCGCACAAGCCGAAAGGACAATAGCCAAGCTTAAAAAAACCGTCATACAAAAAGGACGCAGAAAATGCCGCATCGCGTGAATACCACCCTTGTTTTATGCCCGATCAAATGAAAATTGCCGGAATATTCGAAAGCGTACCAGTCATTGTGCGGCTTCACAAGTTCTGCGCGCAAACTCTTTACAATTTGTATTTTCATATTTAATCCTTTAGAAAAGGAGACCTTATGATCCAATTCGTTTTTATCAGTGCTGTAAAAATGATGTTATCCATTTCCACCCCCGAAGCCGCCAGGCGTGCAAGCCCCGATCTTTTGACTGCAAAATATATTATTCGTCATCAAGCACGGTCTAACCCTTATTTAAATCCACCTGATTGCGCTGGTTCGTCCTTCCCTGTTCAAAGACACGCTGGACCTAACCGCCGCCCGTCTTAACCAAGGGTAAGGGCTTAGATTTAATAAGGCCATATTGTCTCATTTTGTTTATAACGCGCTGCTTATAAGCTCCACCAATATGAGGTGTACGGGAATTATAATTTGCAATCGCCTGTGAAAGCGACCCTGTTTCATTCCAGTGCTGCCGTAAAATCCATGCCGCAACACCCATGTTTGTACAAGGGTCATCACGAATCCATCTTTTAGCGGTCTGCTCGGAAACACCCCAAAAATCAGAGAGTTCGTTCATCCACACAGTATTGATCTGCATGGGCCCAAGATCATAACTACCATTCGTATTTGACACTTCCTGACCAACGCGGCCACCTTCAACCTTATAAATTCCAACCATCACCGCTGGCGGTATTTGATACTGATTTGACGCCATCATCAAACAGGCTGCAAGAACTTTTCCCATCGACATCGCGATTACATCCCGCCTTTTGAGAAGAAAGACATTGGGTTTCCTGAAGTTGCCTGCGCTTGCTGTTCCACAGGTTTTTCTACTTTCGGCTGAACAGGGGCCTTACCCCCCGAAGAACCAACTGCACCTTCCATTTCTTCATCACCGGAAACCAGTTTGGCAACTATAGAAAGCATTTCCATGCGCAGTTCGAATGCCTGCCAGACAGGATCCAAAGACGGCGGGGACCGTTCGGCATCTTGCGCTGACATCATTTTTGCCATTTCGGCAAAGTGGCACTGGGCATAAATTTGAACAGCCGCGCGCAAAAAAACCAACTCGGCACGGGCTGCATCCATCCCTGAAAGCTCGGGCGCAAGATTTCTACAAAAGCCCTTTGCTTTTATAACAAGCCTGTCACACACCGTTTGAACAAGTGTTTTTTCTGCTTGCCCAAAAGCAAAGGCAGCCACCGCATTAACAGCTGGAACAAGCGCCATAAGGGTTTGAATAAAAATCTGATGGTCATCCGCGGGGAAAAAATCACGATCAATCCCTTGAAGCCTTGCACTGGCATCTGCACCCGCAGAAAACTGATCTGAAAATAAAATGGCGGCCTGAAGGGTATCTTTGATTTTATCTACTACAACTTCATTAGGGATTTGACCTGATAAACGATACACGTTTGCAACAAGCGGGGCCGCAAGCGCGGTTAAAGCCAAGCGAACTGAATCGCCCTCATCTTGAGTATCGTTAAGATCAATCAAGCTTGAAAGATGAACACCAAGATCCGCAGAACGAGAAAGGAGCCCCGCCATTTTCTCGGCTTCAGCCTGCGGGGGCTGTATAGCATTGCCACCCATCATCTGGTCGCGAAACTGGGTTTCGGATATTGCCGCCATCAAAGGCGTACCGAGCTTTTCTAAAACCTGAAGGAGATAATCTGTACGACGGTTCATTGTCTTTGATTCTGCACGCTAAAGTCCAAAACAAGGGTTAACATGGGCACCAGATTACGGCAAGTCATTCAAAATAAGGGAAGAATCTTTTGCACGCCCCACAACAATCTTAACTTGTCCGGCCTTGGAGCGATAGACACTGACCGGAGTAGCATCAAGCTTATAATCAACCATCAATGCCATATTCTTTTGTACGGCCTGAGTATTTATATCATTTTGAACAGGTAAAGCTGTCTTGCTTTCAAGGGCTGATATTAACTTAGATCCTGCATCTTGGGTCGCCAGCAGATAAGCGGCCTGCTTCAGGCTATCGGGACCAAGCACGCCAACAGGAATAATACGCAGCTGAATTTTACCATTCTCAAGCGCAGCTGCTTTTAAATCAAGAATCTGATCGTGACAATGCGGGCAATTTGGATCAATGACCATATACACAATTGGCGCATTTGCTGCGCCCAGAGGAACCCAGTTTGCTGCTTCAAAAGACCGGATTAACTTTTCGCTCTTACTTAAGGGTTTTGCCGGATCTTCGGGGGCTGGATCAGGATTTCCCGCATTTTGAATTTGATCGATCTGTTTGATCTGATCTGACGCACCAGTTAACACATCCAGCACACCACCTTCTTTTTCCTGAAGCCGGGTAATCTGCTGAAAAGTAATAGGCTTACCTTTTTGATCAAATAAAATACCTGTAAAAATTGCCCCTGTTTTAGGATCGGCGTAAAAATACTGCACCTGCCCGGCACGCACACCCAGCCAGCCATTATAACCAAGATCATTCCCCAGATATCTGATTTGTGCACCTTGTGCGACCAACGACTGAATTAATTCAGGCGGATTAGGCGCATTTGAAGAAGATTGCTTTTGAGCCCCTGCATAAGCAGGAAAACAAAGTAAAACAGCTAAAATACCCAAAATTAAAAAACGCATAAAAAACCCTTTTGCTGCAAAGATCATACTGTGTTTGAAATGGTTTTTCAAAGGATGAAGCGTTCAGCAATCCATAATGTAGCTGGAATCGTAACAATTGAAACCAAAGTACTCACCAAAGTGGCAACAGCGGCCTTATCAGGATGAAGGCCCGTCATGGCCGCATAAGCCGGAGTGTTACCCGCAAGGGGTACTGATGCGATCAAAATAAATAGCAACGGTAAACGAGGATCAAAAGAAGCCATAAAAGCCCCTGCACCTAAAATTAAGAACCCGCCGGCCAAAACAGGCCAAAGCAAAAATTTGACGCCCAACAGCCATGAAAACAATTTTGTATCCCATTGGAATTTTGTCATCTGGCCAAGGGCAATACCAACAATCATCATGCCCAAAACAGAATAAGCAGCCATAAACTTTTCCCACAAGCTTATAACGGGTGCCCCAAGGTCATAGCCGCTTGCAGACCATAAAATACCTGCAACAGTTCCATAAAGAATTGGCAGTTTTGCAACACGGATAAGACTAGTGCGTATATCGGCCTGACCACGATTTCCAATATAATAACCAATGGTGACTTCACACATAATCACACCAACAACCACCATAAAGTAATATCCAATCACCTCATAACCATAAAGCGCTAACACAATTGGTATACCAAAATAACCTGTATTCCCTGTACTTGAAGCCATACCGATTAAATTCAAATTATTATCAGTATAAAAAAGGCGCGCAGCAAAATAAGCGATATAAGCGCACGCTGCCGCCAGCGCAAACCCAAGCACAGGAAGCATTAATGTTGCTAAAGTAAAATCAATACGCGCAATTGCGCCAAAGTTTCCAAGCGGTACAATCAAAAATAAGACCAGTCGCGCTGTGGCCTCTAACGGCACTTTTAGAATTCGCCCTGCAATAAAACCAAGAAAAACCAAAAACCATATTTGCGGTAAAACGCTGAGAATTGTCTGTAAGATCATGTCATAGAATTTAAAGTAGGTTTTTGAATAAGGCTATGATTTTTCAAGAATTTTACGATATCGCTTTCACTTGAAAAATGACCCGTGATACGCTATATAATTGAGACTATTATGGTCCCAGTTAAACAAGGGGCCGTGTTAACAAAGGGTTTGAAAAATGTTACCAAATGCACAATACCAGACAGACACGCGCAGCCTGACTTATGATGCCGGTCTGCGCACACACATGCTGAGTGTTTATAACCGCATGACACTTGGCGTTCTCATCACTGCCATTACAGCTTATGCCGTATCGCTTTCCCCGGCCCTTTTAAGCCTTATTTTCGGAACGCCCCTTAAATGGGTTGTGATGCTCGCACCTTTAGCGATCATCTGGTTTGGCTTTCGCCCTGACCGTATGTCCTCAAGCACCTTAAGGCTCAGCTTTATTGGCTTGTCAGTTGTCTATGGTTTGTCTTTCTCAGTTATTGCTGCGGTCGCCTCTCAAGATCTTGCTATGATGAGCGCAGTCGCTCGCGCATTCTTACTGGCCACAATCATGTTTGCTGGGCTTTCAATTTTTGGATACACCACCAAGAAAAACTTATCGGCCATGGGGTCATTCATGATTATGGGCATGTTTGGATTGTTCTTTTTATCCATCATTAACATTTTCATGGACTCAAGCATGGTGCAGAACATCATCTGTGCCGTTGGTATTATTGTGTTTGGCGGCTTGACCGCTTGGGAAACACAAAGCACAAAAGAAATGTACAATCCTAACAACGGGGATGAAATGAATTCCCGGATGAGCTGGGCTGCAGCACTCAACCTCTATATTTCGTTTGTCGCTATGTTCCAATATATACTGCACTTCTTGCAGCAGAACCGTTAATACGCGAGACTTTAAAACCAATTAAAACCGCCCACAATAAGGGCGGTTTTTTTATGCCGTGTGTTTAAGGGCTTGACCGCAAAAGCTTTGCTACAATAAAACTTATTGATTATAAATTTTCGGGGGCATCATGTCATTTATTTCAGAGTTTAAAGCTTTTATATCACGCGGCAATGTCGTTGACATGGCCGTTGGTATCATTATTGGTGCCGCCTTTACAGCCATTGTAAATTCACTTGTGGCTGATGTGATAATGCCTGTCATTGGCGTTTTAATGAGCGGCATCGATTTTTCTAACAAATTTATTATCCTTGACCCCGCACGCATGAAAGAAACTTTCTCAAGCGTCAAAGCGGCTAAAGATGCGGGCGTTCCTGTCATGTCTTATGGGGTTTTTATCAACGCCTTGATCAATTTTCTGATCGTTGCTTTTGCTGTGTTCTGGCTTGTAAAGATTGTAAACCGCTTTAAAAAAGAAGAAGCGGCAGCGCCTGCAGCCCCGCCTGCCGATATTGCGCTTTTAACTGAAATTCGCGATCTGCTTAAAAAATAAAGCCCACAATTGCTCTCAATAAGCCGTTTTCATACTTGCGGAATTAACGGAAATTCCCTAAAACCAAGGCCTTATACATCTAAAGGGCCCTTAGCTCAGCTGGGAGAGCGCTTGCATGGCATGCAAGAGGTCGTCGGTTCGATCCCGATAGGGTCCACCAATCTTTTTAAGGTTTTTATTTACGGACGGGCTTCAGGTGTTGCCCTTCGTGATGTCCCCAAATTCATATTTATGTGTGGCGTTCTTAACCCCATGTAATGGTTAAGCAAATAATTGCGATAAGTTTGGTCCATACCGTTTGGAATCGTAAATTTTAAAATCGCTGTGCCTTGCGGGTCTTGTATAAGTTTACCAGCATTATCACCGCTTAAGGCGACGCGTACTCTGATCGGGGCTAAGTTTTGTCTATAGTCTTCGACCAGAAGCGTTGCTGGGTCATGCAGCAAAACCGGGTTGCCCTGTGACCAGCCTTTTTCAAAAGCACGAATAATATCAAGCGATAACTGACCCGATGAATCTTGCGCGGTTAGTTTATCAATATCAGATCTTGTCAGGGCTAATTTACGTGTTTCATCAAACGGGACAATTCTGGCTTTTTCAGCAAAAACTCGAAGCACCTGATCTGCTGCGCTTGGATCTGCTTTAAAATTAAAATCAACTGGCAGGTCTTGTGCAAGGCTGCCCCCCATAATTGTAACAGTATCAACGTAGCGCAGTATTCTATAGTGGCCTTGTGAATCTTGGCCAAAAGCATCAATCAGTTTTGCAAGACTGGTCATCGGCCCTGTCACCACATAATCGATTTTTTTGTTGGCTTGAATAATTCGATCTCGGAAATTCTGCGCCCACTTGTCATCATATTCATGGGCAATATCTGTGCTTCTGGGAAGAGTAACATTGCAAATACCATTGCCATTGATGCCTGCGCGCCGCGCAATCTCTGCAAGGGCGATCGGTGTTGCAGGGCTTAATGGTTGCTCTTCACCACGCCAGACTTGTGGCAATGATCGACCCTGTCTGGAAAAATAAAGAACATCAAGTGAATTACGTACGGTATTATCTGCTGTTGTATTGCCATACCCAGCTATAACAGCAAAGACAGGCATTCTGTTGTGTCTGGATGAAGACAGCAAAAGCCAAGCATCATCGCGCCCTGTGTCTACATCATAGACAACTGGATCGGGGGTGTTTGTTGACGACCTTAAAACTTCTGTCGTCTGACAAGCAGATAAATTAACGAGTAAAATAGGCGCAGTTAGAACCGCATTAATGAAATTTTTTCTGAGCATGGGCGGACAGTACTTTAAAACAAATTAATATGTCAATAAATAATTTTCTCTTAGATTTTTTACTCTAAAGTGGCTGTGTTTTCGGCCAAAATTTGCTATGTTATGAGTTCTAAGGAGAGACTAAATGAAAACGACGTTACTGATTACTCTTGCGATTCTGGGTATATCCAGCCTGTCTGCTTGTAACACAGCCAATGGCTTTGGTAAGGATCTTGAAAGTGCTGGTCGCGGAATACAAAATGGCGCTGGTTAGAAAAGAGAGTTTATGTCACGTTTTTTATGCCTTGTTTTTGCCCTCATAGCTTTAAACATAATATCGTCTGTATCCTATGCAGCGGATGATTTACTTCCCCCAAAAGAAGATGGGCCAGTGACTGATTTTTCAAAATCCCAACTTGGCAACAAGGAGGAAGTTGAAGAAAAATTTGGCACCAAAGTTGACCAGACCATCCTTGATAGTGGCCAGGGTCTCTCTTCTCAGCGTGACCGTTTAGGCAATGACCGCGCAGGATTGTTCTTCGATCATCGCAAAGATGACCGTTTACAAGAAAGCTCTGACACAATTGGTGTTCAGATCAAATTGTTTGATTTAAACGAATGACTAGGCTTTAGGCACATTCTGCATATCAGAACTTACGCGCACCTGCGGCCTTAGGTCTATTTCTGTGCGTCTAGCAATAATGTAGTAGCCTCTCTCGGCATGCGATGCAATCTGTCTCATAACTGTATCTAACTCCATGCCGCGAGCATTTGATACCTTGCGCAAAAGTGCATCCTCACTTGGACCATGTCGATGCACAGCATCTTGAATATACGCTGGAATCTTTTGCTGTGGCACCCCGTAGTCAATCTCTGAGTCGGCATATCTGCGCGGTCTTTCACCAAAACGATCTTCAGCGACTTCTCCAAGATTCGCAGTATAAAAACTCTCTTCCCGTGTTCCCTCTTTGGGAATATGAAATGATACATCAAGGTTCTTACCAATAGCTGACGAACCTAATCTTTCAGAAACGAAGTGCGATACGAGAGCGCTTCGGTTTGTAATTGGATCTAGGCTATTTTCGTTTCCTGGTATTTGCGAAAATGATAGATGCACACCTTTGTCATCTTCAATCATTGTATAAATAAATGGTGCATTAAACCTATCACCAAAAATATTAACGGGTAGCTCAAGTATACCTGATTGCGCACCTACTTTTTGTTGGTCTACTAGAGGCAATGGTGCTTTATAGCCAACATAATTTCGGGTTTGCGCAACTAACATATTGGCCGCGTCTTCAAAAAAATTTTCCCGAATCAACAAGTCCATTAAATTTTTCGCTATAGCGTTGTGGCGTGTCCAGAACACTCGGAATAACACCTGCGTCATTAAAAGGCTCTACCGTTCTCTCTTGAAACAGCTTGAAGTAGTTACTGACAAAGTTAGCGTAATGTTCAATCTGCAAGCCTATTAAGGCATCGTCCTCAGATATCCACGGGCGTCTATTCTCAATCCTATCGTTGAGATGAGGAAATTATAATTGTCGCAAAAGCTTCAATTGCTTCTCTAACTTTTTGTGCTGCGCTTACCTGAGTGCTTACCATGCTTTTTCCCTATAGCGAAAAAGCATAACAAAAAATAAATAACAATATTTTAATTATAAAAATTCTTAAAAAACCCCGTGAAATACGGGGTTTTTTAATTCTATTTTGTGCTGCTAAAAACTACTCTACAATTTTAGCAACGACGCCTGCGCCTACGGTGCGGCCGCCTTCGCGGA
>CAZYMI010000013.1:0-56134 GCA_964648505.1 uncultured Pseudobdellovibrionaceae bacterium
GTTCCGTGCCCGGTGATAGTGAGGAAAGCCAGTAGTTTACGGTCAGGTCAAAATCATAATTATTCATGCGGTCACGATAATTGGCCTGATCGAGGGTGCGGATATTTGCCTGAATGCCCAAACGCTTTAAAGATCTTTTATAGGCAATTGCAATTTTTTCATCTTCTGGCTGGCTTGTTAAAATTTCGAAAGAAAAAACCTTTCCTGTTTTAAGGTGCGTGCGAATGCCATCCTTTATGATCCACCCCGCGTTTTGCAGTAAGCGGTCCGCCTGCATTAAGTTCTGCCTTAGTAAATCAGACGTTCCTGTTTTAGGCAGTGTAAAAGACCCTTCAGCTAGATCAGAATTTGGAAAAACAGAATTAATCTGACGGGTAAGGCTAAAGTAAATATTTTTGTTAATCCATTCAAAATCAAGCATTAAAGATAAGGCGCGCCGAACTTCAATTGAATCAAAAGGTGCCCGGCGTGTGTTAAAAATAAAACCAATAGCGCGTTCTGGTCGCCTGTGAGCAATAGAATGTTTTACAATTTGTCCTGACTTTGTGTTTTGAAAATCGTAATCGCGCACCCATTTTGTGGGATCGTATTCGCGTCGAAAATTAATCGATCCGTTTTTAAAGGCTTCCAATGCAACGGTTTCATCCCGAAAATAATCTACGATGATCTGATCGAAATTATGATGCCCGATACGCGGCGGCAAATTTTGTGCCCAGTGATTTTTAACGCGTTCGTAAATAATACGGCGTCCGGGATTGACGCTTAAAATTTTGTAAGGTCCGCTGGCAACGGGTATGGCAAGGGTTGTTTCATCAAACACGCGGCCTTGCCACCAGTTTTTAGATAGTACAGGCATGATTGCCAAAATCATAACAGTTTCACGGTTGCGGTCTGGCCCTAGATTAAAACGTATTTTTCTTTGGCTTAATATATCTACGCGGCTGACAATTTTATAAACACGCCGCATATTGGGTCTGCCAAAATCACGTAATGTTTCAAACGAAAAAAGAATATCATCAGTTGTAATGGGTGACCCGTCTTGGAAGGTTGCGCGTGGGTCTAAGGTAAATGTAATGGATGATCTGTCTTGTGGTATATCTGCGCTTTGTGCAATTAAAGGGTAGAGTGTGAAAGGTTCATTCCAGGCGCGTTCCATCAATTTATCATGAACGAGGCCTAAGCCAAAAGCAGCCTTGCCTTTGATCGGGAAAGGATTGAGTGAATCAAAAGTGCCGATAGCAGACTGCCTGAGCACCCCCCCTTTTGGCGCTGCAGGATTCACATAGTCGAAATACTTATAGTCAGGCGGATATTTTGGTTTGCCATGCATCGCAAGCCCTTCGCTGGCGAATGCAAAAGCAGGAATGAAGCAAAGCGTGATAATAAGTGCGACAAGCCGCATGGTTCAGATCGCTAGGGGCAGAAGCGAAGATAGTTTTATTTCTGGTCTTGGCCCTAGATGAGAGATAACTTCAGTTGCAGCAATAGAGCCTAACGTGCCGGATTGGCGCAAACTAAGCCCCTGAGTGAAGCCGTAAAGAAACCCTGCTGCATAAGCATCGCCGGCCCCTGTCGTATCAACAAGCTGCTTTGGTTTTATGGCTTCAATTTCGATCACGCCTTCTTTTGTAACAATAAGCGACCCTTTTTCAGAGCGTGTGATCGCCGTACAGTCGCAAAGGCCCCGTATAGCTTGTAGGGCTTTGTCAAAATCGTCTGTTTTTGCAAGAGCTTTTATTTCATGTTCATTTGCAAATAAAATATCAACATGGTTTTGGACTAGATTTGAGAAATCTGCATGGTGACGGTCAACGCAAAATGTATCAGAAAGTGTTAATGCAATTTTGTGGCCTGCTTCATGGGCAAGTTCGCCTGCTTTATAAAATGCTTTCTTTGCTTGTGGGGGATCAAAAAGATAACCTTCAAGATAAGTGATACGCGATGATGCGATCAGGTTTTCATCAAGATCATCCGGGCCAAGTTCTACAGCGGCACCTAAAAAAGTATTCATGGTTCGTTGTGCGTCTGGTGTTACAAGAATAAGGCATCGCCCTGTTCCCGCGCCAATTGCCAAAGGTTGTGTATCGAAGTGAACACCAAGTGATAACAGGTCGTCTTTAAAAATTTTTCCGAATTCATCATTTGAAACTTTACCAATACAAGCACCCTTGCCTCCAAAAGACGCAAAGGCGGCAATGGTATTACCAGCAGATCCGCCTGAAACGGTAACTCCGGGTCCTGTGGCTTTATATAATTCATGTGCGCGGTTCTCATCGATCAGCATCATGCCGCCCTTGGCCATTTTCTGGGTTGATAAAACCGCATCAGTGGTATGCGACAAGATATCCACAAGGGCATTGCCGATTGCTGTGACATCAAAAACGGGTTCAGACATGGGTTTTAATCTTTCACTGGTTGAATCTTTTATGGGGGAAGATTATCTATAGATGGTAACAAATAAAAGGCAAAAACATGGCTCCGCGTAAAATTCTATCAAAGCCTGACAAAACAGCTAAAGACACGATTATTGATGCGACTTTGCGGGTAAGCGAACAGATTGGCTGGGACCTATTGACGCTTGCAGACATTGCCGCGCAGGCGGGTATACCACTTTCCGCACTTCATGATGAAGTTTTTGATAAAACGGATATCCTGGTTTTATACGGCCGCAGAATCGATAGAAAAATTTTAGAACACTTTGAAGACAGTCAAAATGAAGCGTCGATAAAAGACAGGCTTTTTGATATTCTGATGGACAGGTTTGATCTTTTACAAAACGATCGTGTGGCACTCACATCTATTCTAAAATCATTAAAAACAGACCCAAAGCAGGCGGTTATTTCTTTGCCACATTTATGCAGATCTATGACGTGGATGCTTGAATTGGCGCGCGTTGATACATCAGGCTGGAAGGGGGCTGCGCGTGTAACAGGGCTAACAGGTGTTTATCTGGCAGCTTTATGGACATGGATGGATGATGACACGGTTGATTTATCAAAGACCATGAAGGCGCTTGATCTGGCTTTATCGCGTGCAGAACAGATTGGTTCTATGGCGGGCTTATGATTATTGTGTTTGGGGCTATTCATATGGATCTTGTTTTGCCTGTTGAAAGTTTTCCGCAATCAGGTGAAGCAGCATTGTCTTTAGATGTGCGCCTGAGGGCCGGTGGCAGGGGTGCTAATCAGGCCATTGCAGCTAATAGAATTGGCCCTAAAACGGTTCTGATCGGGCAGGTGGGTGATGATGAATTAGGCGAACGCCTGGTTACAGGTTTGCGCACAAAAGGGATTGTAACAAGTGCAATAGGCCGGTCTGTAAGGCCTTCTGGTTTTACAATTCATATGCGTGACAATCACAATGAAGTCAGAACAGTGATAAGCAAAGGCGCAAATGAAGAGGTAACCGCAGATCAGGTTCCCGATGAGGTTTTGCGCAAAGATACAATTATACTCTCTCAGCTTGATGCGCCTTTCGCACAGATACTCAGTTTATTTGAGCGGGCGAAAGCAAAAGCCTGTACAACAATTTTAAATATTGCACCGATTTCAGATGTACCGCAGGATTTATTGTCAAATACAGATGTTTTGATTATGGATGATGCAGGTTTTAAACGCATAGGCGTGATTCCAGGAAAAACCTGTATCGTTACAAAAGACGCGGATGGTTGCGTTGCTTATCTGCCTGATGGTGAAGTTTTGAAAGTACCGGCCTTGGGTGTTGATGTTGTAGATGTGTCGGGGGCCCAGGATTGTTATTGCGGTACATTTACCGGTTGTTTGAAAGAAGGTATGTCGCTCAATCAAGCGATGCGCATGGCAAGTGTTGCAGCGGCAATCAGCTGCACAAAGCAGGGCACGCAAGCTTCGTTTCCATATTTAGCAGATATTGAAAAAAATCTTGAAAAATTAAGCAGCTAAATTCAAGGTGCTGCCAAGATTTGAAGGCGCGACATTTAAAGCTTCCACCAATATATCAGCAATTGCCTGAGAGGCATCGGCATTCTGCTTGATTAAGTCCAAGGTGACATTGTTTTGTGCCACAATTTGCTGGGCCGCTAGGATGGAGATGGCTGATATACTCATAAAATATAGTCTATCACAAAAAAGTAAAAGATTAAAAAAGATTATTGATAGCCTGCGCCATTTTGAAATCGAGCGCTGTAAGCCCCTGGGCATCATGCGTGGTTAGTTTAATATGAACTTTATTATAAATATTGCTCCACTCAGGGTGGTGGTTATATTGTTCGGCTATTTCAGAAACACCTTGCATAAAATGCCATGCTTCATTGAAATCTTTGAAAGAAAAGCATTTTTCTATGGCCGACTGGTTATCTACAATTTCCCATCCTTCAAGCTTAGCTAATTCATGCTGACAAATATTTTCAGATAATTTCATAACCATTGCATTTATTCTCAGAAGGAGTAGCATGTAAAGTAATTCAAACATCAGTGAAGTTCAACTTAATGTCACGGAGAGAGTCCCATGGACCGTCAGACGATCATTATGAATTTCACGGCCCCGCCTTCGCCGGAGGATCTGGAGGTCATGGCGCGCGGTGTTTTGCGCGCTCTTCCTGACGAGCTTATGAAACATTGCGAGGGAATGGCGCTTCGTGTTGAAGATTTCCCGGACCCAGCAACCGAACAAGACCAAGATCTTGAAACGCCTTATGATCTGCTGGCGTTGTTTAAATCCGGCAGCCAGCTTACACCGGGTGTTATGCGTAAGCATGCAAATGATGAAGATGTTTTGATCTTATATCGTCGACCAATTCTGGATATGTGGTGTGAAACAGGGGATGATCTGGGCGCGCTTGTCAGGCAGATTATTATAGGCGAACTTGGTGAAGCATTTGAATTCACCGATGATGATATTGAACAAATGGCAGCCGTTATTGCTGTGAATTCTTAAGCAAGGTCTTTTTTTAAATTCAGTATCGGTCTTGATGAAGATCTAAACGCGCCATATTGTTCTAGATAGCCCAGTAAACTACGGTGTCTGGAAATAAGCGTTTCATCAGTGCAGCCCTGTTTAATGGCAATTCGAAGCTGTCTTTCTGCGGCATAATGCAAACCTTCTTGACCATAGATAAGGGCAAGGCCGTAACGTGCTTCATGATTTTTTGAATTTTTACGAATTGCGCCAACAAAAAAAGGTTTAGCTTGCTGGTAAAGTTCATCTTCAATAAAAGCGTATCCCTTTGCTGAAAGCGCATAAGAATTCGCAGGGTTTCGTGTCAGCATTTCATTGGCAAGCGCATGGCTGTCCGATACGCCTTTATTGGCTGCAATTTTAAAATGATTATTAGTCATACGTGTCACCCTATATTGACGCACTTTATGTGATTATACCATAATACATTCAATAAATTATGACAACAAAAACATACAAGACACTGTAAATAAACGATTTTTATAACTAATTATTGACATAAAAAATAAAGTTATTTAATGTTATTACCTCGATTTAGAAAAGGCAAAACCATGCAGCAAGGTATCTGTATTTTGGAAGGGAAGGTCAGCTTGCGTGAGTTGCCAGACCGGCATGTCTCGGCGGTGCTTTTTGATCAAGGTCGGCTTCAGTTTTTTGAATTTGCAGCAAATCACGTCTTAACGGACCCGCATGAGGATGAACGGTTTGTAAATGGATTTATGTTTCCAGTTTCGCAACATCAGCTTCAAACTGTACGTGAAACAATTAAACTGGTTCAGGAAAAATCTTTAAGCGATGATTATCCTAATTTAAAATTTAGAAAGAAAACATATGTCGGTAGCGAACAAAAACTTGTCAGGCTGAGAGATTATTTTAAATCGAAGGCGGTATCAGTGTCTTCAACATCAGATGAAGATATTCGTATAAACTGCACCGGACTAGTCATGAATATTCTGATGGCATCAGGAATTTCTGATATTGCGTTGCTTGGATATTTAGGTGCAATTGACAGGACACATCATATTCGCGATGTCGTTAATAAAGCCTTTGAGTGCGGGCAGAAAACTGAATTAGAAGATGTGGCAATGGTAACACCATCTGTTCGTGGACAGACATCGACAGCACCCGATTGGGCGGCTTTTAGAAGTTCTCGATTTTTAGAATTCCAGGATGTCGAGATGATCCTTGAAAGAGTTTCGACACAAGGTTTTTCTAACCTCAGGCCGCCAGAGACCGCGCTAAAAATGCAGACATACGGCGGGCAAAGGCCGACGGGTCTTTCACCGGCTCCCCTTGTATAATGCGTGCCTGATCGAGCAATAAAAACACAGTATCCGGCAAATCAGAATCCGCGATCTTTTCAAGGGCCTGTATCAGCGGATGAGAAGGATTAATCTCAAGAATACGTTTTGCAGAGCTGTTATAATTCTGACTGGCACGCAAAATCTTATCCATCTGCATATCAACTTCATTTTCGCCAGCCACAAGACAAACCGCAGAATCGGTTAGCCTGTCAGACAGGCGCACATCACCAACTTCATCTTTTAGAATGTCTTTTAGCTTTAATAATATAGGTGCAAGGGTATCTGGCTTGATGTCGGGCTGTGTGGTCTGATCGGCTTTAAACTTCCCAAGGTCAACCGCGCCTTTGGTAATCGACTGAAAAACCTTGCCAGCATAATCAGGTACAGATTGCAGCCAGAAATCATCAATCGTATCTGTCATTAAAAGCACTTCGATGCCGCGCGCTTTAAACCCTTCAAGTTGCGGGCTATTCATAAGGGTTTGCTGGTTAGGACCTGTCATGAAAAAGATTTTATCCTGCCCTTCTTTCATTCGAGATACATAGGCTTCAAGAGTCGTCATCTGGTCGCCATTTGAAGAAGCAAAACGGCAAAGTTTTAACAGATCGTCACGGTGATCGGCTGCGTCATATAAACCTTCTTTGATAACGGCGCCAAACTGCGCCCAGAAAGCACCGTATTTTTCCGCGTCATCGTCTGCAAGTTTAATCAGATCAGTCAATATTCTTTTTGTAATGCCTGAACGTATTTTTTCGATCAGTGGGTTTCTTTGCAGCATTTCACGGCTGATATTAAGTGGCAGATCTTCGGAATCTATAACGCCTCGAATAAAGCGTAGCCATGGATAAATAAGCCCTTCGCATTGGTCTGTGATAAATATGCGCTTCACATATAAGCGCACATTGTGTTTGCGGGTGGGGTCATACAAATCCCACGGGCGCAGTGTGGGCACAAATAATAGGGCGGAATATTCAATTTTACCTTCTGCTTTAAAATGGCTTGTGATCATCGGTTCATCACCAGCAAAACCATAAGAGAGCGCCGTAAAAAATTCACGATATTGATCGGAAGTTATGGTAGATTTCCCCCGCATCCACAAAGCCGATGCGGCATTCACAGGTTTTTCGAATAAATCATTCAAATAAACAGGCAGCGTTATATGGTCTGACCATTTTGTGATGATCTGTTCCAGCTTAGCATCAACAAGATAATCACTGGCGTCATCCTTCAGATGTATAATCACAGCCGTACCGCGTGGGCCTACCAGGTCTGTTTCTTGTTGAGTTGCATGACGCAAATTATACCCTGTGGCACCATCAGATTCCCAAACGCTGCAATCTTTAAGGCCGATTTTTTGTGAAACAACGGTTGCCTTTGTGGCCACCATGAACAGGGAATAAAACCCAACGCCAAACTGCCCGATCAAAGACATATCGGCTTTACTACCCGATTGTTTTAACTGGTCCATAATAGCTTTGGTACCTGATTTTGCAATCGTGCCCAGATGATCAGACATATCATCACGGGTCATCCCTATGCCGTTATCTATCACGGTGATTGTGCGCGCTGTAGAATCTTTGAGAATGCGAATTTTAAATTCCGTCTGACCGTCCAGAAGGTCTGGTTTTGTCAGGGCTTCATAACGGGCACGATCGCAGGCGTCAGCTGCGTTTGCAATCAGTTCTCTGAGAAAAACATCGCGATTCGAATAAAGTGCATGCGCCACAATTTCAAGCAGGCGCGCAACATCAGCAGAAAAGTTTTTTGTTTCTTGTGTCGGGGGCGTGCTTGAAGGGGTGTTTAAGGATATGTTGTTCATGGGTATAAAAGTGACTGGGTCCAGTTGTTGTTGTCTTGAACATATAGCGCGCGATGGTGCAACCGAAAAGGGCGATCTTCCCAAAACTCAATACGAAGGGGGATGACCTTGTATCCTGACCAATGCGGCGGGCGGGGAATTTTTTCTATAGAATCAAATTTCTTTTCAAATTCTGCAACGCGGGCAATTAACGTCTCAGGGGTGTCCAAAGGGCGTGATTGTGCTGATGCCCATGCGCCAATCTGGCTTCCTCTTGGTCGGGTTGCGTAATAGGCGTCTGCTTCTTGCGCACTTACAAGCTCAACCAGGCCTTCAATACGAATCTGACGGTTCATGGATTTCCAGTGAAAACATAAAGCAACCTTATTATGTAATTTAATATGTTCACCTTTTCTGCTCTCACAGTTTGTAAAGAATGTGAATCCTGTGGTGTCATAGCCTTTTAGTAAAACCATACGGGCTGATGGAAAGCCATTTTCTCCAACAGTGGCAAGGCACATTGCGTTAGGGTCCCGTGGTTCACGGGCGACCGCGTCTTGATACCAGATGTCAAATAATGTGAAGGGGTCGTCTGACATATTATTATCCTGAGGCCTTTGCATAGATGTTTCCTATTCTATATTGTCTTCTTGTCAAGAGTCGGCAAGTGCTGGCAATTGGCTTGTAGGCTAAATAAGGCCTGTTTTTTAACGGAGAAAAATAAAATGAAAAAGACACTTTTGGCAGTATTGCTGACATCCTCGCTGGCATTGACAGCTTGTTTTGAAACAGCTGGTAATAAAGAACTCATTGGCGGCGGTTCAGGCGCATTGCTTGGCGGGCTTGCCGGATCTCAGCTTGGTGGCGGATCCGGAAGACTTTGGACAACGGGAGCAGGCGTTCTTGTTGGCGCGCTGATCGGGTCTGAAATTGGTTCATCCCTTGATAAAGCCGATATGGTATATGCCGATCAGGCAAATGCGCGCGCTTATAATGCGCCTGTCGGTCAGCCCATTTCGTGGAATAACCCTGATACAGGAAATTACGGAACTGTAACGCCAACCCGTGATGGCAGAACATCAGATGGCCGCACCTGCCGCGAATTTAAGCAAACCATTTATGTTGATGGCAAAAGCGAAACAGCTTACGGCCAGGCTTGCAGAAATTCAGATGGGACCTGGCAAATTCAAAACTAAATAGTTTTCAGCTTTTTAAAAAGGCCGGGCTTTTCCGGCCTTTTTTATTTAGGCTTGAAGGGCAGGGTGTGTTTGACGCGCCCCACATTCAAGACGTGATACTTCTTGCGCAAGGCCTGTATTATCCAAGCCTTTGACAAGGCCTATTCGTACAATGTGCTTTGCGAGGCTCTCTGCCCCGCTGCCCCCATAACAAAAAGACGGGTTCATACGTTTATAGCGCTCTAGAAGTTGTTCACTAATCAGTGAAACATCAATTCCTTTTTTAAAATCTTCTGTTCTTAAAGAAAATTTGTTAATCGCGCGACCGCCAACAAGAAAAAGCTCAGCAAAGCCTGAAAGCGCTTTACCCGATATCGTATTTTTCCACCTTCCGTCAGATCCTTCGCTTAAAACGAATTGCTGTGCCGGGCCTGAAAAACTGTCTTTATTTAAACATACGCGAACAGCATTTTTGTTTACTACAGCCCAGAAAAACTGTTCATCTGGGAAGGCTGATCGAATATCTTCATGGCGAATGTTAAGCTTCAGATTGCCATGGGTGTCTGACCGCACAATCTGCAAAGGAAGATCTGGAACAGCATTAATATCGAGTTTGTTTTCAAATTCAATAAATTTAAGTGTGGATTCTAAAAAATGGCGGCGTTCTTGCGTTGTTTGCACAGGCTTCCATGTAGTATACTGGCCAGCAACCCTGTCTGCCATAAGAGCGCAGAACCACGGGAATATATCGCGAGATCTAAATTGTGAACCATTTTTTTGTACGCGGGCTTGAAAAATTTCAAGATCGCCTGAAGCTATAAGATCTTTGAAGAAAGCAAAACTCTCTGTGCTGGTAGCGCTGATGATCGTGCCATTTGGCAGCATGCCTATAAACACAGCTTCACCACCATTGTTTTTTTCGACGCCGCGCTCTTTTTTTCGTGGGGCGCAATTCAAAAATACAATATTGCCAATGCCTCTGATGGTGTTGCGAGAAAGTTGCGCCAAATCAAAAGCGCCAGCAAATGAATCTTGTGATGGTATATCATCATATTCAAATGGTATCGGGGGCTTTCCAGACAAGTTTGAAATTAAAAGCGTTGCCTCAGCGAGCTCTTTTTTGATTTCCGCTTTGGCGAGGTCTGAATCCATGCCGCCATTGTCGCTTAAGTAATGAATGCGAACGCCTGAGTAAGTGTGCGCCCCTCTCGCAAAGCTATTAAAAATATTTCGCCAGTGCAGGCGTGAATAACCACGCGCTGCCTGATGGAAAAATTGATCTTTTAATCCGGTGATATAATCAAGTGTTACATCAGGCGGATTAAGCCTGCTGTTTAGAAATTTTTGCGTCATTTTTATTTAGGCGACCGCTAGTCCTAAACCTTTATAACGTCGTTCTGCGGAACGTGACTGTGCCAGCTCTGCTGCAGTGACTAGAAAATCTCCATCATCAAGGGAAGCGTTTGCTGGAATTGAAAAAGATTTTCCATCTGCAATATCACGCAAAGCTTGACGCACTGGTTCGCGTGCGGGTGTCCAAGGAAGGTGCACAGCCTTTTCACCATTCCAATAACCAAAAGATTGAGGATCTCTTGATTTGCCAAAACTTGCACTTAAGCCGATGAGCGGAGGTTGGTAGTTTGGATCGCAAGTACGTGTCATTTTTAGTCTCCATATGTGTTTGTGTTCGGCGGGATGCCGTTACTTGTTTTTATTCACACGTGAAATGAATTTTTTATCATTCGTTTCGCGCGCACCGTCAGAAGGGGACTACGGCCGCGTAAACGACGTAGCGCTTTAGCTTTTTTTGCGCGGTGCAAGCTGACCCATCAAATGCCGCGATTCCCTAAAGAATGAATTTAATTAGCCATATCATCTAAAAAACGTCAATTAATTTTATAAAATAGTTATAAAAAGCAATAATATTACAATATTAAAGTATTTTTATATCGCAAATACGAACGAATTTTCCAAAAACAGGGGAGAGAGGTCGGGGGCACAAAAAGCATTGCCTTACTTTACCCGCTATCCAAATAGGTGACACAAAAAACGAAGCTTTTGTGTCACCTTAAAAAGCCAGCTATATCTTCAGGGGACAGGAAGGCTGCGCTTTTCCTGTCCCCGTCGTGCGGATACGGTGGTGACAAAAAACGTAGCTTTTTTGTCACCTTAAAAAGCCGCTAGCCCCTTCTTTAGGGGGCACGAAGGGCCACTTCGTGTCCCTTTCATGTCCCCGAAACAAGGCCGACATCACAAATCCAGCGCTGAAAGTTTTGCTGCTAAAAAGTAGAAACTTGCGCTTTGTGGCGCAGCAGGTGATCGGCGAGCACATTGGCCATCATCGCTTCCACAACAGGTGTGCCGCGAATGCCCACGCACGGGTCATGCCTGCCTGTGGTCACGATATCGGTTTCTGTGCCATCGCGGGTGATAGTTTTCACGGGGGTTAAAATAGAACTTGTTGGTTTAAACGCGACCCGCACAACAACATCTTGCCCGCTTGAAATGCCGCCTAAAATGCCGCCAGCATTATTGGAGAGGAAGGCTGGTTTACCATCTTCGTCTAGGCGAATTTCATCGGCATTTTGTTGCCCCGATAATTCTGCCGCATCAAACCCTGCGCCAATTTCAATGCCTTTGGTGGCGTTGATGGAGAGCATTGCTTTTGCGAGATCCGCATCAAGCTTATCAACCACAGGCGCGCCAAGGCCAGCAGGTACGCCGCTTGCCACACATTCAATTACCGCACCTGCGCTTGAACCTGCTTTGCGTACATCATCTAAATATTCTTCCCATTCTTTTGCCGCCGCAGGGTCTGGGCACCAGAACGGATTATTTTCAATTTCATTTATATCAAAGCGCGTGCGATCAATTTTATGCGGACCGATTTGTACCACATAAGCACGAATGTTAAGTGTAGGGCCTAGAATTTTGCGTGCAATTGCACCAGCCGCAACACGCATTGCGGTTTCCCGTGCGGATGATCTGCCGCCGCCCCGTGGATCGCGGTGGCCATATTTGGCATGATAGGTGAAGTCGGCATGGCCTGGGCGAAATTTATCCTCAATCTTGCCGTAGTCTTTTGAACGTGCGTCTACATTTTTAATCATCAAACTAATGGGTGTGCCGGTTGTCAGGCCTTCATAGACGCCTGAGAGGATTTGAATTGTATCAGGTTCTTGCCGCTGTGTTGTAAAGCGCGATTGCCCGGGTTTGCGTTTATCAAGAAATCTTTGAATATAAACCTCATCAAGCGCGATGCGCGGCGGCACACCATCAATAACACATCCAATTGCAGGCCCGTGACTTTCACCCCATGTGGTGTATTGAAAAAGAGTGCCGAAGCGATTGCCCGACATTACGCGGCCTCGCTCGAGCCTTTGGGAGTCATGGACGATAAAAGCTGCGCGGTTTCAGGGGCAGCGTCAACCGCAACCATACCCACAGCGTGATAGCCTGCATCTACATGCATCACTTCTCCTGTAATGCCAGCACCAAGATCGGAGAGTAGAAACATGCCCGACCCGCCCACATCTTCAATTGTGACGTTGCGGCGCAAGGGGGCATTCAGTTCGTTCCATTTTAAAATATAGCGAAAATCACCAATACCGCTTGCTGCAAGCGTTTTAATCGGGCCTGCAGAAATCGCATTGACGCGAATATTCTTTGGGCCAAGATCAGCAGCCATATAGCGTACAGAAGCTTCTAACGCCGCTTTTGCAACGCCCATTACATTATAGTGCGGCATAACTTTTTCTGCGCCATAATAGGTCAAAGTTAGCAAAGACCCGCCTTTATTCATCAGCGGCATAGCAAGGCGCGATACAGATGTAAAAGAAAATACAGATATATCCATTGTACGCTGAAAGTTTGCTCGTGTTGTGTTCACATACAAACCATCAAGTTCCGCTTTATCTGAGAAGGCTATAGCATGGACTAAAAAATCAAGGCCGCCCCAGTTTTTTTGAAGGGCAGAAAAAGTTGCTTCAAGGGAAGCTTCGTCTGTTACGTCGCAAGGCAGAACAATTTTTGAGCCAACTGAATCAGCAAGCGGGCGCACGCGTTTTTCAAGCGCTTCACCTTGAAAAGTGAAGGCAAGATCCGCGCCCTGGTCAGCGCAGGCTTTGGCGATGCCCCATGCGATTGACCTGTCATTGGCAACCCCCATAATCAGGCCGCGTTTTCCGTTCATTAAGTTTCCGGTTGATGTCATGAGACGCTCTGGTAAAATTTTGTTTGTTTTCGATAAGATTTAAGAATTTATCTTAGTCATGGTCGGTTGTAAATCCAGCCTAGAATTTGGCTTTAAGCCTTAATCCGCCTGTTGTACCGTCTTCGGGTACTACAAGCCAGGCGCGGCGAAAGCCTGCGGTGGCATCCGTCCAGGGAATTCCTACATTCGCGTCTTGTTCATTTAAGGCGTTATCCACCCATAATGTTACGCTCAGGGCAGGATTTTCGATACCGGCCTGAAGGTTCAAAAGTGTACGGTTTGCTGTTTTTGCTGTGTTTGAGTTGTCTGTATATTGCTGTGACTGAAAACCAAATTGGCTGCTTGCAATATAATTCCAATCTTTAAAGCCGGTTGGGCGTGCGTAATCAGCCGTTAATGAAAACTGATGAGGAGAATATCGGGGCAGGCGTTTACCTTCCACATCCCCTGAGGGGCCGAAGCCGATAATGTTTCGTAGATCAGGATCATTATAACTGTCATAGCGCGCGTCAGCATACGAATAATTGAAGCCTATATTTAAAGCGGAGCTTGGCTGCCAGCGCAACGCCAGATCGCCCCCTTTTACTTTTGTCTTTGCCGCGTTGTTTAAATAAAAATTATTGGTTACGCCCGCTTCAGAATAGGCGATAACCTGCTGGTCTTTCCAGTCAATATAAAAGCCGGCAATATCAAGCGCCACTGTATCATGAAGACGGATATTTTTAAGCCCCAGCTCGTACGTGGTATTTTTTTCAGGCCCGTAGACGCGCTCGGAATCAAAAATATTTTGCCTGTCATTAAAACCGCCTGTTTTATAACCTTGTGCAACAGATCCGTAGGTTAAAAGTTCGGATTGATGATCTTGCCAGCTGAGCGTGACCTTTGGTGTAAATTTTGTCCAGCTATCAGATAAATCAATTTGTCGACCCGATAGATCACGAACGGATGATAGTATATCTTTTTTTTCCCACTGGTAGCGGCCATCCCCTGTGAGTGTGAATCCTGCCCCCAAATAACGCGATAAAGACCCGAATGTGCCAAGGGTGTCTGTATGGTTTTTAGTATAAGCACCGCCTGGCGTTGTTTGACCAGAAACATAAAATTGATCGATACGCTGTGTTTCGTTAGCATAGTAATAACCGCTAAAGCCAAGCAGGCCCGACCATTTTGCATCAGCCGTCTGGGCATTGAAGCGGGTTTCAAACTGCGCGTCACGCCTGTCGGTATCTATACCGGCCCGTGCAGCTTGTGTGGCAGAGTAATCATCATCACGAATAAAGGCGGATCGTTCGATGGATCCCCCTGCAAGGGTAGTCCATTTTAGATTGTCATTCAGATCTTCAGTCCAGGTGATGGAAGCTCGCGTATGGGTACGGTCATAGCCTTGATCCCCTTCTGAAGCAACCTGATTAACCGCATAAGGGCTGCCATCTGCCGGAAGCTCGCCGCAATATAAACGAAATTGCCCGTCCGATGTGCGTCGACCGCAATTTGCGGTTACAAGAAAACCTTTAGGCTGGCTGTCATTGTCTTGTAAAACAGTGCCTTGAAATAAAATGCTTCTTCCAATGTGCGGAACATAATCAAACGACAAACGCGCCGCCGATGTTTCTTCTTTGCCAATATCGATGTTATTGTTTGCCGTGTTATTATAATAAGCCCCTTTATTTTTGTGATAAAGAGCAACGCGCCCATTTACAGTATCTGTCAAGGTACCATTGGCAACGCCTGTAAATTCATAGCGGTCTTTGGTGCCGCCAAGAAGATCAATTGAAAGTTCAGGGGTTGATGTTGGGCGTGCGCTGACAGCATTAATCGCGCCACCAAAAGCATTGCGTCCATACAAAGCATTTTGTGGCCCTTTTAAAACTTCAATGCGTTCAAGATCAAAACCTAAAGAATTGATCGAACTTCGGCCCGATAAATAAAGACCATCATTAAAAAATCCGACTGACGGATCATCGCCCAGTCCGGGCTGGATAAGGCCGCGAATAGAAGGGGCGGGGTTGAACCGGCCAAACGGATCATTGAAAGAAAAGCCGGGCACCACGCGGCTGATGTCTGAGGGGCTTTGTAATTTTTGTGCCTGAATATCGTTTTTTGAAAAAGCGACAATGCTGGCTGGCACACGGGTGTAAAGTTGTCTTTGTTTATTCACCTCAACAAAAAGGGGGCTTTTGCCATCATTGGCAAAAGCTGGTAAAACTGCTAAAAGCAAAAAAAAGCAGGTGAAAGCGATGATACAAAGCCGGTTGCTAGATATAAGCAAAAATTCCTCCTTGATGACTTTCTGCATTGGGATGGGGAGCATAATTGCTTTAGCAGTTTCTGCAAGAATACAAATTCCAATGATCCCTGTTCCTATGACAATGCAGTCAGCGGTGTTTTTGCTCTTGCCCTTTTTATTGGGCCCGCGCATGGCTATTGTCACCAGCGCATCTTATATATGTGCGGGTATGATAGGCCTTCCTGTTTTTGCCGGTGGTGCTGGGCCGCTTTATCTTTTAGGGCCTACGGGCGGCTATTTGATTGGTTTTTTACTTTCCGTGTGGTGCGTTGGGGGGCTGAAGCATAAATCATCTTCATTGCTTTATATTTTTGGTCTGATGATTTTAGGGCATGTGATTATTCTGGCGTGTGGCGCAGTTTGGCTGGCTTTTGGTGTGCCATCCCTTGGCTTTGAACAAGCGGTTTTTGTTGGAATCTTGCCCTTTATTATAGGCTCGGTTTTAAAATCGGCATTGGCTGCTGCTATTGTTGCTTATCCAAAAATCAAATAAGTCATTGATTTTATTTGTATTATTCGATTAGTTCAAATTTTAGCCATAATAAATAAGACTTTAAGCTCGAAAGCGTATCATTAATCCATCTGGGAACTTTGACGTTTTGGGTTGTGCGCACGTGTTTGAAGAGATGAAAGCCGTTATAGAAAGGATGCGAAAACAGGTTGAAAGCCTGTATCCTGATCTGAGTGTTTTTGTCCTGCTTCACAGCAGTACACAAAGGTCGGATCGTCTTTTATTGGAACGTGATTATATTTTAGAGCACCCTGCTGGCCGTAATACAATCACACTGTTTCAAAAGCATTCGGGTGCAAATAAAAGTGACTTTCATGGCTTGGGTACAAGCATCCGAAAAAACTTTCTCAGTATGAAATCTGTCTTGCGATACCAAGCGGCCATTTCATTTAACGTTGATGAATTCGATGATGAAAAAGAAGCGACCATAAAGCTTTATACGCTTTTTTGTGAAGCGATGGATTTTGCAGTCCAACAAAGAAAGATCAATAAACTTCAGCTTGAACCCACGCTTGTACCTAAGAATCTTTTTAAAGCACGCGTGCGTCAGAATTTGCGGTCTGAGATTTTTGCATGTGTACTGGCCGCGCTTGATGGTGCACCCGGGGCGATTGAACGCGAAGCATCACGTTGTGCGCATGCTGCTTTAAGCGCTAAAGCAGGAAATATGCCTGAAGAGAATCCTTTTATTTTAGCAGCGCAGACTGTTCAATTTGCCTATGATAATGTTTTTCGTGATATTCGCCATCAGGTTATGCCTGTTCTTTTAGCGCACCATATTGCTAAGGATATTGAGTCTACTCTTGATGAAACGGCGTTAAAATCATGGCATGTTTTTTCTTCCGCGGCGCAAGAAATGGCATGGCAGGGATATTCGGAAGTGAACATTATTAATGCGGCACTTTTTTCTGCAAAAAGCCATCATGTTCGTGCTATCGCGCATTTGGTTGCCGAAATGGCCGATGTCAGAACATCGGCATTACAGCTTGCACCAAAGCTTCATAACCCTTTCAGCGAAATAGAAGAAAACGAAGTTCTTCACTTCAGACTGACTAGTGATGCGTTTGAAAAAGCTGTTACAAAAGGCATTGAAGAGGGAAGTGCGCGCCCTCTTTTCGATCTTGCCAATGAACAAAATGCTATTTTGTTGAAAGGTAAAATTATAGGCTGGTGTGCATCTGGCTTGCAAGCAGCAGGAAAAGCATTTGAAGGTGCGCTTTCCTCCGGGCGCGAACCTTTGCAATCAGCCTGGCTTGAATTTGAAGGGCACAAATCAAAAGATGTATGGCAATCACTTCAAGGTGTTGCAAAAGCTGTTATCCGTGAGCGCCGGTCATCCCGTATTCTAGGCTTTGATGACCTTAAAACGTTGTTATCAACAATGTCCGGTACGCAAGAAATAGGGCAGGCTATTCAAACAACCCTGGATGATCCACGCTTTGTGTTGTCTCAGGCGCAAAGTCACCAGCTTCATGCAATGCCAACAAGGCGACCCGGTGTCGATTTTGCGCCAAGCAGTGCGATGAAGCCATTGAGAGAGCCTGCAGCAGTCTCCGCACCGCAGCAAGCACACACATATGGTGGTCCCAGCCTTGGGCTTGGTAGCGGGTCGGGCAGCAGGTTTGGCGGGGCACCAGCAGGGGGTCAGGCGCATTCTATCGGCTCAGACGTCAAAAACGAAGAGCATGCTGACGGATAATTCACTATCCCCAATTGTGCTGGCCTGATTTACGCCTTACAATAATTTTCTATGACACCTTCAATCATTCTTCTCAACATTATTGGCGCTGTTTGCCTGCTGCTTTGGGGCTTGCGCCTTGTCAGGCGGGGTATAACCCGTGCTTTTGGTGCCTCTTTGCGGCAGTTTGTCTCTTATGCTGCCGGAAACCGTTTTTCAGCTTTTGGCGCAGGGCTTGTCGTTACATGTCTTTTGCAAAGCTCTTTTGCAGCCACTTTAATTGCGGCCACTTTTGCTGGCCAAGGTTTGATGAGTGGTACGGCGGGCCTTGCCCTTATTCTTGGCGCAGATGTTGGCACAACGATCATTGCAAAACTTCTGAGTTATGATGCGAAAGCACTTGCCCCGGCATTGATGCTTGTGGGTTTTATTTTATATTCCGTGTTTGAAAAAAGATCCCAAGTCAAGCATGTCGGGTCTTTGTGTGTGGGTATTGCCATCATGCTGTTTGCCTTAACTTTTTTAAGGCAGGCATCGGTACCTTTAAAAGAGTCTGACATTTTGCCTGTTGTTATAGGCCCGCTTTCTCAAGACTGGACAATGACCCTTTTGTTAACAACCTTGATGACATGGATGATGCATTCATCACTTGCCATGATTTTGTTGATTGTAAGTTTTACCACCACAGGTCTTGTACCAACAGATATGGCTATTATCATGGTGTTTGGCGCAAATTTAGGGGCTGTTCTTGCACCTGTGATGTCGATGTTGCGTGCAGAACGCGCTGCGCTTAGATTGCCTGTTGGCAATTTGGTTGTCAGGCTGATTGGAATTGTCGTTTTACTTCCCTTTGTTGAAGAAATTTTACCCTGGCTTCTTAAAATAAGCCCGAACGAGGCGTTTTTAGTTGTAAACGCCCATATGGGTTTCAATCTTTTATTGGCGGCCGTATTTTTACCGGTGATCGGGGTTGTCGCACGCTTTACCCGTCAGATTGTACCAGACAAAAGCACAGAACTTGACCCAAGCGCGCCGCTTTATTTGGATGAAAAAAATCTGGAAACGCCGATTGTTGCCCTTGCGGCAGCATCGCGTGAAACTTTGCGCATGGCAGACCTGACTGAAAAAATGCTCAAAGGGGCGCTTGAAGCATTTAAGTCAAATGATGAACAGGTTGTTGAGCAGGTTCGCGCTATCGACCCTACGCTTGATCGGCTTCACAGCGCCCTCAAGAAATATTTAATTAGGCTTACCCAGCTGGCGTTAGACCCTAAAGAAGCGCGTCGTCACTTGTTCATTTTAAACTTTGCAACTTCTCTTGAGCATATTGGCGATATCATCGATAAAAGTATGATGCCAATGGCAGAAAAGAAAATATCTGAACATAAATCTTTCTCTCAAGCAGGCTTGATGGAAATTGAAAAGCTGTTTGATCTGGTTATTCAAACAATGCGCCTTGCCCAAACAGTTTTTATGGCAGGCGATGAAAAATTATCCCGCCAGCTGGTTGAACTTAAAGAGCGTATTAAAAACTTTGAACGTGAAACCACCCATAATCATTATCAACGCCTTAAAGATGGCGTGCCCGAAACGGTTGACACCAGTTCAATTCACAACGATCTTGCACGCGATTTGCAGCGTATCAGCAGTTATGTGGCCTCCGTTGGTTATTCGATACTTGAAGAAAAGGGGCAGGTACGTTCCTCAAGGCTTTTACCAACAGGCCCAGTAACCCCCCTTAAACAACAGGAGGAATTAGGTGAGCAGCACTCTCGAAAATATTCAGGCGAACTTTGGTCTGACTAATCATGAACATTCGGGCCTGGTATCCTATTCCCCGATCGATGGTGCGGTTATTGGGTCTGTGGCGGTCCATCAAATTGCCGATGTGTTTGATGCGATAGTGAAGTCAGAAAACGCTTTTAAACTATGGCGCGCTGTGCCTGCCCCTCAACGCGGAGAACTGATCCGTATTTTTGGTGAAGAATTACGACGGGATAAAGAAAATCTCGGGCAACTTGTAACCCTTGAATGCGGCAAAATTATTTCTGAGGGGCTTGGTGAAGTTCAGGAAATGATTGATATATGTGATTTTGCTGTTGGGCTGTCACGCCAACTCTATGGCCTGACAATCGCGTCCGAACGGTCCGGGCACCATATGCGTGAAGTGTGGCATCCGCTAGGGCCAGTCGGTGTGATATCGGCGTTTAATTTTCCGGTTGCGGTGTGGGCATGGAACGCCGTGCTTGCAATTATTTGCGGCAACCCGGTTATTTGGAAACCTTCAGAAAAAACGCCGTTATGCGCTGTTGCTACAAATAAAATATTTGAACGTGCCGTTGCTAAATTTAATTTAAAATATAAGGCGCCCGAAAATTTATCCATTGTTTTGCAAGGCGGCCCCGATATTGGCGAGGCCTTATCGACTGATCCACGCATCCCCCTTATCAGCGCAACAGGCAGCACAAGAATGGGGCGCGCTGTTAGCGTGTCGACGGCTTCAAGATTAGGGCGCAGCCTTCTTGAACTTGGGGGTAATAATGCAATGATTCTTGCGCCATCTGCCGATCTTACCCTTGCTTTACGGGCTATTTTATTTTCAGCCGTGGGCACTGCAGGCCAGCGTTGTACAACACTGCGTCGCCTGATTGTGCATGAGACCATTGCAAAAAGCGTAACGGATAAGCTTGTGAAAGCCTATGCGTCATTGCGAATTGGTAATCCCCTTGAACAGGGAACATTAATCGGCCCTTTAATTGATGGACAGGCAAAAGAAGCGATGAAAAAAGCGCTTGAAGAATCGGTTGCACAGGGCGGAGAAATTTTATGCGGCGGTGCAGATTATCCAGATTCACAAGGTATATCGCAAGGGGCATATGTACGCCCGGCAATAGTGCGTATGCCAGATGTGAGCGACATAGTCCGACACGAGACATTTGCGCCAATCTTATATGTGCTCACCTATAAAACACTCGATGAAGCGATTGCTTTAAATAATGATGTCGCACAAGGTTTGTCATCATGCATTTTCACCACAGATATCAGGGAAGCTGAGAAATTTTTATCCGCCACAGGTAGTGATTGCGGCATAGCAAATGTGAATATCGGTCCTTCAGGAGCAGAAATTGGCGGTGCTTTTGGTGGCGAAAAAGACACGGGCGGCGGGCGCGAAAGCGGATCAGACAGCTGGAAAATATATATGCGCCGACAAACCCAGACCGTTAATTACTCAGATGAATTACCGCTTGCCCAAGGTGTGACGTTCGATCTTTAACCGGTTTTTTACCCGAGTCGGTATATTATGAAATAATGTGCGTCGGTATGAAATCGAGGCAGGAAAACTAACCCTTTGTTTAGGCAGTATATTTTTTAGAATAATATGTCCTTAAACTTAGAATTTGCGCAACAAAGCCGCAAAAAGATAAGATCATAGGGTACCCAACCACTTTATAAGGAGACGATGATGAGCCTATCCCGTTCAACTGTGTCCACCCATTTGGCCCATATACAGGCCTTGCGCGCAAAACATGCGGCGCTTTCAAGTAAGATTGAACGAGAACAAAGGCACCCGTCGATATCAGATTTGATGATTAAGCAACTGAAACTCGAAAAGCTGAGGCTAAAAGAACAAATCGAGGATCAGGGACGGCTGCTGACCGGATAAAAGAAAATGGCCCCTTCGGGGGCCATTTTTTTAATAGCTTCCGGTATTGCTGTTACCTGACCCACCTAGGAAGTTTGAAAAATCAAAGCCGGATTTTTTTTCTTCACGCGGTTGATCGGCAGCTTCAGATTTTGCCTTTTCATCTGCCCGACGTGCCGCTTCAACATCAGGATCTTTACCCATAGCTTTCAGAGCGCGACGCGATGATTTTTCCATTTCTTCATAGGTGCACAAACCAATTTCCGCAGGATGGCGCGGGCGCAAAGAACTTGCTGAAGGGTGTGTGCGGTCACGAACCGCTGCAATTGTTGGCTTTGTTGTTCCAACCAGCTTACAAATTTGGCTGTCAGGAATTTCTGGATTGAACTTTAAAAGATAAGCAATCGCGTCAGGTTTATCAGCGCGACGCGAAACAGGCGTATAGCGCGGGCCTTTCGCACGTACTTTTGAAGCTGGAAGATCATCGCGGCGGCTGATTTGTAAAATAGCATTTTGATCTGCTTCGCAGCGTGCGATTTCTTCTTTTGTGAGTTCGCCTGAAAATATCGGGCTTGTACCTTGCATGCGGCGCCCGGTTTCTTCATCGGCGATAGCTTGAATTTCCATGGTGTGAAGGCCAGAAAATTCGGCAATCTGATCAAAGGTAAGTGATGTGTTTTCAATCAGCCAGACAGCAACTGCTTTTGGCATCAGGGGTTTTGGCGAATTTTTTTTCGTGGCCATGGTCGGCTCCGTTTCAATAAAGTGGTTGCATGTGCGACCCCGGGTTTCAGCCGGAACCGCAAGGGAGACTGGTTAAACCAATACTCTTGGGAATAAAGATCTTATAAGGGGTTTTCCTAAGCTTGGCCAGCCCTTTATCTAACCCCTTGATTGAAGAGCAGAATTTTCCCCTGAACCCCACCTTTTTGCAAAGATTTAAGCGCCGTTTGGGCATCGCTTAAGGGGATAAAACAATCCAGAACAGGCTTGATTGCCTCTTTTGCAACAAGAGGAAAAAGATGGTTTTGAACTTGGCGCGCCAGATCAGCTTTTTGCGCTTTTGATTGTGGACGCAAGACGGATCCTGTCAGCGTTAGATTTTTTACCATCACAACAGAAATAGGCAGCGCAGGTAAAGGCCCGCGCAAGGCGGCAATCGAAACATGCCGCCCAAAAGGCGCAAGTATGGATAGGTTTTTTTCAAAATAATCACCGCCCATCATATCAAGAACAATATCAACCGGCTGATTTATTTTTTTAGAAAAATCATGTAAGGCGGTATTAATGACTTGATCTGCACCAAGATGATGGCATAAATCTATTCCCACTTGATGACGAACAGTTGTAGCAATAAAAGAAGCGCCCATAGCTTTTGCAATCTGGATTGCAGTAGTGCCGATGCCAGATGTGCCGCCATGAATAAGAACCGAGCAGCCTTCTTTAAACTTTCCGAGTAAAATCAAATTTTGCCAGATCGTAAAAAACGCCTCAGGCAGAGCTGCCGCGGCTTCAAGAGACACTGTTTCAGGCAAAGATAAAACTTGAGTAGCGGGTACACAAACATATTCAGCATATCCGCCTCCATTTGTCAGCGCGCAGACAAGGCGATCTGTTCCCTCTATTACCCCTGATACTTCAAGGCCGGGGATGTCGGATGCGTCAGCAGGCAGAGTGTATTTGCCTAAGGCTTGAAGCAAATCAGGCCTGTTTACCCCTGCATACGATACTTTAATCAGAACCTCGCCATTTTGCGGGGTAGGCACAGGCTTTTCAGAGAGGATGAGTTGAAATTCAGGCCCGATATTTTTAATTTCGATGACACGCATGAAGAATAGTTGCCTTTCCGCTTCAAGCCCCTTATTTTAAGGAAACAGCAAAAGAATGCCACCATGTTTGATGAAGAACTTGACCCTAAAACAAAAAAACCAAAACTGAAGAATCTCTCTGATATGTCGGTGGATGAGCTTGAGGGGTATATTGCTGGGATGAAAGATGAAATCGCAAGGGTTGAAGCTGAAATTGTTCGTAAAAAAGCCCATAAAGATGCCGCTTCTCGCTTCTTCAAAAAGAGCTAATTGTTTAATTTGAACCCACTTTACAAGCCGCATTGACCTTTTACCGCTAAAAAGGTTAGGGTGGTCAGACTTTCCCCCATATAAGGATGAATAAGATGGAAGAAACAGGCATACGCCTTAAGGAACAAACAGAACGCTGTGTGAAGGCTTATCAGGGCTGGGATTCAAGCAAGAAAGACGCAGCGTCGCTTGAAGAAATTCAGGGATCGTTACATGATCTTCGCAAGGTCTTGTCCCGAATTGAAATTGAAATTGCATCGTCTGAACGCGATGAGATGGCACAAAGGCCTATTCCAATTCCGCCGCACCGCGCGTCACGCAATAAAGCGCAAGGCTTTGTTGAGGGATCGGAAGAGGATTTTAATCGTGCAGATGACCCGAATGATCGTCAGCCAAATCATAATGGCCCGCGTCCACAAGGGGGCGGCCAACATGGTGGACGCCCGCACCAGCATCGTCGTCCGATGATGAGACGCCCTGATAATCGCGAGTAAACTAAATAATCCAGTCATTTGATTTTTAAAAAAGCGCGCGTGAACAATAAACAGGCGCGCTTTTTTATTCGTTATAACGTCTTTTATTGGTGTGCAGATTTGGATCGGGGTTATTTGTATCGTAACGCCCCTCCGGTACTGGTTCAGCTTCAAAATTTTGTGGGGCACTACTTGCCTGGCCCTCAAACCCTGAAAGAAGCTTACCTAAAAGCGATTCAAAAGCCGAGTCATCTGCTTGAATACTGTGATTGGGCGCAGGGGTCGGGTCATTATGGGCGGCTGTAATCGTTTCTTGCCAGATGGCTGCAGGGATTGACCCGCCTGTAACGCGCTTCATCGACGAATTATCATCGTTACCAACCCATACCGAGGCAACAAATTGCGGCGTGAAGCCGATAAACCAGGCATCTCGATAATCTTGCGAAGTTCCAGTTTTGCCGGATGCTTCATACGGTACACGGGCGCGCTGGCCGGTACCAAAATTAATAACATTTTGCATCATGCCAGCTAGGTTATTGGTTGCGCTGCGTGAAAAAACGCGGGGTGATTTTTCCGTATGGTCTTTTAAGTACAAAACTTTTCCACTTTTATTTTTAATTTCTTCTATTCCATACGCCGAAATTCCAAGCCCACGATTGGCAATAACACTATAAGCAGCTGTCATTTCCAGGGCAGGAACGCCAGAGCTTCCAAGCGCAAGGGATAGGTTTGGTTCAAGGTCTGTTGTAATACCCATTTTTCGTGCGGAAGCGACAACGTTTTCTATGCCAATCATTTTGGCGAGTTTGACCGAAACAGTGTTTAATGAAAGGGCGAGCGCGGTTGAAAGCGGTACCGGGCCATAATAATCGCCATCAAAATTTGTAGGCTTGTATTTCCCTTCAACAATTGGGGAATCTTCAATAATATCATCAGGGTTCCATCCCATTTCAAGCGCCGTCAAATAGACAACGGGCTTAAAAGACGATCCCGGAGAACGCAAGCCCTGCGTTGCCCGATTAAACTGGCTGTCCGAATAGTCACGTCCCCCTACAATGGATAATACGGCACCATCATTGCGCATGACAACGACAGTACCTTGAGATACTTTGCGCGCAGCACCTTCTTTATCTAAAAATTTCACAAGCGATTCAGTAGCTGCTTTTTGTATCTCAGGATCAAAGGTTGTTTTGATAATGATATCTTCATTTTGTGCAGAGACCAGATCATCAATCTGTTCAACAACCCAGTCACCAAAATAACGAGACGAGTCTGCGATCTCACTTTTATGTTTTTCGTGAGCGCCCGACTCTTTTGCATTTTCAGCTTCTTTTTCGGTGATGTAGTTTGCATCAACCATAGCAGCCAGAACAGTTTTAGCCCGTGCTTGCGCAAGCTTTGGGTTAGAAAGGGGTGAAAATCTTGATGGTGCTTTTAAAAGACCCGCCAGAACAGCCGATTCATACAGATTAATATTTTTTGCTGATTTTTTAAAATAGACCTGAGACGCAGCCTCAACACCATAAGAACCGGCACCCAGATAGACAAGATTAAGATACGCGCCCAGAATTTCATCTTTCGTTAGTTCCCGTTCAAGCCACAAGGCAAGTAAAGCTTCTTGAATTTTGCGCTTATAGGTACGCTCTTGTGACAGAAAAAGATTTTTTGCCAATTGTTGTGTGATTGTGGATCCGCCTTGCACCACCCCTTTGCGAGCCAGATTCACAAGAACAGCACGCACAAGGCCAATGGGGTCTATACCAAAATGATAATAAAAGCGCCGGTCTTCAATTGCCAGAACAGCATGGATCAAATTTTTAGGCATATCTTTTACAGACAAAACATCGCCTTTTAAATCGCCGTAGCGTGCAATAACGCTGCCATCATTAGCAAGAACAGTAATCGAGGGTTTATGTTCTAGCTGCGGCGAACGCGTCATCTCGGAAAGTTCGCGGCCATACCACGCGGCAATAATAACGATGATGATTGAAAGCCATAGTCCAAGCACAAGTATCCATTTTACAAGAAAACGAAAAATGCCGCCGATAGGTTTTTGCGGGTCGTCAAAATCATCTTTTTGTTTGCGGCGGGCCATGGCAGGGTCTTAAGACAAAATTGCTGATATTTAAAGTAAAAACAGAGCGGAGAGACCCAAAAAGGCAAGAAACCCCACAACATCTGTAAAGGTGGTCAGGAAAATAACAGAAGATACCGCCGGGTCTGCCCCATAACGGTCCAGTAAAACGGGAATGGCGGATCCTGCAAGCCCTGCAATAATCAGGTTGATGACCATGGCCAGGCCAATTACAAAGCCTAAAGCGGGGCTTGAAAACCACAGGGCTGCAATCAGGCCCGTAATTAAAGCAAAGCCGATGCCGTTAATGGTGCCAACCAGCATTTCCTTACGAATTGTACGCCACATATTTGCCGATGATAATTCGCGTGTGGCAAGCGCACGCACGGCAACGGTAAGTGCTTGTGTACCTGCATTGCCCCCCATGGAGGCAACGATAGGCATTAAAACGGCCAAGGCTACAATTTCAGTGATGGTTGCTTCAAAAAATGAAATAACAAAAGAAGCTAAAAACGCTGTCCATAAATTGACGAACAGCCAGCGAAACCGCAACCCTGCAGTTGGAATAAGGGTGCGATAAAAATCGCTTTGGTCAACCCCTGCAACCTTTAGAAAATCTTCCTGCGCTTCTTCATCGATAACATCAACAACGTCATCAACTGTAATCACCCCGATCAGGCGATCATCTTCATCAACAACAGGGGCGGATGTAAGGCCTTCGCGCCGGAAAAGAAGCGCGACCTCTTCTTGGTCAAGTGTTGCTGAAATTGTGTGCGTGTGTTCATCAGCCAGATCTTCGATTTTTTCTATTCGGGTAGCTTTAACCAGCCGGTTTAAAGGCACCGTGCCTTTAATGTGGTAACTGGGCGTAATGACAAATAAGTCAAAAAATTCTTCAGGCAGTTCGCTTGCTGCGGCGCGCAGATAATCAATAGTTTTACCAACCGTCCAGAATTGCGGAATAGCCACAAATTCACGCTGCATCAAACGGCCAGCGGATTCTTCCGGGAAGTTAAAGCCTTCTTCAAGGGCGACACGGGTTTTAGCCGACAGGTTTTTGATGATATCTTTACGAAAATCCTCATCAAGCGGCAAAATCATATCAAGCGCATCATCTGTATCCAGATCAGCAATAATGCGGGCAATATCGGGCGCGGATAAATCTTCAAGGACGCTTGCGCGCAATTCGTCATTCAGATCCAGAAAAGTTTCCGGATCAAAAGTACTGCCATGATTTTTTAAAAGCGTATTGCGCCGTTCTTTTGAAAGCTTACCAAGAAGTTCTGCGGTATCCGCAGCTGTGTAATCAGCAAGAATACGATTGACAGCATCCCGATCTTCAAGATCAAGCGCTTGGCCTATATCAAGAATCTGTTCGTCTTCCAGGCCAATAAACTCCTCGCTCTCGTCGCTCATGCTTGCAACAAGATCACGGATTAAATCTGAGTTAGGCTTATCCTTCGTATCGTCTTCCCGAAGGTCGCTCTGGTCCGTCATCGGATGACATCTCCTTCAGGGGGTTATGAACGAATAGCGCGCTGGGCATGATGAATTTCCGGCTGATCTTGCGCATGGGCCTGGGCAGAAAGCACGCACAGCGCAGTTGAATTGACGATATTTCTTACCGTTGCTGAATTTGTCACAATAAGAGCTGGCTGGGCCACGCCAAGCAGCATCGGGCCTACAGCAATGCCATCACCGAGTACTTTGAGCATGTTGTAAGAAATATTGGCGGCATCCAGATTAGGCATGACCAAAAGATTAGCAACGCCTTTAAGGGTTGAACTTGGCATGATAATTTCACGAATGTCTTCTGAAAGCGCAGCATCAGCATGCATTTCGCCATCGATTTCAAGTTCAGGCATGCGTTGGCGCAAATCATTATAGGCAGCACGCATTTTAAAGGCAGATTCATCTTCATGCGTGCCAAAATTTGAATGCGAAAGAAGTGCGGCTTTTGGTGTCATACCAAATCGCTTAATTTCTTCTGCGGCAAGCACGGTCATCTCCGAGAGTTGAGAGATGCTGGGGTCAGGATTAACATGGGTATCACATAAAAAGAATGTTCCTTTTGAGAGCACTAAAATCATCAAAGCAGCGGCAGTTTCAACGCCGGGTTTTAGCCCGATAATTTTAACAACTTCTTTAACATGGTTTTTAAACTTGCCAACTAATCCGCAGATCATCGCATCGGCTTCACCTTTACGAACCAAAAGGGCACCGATTACAGTCGTATTTGATCTTAGCGTATGTTGCGCAAGGGATTCTGTAACGCCCAGACGGTTTGTAAGATCATAGTAGGATGTCCAGTAGTCTTTGAAGCGCGGGTCATTTTCAGGATCAACCAGATCAAAATCCTGACCGATCTGCATGCGTAAATTAAGACGGCTAATGCGGGTTTCAATGACAGTGCGCCGACCGATAAGAACCGGGCGCGCCAATCCTTCATCGATCACCATTTGAATAGCTTGTAGTGTGCGTTCTTCCTCGCCTTCACAATAGACAACTTTTTTAGGCTCTTCCTTGGCTTTGTTGAACAGGGGACGCATCAAAATGCCGGTGCGAACATTGAAGCTATTAAGTTTTTCACGATAGGCTTGAAAATCAGTGATCGGGCGTGTGGCAACGCCAGTTTCCATGGCGGCTTTTGCCACAGCGCACGGCAATTCGACAATCAGGCGTGAATCAAAAGGTTTTGGAATTAAATAATCGGGTCCAAAAACAAGGTTTTCATTGCTGTAAATGGCCGATACTTCAGGCGTGGCTTCTTGTCGTGCCAGAGTGGCGATAGCATTCAGGCACGCTATTTTCATTTCCTCATTAATTGTGGTGGCGCCAACATCAAGTGCGCCCCGAAAAATAAAGGGGAAGCACAGTACGTTGTTCACTTGGTTTGTGTAGTCAGATCTTCCAGTACAAATAATAGCATCGGGTCTTGATTTACGGGCTTCATCCGGCATGATTTCAGGCGTTGGATTTGCAAGCGCCAGAATCAAAGGATTTTTCGCCATCTTCTTGATTTTTTCGCCATTTAATACCCCCGCAGCAGATAGACCCAAAAATATATTTGCGTCTTCAAGGGCACCTTCGAGCGTGCGCAGCTTGGTATCGGATGCAAATTTTTCTTTGTCGGGGTCCATGCCCTCATTGCGTCCTTTATAGACAACGCCGTTTCGGTCAGTGACAATAATATTTTCAAGCTTAATTCCGACTTGCAGTAAAACATTCAAGCACGCAAGCGCGGAAGCACCTGCGCCTGATGTTACAAGTTTTACATCAGATGCTTTGCGCTTTGTGTAATGCAGCCAGTTGGTAATGGCTGCGCCAACAATAATAGCAGTGCCGTGTTGATCGTCATGAAAAACTGGTATTTTCATGCGTTCGCGCAAGCGACGTTCAATTTCAAAACATTCGGGCGCTTTAATATCCTCTAAGTTAATTCCGCCAAATGTAGGCTCAAGAGAAGCGATAATATCAATCAGCTTATCTGGATCAGTTTCGTCTATTTCAATATCAACAGAATCAATATTGGCAAACTTTTTGAATAAGACAGCCTTACCTTCCATGACAGGTTTTGATGCAAGCGCACCAATCGCACCAAGCCCGAGCACTGCCGTACCGTTTGAAATAACAGCAACAAGATTTCCGCGCGATGTGTAATCCAGAGCTTTAGATGGATCTGCGGCAATTTCTTCACACGGGATAGCAACACCGGGGGAATAGGCAAGTGCCAGGTCTTGCTGTGTGGTCATGGGCTTTGTTGCTTGAATAGCAATTTTACCAGGGGTCGGATATTTATGGTACTCGAGTGCCCGGTCTCTTAACGCGTCGCTCATATCAACCCCTTTTGTAATGGAAAAAATTATAGCCTGGATAAAACCAGATGGTGCGGTCAAGAGGACTCGAACCTCCACGGGTTGCCCCACAGCGACCTCAACGCTGCGCGTCTACCAATTCCGCCATGACCGCAAAATCAGGCAGCGTCTTGATAACAAATAAGGATTGTCTGTTCAAGCATTGCTTATTGCGCGTTGCAAGATTAAACCAAAAAGATGGATTGGCGCATCTTTGACAAACCGGTTGCATACCCTGAAGCTCTTGAGCTGATGGAGACGCATGTGCAGCAGGTAATAGAAGGCATAGCGTCTGAGCAGATATGGGCGTTGGAACACTGTGCCTGCTACACAGCTGGCACATCGGCCAAGGCAGATGATTTGAAAGAGGCGCGCTTCCCTGTCTATGACACAGGGCGAGGCGGGCAATATACCTATCATGGCCCGGGCCAGTTGATTGTGTATCCGATTTTGAACATTCGGGAACGGTTTGCTTCAGACGTTCGGCAATATGTATATTTTTTGGAACAGTGGATTATCGATGTGCTGGCCGAATTAGCCGTGAAGGGGGAACGTCGGGAAGGCCGCATAGGTATTTGGGTGGTGCAGCCAGATGGGCGGGAAGCTAAAATCGCAGCGCTTGGCATAAGGGTGCGCAAGGGAATCGCGTTTCATGGATTTTCAATAAATGTAAACCCAGACCTCACGCATTTTGATGGGATTGTACCGTGTGGCATATCCGATCACGGCGTCACGAGCATAAAAAAAGAAACATCAAAGGATGTTTTTTTAGAAGTGCTTGAAGTTGTTAAGAAAATTGGGGGCACAAAATCTTCTCTTTAATGTCCTCGGAGCTATTGCTAATGAAATAAATTCACAAAATGATCTATTCACTGCAATTATAAAATTAATAGCAAGCGACCTATCGGGCTTTTATCTGTTGGGCTAGCCTCTTCTCCCGCTTTGTGAAGAATATGTTCAAATCCGATAATACTTCCCTTTGGGAGGGAATATGGGCGGTTTGGGTCATCATTTGTGTAGCCAACAGTTGTTGAGCCGACAACATCAGCAATTGCAACGAAGTCATGTTGGTGTGGGATTATGGGATAAGATATATCCCGCCTTACTTGAATAGAAGGTGTATCAAGCTCTCTTCCGGCTTTTTTATAAGCCGTATAAAGAAGACTTCCTGTTTCCCTTAAAAAGTTAGGAAACTTAGTAAGTTCACCCTCACTAATACTTTTATGTACACGGTCTTTTAAAATAGCTGAATGGAGTTGGTCACCAATAGCATTACCAAGGGCACTTGGTGTGAAAGCAGACTTTAACCAAAAAGGGTTTTTTAAAATTGCACCCTTAATACCGTCCTGGCCAATAAGGGCAAAGTCATCAATTGAACTTGCTATAATAAGGCGTTCATCATGTTCGAACCGAGGTATTGTATCTAACATTTCTCACCGTAATTTTTTACAATATTTCCTTAATATAAACAACAAAATACAATATGTAAATAAATACTTTGATTAACCTTTAGAGTAAATGCATCAAAGGGTCGGGCACACAAAGACTTCGCTTTTTATGTCCCCGTAAGGGTAGCTTAATCCGCTGCGAGGGGGATAGATTGGGGCTTCATATAATGGAAGAGCCATTCCAATAACACATTCATATTATTTCTTAGTATACTGATTTTGTTTGGATTTATATCGTTCCCATCAAGATAAAGATCTTTGCAGATTTCAAGCTGTAGGGCCATTTTACCTTCTGAGGGTAAGCTATGCTGCCTTAAGCATTCAGCGCCCCTATAAGGATCATTTAATCTAACGTTATAACCCATTGATTGAAATTTATTTTTTATCATTAAAGTTAAGTATGGATCGCAAGCTTTTCCGTCGAGATCACCTAAAATAATATCAGGCCCTGTGCCTGCTGGATTGCCTGGCATGGAATGCACATTAAGGTAAAAAACATAGCCATATTTATAATGCAGCGCATCGAGTGCGGATTTAACATGAGTGTGATAAGGCTTGTAATATGTCTTTATACGATTTTCAACTTCAAGCGGGCTTAAGGGGCGGTCATATAAAGGGACTCCTGATTTGAGCAGTCGTCTGATTAATCCAATGCCTGCGGCAGAACGGCATTCCCCTGACCCTACCTGTCCGGACCAGTTTGGTATAAGGGCAAGGTCTATATCGTCAATAGCCCTGTTTACATCAATATAGGTGCGGGGAAATTCTGCTTGTAAAAGCGTGTGACCATAATGGGGGGCATCAGCGATTAAAAGGTCAACATACCGGTCTTCGGCAAAGGTCAGATCTTCAAAGGGGACGGAAAAATTGAAGTCTTGAGGGTAAATTCGCCCCGAATGCGGACTATCCACCAGAACCGCTGAGGGGTTTTCTGGCATAAAAAGTGTAAGAACGCCCGGGATTTCTGTCTTGTTATAATGTACCATGCTCATCTATCTTAAAGCATATCAGCCATTCGGCTCAACCTCTACATAGCATATCCCGATGTTCGATCTTAAAGCCATTCGCGACAATCCTGAAGATTTCAATAAAAACTGGGCGCGTCGCGGTTTATCCAAGCAGACGGGGGCATTACTTCAACTTGATGAAAACCGGCGCATTGAGCAAACAGCAATTCAGAATGCTTTGGCAAAAAGAAATGAGCTGTCAAAGGAAATTGGTAAAATCAAATCACAGGGCGGAGATGCTTCAGCTTTAATGCAAGAAGTCGCTAAGCTTAAAGACAAGATTGCTGAGCATGAAGTCGAGGAGCAGGAGCTCGCAAAAAGACTTTTGGAGCAGTTATCGTCACTGCCCAACCAGTTGCAAGCCGATGTGCCGGACGGGCCCGATGAAAATCACAATGTAGAAGTGCGCCGTGTCGGCACGCCCAAACGCGCAAATGATGTGGCCGATCATGTTTTGATCGGCGAAAAGCTGGGCATGATGAATTTTGATTTAGCAGCCAAACTATCCGGGTCACGCTTTGTCGTGATGCACACGGGTTTAGCGCGGCTTGAACGCGCCCTTGGGCAATTCATGATTGATGTGCATACAAGCGAACATGGCTACCGTGAAGTATCAGCGCCACTGCTCGTCCGAGATCAGGCGATGTTTGGAACGGCGCAGTTGCCAAAATTTGTGGATGATCAGTTTCGCACGACCAATGGTTTTTGGTTAATTCCAACGGCTGAAGTATCGCTGACCAATATGGCAGCCGATATGATTTTAGATGCCGAACAACTGCCTGTGCGCCTGACCGCTTTATCGCCTTGTTTTCGTTCGGAGGCGGGAGCTGCGGGTAAAGATACGCGCGGTATTATTCGCCAGCACCAGTTTTATAAAGTTGAAATGGTATCCATTACCACACCTGACCAATCATCGGCTGAACATGAACGCATGGTGGGTTGCGCTGAAAATATTTTGAAAAAGTTAGACTTACCGTTCCGCACCATGATGTTGTGCGCGGGCGATACAGGGTTTAGTGCCTCTAAAACATACGATATTGAAGTGTGGTTGCCTGCCCAAAATAAATATCGTGAAATTTCAAGCTGTTCGAATTGTTTGGATTTTCAAGCGCGCCGCATGAAGGCACGCTGCCGTATAAAAGGTGAAAAAGAAACAATGCACGTGCATACGCTTAACGGGTCGGGCGTGGCTGTTGGCCGTGCGCTTGTGGCTGTCTTAGAAAATTATTATGATCCCGCAGATGGTGGCATCTTTGTACCCGACGTTTTAAAATCTTATATAGGCGGGCTTGAAAAAATTCACCCCCTTGACCAGAGCGCCGAGTTTTTAAGGCATGGCTAGTATTGATCCACGCAAAATTCGCCTTATCATGACCCTGCGCGAAAAAGGCATCATGGATACAGCGACCCTTTCCGCGATTGAACGCACAGCGCGTGATTTATTTATTCCTGGTAATTTCCAAGATCAGGCTTATGAAGATATGGCTTTGCCTATTGGTTTGGGCCAAACGATATCACAGCCTTATATTGTAGCGCTGATGACCCAAGCTTTAGAACTGAATGATCGCCATAAAGTTCTTGAAATAGGTACGGGGTCTGGCTATCAGACAGCCATTTTAGCACGGCTTGCACGCCGTATTTATACAATTGAAAGGCACAAACCGCTGCTTGATATTGCTGAAAGCCGCTTTCATGACATGCGGTTGCGCAATATTACAGCTCTCGCTGGTGACGGTATGGCAGGATGGCCAGCACAAGCCCCTTTTGATCGGATTATTGTAACGGCAGCGGCGTTTTTAAAACCACCTGCTGCGTTACTGGATCAGCTTGCGGTGGGGGGTATTCTTGTTGTTCCTATTGCCCTTGATGGCGTAGATCAGGTTTTGCGACGCTATAAACGCGATACAAGATTTATGTGCGGTAAAGTTTGTACCGCTTCTGCCAGATATGGCACGGGAGGAAAAGCGCGCATGAGACGTTTTGTGCCTATGCTTTGTGTGATTACATTTCTGGCGCAATGCACGCTTCCGGTATCAAAAACAAAAGCGCCATATTTATCTTATGGTGCAGGCATTGGTGAAGGAAGTGTTGGTGTGCATACAGTAACGCAGGGCGAAACATTGTGGAATATCGCGCAACGTTACCGCTTGCCCTTGCGTGATATCATGAATATCAATGATTTAGAGCCACCATACAGGCTTTCATCGGGCATGCGTTTAAAACTGCCGCCCCCGCGTGAATACAAAACACAGCAAGGTGACAGTCTTCGTTCTGTTGCACAGATTTTTTCGGTTTCTCCAAAAGAAATTGTCGCTATCAACCATCTGGCACCACCTTATGCATTAAGGCCAGGGCAGGTTTTGCGTTTGCCTTCAGTATTAGGGGATGTAGGGCAAATGCAGGCTGAAAATAACAATAACATCGGTGAGAGCAACCAGAATATCAATGATTTTTCTGTAACGGCCCCGGGGCCGCAAGCGGTTGAAATTGTGCCCTTGTCGGATTCGCCTGCTACAGCGTCCCCTTCTGCAAAGCCCGTTGACGTTGCAGCGTTGCCACCCCAGCCTAAATCGGTTGAGTCACCAGTTGATCTGCGTGTATCAACGCCTGATTCTGTTCGTGCGCCTTCACAAGCAGAAAAAGAAGTAGGGGCTACAAAACCTATTCTCATTAAAAATATTCCTGCGCTTGCTGGCCAGTTCATCAAGCCTGTTCAAGGGCAGATTATTTCAAGCTTTGGTTCGAAGGCGGGCGGGCTTCATAATGATGGCATTAATATTCGGGCGGCACGCGGGACAGCTGTGCGCGCATCTGAAAATGGCGTTATCGCCTATGTAGGATCTGAAATCGAAGGATTTGGGAATTTGGTGCTTATCAAACATCAAGACCGGTATGTGAGCGCTTACGCGCATCTGGATAAGCCCCTTGTTAAACGTGGCGATAAAGTCAGCCGTGGGCAGACAATAGGAACGGTAGGCTCAACCGGAAATGTTGAAAGCCCTCAGCTTCATTTTGAAATTCGCAAAGGGCGTGACCCCATAAATCCGCAAGGGCTGCTTGGGGCTTAAGATTACTCAAGAGAGGGGGAAGAAAGCTAATTTCTGCGCCCTGATAAAAAAATAATCAATACCAATGTTTTATCATCACTTGTGTTCTTATGGCGGGGCGTTATAGTCGCTTCATTCAGTTATCGTAAAGAGGTTCTTTTATGTTTATTTCCCTTGCCCATGCCGCTGCCGATGCCGTGCCTGTTGCAGCAGCCGCTGCCGCGCCATCAGCTGCACAATCCTTTGCCATGAATATGGGGCTGATTTTTTTGCTGGTGGTGATGTTTTATATTCTTTTGATCCGTCCACAGCAAAAACGGTTTCGAGAACATGCGGGCATGCTCAATGAGTTACGCAAGGGCGATAAAGTAGTGACCCAAGGCGGCGTTATTGCTGTGATTGATAAGTTGGTAGATGATATGGAAGTCGTGCTTGAAATTGCCCCTGGTGTAAAAATGCAGGCCTATAAAACAGCAATTGCTTCTAAATACATCCCATCCGTTAAAAAAGAAGACGATAAAGCGGCCCAATGATTTTTATTCCACGCTGGAAAATTATCCTTATTATTGCATCTTGCGTGCTGGCGTTTTTATATGCGGCACCCAACTTGCTGCCAAAAGAAACCCGGGAACGTTTAGAAGCCTCATCGCCATCGTTTTTTCCGCATAGCGCGGTTTCATTAGGGCTTGATCTTCAAGGTGGGGCATATCTGCTTTTGCAGGTGGACCTTTCAAGCGTTATAAAAGAAAGGCTTGAAGATCTTTTAGTCAGTACAAGGCAGCAGCTTCGTCAAGAAAAAATCTCATATGACGGCTTAAAGCGTCAGGACGATGGTATTGAAATTAGCCTGCAAAACCCCTCTGATGCTGAAAAAGTTCGGAGCATTTTGCGCGGCCTCGATTCATCTTTAAGTGAAGCGATGCGCGGCGATAAAATTGTGGTTGCACGGTTTGAGGAAGTGGGGCTCAGACAGCTCAAAGATCAGACCTTATCGCAATCGATTGAAATTGTGCGCCGGCGTGTTGATGAATCGGGCACTAAAGAAAGTTCAATTGCAAGGCAGGGGGATGACCGGATCATCATTCAGATTCCGGGCCTTACCTCTCCTGACCGAATTAAAGAGCTTTTGGGAAAAACGGCAAAATTATCTTTTCATCTTGTGGATCCAACAGGTGGCGCAGGGTCGCGTCTTCTTCCGTTAACAGAAGAACCAGGGCAAAAAATTGCTATTGAAAGGCGTGCTATTCTAACAGGTGATATGCTGACAAGCGCACAGCCTTCAACAGATATTGGTGGCGGTCCGGTTGTAAGTTTTGCTTTAAACGGTAATGGCGCAAAACGTTTTTGTGATGTTACGCGCGATAACACAAACAAGCCTTTTGCGATTGTCCTTGATAATGAGGTGATTAGCGCACCGCGTATCAATGAACCGATTTGTGGTGGCCAAGCCCAGATATCGGGTAATTTTACTATTCAGGAAACTTACGATCTTTCTGTTCTTTTGCGCGCCGGTGCCTTGCCGGCCCCGCTTAAAATTATTGAAGAACGTACGATTGGCCCTTCACTGGGATCGGACAGCGTAGCGTCAGGTAAAATTGCTGGAATCGTTGGGCTTCTGGCCGTTATGACCTGGATGGTTGCCTGCTACGGTTTATTCGGCAGTTTTGCAGCTGCTGCGCTCTTTATCAATGTGGTGATGATTTTTGCACTTTTATCTGTACTGGGTGCAACATTAACCTTGCCCGGAATTGCAGGGATCGTTCTTACAATTGGTATGGCGGTTGATGCGAATGTTCTTATTTTTGAACGCATACGCGAAGAAATTCGTAATGGCCGATCCGTGATATCTTCAATCGATGCTGGTTATACACGCGCGATCGCGACTGTTATCGATTCAAACTTAACCACATTAATTGCAGCCCTTGTGCTGTTTTCGTTTGGTTCTGGGCCGATCAAGGGTTTTGCGATTACGCTTTCGATTGGTATTTTAACATCCATTTATTCAGCCGTAATGATTACACGCTTGATGGTTGTAAGCTGGTACAAAGCAGTTAAGCCTGCTGAATTGAAGGTATAATCATGGCATTTCGTATTAAGCTCGTTCCTGAAAAAACCAATTGGGATTTTATTGGTAAGCGGTTTCTGGCGTTTGCACTATCAGCTATTTTTGTATTTGGGTCGATTGGTTGGATTGCTATAAAAGGTATTAATCTGGGTGTTGATTTTACGGGCGGCACTTTAATTGAAATTCAGGCACCAGCAAAACCTGATCTGCCAGCCTTGCGCGAAACAGTTGATAAGCTTGGTTTAGGAAGTATTTCGCTTCAGGAATTTGGCGACCCTCAAAACATACTTATCCGTATGCCGCAGCAAGAAGACGGAGCTGATGCGCAAAAAGCAGCCATTGAAAAAATGCGTGCTTCGCTTGACTCAGTTTTTTCCAAAGAAGGCACGGTTGATTACCGTCGTATCGAATATGTAGGCCCACAGGTTGGTGATGAGCTGCGCAAGGCAGGTATCATTGCTTTTGTTCTCTCGCTTCTAGGCATTATGGGCTATATTTGGTGGCGGTTTGAATGGCAATTTGCATTTGTGGGTATTCTTGCCCTTATTCATGATGCAATTGCAACATTGGGTTTTATTGCTGTTGCAGGGTTTGAATTTGATTTATCAACCATGGGCGCTTTGCTACTGATTTCAGGTTATTCAATTAACGATACAGTTGTGAATTTTGATCGGGTGCGTGAAAATTTGCGTAAATTTAAGAAGATGCCATTGATTGAATTGCTAAACTTATCAATCAATGACGTTCTTTCACGATCTTTGATGACATCTGTTACAACATTTATCGCCCTTTTAGCGCTCGCTATTTTTGGCGGCGAAGTGATCCGCGGATTTACCTGGGCGCTGATTTTCGGGGTGGTGGTTGGAACATATTCGTCGGTTTATATTGCTGGCGCCTTGCTGCTTTACCTGAATGTCAGGCGCGTATCTATCCAGTCCGATGCGGCTGAGCCTGCTTGATGGATATCACACCCCTTATTCCAGCTGGGCGACAGGTTATTCAGGGGTATTCGGGCGGTATATTTAAAGTGAATGGGCAAAAATTTTCGATGCCTATTTGTGTTACACCTGAACGCACGCTTGAATGGCCAGTTTCAACGCGGCAGGTGCCGGCGCTGATAATTACAGATTTCTCACTTTTGTTTCATAAGAATATAGAGCTCATTTTATTGGGGTGCGGTGCGCGGTCACACCCTGTATCACAAAGTGTACGCCAAGTTTTGCGCGAACAAGGAATTTCGATAGAAACAATGGACACAGGCGCGGCGTGCCGCACCTATAACGTACTTATGGCTGAAGGACGACTTGTTTCAGCGGCGTTAATGCCGCTTTAATTTAAAGCGCCTGTTTAAGCGTGTTGTTCCACATCGGACCTGATTCAAACAACTGTTCCACGTAAGACCAGTTGATCATGTTATCAACAAATGCTTCCAGATATTTTGCCCGTGCGTTGCGGTAATCAATATAATAGCTATGTTCCCAGACATCACAGCCTAAAATAGGCGTTTTGCTATGAACAACTGGGTTTTCACCATTAGGTGTTTTTGAAATTTCAAGCTTTCCGGTTGAATTATCTATCGACAGCCAGCACCAGCCAGATCCAAATTGCGTAAGGCCAGCTTGAATAAAACTGTTGCGAAAAGCGTCATAGCCGCCAAGGTCAGAGTCGATTTTAGCTTGCAGCTTGCCGGGAATTTTTTTTCCGCCACCATTTTTTGTCATCCAGTTCCAGAAATGGATGTGATTGAAATGCTGCCCCAGCTGATTAAACAGCCCTGCTTTTGATTTATCCTGGAAGGCTGCAACCATAGCCGCTTCCAGACTTAGTTTTTCAAAGCCTGTTCCTGTCATCAGCTCATTACCTTTATCAACATAGGCTTGATGGTGCTTGTCGTGGTGAAATTGCAATGTTTCTGCAGACATGTAAGGCGCAAGCGCATCATAAGCGTAAGGCAAGGGGGGAAGTGTCAGGGTCATTATGAAAGCTCCTTTTCAAATAGCAATTACTAACATACATTTCTTGCGCCAATTGGCAACGGGGGCACATGAAAACAGTACAAACATTAGGGGTTTGCGGGGATATGGTGCGCATCCATGACCCTGATCGTTTTTTATTATCCTTACTTATGCCCCCTGCGCTGCGCCCGCCATTATGGGCACTCTTTGCCTTTAACTTTGAAGTAGCGAAAACACGGGAAGTTGTGACCGACACTACAATTGGGCTTATTCGCCTGACATGGTGGCGCGAAAAAATTGCAGATATTTATGCAAGCCGCGATATACAAGGCCATGATGTGTTATCCGCTTTGGCAGATACTATTCGCGCTTACCATTTACCGCAGGAATTATTTGACCAAATTATTTATGCGCGTGAGTTTGATTTAGAAGATATACCGCCTGAAAACTTAGGCGGGCTTATCAATTATGCTGATTTTACAACAACGCCTTTAACCGCACTTGCCTGTGCGATTACGGGTGATGTTGTTGATACAAAAATCATGCGTGATGTATCGATTGCTTATGCGCTTTCGGGTTTGTTAAGTGCAATCCCTTTCCATGCACAGCATCATCGTTGTTACATGCCGCAAGATTTTTTACTTAAACAAGGCATATCGCCACAGCAGGTTTATGACGGTAAGGCAAGGTTGCAGCCCGTTGTAAAAACTATTCGGGAGGCTGGCATAGCGATGATTCCAAACGTGCCCAAGCAAGCACACTTTTTAAGGGGTATGCGTGCCATTGCACGTATTAATCTAGCGCATATTAAAGCTGCGCAAGACACCCCGTTTAGTGCACGTTTTAATGCGCCGATTACCTTTAAAGCCTTGCGTGTTTTGCTTACTCGTTAAACTCAGCTGCATCAGGAATACGACTAAAAGCGATTTTTGTGCCCAGAAACCCTGCTTGCGTTTTGGGGATTATGCCTAAGCGTAAGGTTTCTGCGCCGTATTTTGCGTTGATACGATCAAGCACATTTGAGAGTGCTTCATGGCGCTTTAAAGTGTGCTGATGTTGCGCGGAAGAGTGCTCAAACAAATCAGGTGTGATTTCAGTTTCGCGACAAAGACTGTGCATGACAACAGATATTTTTTTTAATCTGTGCGGCTTTAGTGCACTGAGCATTTCCGCCCACATATCGTCGAGTGCCTTGAGAAAAACAAAACTATCTTTTGCGGGTGACATTTTGCTGCGTGCTGCAAAGCGCTGCCCGTTAACACACCGGACAGACATATCAAAACTTGCGGCATAAAAATTCTCGCGCCGCAGCCGTGATGCAGCTTTGATTGTCAGCCGTCGTGCAACCAAATGCGCAATTGCAGGGGCACGGTGCGCAGGGTCCAGAACACGGGAATGGCCAATCATACCGCGCTGTGTTGGTGGCACAGGAACGTCATAACCATGCAGATTGTACCAAAACCGCTCACCACCCACATTGCCCCAAATTGCGCGGGCTTGTTTGGGGCTGGTGTGCCATAAATCTTCAATCGTTTTAATGCCTGAACGCCACAAGCGAAATTCCATGGCATCGCTAATACCAGGTAAGTCTGTCAGTTTTAAATCGAACAGGCGGCCGGGTAAATCCTCAGGTGCTAGAATTACAAGTCCATCTGGCTTTTGCATATCGGTTGCAACTTTGGCCAAAAAACTATTTGGGGCAATGCCAATCGAGCATGTAATGCATGTGCCAATATTTTGTGCAAAGCCGCGCTTTATTTTATATGCAATTTTTGTAGCCTCTTCCTTACTGTGTTTATCGGGTGATAGGCGCGATGATAATTCATCAATTGACCACACGGTATGAATGGGAGTGTGCTGAACAACTTCGGACAGAATTTTATGATGGTATTTCACATACGCATCATGCTGTGCAAGTACGCAGATTAATTCAGGACAGCGTTGCCGCGCCTCACCAATATTGGTACCGGTTTTAATGCCGTATCGTTTCGCCTCGTAAGAGGCCGCAATCGCGCAAGTGCTGTCTGTCATCATGGGCACAACAGCCACAGGCTTGCCGCGTAGCGCAGGGTTATCTTGCTGCTCAACGCTTGCAAAATAGCTGTTCAGATCAAGAAAAAGCCATTCGAGACGGCCGCGGGTAGGGGCATTGAATACCATTGTATGTACCTTGTTTTGTACCCATTAGGGCCACATAAATAAGAACAAAACAAGAACGATTTATAAAAACAGTTATATTTTACTTAAATAAAGCAAGGCTCAGCGCTAATACAGCCATGCCTGAAACCATGCCGTATACAGTTTCGTGGCCCTTCGCGTAGCGTTTTGCAGCAGGCAATAACTCATCCAAAGATAAAAACACCATCGCGCCTGCAATCATGCCAAAAACAATGCCATACACCATTGGAGACAAGAATGGTGCGAGTATCAGATAACCAAGCAGCGCCCCCGCAGGTTCCGCAAGACCCGAAACAAAGGTTGCGATCAGAGCCGTTTTTTTACTGCCTGTTGCATAAAATACAGGCAATGCAATCGATACCCCTTCAGGAATGTTGTGAACTGCAATCGCAAAGGCAAGCGATGACCCTACAACCGGATTATCAAGCGTTGCAAAGAAGGTCGCCATACCTTCAGGAAAATTATGAACTGTAATTGCAAGGGTTGCGAGCAGACCAATGTTGAAGATGTATTTTTGCTCTTTTGCCGATGTATGAGTGTAGTCATGCGTTAACTCGACGTGTGGATTTGGTATAAGGCGGTCAATCACCGCAATTAAAAATACGCCAGCAAAAAAAGCCAATGTAGCTGCAATATAAGCTTCCTTGTGACCAAGAGTTTGAGAAAAAGATGTATTTGATTTTACAAAAATTTCAACAAGTGAAATGTAAACCATAGCTCCACCCGCGAATGATAAGCCAAAAGCGAGTAGGCGGGGGCTGCTTTTTTCTGCACGCAGAACAGAAAGGCCGCCGATTACAGTTGCGGATGCCGCGCCAATACAAACCAGAAGTGCGGTCATAACGGAAGGTGAAAAAAGATCACTCATGTAGATTATGTTTGGAACGTTGGTGCAGGGGTATGCTATCAATGTGCAAATCATCGAATGTCACGACACCTTCAGGGCTTACAAAGCTTTTCACCGTAATGCGGCCGCGATAAGCATCTTGGCGCAAAAGATCATCAACCACTGGGCCATCTTTTTCGGATAGAAAAATTTCATAGCCGCGTGTGAGATCATCTGATGTCATATGTACAATGCCTGTGCAAGTAGGCGTGATGCTTTCACATGCTTGGAATGTTGCTGCCTTTGGGGTGAGGAGTTGCGCTTTTGGGTTCTCGGCCTCCAAGCACAAACAGTGCTTTTGCGTGGCATCGAGATCAGGGCGGATTTGGACATTGGGCCAATTAATACGTACACGTGCATAATGCCCGTAAATTAAATTGCGTGGGTCATATCCTTCAACGGGCAAAAGCCATACTTGACCAGATGCACGCTCAATAAATTTGGTTACTAGAAGAGCACCCAGAACAAGCCACGGAAAAACAAGAACGATAATAAGAAGCTTGCGGGGTGTCATGGTTTTCCCCCGAGTGATAAACGTTTAAGGGTTGGTCGCAGTTTAAGTGTGCCGTAGGTGAGGCCAATAAAAAGAAGCCCGCCAAATATAAGACCAAAACCTGTTGTAGTGAGTGAGCCGAGCGCTTCAAAATAAAATACAAAAACGCGTATTGCGATCATAGTGATCGCCACATCCACCAAGCGGTCAGAGAGATGTAAACCCAAATATCCAACCCATAACCACCATGCGATGAACATGAGGCCAGCTATAAGTGAGAGTGATGGGTGAGGCATAAGAATAGGTAGCAAAGCCATGCACAAAGAGGGAATGGAAAGGGCTATAATATCGCGTTTCGGCCATAGTGTTTTGCCGTATTTTGCAAGAACGACAGCGAGTGCGATTAAGCAAAGTGCGATAAAAGCGGCTGGCCATATTTGCTGTAAGGAAAATTCGCGCAGGATATCTGATGTTGGAACACGCCATAAAAATTGCGCAAGCGCAGGAATGCCAACAATCATACCACCGCCAAATAAAAGAAATATGCTTTGCACGATCGGGCGGATGTTTTTAATAAGGGAAAGAACAAAAAACCCAAAGCTAAATAGGGCAAAAAGAGCCAGTTGTAGCGATACGTTTTTGTAATGATCTGCAAGCCAAATATGCATATGGAATTGCTGGGCGACCAACGCTGCAAGCCATAAGCCAATCACGGTGCGGGCGTTGCTGAAAAGTAAAATAAGCGGTGACCCAAGCAAAAGCCAAAGTGTGAGAGGCACAACTGTGGGTGCTTGGGTTTGAAAGATTTGCCCCATCAACGCAATAAAAGTGATGATAGATGCAAAAATAAGTAAAATTAAAATTTCGCGGATACGCGGAAATTTTTGAGCATCAAAATATTTATAAAATGCCAAAGACAGACCACCTGATAAAACCAGATGCGCGATAATTTTCGTAAGATCGCCAATGCTGTTCCAGTTGGCAGAAACGATGGCAGCCAAACCAAGCGCAATTGCAAGGCCGCCAATCATGAGCGCGCGGGTGAGATAATCGCCTTTGCGGTTTTCTAGTTCAAATGCTTCAATGCGCGAGACTTGGTCTGCGCTGAGCAATCCTTGGGTTTGCCATTCTGCGAGTTTTTTATGCAGCTTCATGGCGCTATTTTAAGCGAATTCGGCTTATTCAGGAAGGCGTATTTCGCCAATCATGTAAGTGATTGCGTTTCCGCTCATAAATACGCGATCAGGCGTGTTTTGGCAGATGAGTTTACCCCCACGCGTCGAAGCTTGGTAAGCGATTAAATCATTTTTACCAAGTTTGGCTGCCCAGTAGGGGATGATGGTGCAATGGGCTGATCCTGTTACAGGATCTTCATCAATGCCATCGCCAGCGCAAAAGAAGCGGGACACGCAATCATAGTCTCGACCTTTTGCTGTGATGATAATCCACTTATCAAATTGATGGAGCGTTTTAAAGTCCGGCTTTATATTTCGTACTATTTCTTCGTTATTATAGACAAGCATTAAATCACGCGCTTGGTAGGCTTCTGTTGGCTTCATTGATGATATTGAATCAAGAACAAAAGCAGGAATAGTATTGATTTCAACTTTCTCACCAGCGCGAGATGGGAAGTCTAACGTATAACCTTGGCTAGATTTTGTAACTGTTAGTGTGCCCGCAACTTGCGTTGTGAATGTTACGCTTTGGGCCGTGGGGTTTAGTTCGGATAAAATTATGTGCGCAGCTGCAAGTGTTGCGTGCCCACATAAGTCAACTTCGCACATCGGCGTAAACCAGCGTAAGTGGTAACCAGTTGCGGTTTTGACAATAAAGGCCGTTTCAGAAAGATTGTTCTCAAGCGCGATGAGCTGCATCGTCGTGTCATTAAGCCACGCGTCTAAGACAACGACCGCAGCGGGATTCCCGCCGAAAATACGATCAGCAAACGCATCAACCTGATAAATCGGGTAATGTTTAAGCTGCGGCGTCTTTTGCATCTTTTTTGGCTTTTTTGGCCGCAATTTCGCGCTCGGTTGATGTGAGGAAGCGTTTGCGTAAACGTAAGGATTTTGGCGTGACTTCAACAAGCTCATCATCATTAATGTAAGAAATCATATCTTCCATGCTCATTTTACGTGGTGGGGTCAGCACAACAGCTTCGTCTTTGCCTGATGCGCGCACGTTTGTAAGCTGCTTACCTTTGAGCACGTTGATCTCAAGATCATTTTCGCGGGAATGTTCACCCACAATCATGCCGCCATAAACTTTCTCGCCGTGACCGATGAACATGGTGCCACGATCTTGCAAATTAAAAATCGCATAAGCCACAGCTTCACCTTTGTCTGTTGAAATAAGCGCGCCGTGGTGACGGCTGCCGAGATCGCCTTTGTAAGGGCCGTAGCTATGGAACAAGCGGTTCATAATACCTGTGCCGCGTGTATCGGTCATGAACTGGCTTTGATAACCAATCAAACCGCGTGATGGCGCAATAAAAGTAATCCGTGTTTTGCCGCCACCAGATGAGCGCATATCGCTCATCTCAGCTTTACGTTGTGAGAGTTTATCAATCACAGTACCTGAATACGCATCATCGACATCAACAATTACTTCTTCGTAAGGCTCTGTGCGATTGCCTTGCTCATCGTTGCGGAATAAAACGCGTGGGCGGGAAACTGAAAGTTCAAAACCTTCACGGCGCATTGTTTCAATCAGAACGCCCAATTGAAGCTCACCGCGACCTGCAACTTCTAAAGCTTCTTTACCGCCTGTTTCGCTGACCTTGATTGTGACGTTGGTTTCAGCTTCTGCAAGCAAACGATCACGAATCATGGTGGAGGTTAATTTTTTACCTTCAGTGCCAGCAAGGGGCGAGTCATTCACGCTGATCGTGACCGCAATTGTTGGGGGATCAACCGGTGTTGATTTCATGGGTGTGGTAAGCGCCATATCACAAATTGTGTCAGATACTGACGCTTCTGACATGCCGGCGATACAAATAATATCGCCTGCTTCCACAACATCAACCGGCACACGGGCCAAACCGTGGAACGAGAGAAGTTTGGTTAAACGGAATGTTTCAACGGTCGTGCCATCAAGGCGCATGGCTTTCACGTTCGTATTCACTTTGGCGCGGCCTGATACAACGCGGCCAGTCAGTACGCGGCCCAAATAAGGATCACGTTCAAGTAAAGTGGCCAACATGGCAAAAGGGGCGTCCGTGTCAACAGTTGGCGCTGGCACATGAGAGAGAATTAAATCAAGCAGTGGATGCAGGTTTTCACGCGGGCCATCAAGCTTATCGGTTGCCCAGCCATCACGGCCAGAAGCGTAGAGCACCGGAAAATCAAGTTGTTTTTCGTTGGCATCGAGGGCGACGAACAAATCAAAAATTTCGTTTAAAACCTCTTCAGGGCGCGCATCAGACCTATCGATTTTATTCACAACAACAATAGGGCATAAGCCTTGTGCGAATGCTTTTTGTAAAACGAATTTTGTTTGTGGTAATGCACCTTCTGCGGCATCTACCAGCAATAATACGCCATCTGCCATGTTGAGCACACGCTCAACCTCACCGCCAAAATCGGCGTGGCCTGGAGTATCGATAATGTTAATACGATGATCTTTCCAGTTTACGGCTGTGCATTTTGCTAAAATTGTAATACCGCGTTCTTTTTCAAGATCGTTTGAATCCATTGCCCGTTCGGCGACATTCTGGTTGTCGCGGAAGGTGCCGCTTTGTTTTAAAATAGTATCAACAAGTGTGGTTTTGCCATGGTCAACGTGGGCGATAATGGCAATGTTACGCATATTACGGGCGACGGTCATAACGGGTCATTTCAGGTTCAGGGTCAAAAGTGGGCGCACACTATCCTGATCGGGCTCAAAAATCAAATAATCTTTAGGGTTTTTGAAGCTTAAAACGCCTAAAAAGCACGCCGGAAATGAAAATTGTGTTCACAATTCCAATCACAAAGGGGTAAAGCGCGGTTGTGAAGGTGAAATTGGTTAAAGATATCAGGCTCAGGCCAAAAATAACGGAGACGGTAATATAGTAAAACAAGCTTTCTTCATGGGGTTTTGACCAGCATTTGCGAATGGTTGGTATATAGGCAAGCGCATCAATAAAGGTCACAAGTACAACTGACCAAAAAGCATCGTGTAAAATAACCCATGGAATAATGGCCAGAAGGCAAAGGCACAAAATAGCCCAGTCGGATCGTGCAATATCTTTTTCCCCGTAGCGAAATGATAAGATCAGAACAATCAAGCAAGATCCGGCAATCATACCAGCACCCCAGATTCCAGGGCCGGCATTTTCTGTGTATTGCGCCAAGAAGATGATGGTTGCGATTAGCCCCCAAATCAGCCACGAAAAACAATGGGGTTTGGTTTTTCCCTGAAAAATTGTGACAATATAGTAAAAAGTTGCAATCACGCCAATGATGCGAATAACAACGCTAATCAGGTAGGGGTCAAAATACAGCATGCAGAGCACTATATAGGTTTAGGAGTTTAAGACAAATGGCCAGAAGGGTAAAAAAAACTGATTTGCCAACAAAAATATGTAAGACTTGCAACAGGCCCTTCGCCTGGCGTAAGAAGTGGCGCACCTGCTGGGAACAGGTTCTATATTGTTCTGACTTTTGCCGAAAAAAGAAATAGCGAGAAACCGTGTCCGACCTTTTACTGAGCATCCAAAACGCCCGTGTTTCTTTTGGCAACACGGCTTTATTTGAAGACCTGTCTTTTAATATTCACCGCGGCTATCGTATTTCTCTGGTGGGGCGAAACGGCACAGGTAAAACAACCTTAATGAATCTGATTACAGGCGCGCGTGAACTTGATGATGGAAAGCGCTGGATTGCAAATGGAATTACAATAGGCCATATGCGACAAGAAGTGACGCCAATGCCGGGACAGACCGTTTTTAGCTATGTGTTCGAACAAATTCCAGAAGAAGAACAACATTTATCAGAATATAAAGTTGAACTGGTGTTGCAGCCTTTGCAGCTAGACCCACAGGCAGACATGGCTATGCTTTCAGGCGGGCAATTACGCCGCGCAGCCCTTGCACGCGCCCTTGTAGAAGATCCTGATATTCTATTGCTTGATGAGCCAACCAACCATTTGGATCTTGAAGTGATTGAATGGCTTGAAGGTTATTTAGCGGCTTATGCAGGTGCGCTTGTTGTGATTTCGCATGACCGTACATTTTTAGCAAATATTTCAGACCATATTTTCTGGCTCGATCGCGGTACACTTAAGGTTTGCAATAAAGGCTTTGGTCATTTTGATGACTGGTCAGAAACGATTTTAGAGCAAGAAGCCCGCGAATTGCGTAACCGCAAAAACACTCTTGCTGGTGAAATTGAATGGATGAGCCGAGGCGTGAAAGCGCGTCGTAAGCGCAATTTACGCCGTATTGAAATGATTAAGGAGGCGCGTGAAAAATTAGAAAACGACCAAAAAGCTTATAACCGCATGCTCGCTAAAATTAAAGTAGGCGATATGAAAGAGGGTGAGGAATCATCCAAAGTTGTCGCTGACTTTATTAAGGTTCATAAAAGTTTTGGCGAAGAGGATAAGATTAAAATTATTCTGGAAGATTTCTCGCTGCGTATCATTCGCGGTGAGCGTATCGGGATATTAGGCCGCAATGGTTCAGGTAAAACAACCATGTTGCGCATGCTGGTTAATGAATTAAAGCCTGACCGCGGCACTGTTAAGGTTGCCAAAAATTTGGAGATTTCCTATTTCGATCAAAAACGCAAAGATTTGGTGCCGGAATTCACGCTGTGGAAAACGCTTGTGCCATCGGGGGGAGATTATATTGATGTGATGGGAAAATCACGTCATGTGTGTGGTTATCTGAAGGATTTTTTATTCGACCCGCAAATGGCATTGCAACCTGTAAGCACTTTATCAGGTGGGCAGAAAAATCGCTTGATGCTGGCTAAAATTTTAGCAAATCCGGGCAGTTTACTTATTCTTGATGAACCAACCAATGATCTGGATATGGATACATTGGATATGGTGGAAGAAATTCTGGCGCACTATAAAGGTACGCTTTTGGTTGTCAGCCATGACCGTGATTTCTTAGATCAAACAGTCACAAAAATCCTTGCCTTTGAAGGAAATGGTAAAATTGAAATGCTAGCAGGTGGGTATTCCGATTATCTGGACTATAAAAAATCGCAGGTGTTAAATCAAAAAAACACTCAACTAGGCGTAGCCATCAAAAAAGAAACGCAAGCATCGCATGTCCAATCTAAAGATAGCCGTGTTAAAATATCGTACAAAATTAAATATGAGCATGAACAACTGCCCCAGCGCATAGAAGCTTTAAAGCTTGAAATTTCTGCGCTTCAACGCCTTCTTTCGCAAGATGGTTTGTATCAAGAGGATCGAATTTCATTTGAGAATTCATCTCGGCGTTTGCCTCAAGCTGAAAAAGACCTTGATGAGGCTGAGCTGCGCCTTCTGGAGCTGGATGAGATGCTGGCGTCTTAAATTACAAAGCTCAGGACCATCGTATTCAAGCTTAAAAACTTCAGCTATGCGGCAGCCGCTTGTGCTAGTGTTGGATAGTCTGTGTATCCTTTTTCTGATCCGCCATAAAAAGTTTTTCTGTCATAGGCGTTCAGTGTTGCATTTGCACGAATACGTTCAACCAGATCAGGGTTAGCGATGTAGGCACGACCAAACGCAACGGCATCAGCCAAACCATCTTTTAATACTTCTTTTGCATTTTCAGGTGTATAGCCGCCTGCTGTAATCAAGGCGCCTTTAAAATATTTTCGGAACAGGGCCGATGTGCTTGGCATGTTCTCAGCTACCGAATCGCTTCCACCTGCAGATGTTGCGCGCGGCTCAATGAGATGGACATAGGCAATATTGCGCTTATTAAGTTCACCAATAACGTAGGTAAATAAAGCTTCAGGGTTACTATCATGCATATCGCTAAATGTACCGTATGGCGATAAACGCACACCCACGCGCCCCTTACCCCACACTTGTATAACACTATCGACAACTTCCAATAAAAGTCTGGCACGATTTTCGATGCTGCCGCCATATGAGTCGGTACGGTTATTTGAACCGTCATGCATAAACTGGTCGAGCAGGTATCCATTTGCGCCGTGAACTTCCACACCATCAAACCCGGCTTGTTTTGCGTTTTCTGCGCCGCTGCGATAATCAGCAACGATACCGGGAAGCTCGTGCGTTTCAAGCGCGCGTGGAGCCTCTAAGGATACTGGTTTCCAATCTGCAGAAAAAGTTCCGGCATTATTGGGCTTTATCGCAGAAGGGCCAACAGGCTGGGCCCCGCCCGGCTGCAACGATGTGTGTGAAACGCGGCCAACATGCCAAAGTTGTAAAAATATTTTACCGCCTTTTTCATGAACTGCTTTAGTCACCAGTTTCCAGCCTTCAATTTGCTCTTGAGAGTGAATGCCAGGCGTAGCTGGGTAACCCTGCCCCTGAGGGGATATTTGCGTGGCTTCTGAAATAATAAGGCCTGCACTAGCACGCTGGGCATAATATTGAGCATTTAAGGCGTGAGGGATATTCCCTGGCTGCTTACTGCGCATGCGTGTAAGCGGGGCCATAATAATACGATTTTTTAAAGTGATATCACCAAGAATAAGTTCATCAAATAATTGTGGCGTCATGGGATTTCAATTCCTTTACTGGTAACGTTATTTAAATTTAAAAAACCGAGCTTTATTTAGCGCACTCCACTTAGTGAAAGTAGCTGCGATATGATGCGTGTAAAATTATACTTGTGCCATACCACCATCAACGCTTAAATCAACGCCGCTTATATAGCTGCTGTCATCTGAAGCCAGAAAGGCGACCGTTTTTGCAATTTCAGACGGTTGGCCCATACGCCCCATTGGCACCATTGAAACAACCTGCCCACCAAATTCAGACATTTGATCTGGTGTTAGCCCCATCTTGCCATAGATAGGCGTTTCAATAGGGCCCGGGCTTATTGCATTCACGCGGATTTTTCTATCTTTCAAATCAGCTGTCCAGCATCGTGCAAATGAACGGACCGCAGCTTTGGTTGCAGAATAAACACTAAAGGCCGCCATGCCCTTTGAGGCAGCAATCGAGGCGTTGAGAATAATCGAACCACCATCACGGATGAGCGGAAGCGCCTTCTGGACTGTAAAGAAAAGCCCTTTAACATTAATATTAAATTCGCGATCAAAATGTTCTTCTGTAACATGACCCAGTGGCGCAAGCGCTCCCACACCCGCATTGGCGAATAAAATATCAATTGCGCCATACTTACTTTTTATTTCGGCATATATTTTATCAAGATCTGCCATGCTAGAGACATCGCCTTGGATGCCTATTGCCCCGTGACCAATTTCAGCAATTGCAGATTGAAGAGCATCGCTACGCCTTCCTGTAATAACAACTTTTGCACCTTCCAGCGCAAGCTGTTGGGCAGCAGCAAGCCCTATCCCGCTATTACCGCCTGTAATGAGAGCGACTTTATCTTTCAAACGCATCATTAGATCCTTTTGGTTTATTATACAAGGATAAAAGCTAAAGCAGAAACTTATTATTTCAAGATCCTAGATCTTTTTATTTTATAGCCTTGATTATAAACTTTATGGGATAAGCTAAAAGCATCACTGTCATAAGCCCGCCACACCAAAGAGTTGCAAACCACGCCCATTGCTTGGCTTTTGGGTGCTGATCAAGCCAGTTTTCCAGTTTTTTAATACATATGTTCATGGCTGGTTTTGCCCCTGAATATATAATAGCAATAACCGGTATAGCCTAAAATCAAAGGCAGCATAGGGACAACGCCGACCAGCATTAAGGAAAGACCCGGGCCGGATGCGGCAGCGTCCCAGATTGTATATTTAAAAGGAATTAGCCAAGGGAAAAGGCTTATTCCAAGGCCTATATAGCCCATTAAAAACACACCGACACTGGCAAGAAACGGGCGATATTCTGCTTTTTTGTGATGCAGATCGTACCATAAAACTCCAAATAAAGCGGCCGTGATTAGCGGGATGGGCAGCAGATAATAAATATTGGGCACACTGAACCAGAAGATCTGTATGTGGCTATTCATAAGCGGCATTGCAATGCTGACAAGTGCCATGAATATGCCGACAAAGCTTAAAACATAAGAGGCTACGTTTCGCGCCCATTCTTGGGTGACATCTTCAGTTTTCATTACAAGCCATGTGGAGCCGAGTAATGCATAGCCACAAACAACTGCGATACCTGTCATCATGCTGAAGCCTGTTGCCCAATCAAATGGCCCGCCTGAAAAATTGCGCCCATCAACATCAACGCCCTGCACGAATGCGCCTAAAATAATTCCTTGGCAGAAGGCTGCGCTCAGTGATCCAAAGTGAAAAGCTTTGTCCCAGATATGGCGCGATTTTTCACTGGCTTTAAAACGGAACTCAAAAGCAACACCGCGTAAAATAAGGCCAAGTAACATGATGATGATAGGCATATAAAAGGCAGGCATTAATACGGAATAGGCCAGCGGAAAAGCAGCAAACAAGCCGCCGCCACCGAGCACCAGCCATGTTTCGTTCCCGTCCCAGAACGGGGCGATGGAATTCATCATGCGGTCACGGCATTTATCAGATGGGGCAAATGGGAATAAAATTCCGATACCCAAATCAAAGCCATCAAGCAGTACATACATAAATATAGCCGTGGCAATCAGTAGACCCCAGATTAAGGGCAAATCGATTGAGGATGAAAAATCAAACATGTGCTTTTCCTTCTGGTGTAACCGCTTCAACGACAGAGGCTTCAATACCATGCTTATAATATTGTTCCTTGTCATGTGCCGATGGAATACCTTTGCCGATAAGTTTTAGGATGTAATAACTACCCGCGCCAAAAACGAAACTGTACATGATAATAAAAGCCAGAAGCGACCATGCGACCTGCGGGCCTAAAATAGCGGGCGATACGGACTCTGCAGTTCGAATTACGCCATAAGCTGTCCAAGGCTGTCGGCCAATTTCGGTGACAAACCATCCCGCCAGCAAAGCCACGAAGCCTGATGGCATCATCAGCATCCACCAGCCCTGTAGCCAACGACTTTCAAACAGTTTACCTCGAAAATATTGGATTGCACTGACAACACCAATTAAAATCATCAACATTCCAAGGCCAACCATGACGCGGAATGACCAGAATACCCATGCTACAGGCGGGCGGTCTTCTGGCGCGAATGATTTTAAGTTAGGAATTGCACCGTCAGCTTTGCCTGTTAAAACCCAGCTTGCACCGCTGGGGATAGTGATGCCGAATTTGGTTTCCTCAGCTTTTTGATCGGGCCAGCCAAACAAATAAAGCGGGGCGTTTGTGGTGTGATCCCAGTTACCTTCCATGGCAGCAACTTTAACCGGTTGATGTTCCATCGTGTTTTTACCATGTTCATGACCAATTAAAAGTTGGGCAGGGGCCACAAGCGCGGCCATAATAACAGCCATACCCAGCATAATGCGCGCTTGTGGAATATGACGCTTGTTCCAAAGGTAAAAGGCGCCAACGCCTCCTACAACAAAGGCTGTGGTTAAATAAGCCGCTGTCACCATATGCAGAAAGCGATAGGGGAATGACGGGTTAAAAATGATGTCTAACCAGTTTGTGGGCATCAAGCGGCCATCTGTTGCAATCTCGAATCCTTGCGGTGTTTGCATCCAGCTATTAGCAGATAAGATCCAAAACGCAGATAATAAAGTGCCACCAGCAACAATACATGTTGAAGCAAAATGCATGTTTTTGCTAACCCGCCCCCATCCGAACAGCATGATGCCCAGAAATGAGGCTTCTAAAAAGAAAGCTGTCAGTACTTCAAAGCCAAGCAGGGGCCCTAAAACATTGGCGATCTTATCAGAGAACACAGACCAGTTGGTGCCAAATTGGTAAGACATGACAACACCCGATACCACACCCATGCCAAACGCCACAGCAAAAATTTTGACCCAGAATTTATAAAGGTCACGATAAAATTCATTGCCTGTTTTTAGCCATCGCCATTCTACCATCGCCAGAAAACTTGCAAGCCCAATTGTAAAAGCAGGGAATACAATATGAAAGCTGACCGTAAAAGCAAACTGAATACGGGCAAGAAGAATAGGATCGAGTTCCATTAAATTTTCCTGTTTTTTAAAAAGTTTTTATTAAACTATAAAATCAAGTTGAATATTAGGTGTCTGCGTGGGTTATTGCAAATACAGCTATCAGACAGCAGAGGTAGCTCGTTTTTATAGATAGGCGCGATTTTATATTATGCAACTAGTATTTGCCTTGACCTAAATCAAGGGGGATATCAATTTTTACAAGGGAACAGGTCCGAGCAGGCAGAACAGGTATATTTTACAAGTGCATTAATATCAAGAATTTCAATTGTAGGGCCCTTGATCCTGATCTGCACTTCTGCTTGCAATTTTGCTAAAGACCGGGAAAAAGTTTCGGGTGTCATGCCAAGGCGTGCAGCTATTTGTGCTTTTTCCCACGATAGGTGAAGGATTTTTGAATTTCCTTTTTCCTTTCTGCATAAACGTAGTAAGAAGCAACCAATACGTTGCGGTGCTTTTTGGACGGAACGAAGTTCAATTTCTTTTTCTTTGATAAGGTTTTTACGCGCTGTGTGCTTTAAAAATTCCACTGCGAACAAACCATTTTCTGAAACTTCTTCAGTTAAAATGGTTAGCGAGTATGAAATAAGCTCGCAGTTTTCTAAAGCTTCCGCGCTGCATGAATAGAATCCGCCTTCAAAGAATGAGCTTTCGCCAAAGACGGACCCTTGGGGTAAAACATCAAGAATAGATTCGTCCCCATCGAGTGTTTCTCTGAAAAGTTTTACCCATCCGCTTTTTAAAAAGTAAAACCGATCGGCCGGATCTTGATGCATAAAAATGATATGGCCTGCCTTTAAATGTTGCGTTGATGCATTCTGATTTAAGTAAGATATGGTTTTTTCCTGCATGGAATCAATGAACTTAAGGTCAGCTATAGAGTAGGGCCCCTTTAGTTCTTCAGTGGTTTCACAATGACTTTGCCTTTCCGAGCGCATATCAAATTGATAAGGCCCTATTCATGAAAATACCAGCGGCATCTCAAAACTTTTCATAAAGTAAATTTATTTATACTGAACCTCAAAAAATCTAAGGGGCCCATTTGCAGGCTTAGAGGGAGAGGTCAGCATTTTTAAAATCTGTAGGAAACCCCTGCGCCAACCACCCAAGGATCAAGCTCAACACTGCCGTTAACGGCTCCGCTGTTCACTGACGCATCAACGTCAACAAAAATCTTTTTAACGTCAACATTAAAGCCCCAATTGTCATTAACCCAGTAATCAGCACCCATTTGCAAAGCCCAACCAAAACTGCCATCGATTTCCAGACTCGCAACATCAGAACCATTGTTTTCCGCGTAAGGAAGTGTGTAGTTAATACCGGCCCCCAGATACGGACTGAATTTTGAGCTTGGTGTAAAATGATATTGTAAGGTTAGGGTAGGTGGCAAAATCCAAGAATCGCCTAAATCCAAATCTCCTAAATCAGAATTATTGAGGTCAATATCGTGTTTAGAGGTTGCGACAATTAATTCTGCGGCAATATTTTTTGTAAAAAAATAAGAAACATCAATTTCGGGCACAACATCGTTGCCTGCATTCGGTGTGCCTCCAATAGTTGAATTACCACCGCTTTCAGATAAAATACCTATTGTGCGTAAGCGAAACTGCCAGGGCCCATGGGCGGCTGCCCCTTCAGCATTATAATCGGCAGCAAAGGCTGCACCGGAAAATGAAATGCAAATCAGGGCAGTTAAAATAACATTCTTGTTCATAAACAGGGCTCCTTATATACCTCGCCTATGATTAGCTTTTGTTACAATTTTTGTATTTGACTTTGGTCAAGTGTGTGATGAAAAACTAAATATAGAGCTAATATGTTTCGTTGGTTTTCAGATCAGGAATTTATTTAAGCCTTCCGGCCCAGTCGTCTGACTTTGGTGCTTAGC
>CAZYMI010000014.1:0-55291 GCA_964648505.1 uncultured Pseudobdellovibrionaceae bacterium
TCCGCGAAGGCGGCCGCACCGTAGGCGCAGGCGTCGTTGCTAAAATTGTAGAGTAAGAAAAGGCGAAGAGTAGGAAAATATAATATGGATACGCAAACGATCCGCATCCGCCTGAGGGCTTATGATCACCGTGTGCTGGACCAGTCCACGCACGAGATTGTAAACACAGCAAAACGTACAGGTGCGCGCGTGCGTGGGCCTGTGCCTTTGCCAACGCGTCGGGAAAACTTCACGGTAAATCGCTCTCCGCATATTGATAAAAAATCACAAGAGCAGTTTGAAATGCGTACACACAAGCGACTGATCGATATCATTGATCCAACCCCTCAGACGGTTGATGCTTTGATGAAACTTGATCTGGCTGCTGGTGTTGATGTTGAAATTAAAATCGGCCAGGCCGCTTAAAAATAAGGAAAGAGGATCCGCACATGAGAACCGGATTGATTGCACGTAAGGAAGGGATGACACGCATTTTTGATGCGGAAGGTCGTCATGTTCCCGTCACAGTGCTTAAAATTGATAATTGCCAAGTTACAAATATCCGTAGCCTTGAAAAAGACGGCTATGTGGCTGTTCAACTTGGTGCAGGAAATAAAAAAGCGTCACGCGTTAGCAAACCTGATCGTGGCCAGTTTGCAAAAAACAAGGTAGAGCCAAAGCAGAAAGTTGCTGAGTTTCGTGTAGCTCCTGAAAACATGATTGATATTGGTGCGGAACTTGTCGCAAGCCACTTTGTTGTGGGCCAGTTTGTTGATGTTGTTGGAACTTCTGTAGGACGTGGTTTTGCCGGCGCGATGAAGCGTCACAATTTTGGTGGTTTACGTGCAACGCATGGCGTGTCTGTTTCCCACCGTTCTCATGGGTCAACAGGCCAGCGCCAGGATCCAGGTAAAGTTTTTAAAGGCAAAAAGATGGCCGGCCATATGGGTGCGGTACAGGTCACAACTCAGAATTTAAAAGTTGTTGCTATTGATGAACAGGAAAATCTGGTTCTCATCGAAGGATGCGTTCCAGGTGGCGAAAATACATGGGTGCTTGTCTCAGATGCAGTAAAAAAGCCTGCGCCTAAAGATGCACCAAAACCAGCAGGCTTGAAAACATCAGGTGCTGCAAAGGCAGAAGCAGATATGGCAGCTCCGGCTGTTGCAGATGCGCCTGCTGAAGAACCAAAAGCAGAATAAGGAGCGATGAGAGATGAAAATCGCCGTTAAAACATTAGAGAATAAAGAAGTCGGGTCAATTGAGCTTGATGAGACCATTTTTGGTGTTAGCGTTCGCGAGGATGTTTTGCACCGCATGGTTCATTATCAGCTTAATAAACGCCGCGCTGGTACGCACAAAACTAAGGGCATTTCGGAAGTATCCGGAACAGGTAAAAAACCTTGGAAACAAAAAGGAACGGGTCGTGCTCGTTTTGGTACGATGCGCGCTCCACAATGGCGTGGCGGTTACACGGTGTTTGGGCCAACGCCGCGTTCCCATGCAACAGATTTGCCTAAGAAGTTTCGTGCACTTGCCTTAAAAACAGCTTTGTCTTCAAAAGCAGCGGCCGGAAAATTAATTATTCTTGATGATGCAAAAGCCAAGGATCACAAAACAAAATCAATGGCAGTGACGCTAGGCAAGATGGGCATTAATTCTGCGCTTTTTGTAACAGGCATGGATGTTGATGTAAATTTTGCGCGCGCAACCAATAATATACCTCATGTTGATGTGCTGCCATCGCAGGGTGCTAATGTGTATGACATTTTGCGTCATGACATTCTTGTTTTAACCAAGGATGCTGTTGCGGCGCTGACAACGCGTCTTTCTGGCGATAAAGCGGAATAAGGATAAAGATCATGGCAAAAGCAAAAGAAACAACAAAACGTAAAATATCTGAAGCCGATTATCAGATTATTTTATCACCTGTTATCACTGAAAAAGCGACAATGGGTTCGCAGAATTCCCAAGTGACTTTTAAAGTCGCTTTGGGTGCTACAAAACCTGAAATCAAACGCGCTGTTGAAGCTTTGTTTGAAGTAAAAGTCAAAGCGGTCAATACCAGTATCGCTAAAGGAAAAACAAAACGTTTTCGTGGCATCAAAGCTTTTCGTTCTGATGTGAAGAAAGCAATTATCACCCTCGAGCCCGGTCAAACTATTGATACCGGCGTGGGCGTGTAAGGGATAGAGTGAGGCGATATCATGGCACTGAAAAAATTTAACCCGATTACTCCAGGTACCCGTCAGTTAATTCTGGTGGATCGTTCTGGTCTATGGAAGGGCGGACCCGAAAAGTCACTTGTTGAAGGGCAGCACAGATCGGGTGGCCGTAACAATTTAGGTCGGGTTACATCACGTTTTCGTGGTGGCGGCCACAAACAAAAATATCGCTTGATTGACTTTAAGCGTCGTAAGTTTGATGCCGAAGCAACGGTTGAGCGTTTAGAGTATGATCCAAATCGTACAGCTTTTATTGCGTTGATTGTTTATGCGGATGGCGAAAAGGCTTACATTCTGGCTCCGCAACGTCTTTCGGTTGGTGATAAAGTTGTGTCTGGTGAAAAAACAGATGTGAAGCCAGGCAATGCCATGATGCTAAAAAACATGCCTGTTGGAACAATCATCCACAATATTGAATTGAAAGCCGGAAAAGGTGGGCAGATGGCCCGCTCCGCCGGAACATTTGCTCAGCTTGTAGGTCGCGATCAGGGATATGCCCAGATTAAATTATCATCAGGCGAGTTGCGGGTTGTTCGTGGTGAATGCATGGCAACGATCGGCGCTGTTTCAAACGCAGATCATATGAATGAAAGCCTTGGTAAGGCTGGACGCAATCGTTGGAAAGGCAAAAAGCCTCATGTTCGTGGTGTTGCGATGAACCCTGTTGATCACCCGCATGGCGGTGGTGAAGGCCGCACATCGGGCGGTCGTCATCCGGTCAGCCCATGGGGTCAAAAAGCCAAAGGATTTAAAACACGTACAAATCAGACAACGGATCAATACATCCTGCGTCGCCGGAACAAGAAATAAGGTTGAGGTAGCACAATGGCACGTTCACTCTGGAAAGGCCCGTTTATCGATGGATCATTGCTCAAAAAGGTTGAGCAGGTTCGTTCTTCGGGTAAAAACACACCCATTAAAACATGGTCAAGACGCTCCACAATCTTGCCACAGTTTGTTGGAACTACATTCGCTGTTTATAACGGCAAGAAATTTATCCCGGTTCTTGTGACGGACAATATGATCGGTCATAAGCTTGGTGAATTTTCACCGACACGCACATTTGTTGCGCATTCGGGCGATAAGAAAACCACAACGGACAAGAAATAAGAGGGGCCTGACTAATGGGACAGAAAGCTAATACACGCCGCGAGGCCCAGAATGAAGCGATGGCGTACGCAAAATTTTTGCGTGTTTCACCGCGTAAATTAAACCTGGTGGCACAGATGATCCGCGGTAAAAAAGCAGATCGCGCTATGACAGATCTACAGTTTTGTGAAAAGCGTATTGCAGATGATGTGAAGAAGCTCCTTCAATCAGCGGTTGCGAATGCTGAAAACAACCATAACTTGAACGTAGATAAACTTGTGGTTGCTGAAGCAACTGTGGGTAAGGCTTTGGTGATGAAGCGTTTTCATGCGCGTGGTCGTGGTAAATCGGCTGGCGTTGAAAAGTTCTTTTCAAATATGACGATTATTGTTCGTGAAGTTGAAGCACAAGTTAAAGGGAAAGCGGAGTAAACGATGGGTCAAAAAGTTAACCCGATTGGTATTCGTGTTGGTATTAACCGCACTTGGGATTCTCGCTGGTTTGCTGGCAAAGGTTATGCCGATAAACTTATCGATGATCTGAAGCTGCGCGAATATGTGCATGAACGCCTGAAACCAGCGGGTGTGAGCAAAGTTATTATCGAGCGTATGGCAAAAAATATCCGTGTAACCGTTCATACAGCGCGTCCTGGTGTCATTATTGGTAAAAAAGGTGCTGATATTGAAAAGCTGCGCAAAGATCTTTCTGATCGCGCTGGCGGTGAAGTATCTTTGAATATTGTTGAGATTCGTAAGCCGGAAATTGATGCTATGCTTGTTGCTGAAGGTGTGGCGCAACAGCTTGAGCGTCGTGTTTCTTTCCGTCGCGCGATGAAGCGTGCAGTTCAGTCTGCGATGCGTATGGGTGGAAAAGGAATTCGTATTAACGTGTCGGGTCGTTTAGGCGGGGCTGATATTGCGCGTATGGAATGGTATCGCGAAGGTCGCGTGCCGTTACATACTCTGCGTGCAGATCTGGATTTCGGCACAGCCGAAGCACACACAACATACGGCATTATTGGCGTTAAAGTGTGGTTATACAAAGGTGACATTATGGCGCACGATCCTATGGCTCGTGACAAACGTCTTGCGGATCAACAATCTGGTGGCGGCCAAAATCGTCAAGGTTAAAAGCTAAAAAGAAAAGGAAAGGGAAACAGCCATGCTGAGCCCGAAGAAGACAAAGTATAGAAAAGCACAAAAAGGTCGCATCCGTGGTGTGGCAAAAGGCGGCGCGACGCTGAATTTTGGCCAGTTCGGTTTAAAGGCCCTTGAAGGTGAACGTTTGACAGCGCGCCAGATTGAAGCGGCTCGTCGTGCAATTACACGCGCGATGAAGCGTCAGGGTCGTGTCTGGATTCGTATATTTCCAGACGTTCCGGTTTCTAAAAAACCACTTGAGGTGCGGATGGGTTCCGGTAAGGGGTCACCAGAATTTTGGGTTGCAAAAGTAAGGCCCGGCAGAATTCTGTTTGAGATTGACGGTGTAAGCCGTGCAATTGCAGATGAAGCATTTGCTTTAGCGATGCCTAAACTTCCTATTAAAACAAAAATTATCGAGCGTCTGGAGGCTTAAACCATGAAACAGATTAAGGCATCAGATCTTCGTGCAAAATCGGAAGATGAATTAAATAAGCAGTTGATGGAATTACGCAAAGGCCAGTTTAATCAGCGTTTCCAAAAAACAAATCAGCAGCTGACGAATACATCTCAGGTGCGTGCTGTGCGTCGTAACATCGCGCAGATCAAAACAATTTTAAATGAAAAACAGGGGGCCCCTGCTAAAGCGCCAAAAGCGCCGGCAAAAAAGGCAACCAAAGCAAAGGCGAAGGCCTAAAAGACTGAAGGAGAAAGACGATGCCCCGTCGCATATTACAAGGCCGTGTGGTCTCAGATAAAATGGACAAAACAATCACCGTGGTTGTTGAGCGTAAGACCATGCATCCGATTTATAAGAAGTACGTTAAAAGCTCAAAGAAATTTGCAGCTCATGATGAAGCAAACTTCTTTAAAAAAGGCGATATGGTTGAGATTGAAGAATGCCGTCCAATCTCAAAGCGCAAGACCTGGACAGTGGTTTCAAATCCCGATGCTGTAAAAGCAAAGCGCCGTATCGATCCGAACGCGGATATTAACGATGATGCGACAGGTAAGGTTGTTTTAGATAAACAAGCGGCAGCCGCACCAAAAGCAAAAAAAGAATCAGCAGCAAAAAGTGAAGCTGCCCCTAAAAAAACGGCTGCCCCTAAAAAGGCGCCTGCAAAGAAAAAAGCCGACTAAGACAGACGTTAAAGAAAGAAAAAGGTAGGGTCCCATGATCCAGATGCAAACAACACTAGAAGTCGCAGATAATAGCGGCGCAAAGAAAGTCCAGTGCATTAAAGTGCTGGGTGGCTCGAAACGCCGCACGGCAGGGATTGGTGACGTGATCGTGGTTTCGATCAAGGATGCTATTCCGCGCGGTAAGGTTAAAAAAGGTGCAGTTCATAAGGCTGTTATTGTCCGTTCGCGCCATGGCTTAAAGCGCGTTCATGGTGAAAAAATTCGCTTTGATACCAATGCCGTTGTTTTAATTAACAAAGAAAAAGAACCAATCGGAACACGTATTTTTGGACCCGTAACGCGTGAATTGCGGACCAAAGGTTTCATGAAAATTATTTCTCTTGCGGGCGAGGTGCTGTAATGGCCCAGACACAAAAAATGAAAATTAAAAAAGGTGACACGGTTATTGTAATAACGGGGCGTGATAAAGGTGCCCGTGGTGAAGTAACCAGTGTTATTCCGTCTGAAAATCGTTTGGTTGTTGCGGGTATAAACACAGTCAAGCGCCATACAAAGCCAAGTGCGAACAATCCGCAAGGCGGCGTTGTTGAGAAAGAATTATCAATTCATGCATCGAATGTTGCGTTGATTGATCCAAAAACCGACAAGGCAACCCGCGTTGGTTATAAAATTAACAAAGATGGCACGAAGATCCGAGTTGCTCGGAAATCCGGCCAGACGATCGAATAAGGATTGAGGTTTAAGATGGCAAATACCGCAACCAAACAAGCCCCTCGTTTCAAGCAGCGTTATGATGCAGAAATTGCACCGGCGCTTGCAAAAAAATACGGCTATGAGAATAAACACCGCATCCCAAAACTTCAGAAAATTGTTTTGAATATGGGTGTAGGCGAAGCGACGACCAACAAGCAGGAAATTGATCACGCCCGTGATCAGATGACACTTCTTGCTGGGCAGAAGGCTGTCGTAACGCGTACTAAAAAAGCAAATGCTTCTTTTAAGATTCGTGAAGATCAAGCAATTGGGGTTAAGGTTACATTGCGTGCTGAGCGTATGTACGAATTTCTTGATCGTCTTGTGACGATCGCTTTACCCCGTGTCCGCGATTTTCGTGGCGTTCCCGGAAATTCATTTGATGGCCGTGGCAATTACGCTATGGGCATTAAAGAACATATTGTCTTCCCAGAAATAAACTTTGATAAGGTCGATAAAATCCGCGGCATGGATATTGTAATCTGCACGACAGCAGAAAACGATACTGAAGCCAAAGAACTTTTAAAAGCCTTTGATATGCCGTTCCGGAATTAAGAAGGAGAAACCAGATGGCCAAAACGAGCTCCATCATTCGTAACCAAAAGCGCATTGACTTAAATAAAAGTCACAAGAATAAGCGTGCAAAGCTAAAAGCGATCATCGGCGATAAAAAACTGCCTGCAGAAGAGCGCTTTGCTGCTGTTCTTAAACTTGCAGAAATGCCGCGCAATGGTGCACGAAGCCGCATTCGCAATCGGTGTGCGCTGACAGGGCGCCCACGCGGATTTCACGGAAAATTTAAACTATGCCGTAACAAACTGCGGGAGCTCGCTTCCAAAGGAATGTTGCCCGGTGTAACAAAATCAAGCTGGTAAGGAATAAAAACCATGAGCATGAGTGATCCATTAGGAGATATGCTGACAAGAATTCGCAATGGACAGAAAGCACATAAAAAAACTGTGTCCTGCCGTGCGTCTCGTTTGCGTTCAAATGTTCTCAGTGTGTTAAAAAGCGAAGGGTTCATTCGCGATTTTCGCCCTGAAAATCAAGACCTGACGATTGAATTGAAATATGATTCAGGCCGTCCGGTCATTCGCGAAATTCGCCGCGTGTCAAAACCTGGTCGTCGCGTTTATACAAGTGTTAAAACAATGCCGAAAATTTATAACGGCCTTGGAGTCTCGGTTGTCTCAACTCCGAAAGGGGTGATGGCAGATCACGAAGCACGCACACAAAATGTGGGCGGCGAAGTTTTATTCGAGGTCTTCTAGGATCGATTTGAAAAAAAAGGAAGACAGTCATGTCACGTATAGGTAAAAACCCGGTAGCCATTCCATCAGGCGTAACGCTTGATGTAAAAGGGCAGACAGTGAAAGCAAAAGGAAAGCTAGGTGAGCTGACACTTGTTGTTCACCCTGAAGTTTCTGTGAAAATGGAAGGCACAAATATTATTGTTGCCCCAATGACAAACAGCCGTGTTGCGAAGGCAAACTGGGCAACAATGCAGCGTTTAATCACAAATATTGTGAAAGGCGTTAATGTTGGCTACACCAAAAAACTTGAAATTACCGGCGTTGGTTTCCGTTGCGCCATGCAAGGCTCTGAACTTGTTCTGCAGCTTGGCTTCAGCCATGAAGTTCGCTTTAAAGTGCCTGAAGGCATTAAAATTGCTGTTGAAAAGCAAACGCAAATTACAATTACCGGTATCGACAAACAAAAAGTCGGTCAGGTTGCTGCTGAAATTTATAACCTGAAACCACCTGAGCCCTATAAAGGCAAAGGAATAAAATATGAAGGTCAGAAAATTTTGCGCAAAGAAGGCAAGAAGAAATAATTAGGTAGAGGAAAAGGGCTTTATCATGGCGAATAAGGAATCATCATTTGAACGTCGCGAACGTCGCGTTCGTTTCAAATTAAAAAAGAACAACAAGGCAAACTTGCCGCGCCTGTCTGTTTTCAGATCATCCAAGCAGATTTATGCGCAAGTGATCGATGATAGTAAGGGGCTAACAGTAGCAGCTGCCAGCACACTGGATACCGAATTGAAATCAGGCTTGAAAACAGGCGCTGATGTTGATGCGGCGACAAAAGTAGGCAAGCTTGTTGCTGAGCGTGCTAAAAAAGCAGGCATTAAAAAGGTCATGTTTGATCGTGGCGCGTACATCTATCACGGCCGTGTAAAGGCGTTGGCTGAAGGTGCACGCGCAGGCGGTCTGGAATTCTAATTCAAAAAAGGAAAGAGTTATAAATGGCACGCGAAAATCGCAAGGAACGGGAAGATAAAGACGATATCAAAGAAAAATTGGTATCGATTAATCGGGTTGCAAAAGTTGTTAAAGGCGGTAAACGCTTTGGCTTTGCAGCTTTGGTTGTTGTTGGTGATGGTCGTGGCCGCATAGGTGCAGGCCATGGAAAGGCGCGTGAAGTGCCGGATGCGATTAAAAAAGCATCAGATCAGGCGCGTCGTAAGATGATCCGAGTTCCTTTGCGCGAAGGTCGTACGCTTCATCATGATGTATTAGGTGTTTACGGTGCAGGTAAAGTTTTGTTGCGCACAGCGCCTGCGGGTACTGGTATTATCGCAGGTGGTCCTTTGCGTGCAATTTTTGAAGTTCTAGGGATTGAAGACGTTGTTGCGAAAGCACAAGGGTCAAGCAACCCCTATAACATGGTGAAGGCAACGATCAATGCGCTGGAGCGTGTTCAAAGCCCGCGTCAGGTCGCGTCTCGTCGTGGTAAAAAAATCAGTGATGTAGTTGCCTTGCGTGAATCAAGCACAAAAGATAAAGCAGAAGACGCAGCGACAGTTGACGACAGTAAAGAAGATTGAGTGAAACGGATAAATCATGGCAACGACAACAAAAAGTAAAGCATCTTCTAAAAAACCAGCTGCAAAAAATTCTGCATCAGGAAAAATGCTGCGCGTTACTCAAATTGGTTCACCAATTGGCCGGGTGAAATCGCAAGAAGATACACTGATTGGCCTTGGTCTTGGTAAGCGTCATGCTGTGCGTGAGCTGGAGGATACACCTTCTGTTCGTGGTATGATCCGCAAAGTGCGCCATCTTGTTCGGGTTGATGAAAAAGCAGCGTAATTTTTTATAAGAAAGAGTAAAGAAGATGAAACTCAATGATTTAAAACCTAAAGAGGGTTCTACTTTCAAGCGTAAGTGCCTTGGTCGGGGTATTGGTTCGGGCAAGGGTAAAACCGCAGGAAAAGGTCATAAAGGCCAAAAAGCCCGTACAGGCGTAGCTGTAAAAGGATTTGAAGGCGGACAGATGCCATTGTATCGTCGTATGCCAAAACGTGGTTTCACAAATGTGAGCGGCAAGAAAATGGTTTCTGTTACACTTGGTCGCCTGCAAATGGCAATCGATGCAAAGCAGATCGATGCAAAGAAGCCAGTGAATGAAGATGTATTGGTTGCAGCGGGCGTTGTTCGTCGTAAGAAAGATGGTATCAAGCTTATTTCAACGGGTGCTTTAAATACTAAGCTGGATCTAACACTAACGGCTGCGACACAGTCGGCTGCTGAAGCTGTTAAGAAAGCTGGCGGATCATTTACAGCGCTTCCACAAAAGCCTGAGCCTGTTTCAGGTGAAAAACTGAAAAAGAAATCAAAATAGTCCAACCAACATTGTAACAATTCTATTTCTTTAGCGTCTGCGAGATTAAATTTTGGTGTAAGCTGTAATGGTTAGTAACAAAAAAATTGCAATGTATGCGGGATTTGGACTTTCAGGAACTGTTGTTTTCTTGGTTCTTATTTTTGTTTTTGTTCTCATTTTTTCATTTTCTGATGAAAAAGCCGTAGCAAATGAGGGAATGCAGCCGGCAGCAGGTATTGAGGTTAGCACGCCTAATCCTATCGAGAGTTGTGCGCCTTTTGCGCAATGGATAGGAAAGCCTGTTGATGAAACGGCTATTGCGGCCAGTGGCAGGAATTATCGTATTTTATCGCCGGGTTCTCAGGCAACAACCGATTACAGGCAAGACCGGATCAACATTTTACTTGATGAACAAGGCACGGTTGTTCAGGTGACGTGCGGGTAATCTTAGGCCTGACCCTTGTCAGACCTAGCTTGATCTATTAGATTTACCATCAGACATTTTAGAAGGATTTTCCCATGGCATCAGCCATCGAACAACTTTCCCGCAACGCAAACTGGTCTGCATTTTCCAAAGCAACAGAATTGAAGCAACGCATACTTTTTGTTGTTGGTGCGCTATTGGTTTACAGGCTTGGAACATACATCCCTGTTCCTGGCATTGACCCTTCAGTCTGGGAACAAATTTATAACACGCATGGTGGCGGCATTTTGGATATGTTTAACATGTTCTCAGGCGGAGCTATCCAGCGTATGACAATTTTTGCGCTTAATATTGTGCCTTATATTTCTGCTTCTATTATTTTACAGCTTGGTACTGCTATGTCACCAAAGCTTGAAGCCATGAAAAAAGAAGGTGAAAGCGGTCGCCAAAGAATTAATCAATATACGCGCTATTTAACAGTCGTTCTTGCTTCTGTTCAGGCATACGGAATGGCTGTTGGTCTTGAAAGTTTATCGGGCCCTTCTGGATCTGCTGTTATTGATCCCGGGATGTTCTTTCGTATCTCTACCGTTATTACGGTTGTAGGCGGCGTTATATTTTTGATGTGGCTTGGGGAACAGATTACAGCGCGCGGTATCGGCAATGGTATCTCTTTGATTATTTTTTCAGGTATTGTTGCGGGTCTTCCAACGGCGCTTGCGCGCTTTCTAGAACTCGGGCGCCAAGGCCAGTTTTCTGTTGGTATTATGTTGCTTATTGTGTTGCTGATTACGGGTGTTATTGCATTTATTGTTTTTATGGAACGGGCACAAAGGCGTTTACTGGTTCAGTATCCAAAGCGCACAGTTGGGAATCAGATGATGATGGGTGCGAACAATCACCTTCCTCTCAAATTAAATATGGCTGGCGTTATACCGCCCATTTTTGCGTCATCTTTATTATTCCTTCCTTTGACTGTTGTGAATTTTATGGGCGCTGGAACGGGTGATATTGGTTCTTTGATTTCAAGGTATATGCAGCATGGCCACCCAGCCTTTATGATTTTATATACAGTTCTTATTACATTCTTTTGCTTTTTCTATACCGCCATTATTTTTAATCCGGAAGAGAATGCAGAAAATCTTCGTAAATCCGGCGGATTTATCCCAGGTATTCGCCCCGGTAAGCCCACAGCTGAATATCTGGATTTTATTATGACGCGTATTACGGTTGTAGGTGCTATGTATCTGGCTTTGGTGTGCTTGCTGCCTGAATTTTTGGTTTCTGAATTTGCGATACCATTTTACTTTGGCGGTACATCCCTTTTGATTGTTGTTTCCGTTACGATGGATACTGTCAGCCAGATCCATTCACATATGGTTGCGCATCAATATGAAGCGCTCATGAAAAAATCTAAATTACGTGGCGGTATTTCGCCAGGGATGATGCGATGAACGTTATACTGCTGGGTCCTCCTGGTGCGGGGAAAGGTACGCAATCAAAATTTCTTGAAGATGATTTTGGCTTAAAGCAACTTTCAACAGGTGATATGCTGCGTGCCGAGCTTGCGTCTGGTTCAAAGCTTGGTATGCAGGCGAAAGCGATTATGGATTCAGGAAAGCTTGTGTCAGACGAGATTGTGATTTCGATGATCGCTGAAAATATAGATCATCCTGGCTGTGCTAAAGGCGTGATATTTGATGGATTTCCGCGCACCGTTGCGCAAGCGCAAGCGCTTGATGACATGTTGCATGAAAAAGGCAAAAAACATCCAGTTGTGATAGAGCTTCGGGTGGATGAGAAAATTCTGGTTGATCGTATACGTATGAGGATTGAGCAGGCTAAAGCATCCGGCACGCCGCTACGCGCCGATGATAATGAGGAAACTTTATTAAAGCGTTTGGCGGTTTATAAGGAACAAACAGCACCCATTATTCCTTATTATGAGGCGAAGAAAATGCTGCATGTGATTGACGGCATGGCGCCAATCGATGAAGTCAGAACGCAGATCCGGAGAAATCTTGGGTTTTAACACTCGCGTTTTTTATAAAGGCATCTTTGTAATTCTTTTTATTTGATCTGAGAATGTCGTGTCGATGCTGTGAGGTTTTTGCATCAGCCTTATAACACCAGATACGGTGTTGAACGACAAGCTTGATTGATAAATTTCAGGAAGCTTGATTTCAGTAGAGCCGTTTATTTTTTGGAATAGCGCATGGATACTGATTAAAGAAGCATCACGTAAAATAGCATTCATCTTTTGTGGTGTTGCCAAAACAGGCCATGAATCAGGCTTACCTGAACGATCAGTAAAACAAAATAAGAAACTGGGTTTGTGAGCGCTTGAAATTTGAATACCACCATTACTGGCAATAAAAAAATCGATTGAAGCACGAATAAGACCCTCCAAACCGATACTTTCTGAGAGCTTTGGGTTCAAATAACCGATATCAATAGATTTTATAGATTTTGGCATGGGGATGAGATAAGCGATAATTGAGAAGATCGCAAGAAATATTAAGCGATTAACAGTGCGTTTTGCCAGCCACGAACAGAATTTGTAACGACTAACTGGTCTGCTTTTTCTAAATCTGATTTTGTGAGACTTGTTTGAACAGCGTTATGTTTGCGTATGAATAGCTTGCGCATAACGCCATCCAGAACACCATCTTCAAGTGGCGGGGTTATCCATTTTGTTCCAAAGCACGCAAAAATATTCCCAGATGTGGTGCAGCAAACTTTATCTTTAGTATTTATTAAAACAGCGTCATCATAACCTTGTGATTTTGCTTTCATCAGGGCAATTTGATGGTCAATATAATTCAAAGATTTAATTCGGCTGGAAGGCGCAGTTTCGTTTTTATATCCCTCCAAGCAGGTCAGGCGCAGTTGTAACGGCAGGCTTTCTGGCGCCATAAAAACACGCATTAAAATTGTCGGGTGAACATCGCCAGGCACATAAAGACCGCGCGGTCCCGGACCACGTGTTATTTGAGTGCGTAAAACATAAGGCTGATCTTCAAGCTTGTTTTGATGAATGAGCTGGCGGGCTGCACCAACAAAATCGCTGTAAGTAAGTTTTGCATGGATACCAATCGAAGCGGCATGGTTTATCAGGCGTTTGAAGTGGGATACGCAAAATTTAGCTCGCTTTCCTTGGATAAGAAGCGTGTCAAAAACACCGTCTGCGATTGTAAAACCACGATCATCTGGTGAAATGATGATGTCGTATTCTTGAATAAAGTGGTGATTATACCAGGCGATCATTTTTATATTCTTTTGCAAGCGTAATAAAGTTTTGTATCAGAGGTAACCCATGTTCTGTCAGAATTGATTCTGGATGAAACTGTACACCATAAAGGGGCCGTTTTTTGTGTTCGAAGGCCATAATGATGTTGTCAGATGTTTTCGCGGTAATCTGAAGGTCAGATTGTTCTGTTAATTCAACGATAAGTGAGTGGTATCGCCCTGCTATAAAAGGGTTTGGAATATTTTTAAAAAGACTGTGACCGTTATGCGTTATTGTCGATGGTTTTCCGTGAGTTGGTTTTTCTGCGATTGTAATTTTTCCCCCTGCGTATGAACCGATACATTGATGTCCAAGGCAAACACCCAGTATGGGTATTTGAGCCCCCAACGCGTTAATAATGTGCAAACTGTTTCCTGATTGCGCCGGGCTGCAAGGGCCAGGAGAGATCACAATTGCATCTGGTTTTAAAGAGTGTAGCGCTTTGGCATCAATCGCATCGTTTCTGAAAATAACAGTTTCTTCCCCGCACAATCTGATATAACGCGCAAGGTTATGAACAAACGAGTCATAATTATCAATCACAGCAATCATGTCAGGCTTTCTTGCAGCTTTGATGCTTTTAGCATCATCTCATCATATTCAATTGTTGGGATTGAATCGGCAACAATGCCGCTTCCTGCATTTAAATAAAGCTGATTATTTTTATGAATTAAAGTGCGTATAGCGATACTTGTCGTCATATCGCCATCAAAATTTATAAATCCGATAGAACCGCAATAAGGCCCGCGCTTGTAAGATTCAAGCTGATCGATAATTTCCATGGCTCGAATTTTTGGTGCACCTGTAACCGAACCCCCGGGGAAGCAGGCTTTAAGCAAATCAATCGAATTCATATCTTCCCGCAGAGTTCCTGTAATAGTTGATACCATATGGTGCAGGCCACGATAGGTTTCAATGATACACAGCTCAGGCACCTCAATTGTATCATCAAGGCATACTTTTGATAGATCGTTACGCATCAGATCAACAATCATGATGTTTTCTGCGCGATCTTTCTCGCTTTCAAGAAGCTGCTGGGCTGGATATATGTTTGATAAAGTACCCTTGATTGGCTTTGTTAAAACATTTTTGCCTTTGCAAGACAAAAATAATTCAGGAGAAGAACTGAGAATCTGAAAATCTTCAAAGTTTAAATAGGCTGAGTAAGGTGCTGGGTTTGTCAGGCGTAAAGAACAATAATGATGATAAGCGTTATAGTAATCTGGCACTTTTGCCGTTATTCGTAAGGCTAAATTAGCCTGAAAAATATCCCCAGCGTGAATATATTCAATCACGCGTGAAATATTTGATTCAAATTCTGGGCGTGGTTTATCAGGTAACCAGTCAGGTGAAGATTCCTGCATCACCTTATTTGTGCTCAAGTCTATATTGTTTAGAAGCTTTAGTACTTGGTCAGCCTTTTCTTGAGCCTTTATAAGGGTGGGAGCATAAACACAATAAGAGCAAGATTTTTGATTCAGATTAAAAACCAGCGCCTGATCATAAATTCCAATCGCCATGTCAGGGCAGCCTAAATCATCTTTAGGGGTTGAAGGTAATTGTTCCAGATGATGCGCAAGTCCATAGCCAAAAAAACCAGCCGCGCCGCCTGTGAAAGGGAAATTCGTTTTTAGATTATGATCGTGTGTGATTTCCCACGCAGCAAGGCGGGAGGCCAGAAGGTCAAAAGGATTCTCAAAAATCTCTTTTTGCAAAACGCCCTTTCTCCAGAGCGTCTGGTTCTCATAGGTTACCAGCGTTTCAACAGGATCAAACACAAGAATACTAAAATGATTCAAAGTTGATTGTTGATCGTTTTGGTCAAAAAAGAACGAAAAGGCTTTGCCAGCAAAAGCAGAAAAAGCCTGTTCAGGCTTAATATAAGGCATCGGAAAAACGTGGTATATCATGGCTTACTATCATGAAGCGGCTTAATAAGAAGCGCAATCTTCCTTGTTATACATAATAAAATGACATTTTTGAGGTTATCCATAGATTTTTTCGCTTTTTTGTTGACGGCAAGGCTTAAATGCCTATACTCCGCGCATCTCACGGATCAGCGGCTTAAAACCGCAGATTTCTGCGCTTTTCTGCTTCACCTCCAGATCGCGCGGGCTAGGGTGCTCCCGTGTAATTGAACACCCGCTACGATAACAACAACTTTGATTTTTAAGGAGAGCCGCGTGGCCCGTATTGCTGGTGTAAACATTCCCGATAAAAAAAGAGCCGTCATTTCTCTGACCTATGTGCATGGCATTGGTCCAACACGTGCGGTAGAACTTTGTGAAAATTGCGGCATTGACCTGTCACGTCGTATGAATGACCTGACAGAAGATGAATTAAATAAGGTTCGTAAATATATTGAATCTTCTGGCTGGCTGATCGAGGGCGATCTGCGTCGTGAAGTTTCAATTAACATCAAACGCCTGATGGATATGGCCTGCTATCGTGGCCTTCGTCATCGTAAAAGCCTGCCAGTTCGTGGCCAGCGTACAAAAACAAATGCGCGTACGCGTAAAGGTCCGGCGAAACCGATTGCCGGCAAAAAACAAGCGCCAACCAAGAAATAATTAAGGATCATCATCATGGCTAAAGCAACAGCAAAAACAAACGCAAGCGGTGCAGCCGTTCGCGTCAAAAGAAAAGAACGTAAAAATGTTGTGGTTGGCGTTGCGCATGTGAATGCGTCGTTCAACAACACAATGGTTACAATTACAGACCCTACAGGAAATGCTATTTCATGGTCTTCTGCAGGGACGATGGGTTTCAAAGGCTCTCGTAAATCCACACCTTATGCAGCCCAGATGGCTGCTGAAGATGCGGGCCGTAAAGCCAAAGAACACGGGTTGCGCGAAGTCGAAGTGCTTGTCAAAGGCCCAGGTTCAGGTCGTGAATCTGCCTTGCGTGCCCTTCAGGCTGTTGGGCTGGTTGTTCGTTCGATTAAGGACATTACACCTGTACCGCATAACGGATGCAAACCACGCAAGCGTCGCCGCGTTTAAAAGTTTTTATATCAACCACACACACAAGAGGTTCTGCTGTGATCCAACGTAACTGGAAAGAATTGATTAAGCCCGAGAAAATCGAAATCAAACATGATGGTTCTAACCGCATGGTTGGAAAAATTGTGGCGTCTCCTCTTGAGCGTGGATTTGGTTTAACGCTTGGTAATGCCCTTCGTCGTATTATGCTGTCATCCCTTCAGGGCGCGGCTGTTACATCGGTGCAAATCGAAGGTGTTTTGCATGAGTTTTCATCCATCGAAGGCGTTCGGGAAGATGTGACTGATATCATTTTGAACATTAAGGCAATTGCCGTTCGTATGCATGCTGAAGGTCCAAAAAGAATGCGTTTGTCTGCAATGGGCCCATGCGAAGTGACAGCGGGTATGATTGAAGCGGGCGCAGATATTGAAATCATGAATCCAGGCCTGGTTTTGTGCACACTTGATAAAGGCGCAAAACTGAACATGGAAATGACTGTGGGCACAGGTAAAGGATACCGTCCGGCATCACAAAACCGTCCTGAAGAAGCGCCAATCGGGCTCATTCCGGTTGACAGCGTTTTTGCTCCAGTGCGCAAAGTTGCGTATGAAGTCGAAGATACACGCGTGGGTCAGAATACAGATTACGATAAGCTGACAATGGTTGTTGAAACAAATGGCGTGATAAGCCCAGAAGATGCAGTGGCTTATGCTGCGCGTATTTTGCAAGATCAGATCGCTGTTTTCATCAATTTTGAAGAACCAAAAGAAGCGGGCGCAAATGAAATGGTTGATGATCTTCCATTCAACCGTAATTTGTTGCGTAAAGTGGATGAACTGGAACTTTCTGTTCGTTCAGCAAACTGCCTGAAAAATGACAATATTGTTTATATCGGTGATCTCGTTCAAAAATCAGAAGCCGATATGCTGCGTACGCCAAACTTTGGCCGTAAGTCGCTTAATGAAATTAAAGAGGTGCTGACCATTATGGGCCTACACCTTGGTATGGAAATCGAAGGTTGGCCGCCAGAAAATATTGAAGATATGGCCAAGCGCGTCGACGAACCATTTTAAAGAGTTTGCGGGGGTGGTCCCCGCGCCCTGCTGGTCACATGATGTGCCTTGCAGGTAATTTCATAGGTTCTGAGTTCAGAGCCTGCAACAAGCCCTGAGGCGGCAGATTATCGATCATGATAATCATGACCGGCCAAGGCACAAGAAAGGAGTGACCGCGATGAAACACCGTCTTCAACATCGCAAACTAAACCGTACTTCGTCGCACCGTCTGGCGATGTTTGCCAATATGGCAGCAGCCCTGATTAAGCACGAACAAATTACGACAACGCTACCTAAAGCTAAAGAATTACGCCCGTTTGTTGAAAAACTGGTCACTCTGGCTAAAAAAGGTGGTTTGTCCAATCGTCGTCTTGCAATTTCTCAGACACGGGATATTGCAATGACAGCCAAGCTTTTTGATGTGTTAGGTCCTCGTTACGCGCAGCGTAAAGGTGGTTATATACGTATCATGAAAGCTGGGTTTCGTTATGGCGATGCGGCACCGATGGCAATCATTGAATTTGTTGACCGTGATATTACAGCCAAAGGGAAAGATAGTGGTCCAGTTATGGATGCTTCTGAAGCAGCCTAGGATTAATTAAACGAATTAATATAATTTAAAGCGGCGGTTTAAACCCGCCGTTTTTTTTAAAGGCATTTTTTAAAGGTCTTCATGAAAAATTTAAGCGCAGAATTTAAAGGATTGCTTTTTGCTTTCCTTGCCATGTTTTTATTTAATGTGTCTGATGGCGCATGGAAGTATGCGTTACAGTCATTTACATTTCCTGTTGTGCTGACAATACATTCGGCTTGCGCCTCTTTATTGCTTATTTTTTATACGCGATTTTCAGGGCTTTCGCTTGCGATGAAGTCTAAAAAAAATAATTTTGTTTTTGCAGCCACGCTTGTAGCCAGTATGAGCTGTTTTGGATTTTCACTAAATTTATTACCGATAGCGCAGCTTTTTGTTATCCTTTTAACCGCACCTCTTGTCACACTTTTAGGCGCACGTATTTATCTAAAAGAAACTCTTTCGGGGTTACAAATCCTTTCTGTTATCATCGGATTTAGTGGTGCGCTTGTAGTGGTGGTGCCGCAGTTTTTTGGCGCACAAGATGCTGGTTATCCGCACGCATGGCTGGGAATTATTCTTGCCATTTCACAGGTTTTAATCGCAAGTTTCAGGGCAATTTTTGTTCGCTGTGCGGCACAAAATGAAAATGCTTTTTCGATGACGCTCGCTTCTTTCGTGCTGGCTTTTGTGGTTTATATCATCCCCGCCTATCATGCCCCTTCGCCTGAAAATTATGGACCCCTTATTATCGTTGCTGTGGCAACGCTGGCAGCGACTTCTGGTATGATATTTTATGTCAGGGCCTTTCAATTGGCCCGCGCTGGCTTGGCTGGCGCTTCCCAATATTCTCAGATGATCTGGGCAGCCCTTTTAGGGACGCTTATTTTCCACGAACCGCTTACTTTTCCTGTTTTGATGGGGGCAAGCCTTATCCTGATATCAGGAATTTTACTGGTTATTGCCACGATAATTCGTGAAAAAGGTCCTTTTTAGAATTTATTTGCATAATTATTACTTTTGTTGCTATAAAACGATGCAAACCAACATTGAAATTTTAAGCAAAACCCTATGTCCGAAACAGTTTTGGATGCGCAAATAATTTTTGCTGCCCGTACTTTAAAAAATAAACTGATGGATCAGGCAGGGTCGCTTGGCTTGAAGTATGATGCGGCATCGATTGAGCAATTTGAACTTGCACTTGGGATTTATCTTAAACTTTCCAGTCCATTTACCTTGCCGGTTTCTTACTATGAAAGGCGACGTGAAAACCCATCAGGCAAGCTGCTGTTTTTACCAGCTGACTGGAATAGGCTTGGTGAACATAGTTGGCATATAATAGGGGCAACAAGTCAAAGCCACATCAAGTCACGGTGGATCAAAGCGTTGCCGCCTGCCGATCAATTTCTTCGAAATCGCGATCAGTATAAAAAACCACCAAAATTTTTTGCTGATATGTCTGCAGCTGACCGTGCTGAAAGATTGGTGCGTGGAGATTTCTGGTTTTATTCAACCCGTATGCTAGCAGAAGGTGACGTGAAAGAGATTGATGATATCTCTTTTCTTTTTAATTCAGATCAAGCGATAGCGCTTTCACAAAACGCTCGTAATTTTGCAGTTAAGGTCATGTTTATGGTTCTGCGGGGTGAAATATCCTTACGAAATTTGGCTTCGCCTTATGCCTTATTTGTCGAAAACATCACTCGGTTTTTTAACCACAGAAATACACTAGCAGACCCTGATGCATTTAAAATTATCAAAGATAATGAGACACCAATTTTTTATCGGCAATTCAATAAAATACTCGAGCAGTATGAAAAATCTAAGATGGATGAGATTATCCGCACCTGGGTTGATCAGCATTTAGATCACGATGCTGTAGAAGCGCTTCAACATATACCCAATCGTCAAACAACGCGCATGGTCAGGTTTTTAAACCCTTATAAAAAAGTGCGCCATATCGAACGCCACGCTAATCCTCGGCTATCTAAAAAACATATTTCTTACCAGCTTGATGCTTCTGTTGCAGCAGGAAGGCGTGCTTTAATTACAGATTATCCTTTGCTGGCATCTACGCCGATTTTATATGATGACAGTGTTAAAAGAATGATTTCTGACCGGGTCTCGAGCGATGACATAGCGGCCCATGTTTATCACTATCAGGGCGTCGGAAAGCCAGAACCTCGAGTTCTTGCGCATCTAAAGGGAAAAAATGAAAATGATATGGATACGTCTGTCGCGCAGAAACTACCTAAAATCGTAGCGTATCTGAATTTTGTTTCTGACATATCTTTCCCGAAGACACAAACAGATTGGCAGGCTTTTTTTAATGTTACGCTGGTTGACCAGATGTTTTTCCAAGACAGAATACGTAATCAAGGGCAATCAGTGTCTGAACTTGCATCCGCGATGGGTCATCAAGGTAACTGGCATAATGTGGTCGCGTTGCTGATGCCAGATCGTGATCATGGATTTCGCGCTGTAAGCGATGTCAGGCGATTATTGCGGCGCGTTGGAACAGCCATTGTTTTTGAAGCTCTTGATGAACGCCAGCAAGAAAAAGGATATGAAATTTCGGCAGATGACCTGCTTTGGATTGCCGCGCCGCCAGAACAGCATGATACACGTAAAATGCCTGCGCATGTGCGCAAAGCGCTTCAGACAACCGATGGTCGCAGCTTTGCATCGATGATGTATTCTCACATACCGCTTCATCAGATTATTCAGCTTGCTAATCAATATTTAGCACGCCGTGAATTATGGGATGAATGGCAGTCTGCAAAGGTGCGTAACCGTAACCTGGTGGGTAATGCGCGTAACCAAAAATGGATGGGGCTTCCCAATCTTCGCCATGATAGTCAGGCGCAACCTGTTACAGATGAACTGCCTTTGATGGTTGAAGCGATTGATAATGCTGAAGATCTCAATATGACAGCTTTTCAACTGGAAACTTTTGGCCCAATTAAAGCCGCAAGCGACGCCATTTTAAAACAAGCTCATTTTGTTGTTTTAAGACATAAGGCAACAGGTGATCCCTTATGTATTGCAAGACTGAGAGAAGTAAAAGCTCATACAGATCAGCATCTGCGTTTATCATTTGACCCCTCACAAGATATATGGGGCCCAGAAGGAGAGGGGATGGATAAAAGCAACGCTGTTTTAGCAACGCTTGAAGGATATGTAGGTTACTTAAATGGTTCAAAACTTCTGTCCAGACCTTATCAGGATGCGCGGCATAAGGCGCTTGCAGCGCTTGAGCTAAGCTCAAAGCTTGCTGATATAACAGGTGCTGAGCGTCAAGATATACAAGCCAGATTCCAAAGACTACGCATTCTTGAAGATTATCTGCCCGTAGGTTTCAGAGCGCGTGATGATCAATCGGGTACATTATCTCATATGCTTTTTGGTCTTGGGCTTTCAATTATTCATCCTATCATGGACGGTAAAAAGCCTCCTTATTATAGATATATGAGCCAAAGCGTATCGGGGAAAAGAATAATGAGTGTGATAAAAGGTATTCCTAAGATCACGATTGGCCCAAAAGGGGAATTTGGCCTTGCAGGGGATATAGAAGAGGTTCCTTTTATCGGTGCATCGCAGGCTTTTACCCCATCCCCTTAAAAGGGCTTTTCAAGGATTTGTCTTCAGATACAATCCCCCTGTTTCTTAGATCAGGAGCTTTCGATGAAGTATGTTCTTGCCTGCATTCTCACATTCATATCGTGCGCGGTTTTGGCGCAAACGCCCCTTCAGGTACCAACAGATTCAGCACAGATGCGGCTTTCATTTGCGCCGGTGGTGAAGCAGGTCGCCCCTGCGGTTGTTAATATTTATGCCAAGCGTATTGTAACGCAGCGGCTCGCCCATCCCTTTATGGCCGACCCGATGATGTCTAAATTATTTGGTGGCGGGCTTGCACGTCAGCGGGTTGAAAGTTCATTAGGATCAGGCGTGCTGGTGCGCGCCGATGGGCTTGTTGTTACAAATACACATGTCATTAAAGGAGCAGAGGAAATTGTTGTTGTGCTAGCAGATGGGCGGGAATTTCCGGCAACCATATCCGTTCTTGATACACCAACAGATGTCGCCCTTCTTCGCATTGACAGCAAGGGGGAAAGTTTGCCTTTTGCCCGCCTGCAGCCCAGTGATGGTGTTGAAGTGGGTGATCTGGTGCTGGCAATTGGTAACCCCTTTGGTGTTGGGCAGACAGTGACAAGCGGTATTGTTTCGGCCCTTGCCCGTTCATCATTATCGATTAATGATTTTAATTTCTTTATTCAAACAGATGCGGCTGTAAACCCCGGAAATTCAGGCGGGCCGCTTGTCAGCATGGATGGGGGGATCATTGGCATTAATACGGCTATTTATTCGCGGGATGGCGGATCGCTTGGTATTGGTTTTGCTGTACCAACTGAAATTGTTGAAACGGTGATTAAGGCAGAAATATCTGGGCAAAAGAAAGATGGCATTGTTTTGCGCCCGTGGCTTGGAGTGGAAACCCAGCCTGTTACGGCAGATATCGCCCGCGCTTTGAATATGAATGTGCCTCAGGGCGTTTTGATTAAGAAAATTCATCCCTTAAGCCCGCTTTTAGGGGCCGGGGCGCAGGTGGGAGATGTTATTTCCAAAATCAATGAACGCACGATAAAAGATGAAGGTGAACTTCGCTTTCGTTTGGCGGCACCCGGTATAGGCGCAAAAATCAAAATGGGGATCATCAGTAAATCTGTGGTCAAAACACTCGATATAACTTTAATTGCGCCCCCTGAAAGCCCCCCTAGAAACCAGACGCTTCTTGAAGATGAAACACCCTTAAAGGGCGTAACGATTGCCAATATCAATCCGGTATTGTCTGCTGAGCTTGGCTTGCCAGTAGATGCGCAGGGGGTTGTTGTTATATCGGTGAAGTCCAATGTGGGTGCATCTCGATTTATATCGCCAGGGGTTATTATTCGGGCACTCAACGGGTCAAAGATTGTTGATGTTGGCTCTGTTGTGAAGCTTTCTAAAACCTCTACAGCAAAGGGCTGGGTCGCTGTTTTGGAAAAAGGTGGACAGACTCAGCAGGTCGTGGTTCGTTAAGCCTTATGGATCTTTTTAAGGACCCCGAACAGCCATCAAAATCGCAGCCTTTGGCTGACAGGCTTCGCCCGCGCAAACTAGAAGACATTGTAGGTCAGGATCACCTGTTAGGGCCATCAGGCTCTTTATTTGAAGCATTGGCACATAAATCACTCGGATCGATGATATTATGGGGGCCGCCTGGATGTGGTAAAACCACTATCGCGCGTCTGCTCGCAGATCATACAGATCTGGCTTATGAGCCCATATCAGCAATTTTTTCCGGAATCACTGAGCTGAGAAAGATTTTTGAAGCGGCTAATGTCAGGCGCAATCAAGGACGTGGCACCTTGTTATTTGTAGATGAAATTCATCGCTTTAATAAAGCCCAGCAGGACGCTTTTTTGCCCTATCTTGAAGACGGGACGGTTGTTCTAGTGGGTGCTACGACTGAAAACCCATCATTTGAGCTTAATTCTGCACTTTTATCGCGTTGTTCTGTGCATGTTTTAAGGCGCTTGGGTCAAGATGATCTTGAGCTTTTGCTGCAGCGCGCAGAGCACTATATGGGCCAGACTTTACCCCTGACTTTACAGGCGCGTGATTCGCTTAAATTGATGGCGGATGGCGATGGAAGGCATGTTTTGATGCTCGCTGAGAGACTTTTTCCACAGGCTCAGCAGATGGACGCCCCAGCTCTTGCTTCTTTTTTAGCGCGTCGTGCCCCCTTGTATGACAAGGGTGATGATGCCCATTATAATCTTATAAGCGCCTTGCATAAATCTGTACGCGGGTCAGATCCTGATGCCGCTTTGTATTGGTTCTCGCGCATGATTGAAGGCGGGGAAGATCCTCATTATATCGCCAGACGCATGGTGCGGATGGCGATCGAAGATATAGGCCTTGCAGATCCTCAAGCGCAAGTGATTGCGCTTAACGGGTGGCAGATATTCGAACGTCTTGGCGCGCCTGAAGGTCACCTTGCGCTTGCAAATGTTTTGATCTATCTGGCAACGTCACCTAAAAGTAATTCAATATATACGGGGCTTTCTGACGCTATGGCGTTTGCAAGAAACAATGGATCCTTGATGCCACCCAAACATATTTTGAATGCGCCCACACAAATGATGAAGCAGCAGGGCTTTGGTAAAAATTACGCTTACGATCATAACAACCCCGAAGGATTTTCAGGACAAAACTATTTTCCGAATGAAATTGAAAGGGTAAAATTTTACGATCCCAAGCCTCGTGGATATGAACGGGAAGTAATAAAAAGGATCGCTTATTGGGATCGGCTGCGCGATAAAAAAGCATTGCCGGATGATGATGAAATCTAAAGATAAGATGAATTTTTTTTCGGTTCCATGAAGTGATGTGGCACATTCAACACAGGGCTTTGAAAAAAAATCACAGTATTATTGTTTTCCCTCTTCACATTTCCGGAAAGTCGTGAGAGAATCACCACTACATTGTTGTAGATCTACAACTTGAAGAAGGAGTTAGAACAATGGCAACTGCAAAAAAGAAACCAGTAAAAAAGGCCGTTAAGAAAACAGTGAAAAAGACTGTTAAAAAAGCGGTTAAGAAAACAACAGTAAAAAAAGTAGCTAAAAAACCAGCTGCGAAAAAAACTGTTAAAAAGAAAGTCGCTAAGAAGAAGTAATTACCTCCTCTGTAAAACCTCCCCATATATCCTTTGAAATCTACGATTTCTGGTCATTTCGGTCTCCGAAATAAAATTTGGGCTAAGGTCTAAGAGGCGCTTCTTTATAAGCTTAACTTGAAATTGATTGGTCCGGATCGGAGAACCCGATTCGGACCAAATCAGTTTATATTTCATATATTTACATGCCTTATGAGAATTCATAATAAGGCAGACAATCTTCAGCCGGCAGCCTTTTTGAAACTTTAATGTTAAGATGCCAAAATGATCATTAAGACATATAAAATTGATGCTGATGACGAGGGGCAAAGGCTTGATCGCTGGCTTAAAAAATCCTGCCCGCAGGTGCCATTTTCCTTATTACAAAAATTGTTGCGAACCGGACAAATCAGGCTTGATGGCAAGCGGGTGAAAACCGATCAGAAGTTATTGGCAGGTCAGGTTTTGCGCATCCCTTTGCAAGAAGATGTTTTGCAAAGTGATCCAGGTGAATTAAGTGCGCAGGATCTAAAAATTGCAAAATCAATGCTGGTTTATGAAGATGAAAGCTTAATCGCCCTCAATAAGCCCTCTGGCTTGGCAACCCAGGGTGGCTCTGGTGTTATACGGCATGTTGATGGGCTACTCGCAGCCTATGCCAAAAATCCTAAAAAGAAGCCTAAACTTGTCCATCGTTTGGACCGAGAGACATCAGGCATTCTTATTGCCGCAAAAACGACAACGGTGGCGACCCAGTTAGGCGTTTTGTTTGCTGAACGTTCAATTCGTAAGATCTATCTAGCTCTTTGTAGTCCTGTGCCAGAAATTCATGCAGGGATGATAGAGGCAAAGTTAAAAAAAGGTCTCTCGGGTCAGGCGATGGAAAGAATGCTTGTCGCTCTAGATGGGCAGGATGCCCAGACGCAGTATCAGGTTTTGGAAACAACACCGCAAGCAGCCTTGATTGCTTTTTATCCACGTACAGGGCGTACCCATCAAATTCGTGTCCATGCTGCGCATGCAGGTTTTCCCCTGTTGGGTGATGATAAGTATAAGGGGAAAAAAGCTGAACGATTATGCCTGCACGCGGCGTTATTGGAATTTCCTCACCCACACAGTGGTGATGCGATGGTTTTTCGTGCACAGATACCCGATGATATGAAGAAAATAGCTCAAAAACTCGGCCTTGCTTTACCGGATGATTCCCGATTGTCGAAATTGTTTGTACAGGGTAAAAATAGACGATGAGTTACCCGTTGCCGCCAAAGCCAGAAAAAAAACAGAAGCCTAAAAAAACGTTGAGGGGAAAAATACTTTCGGTTGTCTTCTGGCTTACAGTTATTTTGTGTCTTGGCGGCTTTATGCTGTTTGTTGTGCTGTCTGGCGTTTCGGGCCAGGGGGATCGGCAGAAGAATATTGTTGAATCTATTTTTGCTAATTTTACAGGGGGGTCAGTCCGAATTGAAACACTAAACTTTTTCTCACTTGCACCTGATCTTATCTATAATTTCGATAAACTTGAAACTTCAGGTGGGAATGTTTCTTTAAAGATTGGGCATTTAAATTTTCACAGTACATTTTGGTCATTAATAACGGCTGATCCAATGATCAAGGAAATAGATATCAAAAATATTGAACTGCGTGATTTACCATTTTTGAAAAAAGAATTGTTGTTTAAAGCTGTTTCTGTCAAAACTTCGCAGGAAAGCGCTTCGGTCCTTGTTTTTAAAGGTGGTTTCGGCGGGCGCAAACTTACAGCAGAAATTGGACTTGATGCCCATCAGGATGCTTTTGGTAAAAAATACTATACGTTTCCTAACAATATACCGTTACATCTTGTGATTGATGATCTCGATATTCAGACGGTTTTTAAACGGGGCGTTAAACCCGCGCTTGATCCATTTGTTGCGCACCGCATCAATAAACCAGCAGATCAAGTAACAGGCAATGTTTTGTGGCAGCAAGAACAAGGGCAGTTCAAAATAAATATTCAAGCACAGTCTAAGCGATCATCATTTTCTTTTTCTGCTCCGTTTTCAGGTCAACCTGCTGATGAAGCAAGTAACGATAAGGCAATTTTAGAAGCATCAAAAATAGACTGGGATGACTTTTTGGGGTCCTCAACGCTTTCAGCGTTGCGCAAGCTTGTGGCTGATATACGATTGCAACCAGATTTAAAGGTGGATTTTCAAATCGCCCCTGACTTAGTATTCACTTGTAAACCAGAAGCTTCGGGCCGTCCTTCAGAAAAGGCGCTACATGAAAAAGTCTTACAATATTGTTTCGATTAAGCAGCAGGAAGATATATTTATTATTCTGCTTGATGGGCGGAAATTGTTAACGCCGGGTAAGAATCCACTTTATATAAAAACCCAATCTTTGGCAGAAGCTATTATGAAGGAATGGTCTTCGCAAGGTCAGAATGTTGTGCCTTCAACCATGCCATTCACGCAAATGATGATGACAGCCCAGGATATTATATCGCCCAAGCGTAAGGAAACATGTCAGGAGATATTTGATTTTCTGCCGACAGACCTTGTTTTGTTCCATGATGCGCAAAAAGATGTTCAGGCCTTTCAACGACAGATGCGGGAAAATTATCTTCAAGATTTTAATCAAAAATGGAACGCGCAATTATCATCAAAAGATACTTTAAAGCCGTTTAGAATTGATCCTGATCTTGAATTTAAGATTATGGCGCATATGTCGATTTTATCAGACGAATCTTTGGCAGCTTTAAAACTTGCGGTTATTTGTACCGGATCTTTTATTTTAGGGGCCAGCCTTCAGCCTTCTTCAGCTTTGGAAAAATTGATAAGCGCTATTTATGCAGAGGAAATATACTTTGATCAGAAAATTAAGCAGGCAGGGCTGGCAGGTGATCCTGAGTTACCTGCAAATTGTGAGCGTACAAAGAAAGAATTACTGAATATAAAGGATTTTTTAAGCTTAATCGGATGAAATATATGTTGAATATTAGAATTTTGGATTAAGCGATTATGTTTTTTAACGCTATGAATAAAGAAAAATTTATGGAACTTCTGGCCAGTGTTCCTGTGCCGATTGCTATATTTGATTCAGATATGAGATTTATATTTTGTACTCAAAGATGGTATGAAAGTTTTGAAGTAAAAAAAGAGTTTCTTATTGGAAAAACTTTATTTGAGGTTAATAAGGTAATGCAGCCCCATTGGCGCACCGCGTGTGATGAGGCTTTATCAGGCAAAGTTATCAGCAGAGATATTGATTTTTTCCCACGCGTGAATGGGCGCGAAGATTGGATCCGGTGGGTTATGCAGCCATGGTATGACGGTGATCAGAAGATTGGTGGCGTCGTACTTTTTGCTGAAATTATAACTGATCGAATTAGCTTAAAAGAACAGCAGGAAAAATATCAGGCAAAGCTTGAAGCAACAGTATTTGAGCGAACAGCCGATCTTGAATATTCCAAACAATTATCTGAAGCCTACGCTCAAGATCTGGAGCATAAGGCAGTCGAATTACTTCAGGCTAAGCAAGATGCCGAGAAAGCAAGTAAGGTCAAATCTTCGTTTTTGGCGAATATGAGTCATGAACTCAGGACGCCTTTAAGCAGTATCATTGGCCTTAGTAATGTTCTCTCAAGAACAGAGTTAAGCTCAGAACAAGTTAATTTTCTTTCGATTATACTTCAATCCGCTAATAATATGCTGGCGCTTGTGAATGATATTTTGGATTTGGCTAAGATCGAGGCAGATGGACTTGTTCTTGATATAAAACCATTTCATTTTTTAGAGCAGATCGCAGATTCTATTTCACCTTTGCAGGCTCTTGCGCTAGAGAAAAAACTTTTATTACAAACACATTTTGATGTTTCAGACGAATATGTCTTAGGGGATCCTTTAAGAATAAGGCAGATCATAACCAACCTTGTTGGTAATGCGATAAAATATACAGATCACGGAAAAATAGAAATCAATGTAAAAGGTCTTGATAAAAATGATTACTTCGAATTTGTAATATCGATCCGTGACACAGGTATTGGCATTTCCAAAGAAATACTTCCAAAAATTTTTGATAAATTTATTCAAGCAGATGATTCGGGCACAAAAAAATATGGTGGCACAGGTTTAGGCCTTTCAATTACAAAAGAACTTGTTCTGAGCATGAATGGTTCAGTTCATGTTGAGAGTATACTTGGTTCGGGCACGACCTTTACTGTTCATCTTCCGCTGCATAAATGTAAAGAATATAAAATCCAGGAAATAAGTACTTCTTTATTAAAACAACAGTCAAATAATGATAAAATTTCAGCGTACCAAGCCAGAATACTGGTTGCAGAAGATCATATTTTCAATCAAGTTCTTATGGATCGCTTGCTTTTTCAGATGGGTATTACAAATTTTACAATCGTTGCCGATGGGCTTGAAGCCTTTAGTCATTGGAAGTCAGGGGCCTATGATATCATTATTATGGATTGTTCAATGCCGATTCTCAGTGGCTTTGATGTAACACGTCAAATCCGGTCTGAGGAACTTGCAAGCGGCAAACACATTCCAATTATTGCATTAACCGCAAATGCAATGGCAGGTGATCGTCAGGCATGTCTTGATTGTGGGATGGATGATTATTTATCAAAACCATTTAATGAAGCAGAGCTTTTAGAAATTCTTTCCAGATGGATCGATTTCAATCCTCATGTATTTTCTTCTTTTGCTCCTATAAACTCCAATAAATTGGAAGATAACCAACATCATATTATCAATCTTTCTTTTATCAAAGACTACGCGGACAATAATATTGAGACTGAGAAAGATCTTATTTCAATTTTTATGAATCAAAGTTTGGAGATCATCAAAGAAATGGAGGGCGCATCTCAAGATGTTACTTCAGACGATTGGCAAGAACTGGCCCATAAGCTTAAGGGTGGGGCGCGATCTGTTGGTGCAAATAAGCTGTCTGATATGTGCCAGAATATACAGCAATGTCATTCTAAGGATATAACAGCACGTATGAAGATTCAAAATGAAGTATCTAATCATTATATGGAGATACAATCACAACTTGAATCATATCTTAAGACGATTTAGAACGAATGGTAGGACATTTGGTAATATAATCAATGAGCCGATCTTTACGGAAAGGTTTTGCAATAAAGCCTTTGGCACCGTTTCGAACGCAATCAAGTACAGCTTCTTGTGATGTGTCTGAACTGATCATGACAACATAAGCAGAAGGATCAATCTGAAGGATTTCTTTTAGTATTTGCGGCCCAAGTTTGTTGGGTAGATGAATATCAAGTAAAAGCATATCAGGTGCATGTGAAACAAAGTTTTTTACAATTTCATTGCCATCCTCAAACTCAATAATTTTATATGAACCTTTGAGTGCTGCGGTTATAAGGGTGCGCATGTAAAGATCATCGTCTGCAATCATGATAAGGTCATGCCGTCGGGCCAGACGTTCCTTGGCGATAAAATCAAGGCCTGAGAGTTGCTGTAAAGGTTCAACAGAAAACACAAGGCAACAGATACCAAACTCTGTGTTTTCTAGCAGATCAGGTTGAATAAGATGATTATCAGGAATAAGTTTCTCAATATCATTTTTTAATTGGCTAACAGATAAAATCTCACTGAATTCAGCAAGCACATAAATATCATGGTCGTTTGTAATCGTAATGGCGCCATTTTTCTTACCAAATATTGTGAGAAGCGATTTAGCAAATTCCCTACGATTGTATGTTGTGGCAACGCGTCTGAAATCAATTTTAAGAAGATGCCATGACCATGAAGCTGGCGCTTTTGGCAAATAATGGGCGATCATTTGGCCAAGTTCAATTGAATCGAGCAGATTCAGTGGCATAAAACCTCACAGGCAAGAACACTACTTTAAGTTGTTTAAAATTATTTGTAAATGCGCTTTATCGACGCTCAAAAAGACTTTCAAGATCTTGGAGTGATAATTTGATATAAGTAGGTCTGCCATGATTGCATTGGCCTGAATGCGGGGTTTTTTCCATCTGCCTCAAAAGTGATTCCATTTCCGATGTATTCAATCGGCGTCCAGACCTGATAGACCAGTGGCATGCTGTGGTTGCCAGTGCATTCAGTAGTTTTTCCTCTAAAGCGTCAGATGCTGATTTATTTTCAAGTTGAGAAATTAAAGTTTCAATAAAATCATAGGCATCAAACTTTCCAACCAGTAATGCGGGGATAGACCGAATGATGATTGTTTCAGGGCCGAACGCATCCAGTTCAAGCCCCAGAATCACAAGTTTATCTTTTACAGCAAGAATTGATTCTCTTGCCAGATCATCAATTGTCACAATTTCAGGCACAAGAAGCCCTTGGCGTGTAATGCCGTTTTCCATTTCCGCCTTCAGCTTCTCATAGGTTAAGCGTTCATGAGCGGCGTGCTGGTCAATAATAATAATACCATCTTGCGTTTGTGAAATAATATAGTTTTCATGGATCTGAGCGCGAGGGGCACCAAGTGGGTAGTTATTCTGATCATCAAATTGTGGAATATCGATATTGCTTGACGGCGCAATATCAAAAGAAGTTTCTCGAAAACCAGCTTTCTGAACACCATGACTATCTGAGAAGATATAAGGTCTGGTAAAGGATGACAGGGAAGAGGAAGAAACAGCCTGCGCAGAAATTTTTCCACTTTCTTGCGCAAGATGGTTCTTCATTGTGCTGATAATCAGGTTTCTTACGTCAGCAGGCTTGGCAAAGCGCACCTCAGTTTTTGCTGGATGAACGTTAATATCAAGCTGCGAGGAAGGCAGGTCTAGGAAAAGAACACAAATCCCGTGCCGGTCTTTTGGAATAAGATCGCTATAACCAACTTTTACAGATGCGTAAAACAACCTGTCTCGAACGGGCCTGCCATTTACAAAAAAGAATTGCTGATTGCTGTCTGCTCTATTAAATGTTGGAAGCCCCAGAAGCCCTTTAAGGGATATGCCTTGTTGCAAAGAGTTTAGACTTATAAAATTTCCTTCAATGACGAGTCCTAATATTTGCGCAATACGGTCTTTTAAATTTTGTCCAGGAAAATTTAATTTTGTCTGACCATAACGTAGCGTAAACGAAACATGCGGGTAAGCTAAAGCAAGTCTGAGAATAACATCCTTACACGCTGAGAATTCAGCAGCGTCAGTTTTTAAAAATTTTAAACGTGCGGGCACGCGATGGAAAAGATCTTTAATTTCGACAACTGTTCCCTCATATAGTGAAGCTGGAAATATTTTATTATCTTGTGAATTAATTTGCCAACTTTCGCTAGATCCTTTAGCTCTGCTGGTTAGGGTTAGTCTGGACACAGATGCAATTGAAGGTAAGGCTTCCCCTCTAAAGCCAAGAGTATGAATTTTATCCAGCGTTTCATCCGGAAGCTTTGATGTCGCATGACGTGTTAATGCCAGTGCTAATTCATCTTTTTTAATCCCGTTTCCATTGTCTCGAACGCGAATTAAAGATTTTCCACCCATTTCAAGGTCTATTTCAATGTGGGTAGCAGCCGCATCCAAGGCATTTTCAACAATTTCTTTTAGGGCAGAAGCCGGGCGTTCTACAACTTCGCCTGCAGCAATTTGATTAACCAAATGGTCTGGCAAACGGCGAATTGTCATACCCTTTATTCCTTCATCGCGCCTGTAAAGTCTGTATTTGATAGAAGGACATCTTTTAGAATAGCGCCACGCAAATCGCACCCTTTAAAAACCGCATTGGTCAGGTCGCATCCGGTCAGGTCGCAATCTTTAAGGTTGGCCCCAGAGAAATTTACGTAGCGCAAAGAAGATCGCGCTAAAGTGGATCGAATATTTCTTGAAGATCCGTCTGCATTACTAAAAGAAAGTGGTGAAAGGTTCGCGCCGCGAAGATCAGCGCGCGATAGATCAGCTTCCTTAAATGAACTGCCGCGCATATCTGCTGAAAGAAGCTTACAATCACGAAAATCAGCACCATCTAAAATTCCGCTTTGTAGCTGAATGCCTGATAGATCAAGGCCGATGAAAATCGCTTTCGCAGCCCTTAAGGCAGTCAGCTTATATGATTTTAGTGAAGGCAGTGAACGCAGATCTTTATCAGAAAGATCCAGTTTCTTCCCTTCTTTTCCTGCTGATGATATCCAAAGGCTGTGGGCCTTTACCATTTCTTCAAGTGAAATAATTGATGTGTCTAGAATTTTTCCTTCTATGTTGAGGGCTGCAGCACTTTGTAAAGAGGAACCCGCCGTCTCCGCCTGATCAAGAATTGTGTTCGACATAACCGCATTTTTAAAATTGGAAGAACGAATGTCAGCGCCCGTCAGATCAGCTTTTGAAAGATTGGCACCTTGAAAATTCACGTTGCGTAAATCAGCATCTTTTAAAATAACGCCGGTTAAATCAGCTTCAGCAAAATCAGCACCACTTGCTCGCGCTCCGGATATATTGGTATGGGTCAGCTTAGCACCTGTAAAAGATGTTTTTGCAATCTCCTGCCCTGTTTGCGGGTCGCGGTCAATTAGTACACCGCCTTTGCCGCGCTCCATAATCTTACCTTCGCGTAAATCAGCAGATCCCAGATCCGCACCTGAGAGGTTCGCACCGGCCACGTAAGCGCCACGAAAATCAGCGCGTTTAAAAACTGCTTTTTCTAGATTGGCATTACGCATATCGCAGGCAAAAAAGATGCAGCCAGAAAAATCTCCGCCTGACATGTCTGCGTTTATGAGGATGGAGGCTGTGAAATCAGCCCCTTTCACGCTTCGTCCACGGAAAGATAGGCCAGATAAATTATGAAATTTTAACAAAGCGCGGGCACCGCCGGGTTTCCCGTTTAAAAACATTTCATGCTTTTTTGTAACTTCATCAAGCTGCGTTTGTGTCAGCCCGATATAATTTTCCGATGAGGGAGGTTTTTTATTCATCGTCTTTAACCAAATTCAGTAATATTTGAAGATGCTGGGAAAGAGAGTCATCGTTATTTTCCCGCAAAGCACGCTCAATCACTATAGCAAGGTTTTTGCCAAGTTCTACACCCGGCTGGTCAAAGCTATTTAGGTCCCAGATCAGGCCTTGTACGAAGGTTTTATGTTCATAGATGGCAAGAAGTGTTCCTAGTATTTTGGGGCTTAGACTTTCAAGAACAAGCGCTGTAACGGGGCGCGTACCCGGGCAGTCAGAATTTTCATCCCCTAAAGATAAGGCTTGAATTTGCCCTAGAAAATTTGAAAGCAGCATACGCTGGTGGTTAGCGTAGTCATGTTCAGGTTTGCGAACAGCGATAAGATCAACAGGGATTGTGTCGCTACCTTGATGAATAAGCTGGAAAAAAGAATGCTGCGCATTTGTACCGGCATCACCAAAAATAATAGGCGCGGTTTTATAAGGAATTAATTCACCCTGACGATTACGCGACTTTCCATTTGATTCCATTTCAAGCTGCTGAAGATAAGACGGCAGCAAAGATAGCCTGTGGTCATACGGAATGACAGCCTGGGCTTCAGATCCCAGAAAATTTCTATTCCAAACACCAAAAAGAGCCATCAATATAGGAATATTGCGCTCCGGTGGGGCGATCTGAAAATGTTGGTCAGCGGCATAAGCGCCTGCCAGAAATTCTTCAAAAATCTTTGGTCCAAATTGTATGGCAATCGGCAAGCCTATGGGGGACCAGATTGAAAATCTGCCGCCGATTGCTTCAGAAAAATGAAAGCTATAGTCAGGCAAAATGCCAAATGCGCGGGCATTGCTGCTATGGGATGTAAGGGCAACAAAATGTTTAGCGGGAGATTGATTTAATTTTTTCTCTGCCCAAGACCATGCAGAGCGAGCATTAAGAAGTGTTTCAGCTGTAGAAAAAGATTTTGAAGCGATTAAAAATAAAGTTGTTTGTGGGTCGAGCGTATTTAATACTGAAAAAAGATCATGCCCGTCAGCATTTGCAACAAAATGCACTTTTACGGCCTGTTTTTGCCATGATAAGGCCTTTAAGACGAGCCTTGGCCCAAGATCAGATCCCCCAATTCCAAAATGCACAATATCGGTAAATGCCTTTCCTGTAGATCCTGTGATTGTGGCATCTCGAACACCTTGTGCAAAATTAAGCATCTGCGTATTTGTTTCACGAATACTTTCAAGAATATTGTTGCCTCCTACCATCAAATCACCTTTTGGGCGGCGTAAGGCTGTATGTAATACGGGACGATTTTCAGAGCGGTTGATTGAAACACCGGAAAACATGGCTTCTCTGGCTTCAGGGATGCCACAGGCGTAAAAAAGTTGAATTAAAAGATCAAGTGTTTCAGGCAGGAAGCGTTGACGTGAGAAATCTGCGCGCAAGCCCGATATATTGATCAGCATGGACTGAAGGCGTGCAGGGTAACGATTAAACAGCTCATTCATCGATAGATAACGGATCGTATCAGCATGGTGACTTAGGGCTTTCCAGGCAGGTAAGTCAGATCGGCATGTCATAAAATTATGTTACTCAACATTTGGTAAAGTGGAAATTGTTTTTAGTCTTGGTATGGTATCAATTTTTTTACCGATAATCACAGTTGTAAAAAATGCTGGTTTAAAAAGGCGTAATGCAACGCGTCGAATATCTTTAATTGTAACAGCTTGAATACGTGCTGTTCTTTTATCAAGGTCATCAATGGGCTTATTATCAAGCATTTGCCCGATCATCAGCGCTGATATCTCTGTTGACGATGTTAAAGATAAAGGCATAGAGCCAATAAGATAAGATTTTGCATCTTCCAATTCTTGTTGCGTCACATCAGTAGATATAAATTTATTTTGCTCAGATTCAATTAAGTCCAGAACTGTTTTAACTTCAGATGTTTTTGTTGATACTGTAATTGAGACGGTCTCGGCCAGATCCTGATCAGATAGGGAAGAATAAATACCGTATGTCAGGCCACGTTTTTCACGTATTTCTTGTGTCAGGCGCGAACCAAACCCGCCGCCGCCAAAAATAAGGTTTGCCAGAACAGCGGCATCATAATCAGGATCGTCACGGTCTATTCCGGGTCCTTGCATCGTAATAACACTTTGCGGAATATCTTTTGTGAAATGCCAGAGAGCAGAAGGCGCAGAAGAAACAAAAGGGCTTAAGGTATTTTGAACATCATTTTTATTTTCAAGCGATCCAAATGTTTTATCAACAAGCTTAATGGCATCAGGGGCTTTTATATCGCCAGTAATAGCGACAATTATTTTATCTTGGGTCAGAAATTTATTTTTTGCTGAGATCAAATCTTGCGCTGTTATGCTTGCAAGCGTTGTCAGTGTCCCGCCGCTATTAAGGCCATAAGGATGGTTTTTAAAATATGTATCATTCATAATTCGGGCAGCAATCCAGTCAGGGTCAGACAGGCTGGAACGAATGCGTGCCGCGTTGGCTTCTGTCATGCGGGCAAGAGGTTCTGCATCAAAACGGGGCGATGTTAGGGCTTTTGACAAAAGATCAAAGGCCAAATCACGCTTTTCACTTAAAGTATAAAGATTAACAAAAAAATCATCTTTTGAAGACGTGAATGAAAGCGATATGGATTCATCTGCAAGAACTTTTTGAAATTGTTCGGATGTTAAATCGCCCGCCCCTTCATCAAGGGTATTGGATAGCAGGCGCATTAATCCTTGTTTTTCAGGGGTATCATTTTTTGCGCCTGCATCTTTGAAGGCAATTTGTACTGATAGAACAGGTATTGTGTGGTCCTCAACCAGCCAAATGGGGATACCAGAAGATGTTTTGAGCGCCTGAATAGGCAAAAAAGGTTTTTCTTCAGACTGCGCTGAAGAAGAAAATAGAAAAACAACAGTAAATAAAACAGCAAAAAGTCTGATCATCGTATAGCGCCTCCAACCGGCTGTTCTTTAGCGGAGACAGGGGGCTGTTTTTGATGAGGGTCAGGTAATAGGTACCCTGTTACATCAGGCAAATTTTTACGTTTTTTTGAAAGATATTTTATTGCGACATCATGTATTTCTTTTTGTGTCACTTCAGAAATATTTTGGGGCCATTGTTCAATATCATGAAGGGGTACGCCTTGCACCCGTGCAAACCCGATCAGAAAAGCCGGACCAGATACACTATCACGCGCAAAGATAGCCTGTGTAATCAGTCGTTTTTTTGCATCTGATACTTCTTGTTCCGTGGGCCCATTTTCAGCAAAAGTTTCAATTTGCTGATCGATCTGTTTCTCCAGATTTTCAAGCGAGATGTTTTTTGCTGGTGTAGCGCCAATGCTGATGGTTGTATCATCATAAGCCAGGCTTGAATATGAAAGACCAATGGTACTGGCAATTTTTTTCTCAACTGACAGATTTTTATAAAGCCTTCCTGTGGCGCCCCCGCCTATAATTTCTTCCAACACCTCAAGGGCCAGAGATTCTTTTGGGTTTTGTCGAGCGCTTGGCACGCGATAATTGCGAATAAAAGAAGGTTGCTGTACATAAGCATCATAAAGCTTAAGGTTTATATTGGCAGGCAGCGGGGGTATGTGTGGCCGCGCGCGAACTGGTACAGCTCTTTTTTTGAAGGCACCATAATATTTTTGTGCGAGTAGCTTGATCTGGTCAAGCGTTACGGCCCCTGAGACAACAAGAATCATATTATTTGGCGCATACCAGTCTTTATAAAACTGTTTTATATCGGCTTGATTTAGCTTTTCCATTTCATCTCTCCAGCCAATCACGGGGTTGCCATAGGGATGATTAGTAAAAAGAATAGAGGACATTTGTTCGCTTAATTTTGCAGATGGGTCATTATCGGTGCGCTGCGATCTTTCTTCAAGAATAACTTTTCGTTCTGATAACACTTCATTTTCCTTGATTAAAAGATTCTGGAACCGGTCAGCTTCAAGGCGCATAACCAATTCAAGATTTCCTTTTGAAATGGTGGCAAAGTATGCGGTATAATCTTGCGCGGTAAAGGCGTTTTCTTCCGCGCCTATTTTTCGCAATAAACGCGAATATTCACCCGGGCCTACGCTTGGTGTTCCTTTGAACATCATATGTTCTAGAAAGTGCGCAGAACCAGATACACCGTGCGGTTCATCAGCAGCGCCAGCCTTGATCCACAGCATGTGGGTGATAACAGGTGCACGGTTATTCTCGATAACAATAACTTCAAGTCCATTATCAAGTGAAAAAGTTTTTGCATTAAAAACCTTATCTTGTGACAAGGCAAAAGCGGGCGTTACAAGTATGAGCGCGAAAGCAAAGTAACCAAGAAAATATTTTTTCATTACTGTACTTTCACAGGTGTTTTACCCTCGCTCACAGATTTTCCCGTTTGTTTATTGGTCTTTAAGCGCTCCGCTTCTTTTTCCGGATCAACAACGGTGGCTGGTGCATCACCAGGCGCATCACTTGAGTTGAGCAACCTTTGTATAACAGGCTGTTTCTTTTTAGCCGCTTCGTCTTTTTCTTGGTCAACAGTAACGCGGATATTTTCATTGGCTTGTACCGCGCCTGCTTTTTGCAAAATCAAAGCTTCGCCTTGCGTTTTTTCAACAGAAGCCTCGCCTTGTGAACCGATCATGGATTCGCGTGCTTGTTCAATAATTTTTTCTTCCTGAGGGCGTGCGGCGCCTGGGCGAGGTGGGCGCAACGCATAATCAGGTGGCAGTTCAAGGGGCGCGCGCTTATAGACTGAAAATTCATCTGGCGCAGTTCTTTCCATACCAAGTTGTTGCTTGATATTTGAATTGCCGCAGCTGGTCAGACTTAAGGCGAACACAACAGCAAGGGCGGAATAAAAATAATAAAGGCGCATGTTAAGTTGGCTCCTGTGTAGTCAGGCGTTTGGCCCGAAGTGGCTCCAAGATTACTCCATCCACAAGGATAACCGCAACGCCTATCACAATCGAAGCGTCAGCAACGTTAAAGGCAGGCCAGTGCCAGCCAAAGGCATGAAAATCAAGGAAATCCGCAACCCCGCCAAAACGAATACGATCCCATATATTGGAAATTGCACCCCCAATAATTGCCGCAAGCGGTAAAATGATAAAAGGTTGCTTTGAGCGTATCATCCAGATCAAAAGCGCTAAAGTTAATAAACTAGCTAAGGCTGCCATAATTATCGGATCCGCCTGAAGGTCGCCGGGCATAAAATAATTTACCCCTTTATTCCAGACCATAACCAGATTGAAAAACTCGGTGATTTTCATCTGTACAAAACCTAAGGGCGGCTGTGGTATTTTTGTAAGCCAGATATCCAGGCCAACGCCCGGCTGTCCGAGTTCGCTTTTAAAAATACCTTCTATCACCAGCCATTTTGAAAGCTGGTCTATAAGAAGAATAAAAATGATAAGACTATAGGCGAGGATATGCTTGCGCATTACGCTGCCTTTTTGCGGGTCAAAAAATACCGTACAGCATCGGCGTCGCGTCGCGACAAATCCGGATAGTCCTTATCATGGCCAACTTCAGGCAAAATACGCCATGAACGTTCGCATTTTTTACCTTCTGCCTTGCCGAATACAACACGAACCCCCGGTACATCGTTTAGTTTGAATCCGTTATCCGGTCCATCGCCTATTAAAAGTGTGGCTTGTGATGTAATACAGACTTCTGCAAGGTTTATACCCTCCAGAATTTTTGCAATATCAGAAGTTACAAAAATCTGCGGATGGGCTTCAAGTGAGGATCCGATTGTTTTATCGGCCCGTTTTGGTTCAAGCGCACCGGTCACAACTTTACGAACAGCGCGAACAACATCCCATTTTTTTGCTAAATTATCATCACGCCAGTCAAGGGGTACGTCAGCAAAATGACGCAGATGAATGCTTTCTTCTTCAAAAAAATCTTGAGGGCGTTCTTTCCAGGCTTCTTCGGTTGTAAAGGCCAGTATGGGCGCAAGCCACGCTGTCAGTGCCTCAAATAAGTGAAGCATAACAGTTCTGTAACCACGGCGTTCAAATAAGTCCGGCCTGTCGCAGTAAAGCCTGTCTTTACGGATATCAAAATAAAATGCGGATAAAGTAATCGCGCAGAAATGATGAATTTTTTGCACCATATCCATGAAATCATAAGCTTTTATCGCTGACCTGATCTGGTCATCAAGGATAGATATTTCATGCAGCATCAAGCGGTCAAGTTCCGGCAATGTTTTATACTCATCTGCCGTAATTTTTTCTGATGGTGTAAAACCTTCAAGCGCGCCCAGAATATAACGCAAAGTATTGCGAATGCGTCGATACATGTCAGAAACAGTATCAAGCAGGTTTTTTCCAATCCGGATATCGTCAGAATAATCTGATGTGACTGTCCATAGGCGTAAAATATCGGCGCCTAGTTCTTTCATAATATCTTGTGGGGCGATCACATTGCCAAGCGATTTTGACATTTTGTATCCCTTTTCATCCAGCACGAATCCGTGTGTAAGCACCGCTTTATAAGGGGCATGGCCTCGTGTGCCGCACGATTCTAAAAGGGATGAATGGAACCAGCCGCGATGTTGGTCCGACCCTTCAAGATAAAGATCCGCCGGGCTGGAAAGATCGGGGCGGTTTTCCAAGACAAACGCATGTGTTGTGCCTGATTCAAACCATACATCAACAATATCAAAAATTTGCTGATAGTTTTCGCTTTTATAATCGGAGCCTAAAAAATCCTGCGCGGGCCGCTTGAACCATGAATCCGAACCTTCAGCTTCAAAAATATGACCGATACGTTTTAGAACAGTCGGATCTTTGAGAACGGCGCCGTTTTTCTTATCTAGGAAAATTGCAATCGGCACGCCCCAGGCGCGCTGACGTGAAATACACCAGTCAGGCCTTTGTTCGATCATAGCGCGAATACGATTTTCGCCCATTGCAGGAAACCATTTTGTCTCGCCAATGGCTTTAAGCGCACTTTGCCTCAGATCGTTTGTATCCATTGATATAAACCATTGAGGAGTCGTGCGGAAAATCAAGGGTGCCTTAGAACGCCAGCTATGTGGATATTCATGTTTGAGTGATCCTTTTGCTAAAAGTTTTCCCGCCGCATCAAGTTCACGCAAAACAGCCGGGGATGCATCGCCCATTTCCCCCTTATCGGTGTAAACAGTTTTCCCTGCAAATAAAGGCACATGGGGGCGCATGACGCCGCCATCATCAACATTATCAGTCACTTCAATGCCGTGTGCTTGCCCTAAATAAAAATCGTCTGCGCCGTGGCCCGGGGCGATATGAACAAACCCTGTTCCTGTATCTTGGGTGACAAAGTCACCAGCCAGCATAGGCACATCAAAATCATACCCTTTGCCACGCAGCGGATGGGCAAGGATCGTACCAGAAAGCGCTGCGCCTTTAAAAGATTCTGATTGTGTCCATTGCGCAATTTTTGCTTGGGCTTTCACAGAGTCAGCAAGAGATGTTGCAAGAATAATATGATCCCCTACTTTTGCTTTTGCGCCATCTTCAATTTCCGTGACCGTAAAAAGCGCATAGTCTATATCGTGTCCGAAAGCCACGGCACGATTTGAAGGCATGGTCCATGGTGTAGTTGTCCAGATGACAACATCACTGTTCTTGAGTGCAGGAACGTTTGTGTTAAGGACTGGAAAGCGTACCCAGATAGTAATTGACTTATGTTCTTTATATTCAACTTCCGCTTCTGCCAGTGCGGTCTTTTCAACCACAGACCACATCACAGGTTTGACCCCTTTATAAAGGCCGCCATTCAGTACAAATTTATGAATTTCACGAACAATGGTCGCTTCTGCTTCAAGGGTCATGGTCAGGTATGGATTTTTCCAATCCCCTGTGACGCCTAAACGCTGGAATTCTTGTGATTGTATATCAACCCAGCTTTGAGCAAATTTTCGGCATTCATCACGAAACGATAAAACATCAACGGCATCTTTATTTTGTCCGGTTTCGCGGTATTTTTCTTCAATCTTCCATTCGATAGGCAGGCCGTGGCAATCCCACCCTGGAACATAAGGTGCGTCATAGCCCAACATTTGATAAGATTTTACAACCACATCTTTGAGAATTTTGTTGACCGCATGCCCAATGTGAATATTACCGTTCGCATAAGGGGGCCCGTCATGCAAAGTAAAGACAGGGCGACCTTGAGCGCGCTTGCGCATTTGCCCGTATAAATCTATCGCCTGCCATTTTGCAATGATCTCGGGTTCTTTTTCAGGCAGACCCGCGCGCATAGCAAAGTCAGTTTTTGGTAAAAACACAGTGGAGCGATAAAATTCAGCATTCGACATAGCAATTATTCCTAAAGATAAAGAATATCAGTATCTTACCGAGCTATCTGGGTGCAAAAGCTTTTTTATTTACATAAACTATTTCGATACAAACTAATGATGAAATAATCCAAAAAGAGTTTCCGCCCCTGTAAAAAGGTCTTGTTCTGGTGCGGGTTCAGCATAGCTTTTCATAGATGATCTGTTTGGAAAAATCTGATGCGCTGTTCCCTGCAAGGCGACAATAAATCTATCAACCGCAGATTGAAGTGCGTGTTTTGGATTTTCAATCATGTCTTTCGCATATTTTCGCGCAATGTTGTTTAATGTTTCAGACAGATCCCCAGCCACGCGCGAAAATTTCTTTTGTACAAAAAGCATTTTTTCTAATTCTTCTACCAAAGCTGATAAGTCTTCTTTTTGAAGTGGGCTACTCTCGCCACCTTCAGCGATATTTCTAATGGCGCAAAATATGCGCGCATGTTCAACCGTCCACCCATCAGTTTCTTTTAGGACAAAAGCATTCAATTTTATTGGGTTACCATTTATGTCGAAACCAAGACGATTTGCGAGCCCTAAGCGCTGATGACCATCCCCGATATAGTAAGTCTCATCTTTTGTTTTCCAAACAATCACAATGCCTGCAAAAGCAGGTTGGCATTTTGTTATGTTTTGTAGCTGTTCAGTGACACCAAAAGCGTCCCCCCCCCCCCTTAAATTGAAGGCGAGCGGCATCTGTTAGAATATCGTTTGGTTCCAGAAGAACGATATTTTGAGCATAAGGTGGGAATTCACTGATCATTTATGGTCACCCTATTTGATTTTTACGGAAAACAAATAGAATGAACAAGAAAATATGTTAATTTAAATTGCTTTAGAATTCTCACAATCTGTTGCCATCTGTGCCCTAAGGGCATCAAGGCTCTCGAATTTAGCTTCGGCGCGTAAATACTGAAGTGGACGTATGCGCAAGTTTTTGCCGTATAAATCACCTGAATAATCAAGAATATGGGCTTCAAGTACAGCATCAGGGGTTTCAAACATCGGGCGTATGCCGATATTCACAGCGGCCCTGCGCCACAAATTTTCCCCTTCAATCATGATATCGGCTGCGTACACGCCGTAGGCTGGTCGCAAGCCTTCCCCTAAAGTGGCATTAGCGGTTGGGTAGCCGAGAGTGCGTCCACGCTGGTCGCCTTTTATCACGGTGACTTGTATTTCAAATGCCCAGCCTAAAAGCTGGTTTGCTTCTTTAATTTTCCCCATAGCCAGTGCCTGGCGAACGCGGGTTGCCGAATAAGCTTGGTTTGATGAATCCATCATCAGATCAACGCGTGTTACGGTCATGCCAGCATCTTCAAGGTGTCGATAGCTGCCTTGTCTGTCACGCCCGAAATGAAAATCATGACCGACTGTAACGTCATGTGTATCAAGTGATTTTTGTAAGACACCTTCAATAAAATCATGAGCGCTCAGATGTGCAAATGCGGGTGTAAAAGAGGCGATATAAATAATATCAACCAATGATGCTTCAAGCCGTTTAAATTTGAGCGTACCGGGCGTAATCAGAAAGGGTGGATCTTCAGGGCGGAAAGTACGGCGCGGATGCGGGTCAAAAGTTAAAACACCAAAAGGCCGGCCTTGTGCCAGTGATCTTTTGCGGGCTACTTCCAGTAAAACCTGATGGCCAATATGCACGCCATCCAGGTTTCCAACGGCGATGACCGCGCCTTGAATGGATGCTGCTTTTTTAATTTCAATACGTTCTATTTTCATTGCTTATTTACAACGTGGGTAGTCTTTTTCACTCACCCGCGTCCATAGTTGTGTTTTTCCAAATAAAGGTACGCCAACATAGCCCCGTAAACGCAGGGTTTTTTCATCAAGCGCTGTCAATGTGGCGTTATAAATATCCCCTTCATCAGCTTTATAAATTTTGCCGTCTTCCCAGACTTTTTTGTTTTTCTGGTGTTGTTTAAAATTATACAATATTTCAAGTCCGCATAAGGGCTGTGTACGAAGTTTGGGATTAGGATTTTTAGAATCGGTTTTCATCCCGTCTTTGATAATCCAATAAATTTGACCACATAGGCCTTTATCGCATTCTTTAATAGAAACAACAGAACGTTCGTTTTGGGTCAGCCATAATCCTAAGGGGGAAGGCACGTTTTGTGCAATGGCGGTTTTGGTCATCAGTAAAACAAGGGCAAAAAATACGACGATCAGTTTGTTCATGGTCTTTCTCCTTTGGTTACAAAATCATAGTAAATGCCATCACGAATACCCGATTTTGAGATGATAATCGTCTTGGCCTGAACATGTTCAATAACAGCAATCAGTAAGGCAGCAGAAACTGGCAAAAGGATGGCGCGGGCAGGCTCCATACGGTAGTTTCGAACCAGCCGCTCGCTATCCATTCTTGCAATCCGTTCAGCAAACGAGATAATACGTTCAGCGGGTAAAGTTAATCCTGAAAAATCAGATTTTGGCTGGTTGGCATCATCCAGAAAAGCATTGGCCAATGCACGCCAGGACCCACCAATCACATATAACGTCTGGGATGGGATCATAGCAGGCGGCAGAAGCTTTAAAATAGTGTGCGTCATTTCCGGTGCTTTGTCGCCATAACTTAATAGGCGCTGCGCGCCTAAAGGGAGCGAGATTTTCTCATACACATTTCCCATCGCAATACGGGCGCATTCAAGTGATCCACCACCTAAATCAGCAACAAGCCCTTGTGCGTTGCGATGTTCAGACATAATCCCCACAGAAGCATAGTAAGCTTCCTGTTCGCCTGAAATAATTTTAACATCAAGCCCAAGTTTAGATTTTAAAAAATCAATAAAATCTGCGCCATCTTGCGCATCGCGCAGGGCCGCAGTTGCAACAGCAATAACATGTTTAACGTTGTAGGTTTTAAATTCAGATACATATTTTTTTAAGGCAGCAGTCGCTTTTTTTACGCCTTCTTGATAAAGCTTTTGTGTGGCAGGAATATCTTTGCCAAGCGAACACAGTTCCCTTTGATTAAAAACAATATCAGGGCCAACAAAAATAACCATGCGAACGGAATTTGATCCGATGTCAATGACGGCTGTTGCAGCTTGGGATGTCAGATCGCGTTGCATCCATTAGGTTTAAGCGTTTCAAGCCGTGCAGGCAAGTGCCGCAAGATTAACTTTTGGTGCTCTGGGCGCAGTTGCATCTTCTTGTTTGATTAAGCCGAAGCCATGATAACCAAATATGCCATCAGACGGATAAAGCTGGCGAATAATTTTTATGGTATCGGCATTCAAGCCAGAAAAGACTCCATGAAGAAGTGCTGTTTTTTGTGGATGCGGTTGGGCGATATCTGCCGCGTTTGTTGCAAATTGTCTTTGTAGCTCTGCTTTTACAAGACGGAATTGCGTTTGGCGATCATCGGTTGCGCCTTCAAAAGTATCAAGGCCTTCAAGGGTCTTATTGGCAGCATTGCCGACAATGAATAGTGTTTCTAAAGAACCTATGCCACGCTCGATCTCACGAAATTTATTGAGTGCTTTTGTATAAACTTCTGACGGGGAAAGGAGTGTGTTTAAACCGATATCAAGACCGGTAAATTGCCACGATTGATCTAGGAATCTAAAAAACTGGGTGCTGCCACCGCCAATTCCAAGCATGGCGTAGTCATTTGGGTTTGATTCAATTTCCGGGCAGCGGGCGTGAAGCGCAACGGCTTCCATCAGCCCTTCTTCTAGGCCCGATATTACACCGATTTGCGTTCCAGAAATATTTTCAAGATAATCTTTAACAGCGTTCCCGTTAGCAGCGTTGCGGAAAGGAGATGTTGAATAGGCGATAACATGCGCGCCAGCTTTATAAGCTTCGCAGGCAGCAGCTTGAAAGTGATCACTGAGGAAAAGAATAGCATGCTCTGTTAGAAAGCGTCTTTTGTTCGCGTCAACCTTATTGCTCCATAATTCTTCAGGCATATCGAAAAAAGAATATTTTGTGCGTTCAAGTTGCCTGAAATAACTTCCATCTTCGCCTTTTTTATAGGGTGTTATTTTAAGGCCGCTTGAGGCGATTTCCATGATCTGGATCAGATTGTTGTTGTGTAGGGCAGCTCTAATCCGGTCTGAAGCTAAATACATATTACAAATCTCTAATATTATGAAAATTGAAACGGACAAGACTGTGCCAAAATTTACAATTTGAAGCAAGTCTTATTTTAAATCTTTTCGAAAAGAATTAAGCGCCCAGATTAGGGTTTTTTGGGCATTCTCATGCGCTTTTTCGATATCGGACGCGAAGGAAAAGCTTCGCCCAGTCTCGGTCAATATGCCAAAAATAATAAAAGTTAAGGCAGTAAGGTCTTGTTTAGGCAAAATTCCTTTATCCATAAGCCCTTTGGCAATTTCCATCAAAGATCCCAGAAGACTTTTTCTGACTAATTCAATTCTCTCCGAATAGGGGATGGCATTCTGCGCTTCCATTAAAATAATGGTTCTAAAGGTTTTGTCGGTTGCGCATTCAATATAGGCAAGGCAACCTTCAATAAAAGCGTCCCACATATTTTCTTTTAGCTTCATGCGGGCGGATATTTTTTTAAGGGCGTCTTGGCTCAGATCATCATAAATCTGTCTGAAAAGTCCTTGTTTATCACCAAAATGGTAATATAAGGACCCCCGTGCCATACCTGACTTGGCAACGATTCGGTTCGTGGAAGAATTGGCGTAGCCGTGCTCAATAAACTCTTCGATTGCGGCTGCCAGTAAAATCCGCCTCGAATGCTCCAGTGAGAGCTGATTGGGTCCGTTTTTGCGTGCCATTTTTTTACTTTACCCAATTAAAATAATGCTTTAAAGCAAATCTATTGACTTTTTGTCAGTAAGTCAATATATCTTATTTAGCAGTATGTCAGTAATTACTATCTTACTGTCAGAATAAGGGGATTAAATGTTAGCAAAATATGCATATCCGATTATCTGCACGGCAAAAATGCACGAAACGGTCGCTTTTTATGAGGATCATTTTGGCTTTCGGCCAGTGTTTGAAATGTCGTGTTTTACGTTGATGCGACACTCAGAAAAGCAGGATCTTTGCTTTGCGTTTCTCGATAGCAATCACGAAGCCGTGCCCGAACACTATAAAAATGGGGTAAGTGGGCTTATTCTCAACCTGCCTGTTGAAAATGTTGATTTGGTCTATCAGCAGCTTTATTGGGAAGGGGTGCAGATTTTAATGGAACCAAAATCAGAACGTTGTGGCCGCAAACATTTTATGCTGACAGACCCGAATGGCATTTTAGTCGATGTGATGGAAGAATCTGCCAAGGCGCTGGTGCTCGACCCTGATCGTAATGAATATATGGAAGACTTTGTTCTCAAAGATAAGTCTTATAAAACAAAAGCGCGCAAGGCAGATCTGTTGAATGCTGTGGCTTAGAAACAAATTCTCAAGAACAAACAAGGGTGTTTTATTGTTTTAATGAACCGCCTTTGTTATAAGTCGGACCCGCTTCCCCCGCTGGTCCGACTTTTCTTTGTGTGTATTTTCTTATTCATAGGCTGGCCAGAAAATAACATACTGAATATGTGTTAGGTCTATAAAGGCTTATAAGCACTTTTTTGAATCATCTTTTTTTGAAGAGGAAAAAAACCATCACGGCAATTTTTTTTGATAACGTCACAATACGTGCCTGTTTTGCCGTTATGCGCATAAGAATGATGGGGGTCTATAGCAGGGTTATAATAGGTCATTCTTTGTTTCTTTTTATCTATAATAACAATATAAGACATTAAATTTCGAAGGCCTATAACGGCGGCCCCTTCAGGGCTTCGAATGGTCCAGCTGCATCCTTTTTGATTACAAGGCAAGGCATTGTGAATTTCTGTAGCTGCATCAAGTAAAGAAATACGTTCTCTGGTTTTTGTGTTAATCCAGAATATATTAAATTCAGGATCATATGTTTCCCATTTTTTTGTATTTGGATTCCAAATATCGAGGGCAGCGTGGCTGGCCAAAGAATGGTTATCAGAAGGCCCGTATAAATCAACCGATCTGGTTTTATAACCCATATTATTTTTTAAAATTGCAGCCAATAATCCACGCCTTGTTGAACATTCCATATGGGGCGTGGTTTTTCTGCGTCCTTCCAAATGATCTATAAAATTTTTAGCGATAAGGCTGGAATTCTCCCAGGTTGCAAAAAATTCTGCATCCTGTAGATGCTGGCTGTTTGAATTTATAAAATCACTTAAATAATCGACTTGCTCATAAAAACTGTTTTTATTTTTAAGATCAGAAAGTGATGCAATTTTTACAGTCTGTAGAAAGTAAAGATTTTTTTTATTTTAAATACGCTGCAGCAAATATCCAAGCAAGCGTTATCACGCTTAGACCTATTATAAAACTCACGAATATGAAGCGTTTTTTGAATTTCATTTTGACAAACTATACCAGAGTAGCGCACAAAAATTTACATCAAATATAAGCTATTTAAAAAGAAAATATCAAAATAAAGTGGTGTGCTTTGTTAATTTAACGCTCAAAACAATTGCAGATTGTATGAAAAAATCAAAATTTAATCCGCGTTAAAATGCCTTCTTTAATTTTGCGATAAAGTGTTGATTTTGCAAGCCCCAGTGCGGTTGCGGCTTTTTCAATATCTTGGTTATAGTAATTAATGGCGTAGCGTATTGCCTCGGCTTCATGTTCGGCAATTGTTTTAAGGCGATCATACCCGCTTGTATAAAAATGGCGTGTGGGCGGCAGCGGTTTATACGTGATTTCAGGCGTATCATGAATCCAAGAAAAATCGAACATATTGATCACGTCTGATTCGCTCATCACAACGGCGCGGTGAACAGCGTTTTCTAGTTCGCGCACATTACCATACCACTCTCTTTCAGCCAGAGAATTCAGAACAGAATCTGAAAAAACTTTTGTATGTGTTTTTGTTGTGACGCAATAGCGGTCAAGAAAATATTGAGCAAGCGCTAGAATATCTTGTTTGCGTTCACGAAGTGGGGGCAAGGTAATTTGTAGTACATTCAGGCGAAAAAATAAATCTTCGCGAAAGCGACCAGCTTTTACTTCTTTTTGTAAATCACGGTTTGTGGCTGATAAAATACGAACGTTGACAGGGACAGTTTGGCCAGCACCCACAGGTTCGATTTCTTTTTGTTGCAAAACACGCAGTAATTTCACTTGTGATTCTTTAGGCAACTCACTAATTTCGTCGAGAAAGATTGTACCGCCCTGAGCTTCACGAAACTTGCCAATGGTTTTTGTAGAAGCGCCGGTGAAGGCACCTTTTTCGTGGCCAAACAAAGTACTTTCCACTAAATTTTCAGGGATAGCGCCACAGTTGATTGCAATGAAGGGGCTGCCAGATCTGGCGCTTTCCCCATGAATCGCACGGGCAAAAACTTCTTTTCCTACGCCGGTTTCACCTGTAATTAAGACAGGGATATTGGATGCGGCTGCCTTGCGTCCGGTTTTTACAACATCGCTCAGGCCTTCATCGCAACCTATCAAGTTTGTAAATCGAACGACACCTTCTTCGGTGCGTCTTAGGCGCGTTACCTCTTTGTGTAAGCTTGCCATTTTTATCGCGTTCTGAACGGTTACGGCAAGCCTTCGAGGCTCATAGGGTTTCGTCATAAAATCGATTGCACCCAAGCGCATCGCTTTTACTATATTTTCTGTTGTGTGATTTCCTGTCAGCATAATAACGGGCAGGTCGGGGTAGGAGTCATGTATCACTTCAAGCGCCTCAAGTCCTGTCATCACAGGCATTTCTTGGTCCATGATAACCAGGCGGATTATAGAGAAGTTTTTTTCCAGAAGGTTTAGTGCGACCCGTCCGTTATCAGCGTACAAAATATCGTAGGGTCCATCACGTTTTAGCAGTGTGGCTAAAAGTTCGCGCTGGGTGGGGTCGTCTTCAACAATTAGAATTTTCATACCCATAAGCTAAGTTTAACATATGGGGGTTAAAATAAGTTTTATTCTCGGAATGAAACTGCATTTTTGTCTCATTTTAAGAATTTTTATTTTTTAAATCAATCAACTCATTGATTATGTTATTACATTATGTCTGGCATGATGATTGCATTTCCGTATTAATAGAAAGGAACGGACCATGATTATCGTCAGCCATTCTGCAACCGCGACTTTGGTCAAAGACCTGGAGCGCTGTCGGGCAGAGGGAATGGCGGAGCGGTGCATTTATCTCAAGCTTGCGCACTTGTCCAATCGAGCAGCGGATTGGATTGATGATGTGGCAAGTTATTTGGAGGAAATGATTGGTGATGATCTGGGACGTATTTTTTTGTGTGAGGACGGAGATGTTTTTATCATCGCATCCGGCTTGAACAAGAAAAAACTTTCGGAAGTTTTTTTGTGTGTACTCCCCCACCTTCAGCCAGCTCCTGACCCCCAGGGGCTGGCTGTTCTTTATGAACTGAGTGTTGATATAAATGCTGTACTTATCATTGCGCAAGACAAATACGATATTATTCTTGACGCAGAAAAATTAATTTATGAGGAACGGCAGCGTCTTAAGCAAGATAAAATTGATATTCAGCAACGCGCAATTTTAAATTTGAATATTACACAAGACATGAAGCAAGCTGTGAAAAATAAACGCTTTAAGCGAGATAAACTTGAAATTCTGCTTGTGGATGATGATGCTTTTTCAAGGCGCATGGTCAGTAATGTTCTATCAGGTCCATTTTCTATTCAGGCAGCTAGTGATGGTTGGGAAGCGATCACAATGTATCTTAAACATGCCCCCGATATTGTGTTTCTGGATATTGATATGCCAGATATAAATGGTCACGATATATTAAGTAAGCTATTTGAAATTGACCCTGTTGCTTATGTTGTGATGCTCAGTGGGTTTGGCCATCAGGATAATATTTTACGTGCAGTCAAACGTGGTGCGCGCGGCTTTATTGGCAAACCATTCACAAAAGAAAAGATTTTTCAATATATTCATTCTTGTCCCCCTGTCATGCACCGTCAAATGAAAGTGAATAATAATGTCCAAACAACATGATTCTTATAACAAGCAGCTTTTGAGTCTTGTGTGTGCAATATCGCACGATCCAAAGAGCTGGAAAGATTGGAAATGTCTGGATATTTCTGTAGACTGGCCTGATGATGCGCATGAAAATGAAGTTTCGCTGATGTGCGCCAAAACATTAATTGAAAGCTATTTAAAAAATCAGAGTGTCCATACATTTGTATGCCCACCTTATAATTTATATGTGATGTGTAAAAATGTTGATGACATCACTTTAAATGAAGCGTGCGCATTTATTATTGATATGGTGCAGCAAGAAAATAGACAGAATATTTGCTGTCAAATATACGCCCTTGATAAGGATGTTGATGCCTTGGTTGGAAAAATACAAGAACAAGGTGATGCGGGTCCTTTAAATATATCTGTTCATCATCATAAGAACATCATGTTTTTTCCAGTAAACAAGAATACAAAAGCCCTGTTGGTTGAAGATGACCCTGTTACCCGGTGGATGGTTCGCAATACACTGAAAGAAGAATGCCATTTAGTAACTGCATCAACCGCAAATGCAGCTTTTGCCATGTATTCATCCTTTAAGCCTGATATTGTTTTCTTAGATATTGGGTTACCCGACAAAAGTGGTATCGATGTGTTGGAGTGGATTTTGCGCAATGACCCTGGCGCGCAAGTGGTGATGTTTTCATCGCAAGATTCACTTGATATGATGACGCATATGTTAGAGCTTGGCGCGATTGGTTTTATTGCAAAACCTTTTAATCGCGATATTCTCTTACATTATCTTAGATTATCGGGAAAAATTCAAAATCAAGAGTATTTATATGAAGCAAGAATCTAAATCACTTTTTGAGCAAGTTGGCGGACAGGAAGCGGTAAAGCTTCTTGTTCTTAAATTGTATGATAAAATTCTGCAAGATGATTTACTGTCACCATTTTTTGAAAATGTAAGCGTTGAAAAGTTACGTGCCTCACAAAATGCTTTTATTCAAATGGCGCTAGGCGGCCCTCATTTATATACAGGAAAATCTTTACGCCACGCCCATCGGCCGCTTGTTGATCGTGGATTAAGTGATGTTCATTTTAACGCTGTTAAAAAGCATATGATGATATCAATGCGCGAGCTTAACGTTGCAAATGATTTGATAGATAAAACAATGAATATTGTTGAAACAACCCGCGATGATATTTTATGTCGGGGGCAGGAAAAGGATTAATAATGGCGCAGTACGCCGATAATAAACTGGGTTTGGTTCTTGATATTCTCCCCTATGGTTATTATTGGAAGGATGTAGACGAAAAAGTTGTCGCCTGTAATAAAGCATTTCTCATGATGATTGGGTTACAAAACGGCGCATCCGTTATGGGCAAGACATTTGCTGAGTTTCCGTGGCCGAAGCCATCAATATACGGTATTGGTTCAGCAGAATCAAATGCGTTGCGATCTCTTGAAGAACAAGCGCTGACATCAGCGGATCAGAAGGCGACCACAATGATTGAAAGATTTTTGCCAGCTGTTGGACGTACATGGATTAAAGCCGATGCTATGGCCCTGCCAGAAGAGGGGGGTGTTGTGGTTGTCTGCCGCGATGTAACAGAACAGGAAAAAAGTATTCGGCAGATGAAACTTGCAAATTTACGTGCTGAAGCTTCTTCTCAGGAACTTGAAGATTTGCTGGCGCAGGCAAATATCTTGCGTCAACAAGCTGAAGCTGCAAATGAAGCAAAGAGCGAGTTTCTTGCCAATATGAGTCATGAATTGCGCACCCCAATGAATGGCGTGATCGGGTTGATTAGTTTGCTGCAAGATACCGCCATGAATTCTGACCAGAATGAATTGGTAGAAGCAGCGTTAGGCTCAGCAAGAAGTCTGCTTACATTATTAAATGATATTTTAGATTTATCAAAAATTGAAGCAAACGAACTGACCCTTGAAACAACGCGATTTGATATTCTCGAAACAATGAATGCTGCGGTTGATTTGTTTTCTCCTCTTGCATCCCGCAAAGGTTTGGTTATCGAAAGAGATTATCATTATAAAGGTATTTTGAATGTTGTTGGTGATCAGGCGCGGTTCCAGCAGATCATTAACAATCTGATTGGTAATGCGCTTAAATTTACCGAAGCAGGCAAAATTACTTTGCGTATTCGTTCATTAAATACTGATGACAAAACACATATTTACTTTGAAATTGAAGATACCGGCATTGGAATTTCTGAAGACAAGCACGAGGCTATATTTAATAAGTTTACACAAGCAGATGTTTCAACAGCACGAAAATATGGCGGCACGGGTCTTGGGCTTGCAATTACTAAACAGCTTATTGAAATAATGGGTGGCACTATCAGGCTTAAAAGCGCCTTGAGTTTGGGTACAACATTTTTTGTTGAAATACCGTTTGGTGTTGTTTCTGACATTAAAAAAGAGATTCTACAGCCCGTCGTGAGCGATTTAACCCAACATATGCCCACTACTTTAAATAAATATCACATTCTTGTTGTAGATGATCATCCGGTTAACCTGCTTTTTATGCGCAAGGCGCTCAAAAAGCTTGGTGTGGTCAAGATTGATGAAGCGTCATCAGGCACCGAAGCGCTTCAGAAAGTGAAACAGCATAGCTATGATTTGATTTTTATGGATTGTCAGATGCCTGAAATTGATGGCTTTGAAGCTTCAATGTGTATTCGTGCCATGCCAGATCGTCTTGTTACGCCGATCGTTGCAGTGACGGCTGATGCGATGAAAGGCGCCCGTGAGCGTTGTTTGGAATCAGGTATGAATGATTATATCAGTAAGCCAATTGAAATAAGCAAGTTGCAAGCCGTTTTGGTTGAATGGCTTGTCGCAAAAGAAAAGGTAATTGTTAATATGGCTGAAGTTATCGAGCTTGAGACTATGTTTGTTACAGATTCGCCCATTATGGATTGGGAGCATTTCCGTCTTTTTACCGATGGTGATTTTGAAGAGGAAAAGGAGTTAATTGCGATGTTTACGACATACGCTTATGAATCAATTGAAGTGATGCGTATGAATATTAACAATGCTGATGGCGATATATGGCGAAAGGCCGCGCATAAACTCAAGGGTTCAGCTGCAAATTTAGGCGCGCGTGTTTTATCGGATGTGTGTTTAATTGCCGAAAAGAATGCTGATGTTGGCGCTCAGCAAAAAGAAGTGATGTTTCAGAATGTTGAAAAATCTTTCTTCACAACATGCGAAGCACTCAACACATCAATTTTAAAAGCCACAGCTTAATTTTTACTCTGAGAGCAGAGTTTTAAGTCGGGAGGATGATAAGGTTAATGGTGGCTCGGGAGGGATTTGAACCCCCGACCAAAGGATTGTAAAATTAGTCTAGTCTTCTTGCCTTTCAAAACAAATCAAAGGAAAACGCAAAAAGTATTGCTAATACAAAAATTGCGGCTAATCCTGTTGCTTCCAATTTAAAGCCTTCAATTCTTTTGTTGGGAATTGTTAAGCTAACTTTTGATTTCTCAATCAGATCAGAAAGGGACATTTTCATCCTCTCTTCCTTTAACGCCTTTGACTATTTTTATTCTTTGCCGGTAGCCTAGGTCGTCCAGCGCGTATGGAGTTAATTTTTTTATTAACCCTTGTAAGTCGAATACTTTTTGTTCCCCAAGCTCTTTATGTAGGGTTGTCTTTTTCTCAATTAACCCTTGAGCTTCGAGTTTCTTTAGGCTGCGCTGGACGGTTCTAACATCAACACCCATTCTGCTAGCGATTGTTCTTGGGCGAGGAAATGGTTTTTTATCCGCGTACCACCAGTATGAGCTGAGGTTAATTAAAACAAGCATATCAGCTGGGTTTAGTCCTAATGCCTTTTGTTGCTTTAAAATGATGTCTGGCAAAATTTGAAAGCCAGCATTGGCAATTTCCCCCCATTTTGCAGAGGGCTGATCGTGTGGGCTAGTAATTGTTGTTTCTTTCGCCATGGTATCCTATATAAATCAATCAAACGAAGTAATAAAGATATCTGTTTATAATAAATGGTATCTTGTCGCTTTTTTACTACTAGAAAGCAAATGTAGTGATTTTATGATAAAAATTAAGGTCATTGGTGGCTCGGGAGGGATTTGAACCCCCGACCAAGGGATTATGATTCCCCTGCTC
>CAZYMI010000015.1:0-11088 GCA_964648505.1 uncultured Pseudobdellovibrionaceae bacterium
ACTCCGCTAACACCTTGAAGAGAAGTTTCGAACTTTCTCCTCCAAGGTGCGCCATCACTTTTTCAGAGCCAGAAAATCCGTCTAAGGCCTTGAAAGGCAAAGAAGTTTCTGGCGTTCGAAAGCCTTCATTTCGCTGATACGAAAGATGGCCCACAAAAGCGAGTTTTAGCACCGCACGCTTGTCTTCCAAGCGCTCAGAAACCCATAGTTTACAAGGGTTTGCGAGAAATTCCAGCGAAGTTCGAAAAGATTCGTCATAGCCTTTGATCGGACGCCCGCAGTTCGCGATTTTCTCGGCCAGAATCAGCTTACGCGCTTCAAATTCTTGGACCCGTTTCTCATAAGCTCTTACAACCGTGTCGCTATCTGCATCGACAATACGATCGAGCAGTTGCTCGATTTTCCGATCAATCTGCGACAGCTCCGCAGCCATCGTTTTCTTTTGCTCGGCTGCGGAAGCCAATCGCTGATCCCACAGATCGCGAAAGATCGCGGCAGCGAGCGCAAACAAATCCTCAGATGGAGTGAGGGTCTTGAGCCTGACCCCAATCTCGCTAAAGCCTTGGATTTAAACGGTTTTTTTTAGTAAGCGGAGTATACGTGTAAGAAACCGTGTAAGTCAAGCTTTATAGTTTTGGACATTTGATAACATTTAATATCCCCGCATTTAATGAGCACAGTAGCCCTCACACCTTAGGAAACCAACTCACTAAAACTCTTTACTCAATATGATTTCTGCATTTATGAAGTAGTCAGGTTTCACGAATTATTGCACAAAAAGTATTTTCATAAATTGTTGACTTAACAGTAATGGTACTTTAAATTTTTTCTTCACAGTAACGCAGAAATTAAAATCAATGAAAAAATATCTGATCACTAGCGCACTCCCCTATATTAATGGCGTAAAACATCTGGGTAATTTGGCTGGCTCACTACTGCCTGCCGATGTGTATACACGGTACTTAAAACAAACCGGTAGAGATGCATTGTATATTTGCGCGACTGATGACCATGGAACGCCTGCTGAGATCGCTGCCCAAGAAATGGGCATGAATGTTCAAGATTTTTGCGACCAACAGCATGAGATACAAAAGAATATATATAAAAACTTTGGTATTGAGTTCGACCATTTTGGTCGTACATCTAGGCAACAAAATATTGAGCTGACACAAAGATTTTCTGATGCAGTAATAAAAAATGGTTATGCAGAAATCAGATCGATGAAACAAATTTTCTCGGTAACCGATGATAGATTTCTTCCTGATAGATACGTTGTCGGAACATGTCCTAAATGCGGATACCAAAATGCAAGGGGTGATCAGTGTGAAAGCTGTACCAATGTATTAGATCCAACAGAATTGATTAATCCGAGATCGGCGATCTCTGGTAGTGAAAATTTAGAAGTACGTGAGACAAATCACCTTTTCCTTTTGCTATCTAAATTATCACCACAAGTAAGGGCTTGGGTAGATACACAACAAAGTTGGCCACATTTGGTTAAATCAATTGCTTATAAGTGGCTTGATGAAGGTTTGCAGGACCGATGCATAACAAGAGATTTAAAATGGGGAGTGCCTACAAATATCAAAGGTTTAGAGAACAAAGTTTTTTATGTTTGGTTCGATGCGCCTATTGGATATATAGCCGCAACTAAAGAGTGGGCTGATTTAAAGCCCGAGGAACGTGACTGGGAGTCCTACTGGATGAAGGCAGATGAAAGTGTTCAGTATGTCCAATTTATGGCTAAAGACAACATACCATTCCACACTGTAAGTTTTCCTGCTTCCGAAATCGCAACAGGTGAGCCTTGGAAAAAAGTAGATTACCTTAAAGGCTTTAATTGGCTTAATTATTACGGCTCAAAATTTTCCACCTCTCAGAAAAGAGGCGTATTTACATCTGATGCTTTGGAAATTTTGCCCGCTGATTATTGGCGCTACTATCTAATGGCAAGATCGCCTGAAAGCTCAGATGCAACCTTCACATGGCAAGACTTCCAAATTGCTATCAATAAAGATCTAGGTAACGTATTTGGCAATTTCATAAATAGAATTTTCAAATTTACTGAATCCAAATTTGGTGAAAAAATACCCCCAGCAGGAGAATGGTCGGATCTTGAAGAGCGTTACGTTGAAAGTTTTCAAACTACCATAAACGAATATTCTGGCCACCTAGAAGAACTCAACTTTAGGAAGTCAATGGAAGCTCTTAGGCATATATGGGTTTTAGGAAATGAATATGTCGTTGAAGCTGCGCCTTGGACGGTGTTTAGCGCAGATAAATCTAGGGCTGCTACGGGCGTAAATTTCTCTTTTAATATAATTAGAATGATGGCTATTTTATCTAGACCTGTTATTCCTTTTACTTCTGAGAGAATTGCACAATCTCTAAGTATTGATACAAACGCATGGATATTCGATGCTAGAGCAGAATTAAAATTTCTTACAGGTAACACGACTTTCAAAATTCCGGATCTTCTTTTTAAAAAATTGGAAGACGATGAAATTTCTAGTCTTGAAAAAAGGTTCTCTGGAAATGAGATGGCTTCGTTGCCCAATTCCTTACCTAATCAAAAATTATTATAACTTTTAAGCTATATTATAATCAATTAGAGGAGTTGGATATCTTATAACTTCATTCAGTTGTAAAGCTTTGGCTTGGCTTATTCCTGGTAAAACTTCAATTGAAAACAACTCTCTTATCGAGCCACTAAATCTGAGCCAAGCTTCCGCATTGCCCGTTGTGATGTCAATAATCTGAATGCCACATTGAGGTTTGATATTATTTCGTTTTAAAGGCTCATCTAATGCTAAGCCTTCGTAACCATCATTACGCCCCAAGGACATTCCGGCAATTGCATATTTTCCATGAAATGTTAAACCTCTTAGAAAACCTGGGCAGAAGGCAACATCCTCACGTGCAAATGTTTCAGGATTTACTTTCTGCAAAAAGCCACGGCCTGACTCCAATAACCACAAAGATTTATTATACATTCTTGGTGAATGCGGCATTGAAAGCTTATTAATAACTGTATCGCCGCTATTAGTATCTATAAGAACTCCGGTTTTGCTTCTCTTGCCTTTCCAACCGTCGGGCTCGTCGGCATATACGTCATGCGTTGGCAGGCGACCGCGCAGCGGCAGATCATCATCAAAATCAGATTCCATTTCGAAATTTCCTCCCGAGTGAGGGGCGGTAGCCATCAACATAAGACCACCGTCCACCACTGTATTGGACTAGGTGAGCCAGCTCGGGGGGTACCGGCTCGGTGATGATGCGCCGACGTTCAGCACCGTGCGCAGTTTGCACGATCACGAAATCTGACGGCGGGTGATACGGGTTCGGAAGATATCGACCCGCGAGAGATTGCGATGTGTAGTAGGGCCGCTTGTGTGCGAAGATCGGCGGCAGATTTATACCTGCAAGCAGGATCAGTTGGCGGTCCTCGCCCATCGTCAAAATTTCGTCCGGAGTCATGAGTTTGCGCGCCTGTTTCGGGCGATGGGTCGCTTCAAACTGAAACCGCTTATAATCCCATACGGCGGTAATCGGATCGCCATTGAGAATGCGCATGACCGCATCCACCTTGGCGTGACGTGCGCGCGTTTGCAGCAGCGGATCGATGTAGGTAAGCGTTTCGCTCCCGAGCATATCGGAAATCATGTGCGCAGTTTGGTAGTCGCGCGTTCCGAGAAACTGGCGACACGCGCTTGAGCCAATGAAGGTTTGCACACCTGACGGCCCATAGTTTGCAGTGATTTGACCGATATCCTGAAAAACACCCCAAGTGCGGATGCCAAGGCCACGACCATATGTGTAAAGATTCTTGAGACCTTCGAAACAGCCAAGTTGCGCAGCCTCATCGATGATGAAGGTGATGCGGCCAGACCCTTGTTGCCGTGCTTTGTGAATCATTACGGCTGTGAAAAAGCACCGGAGAATTGGCGACCACATCGAAACATATTCGGCTGGCACTGTCAGGAAGATGTAGGCATTGCCTTCCGATACAAAATCCGCAAAGTCATATTGCGGATTTTCAAGGCTTGCGCGCAGCATCGGGTCATCAAGGATGCTCAGGCATCCGTAGATAGTCCCTAAAATTGCGCCAAATTCACGTTGTGATTCACTTTGCTTTGCAAGAATTTCACCCGCAGCGCGGCGAATGTTGGCGTGTTTAGACTCCATCATGACATCAAGGACTTTGATCCATTCCTCAGTGTCGCCTTCGATCATATTCAGAAGATCGCTCAACTGCACAAGCGTGACGCGACCATGCCGTTCAGCAAGGAACAACAGCCATGCGCCCACCCATTCGCGCGCGCGGTTCTCAAAATAGCGGCTTTCACCGCCACCAGAGAATGGAATCAGGCTTTCGGCCAACATGCGGCAATCCGCATGGACGCTCGCGCTATTGCGATTGAGCATGTCGATGGGATTGAGCCTTACTTTCGGTAGGCCAGCAATTCCCGAAGGGTTCCACGTTAAGACGTGCAAGCCGAGCGGAGCGTATGCGATGATCGATGTTGCAGCGAGTTCGCCCTTCAGATCGAGCACCATGCCAGCGGCATGCTGAGGCTGCGACAAAACATGTCCGAGAATATCTCTGTGCTTCCCAGAGCCACTGCCGCCAAAGAGCGCCATCGGCGCGTCACCATTGTAATACAGGGGCCGCTCGCCAAAAAATCCGATTTGCAGCCCGTTCGGATTGAACAGACCTGCGGCCTCAGTTTCTCCCTCAGTTGCGAAGCGGGCAGAGCCAAAGCGCATCTCTTCATTGCGGTTCATAACAAATCTCCGACAAAAAAAGGGGGAGCCGTCTGGCTCCCCCTTGATCGCATTCAAACGTGCATCAGACTGCCATCAACGCCCGAAGGGCAAATCCAATCGCAGCGCTCATCAGAGCCGCGCCCACGGTCGCGCGGCTCCCGTAAAACACGAGTGCTGCGCAAAATACTGCCCAGAAGAGGCTGGTCAGTCCTTCAAATCCGAAGCCCCATTGCCACCGCGTGAAGGCTTGCGCCGCCGGGAGCGTTGCGTTGAAAAGAGGGGGAGCAACAAAAAACGTCAGTCCAAAAGCGATGACGTTTGCGAGGCCTTCCATCGACCGCATGAAGAACGACACGTGCGGTTGCTGTTGACCGTGGTTTTGCTGGTTCATGGTGACCTCCTGAAAGTTACCGGACGCACGGGGCGTCCGGCGTGAGTCGAGGAATAGCGGGGCGTGACGCGAGCAGCGGGGGGGAACGCATCAGTTATCGTTTGCAGCGCGCACCCCCCAAAGCAGGCTCTCTCTTGGAAAGGTCGCCCGTAAAATCGTCGCCAAGACGATGAATCTCCGCTGTGCTTGAACTCGCACGTAGCGCGCGCCGTTGGGCGTTGGTAACGTGCAGCAGGTATCGCGAAACCAGTCGCGAATGCTTTCGGTCTCAAAGACCGATGTATCCAGATCGACCGGATCGCCGTCAGCGTTGATGATCAAGCCGCGATAATCGCGGAACCAATTGACAAGTGTTTCATGCCAAGCATCACGAGTTAATCCGAGCGAAAAAGCAAACACTCGCACGTCTCGAATAAACTCAGGTCTCAGATCATTTATTTCGACAATTAGTGTTTTTCTCTCGCGACAATAGCCGAGCGGAAGGCAGTTCACACAGATGCTCATTTAACGGACTCCTTCGTGCCAGAGGAGATTGTCTTTCTATTATCAATCTCTGAGCCGTTTTTGTCTGAAAGAGTCGCAGCGTCCATTACAGAAAGACGGCGTACAAATGCCAGCCTCCGCAGAATTTGATTGATGGATATTCCGCATGTTTGAAATATGCCCGCTCGCGAGGCATGAGTTTGGCCTTGAAACCGAGGAGTTCCAATTTAATGTACGTTTCACTTAAGTGAAATGAACATCAGGATGGAAATGAGCCTTGAGCGAAGCAACGTGGCGAAAACTGCCAGCGGGAACACGCCCGAGCACGTCCTCCAAAGGAAGGCGCTCGACAAATTCGAATTCCGATCCGCACTGACCAGAATCCTTGAGGCAATCAAATCCACAAACAGTTTAAGCTGGGACAAGCTTGAAGAAGAGATTCCCAAGATTTTAAAGATTTTTGAAAAAAGCGAACAATCCGAGTTTTGGCAAAACGAAAAGATCAATCGGGATGATTGTGCTTCTGAAATACCACGATCTACGATTTATAGGCTGTTTCAAGGAAAAAACATATCTTCAGTCAAACAGCTTCACACCATATATCTCTGGTCTATGTTTCATCACCCCCTCATATCTGTTTCGGAAATAGGAAAGGAGTACTATCGTAAGGACGTTAAGCAAAATCAGAAATTTACGGTTTCGCTACTTGGTATCCTGCAAGATCAAGAATTTCCAGACTCTCGGGCAATAGATTATGCTCGCGGAGTGTACCGATTATTTCGGCCCGCGCGTGGGGGGGCCGATTGGGAAACGATGTTATGCCGACTGACGATAGGGCAGTCAGATCAAGACAAGTTCGAATGCACCCTCGAAAGCCGTTACATGGAAGTGAATGGAACAAAGTTGACATCTGACCGAGCAGTTGGGAAGTTTGCTCCATATCATAATCGCGGCATCGCGATTATGCGTCTTGGTGCGAGAGGAGCGATCACTTTAATGTTTGATGCTTTGCATGAAGATTCGGCACAAAATAACTACAAGAAAGTCGAGGGTCTTATGACCGTATCCTTAGACTTCGAGCATGCTTACTCAGTCCCATTTATCGCATTTCGATCCGATCAGGAGTTTGAGATTGGCACGGCGTCCGATCAGATATTTTCCCCTGCGGATGTGATTGCCAAGATTCCAACTGACTTCAAGCGAATGATGGAAGGTCGTTTTCGGTAAGGTGTTTTCGCCGAACGAGATTGCGGATACGTTTGCTGAATCCGCCAACCCATAACGTGGATTATCGGTAACAACCGGCTACCGCAGCCCGCAAGATGTGTGTTGTATTACAACACCATCTTGGCAAGGGGACCGCTGCGCACCCCCGTTGCATCCCCCGAGCCGCTGGCACTTCCCAAGACCCGTTCCCAAGTGGTCAGGGCCGGTCAGTGCCAGTGCACCGTTTGGCCGTTGCATCACCAGATCAGGGGAGCCTTCAAGCTCCCCCGACACCCCCATGACCAAGGGGCATTCGCGCCCCTCTGGATACCCTCGACCAACCGTCCGCCGATTGGATACCGTCAGGGCTTTCGCGCCCTGAACCACGACAAGGACAGTCTAATCATCCAAACATGGCCCCTCACGGTACATAAGTATTCGTGCCGCGTGCCTGCTGAGTAGTACTGATATTATTTTGGGCTTTTAGAACCGCATCTGTGACGGTTTTCTCTTGCGTACGATAATAGTCGCGGATGATATTAATATTTCGCACTTGCAACGAATAAGATGCAATTGGCACGTTGCGCTTCATTAACTCACGAATATCGCCCGCAACGCTATCGTATAAGCCTTCGCTCCCAAGCGCTGAATTTTCTTGCGCTTCTGTTGGTGCTGCAACGTTTGCGACTACCAGCTTGGCCAATATTACGATACCGCAACTTTCAGTTGCGCCCGGCACAGTTTTGCTCTCCTTTGGCACTTTAACGCCCGTGACAGACGCCAGCAATCCCGTCAGTTCTCGAGACTCCGGCATAAAATTCAGTGCCATGACTGAGCTGTAGCTAACAGGAAATTCGAAAGCATTCGTCAGACAATATGATGCGCGCGGGTTTAGTGAAGCAAGTTTCGCTCTCGATATGCCACCCTTGGAATCATAAATCGCACCATCGCGATTTAGCTGGATATGATTGCCCAGCCCCGAATACCAAGTCTCGGTCGGAAATGACGACTTACCATCCGGCAGAACCCAGCCGATGGCAATTTCGATCGTATTTGATCGGGGAATAGATGAACCTAAAAACGACGGCTCCCCGAATTGCTTGCGGAAAGCAGCGTCAAGATTCTTGAGTGTTTGAGGTACAACTCGTTTTTCCTGCCGACCTTGACCGTTCGCTGTCGGGATTTGGATAAAGTCGGAAAATTCCTGGCTTCTAACAATTCCTGCGACGCGATTATCCGGAAGCATTAAAAGCTCTATCGTATCGAACAGTCCATCGCGATCATAGTTAAATCCACCTTCTGGCGTTGCGCATTTAAGGCAAAGCGTCATCTGGCTCACATAAGGTTTTGAGCGATCACTGCGGAAGTTGTTAACATCTTGATCAAATTGAGCGTCGGCCCGCTTTTGCGTGTAGAATTCTCGCCAGAAATGGCCCTCGCTTGATCGAAATGGCGAAGGCATGAACCCGCCAAAGGACAAACCATTTATGGCAGGTGTTGCAAGCCGCACTATGCCCTTTTGGGCGGCGCATAAGTTCGTCAGAGCTTGATCAAGTGTCATGCCAATGCTTACCGTGCGCACGGCGACGAAGCTTGCCGCCACGATCTTTCCGGTACGGCCGAAACATGGTTCGGAAGCAACGATATTCTGGGCTTCTGTGCGAGCAAATTGAGGGGCGCGTTGATCAAGCGGGCGATCTTTAAGGCGCTTTATCACTTCAGCGACGAGAGGGCTTGCGCTAACCGCTTTATCGTAGCTCGCTTTGGCTACCAGATAAGAATGTGCGATAATTGCCTTGTCAGTAGGACGCGCCACCGGTGCCGTTCGCGCAAGCGCTTCAGCACTAACGCCTGAGAAAGTGGTGGAGTGCAGTTCGAACGGCACAGCGCCAATTCCACCAGTGGGGGTCTTGGCAGAGGTCACCTGCAGGCCATCTGGATCAACGGGGACAGAAGCAACAGGCCCAGACGCAATAGGCGCTGGGGCAGATGGCGTTTCGGCAGGCTGGACTGCTTTCTTCCACGCCTCGCCGAGAGATTCCATAGCATTGAAGGCTGACTGCGCAAGTTCAGCAAGCTTGGGCATATCTTTCTGGTCGAGCGCAGCCGACAGATCAGTTTCAGCCGCTTTGGCAATCTGATCAAGGTGGTTCTGCAAGGCTTTGCGCTCAGTGTCGTTCAGACCGGCAACTACCGATTGAACGAAGGCCTCCGACTTTTCCGCATTGTCTGTGAGCGTTGAAGGTCCTGACGAATCGAAAAATGGACCGATGAGGACCATTGCCGCGATTACAAGTCCGATTGCACCGGTCACAAATGCAACCAATCTCAGACGCCTCGACATAGCCTCTCCACATTCAACTTTTTGCTAGATAACCAAGCTAATCTGGCTGGCAAAGGCGTCAATGGAATTTGCTGAAGGGACGCCAAAAATTTTCATTGTCGTAAGGGATTGTCGAGGTCTATTCACCGCGATCCGAGTCTCGATCACCACCTGGCAAATGGAGTTGATGATGGGCGAATTTGATGAAGGTTATAAGGGCTGGCGCTCGTCATCAGATTATACTCCTGGATCAAATGCTTATAATGGTGCGCGCGCACGGGAATGGTGGGATGACCGAGCAAGAGATCAACGGGCCAGAATGTACCGTGAAGAAAATGAACGATTCACTAAGTCCTTAGGAAAGAATGGCTCAAATGGTAGTAAGACGAAAAAAGTTGAAGAGCCGGCTGAGCCATTTGGGAGTGGTAACCTTCTGTATTGGCTTACTTTTTTAATAGCAGCAGTCTTTCTGCCAGTGGGTGCCTATTTAACATTACCAGAATTTTTGTCAGACTGGATCAAGTTAACGGCAGCCTGCTTTGCACTTCTAGTCGTATTTGTGATAATTGGCGGATATCGTGAGCCTCTCACCAAATTCTTTAGTTATGTAGAACGCGCAATTCAGATTTCCGCGCTACTGGGTGTGGTGGGGTACGTTATTTTTGCATTCATGAAATGATTGGCCCGGCTCACGGGGTGCGAGTGATGGATATTGTATCGCGGTTGTCCGCCGTGCAGTGGGTCTACATTCCCCGCAAGCTGGGAAGGCTTTCTTCAGTCGCCTCACTTATCATTTCAGACGGTCGATATTTCAGTCGCAGCCCGTTGATCGGGCTTATCCTGTTATTGGTATGCCTTGGGCTCGGGTGGTATATCGGGGCAGCTCGCCCGTTATGGATAGGTTTCAACACCTATCTTCTGGAAACGCAGCACAATCACGTTTTCTCATGCTCACTGCCTTTTATAATGCTGGCGATGGCCATTGGCGGCATGTCCGCGCAGATGGGTTGCTGGTTTTGCCTGGGCTACATTGCGGGCGATCTTACCGGATATCAGGTTGCGCCCCAGGGCGAGCATCTGGGATTTTATGCCGGTCTGGCGATCAGCTACATCTTGCTGTGGCAGGTTGTGTGCCTCGTCCCTGTCATGGCTCGGGTTCTGGCTGTCGCCTGCGTGGGCGGCTTGAGCCCCGTCACGCAGCGCGGGCAGGCTGCGCTGCAATTCATCCTGATATGTGCGGGAATCGGCACGACGGGTCTGCTGACCTATTCCTGGATCATGGCGTTTCCCTGGCTGATCCGGCCAGCTTTCGTGTTCACCGGAAACTGGGTCGATATCACTTACTATATTGACCCTCGAATCCCCGTCGAGAGCATCAAGGTGGTTCAGCGGGATTATATGCGTCCCCTGTTTTGGGAACATCCGATCCTCTTATGGGGATGCGCCATCTTCCTTGTGCGCATTATTTTTGAGCATCTCTGGCGTCCGCGGCCCGAGCGGCCTGAGCAGGGCGAAGTCAGCCGCGAAAAGCCGATAACAATGCCAGGCTGGCTGAGAATTCTGGCACGGTCAGCATTTCTCACATTCATGCTGTCGGGCCTGTGCGTTTTCTGGATTCACGCCGTCGTGCTGTTCGTGGTTCTGCTGGGCCTGTTCGCGGTGCTGGAAAAAGGGCCCATTTTGCCCGAAAATCTTTCGGCAAAAATCGTGAGGCTTCATTTCTCATTTCGGTTTGTAGGGGCTGTCGTTGCAACGATTGCGCTTACCGATCAATTTATTCCGTTTCTCGCTTATGATGGTGACAATCATAAATCACTACTGCCACTTGTAGTCGCTGTTCCCATCAACATGCTTGTCTTCAGCTTGTTGCTGGCACCCCGAGGGGCGCGTCAGGTACCGCCCGCATGAGGGCGCGCAT
>CAZYMI010000015.1:11188-53209 GCA_964648505.1 uncultured Pseudobdellovibrionaceae bacterium
TCCTTGAGGCGTTCACGGGCCGTGAAGTGTTTACGGGCCAAAAGCTGACTTGGCTCGACCGAACGATGAATCTGCTACCTGGCCCGAAGGGGCTTGGTAGCGCAGATGACATAGCCCGCGCGGCCAAGTCCGTTGAAAATTCAGCAGAAAATGTGGTAGCATCGAATCTGCGGCGTGAAGGAAGGGGGATCGGGAGTGGAGCCGCACTAAGTAGTGCCGCACGTGGCTTGAGCGGAACTGCAATCGTATCACCGACTCGGGTAGAAGCGTTCCTCGTTAAGAACGGCTTCACGCGGCCAGACGCCAAATCTTTTGTCGGTTCGTTTGAAGGCCCAATAACTGCTCGGATCGTTCGTTCCAGCGAGGATTTTCTGCGCTACACTGGGAGTCCAACTAGCACAGGCAGTTTCCTAACAAAGACACGGTTTGCCGATCCTACTTCTGCGATAGAGGGTCTACACTTATCGCCATATGGAAATCCGGCGGCCTACGTCCAAAAGGTGACATCATCTGGCCGTAGTATCGTCTTTGAAGGCGCGATCAAAAACGGCGGCATCGGAATTAGTCAAACAGTCATTCACAATCGCGGAGCGTTTAAGTTCGGCATAGGCCAAGGATTTTGATCTTGCTATCAGCAAATATTGAACGCGTAATTTTAACCCTTAGTTTGCCGTTGACTCCCGAGGAGGCAGCAGGAGGGTGGACTATGGATTCAAAGCGAGCAGTTTTACAGCTCTTTGAAAATCTCTTGAAAAGCGTTGTCGCTGGAACGGACATACCTTATGTCGATCTAGTTCGAACCTTAGATGCTTGGGGCGTTGAGCGCGGTGGCATTCTTTATCAAGATGCGATGGAGGTTGCCCGAGAGATTAATGCCGAGTCTGGGTGATTTGTTGCTGGCACCCCGAGGGGCGCGTCAGGTACCGCCCGCATGAGGGCGCGCATGGGCCTCGCCCTACTTGCCCTTCTAACCTGGCCCAGCCCGGCGCTCGCGCATCATTGCGGCGAGTTCGGGGATTGCGGCGGCATTATCGCAGCCATCGGGGCAGCAGTTGGAATTGCGCTGATCGCTATCGGGGTATTGCTGCTGTTACCAGCACTGCTGGGTGTCATCGAAAGCACAATCATAGGTGCCCGAGCGCTTAAAGTCGTCGGTGGTTTGATGACGGGCAAGGGCTTCCTTGAGGCGTTCACGGGCCGTGAAGTGTTTACGGGCCAAAAGCTGACTTGGCTTGACAGGGTCGTGGGTATCATTCCTGGCGGACCAGGTGGCGGCGTTGCCGACGATGTTGCCAGAGCTGCCCAGCGGGCAGAGCGGGGACTGGTCAGAAATCTTCGATCAATTAGCGCTGATACTGTCAACGCGCCGTTCGTTGCGCGAGGTTGGAATCCTCCCTACTCGGCGGGGTCGCGGGTACGCACCTTTACTACTAAGACCGACCTGAAGTTTGTTCGTGTGACCACAGACAGCCCAGTCGGTGCCTTTCTCGTAAGGCCCAAAGACATTGCGGGCATGAGGCCGGAGCAAATTCGCATTCATTTGGCCCTTCCAAAGGTGCCAACCCACATATTGGACGTAAACGTTCCTGCAGGCACGAAAATGCAAACCGGCATAGTAGCAGCGCAACCAAGTTTCGGCGTGTTGACACGGGGTGGCATTCAATATCAAATCTTGGATCAAATCCCTACCACTAGTTTTGGACCGATGAGGCAAATCAAATGACATCAAAGATTGATATCTCGGAAGCTATAATTCAGATTGAATTGAGTGATGGCCATCGCATAATTTTGCAAGATCGCCTCGCAAAGGGCGAACAATTCTCGAAGGAGGAGCAGTCGAGAAACATTTTTCGCTTAGACTCCAAGAATGAGATTCAATGGCAGGTTTGGAGCCACTTCGATACGGATGGATATCCGTTTACAAACATTCGGATGGATTCCGACAAGCTCCTCGCTTATCGGTGGGATGGAGGCACTTACGAAGTCGACAAGGCGACCGGCTTAGCAGTGCCACTTATTTTAGAGCGCTAGGTTTAGTTATTAATCCCGAACCAAGCAGCAAGTGCCAGTTGGAAAAGTGCTTGATCGTTACGGTGAGCCTAGCGGAAGGTTTCTGGGTGAACCCGGATCATCGATCAGTGCGCGGGGAATGCCTCAAGGGGCAGAGCGGGGACTGGCCAAGGAGTTTGGCGCAGCTGCCGCAAAAGGCTCACCAGATTGGTTTGATGGCGTAGCAAGAGCGGCCACAAAGATTCCTGACAGTGGGAAGTTGGTGTTAGGTCATTTCACGAAAAAAGGTGTTAGCTACCAGAAGATGGCCGCGCACTACAAGGCGACCTATTTTAAGGTAGATGATTGGGCATCAGTGACGAAGGGGTTATCTCGGGATGAGATTTGGAAGGTCAACGAAACTTTCCTAAATCAGCAGATCAAACAGGGAAAACAAATATTGCTTTCGCACAACCCCGCAACCGCAAGGGCAGGTTCCTTTTTCGAGAAGGAAGTGACATATCTTGGTAGATTGGGCTATACTTTCAAACAGAACAACCAGTGGACCTGGGAGGCGATGCGATGAATATTAAAAACATTCCTACCGACGAGGATTTTGCGCGCGCGCGCGCGGCAATGGAGCATGATGATCGTGGCCTCAGTGAAGTTTGTGACACAATCAAAGATCGCTTCGCCGCAAGCGGACTTCATCAGTTTTTCATTCTCTATTCTCCCCGTGATAACTTATTTGTTTGCTATTTATTTTTTAGCAATGAGGATCAGCAAATTTCGTCCAATAAGTCTGGCCTGATCCTAAGCATACAAACTATGGTTTTGGAAGAACTCGAGCGAGTGGGACGAGGGAATAAGTCGGAACTGAAAGTGAATTTCGAGATTGACAACGATGAGAATGTACAAAGCGAATACGGCAGCGACTATTACGCAAGACTTCGTTAATTGTGTCAATTGTTTACATTGTGAGAATACATGAAATTATACGTCATGCCGTGTCTCACTGATTTGACCACTATATTATAAAACTCATAATCGCGATCACCAGCATCCACCGTATTAGCGTTTCGACGACCGCGAAAATGGCGACGAGTGGTGATTTGAACCAAAAGACAATCCACCAGCCGCAAAGAGATGCAGCACCAGCGGTGCCAATCGCCCACCAACCCGTCAGGCTTGCCCATTGGGCGAAAACCAGCCCATACCATCCTGATACGCGGGCTGTGGCCAAAACGAGCAGTTTGTATAGCCCTCACCCGCAATCCGAGACTTTTGGTCCTTGCGGCATTCATCCAAGCGCCGCTGTTCAGCTTCCGCACACCTCTCTGCGTTATCCCACTTGCATTGCCTGGCTCCCACGAGCCAAACGAGCCGTATTCGTGTTGCCAAGATGGCGTTGAACCATAATAGCCGCTTGTATATACGGCATCATCATTCTGATTGCGGGGCTTACGATCCTGTTTCCTCAGATCATGGCGTTCGTGTTTCGAGCGGATGCCGTAAAAGGCGTGATCGACGCCGTGACGGGTGTGGACGGATTTACAGGCCAGAAGCTTACTTGGCTTGAGCGGATGATGAACCTGACCCCAGGCAGGAAGGCTTCAAAGCTTGCGGACGAAGCGGCGGAAGCCGCTGTACGGGCAGGTCGAGCAGCCAAGTCAGTTGAAAATTCAACAGAAAATGTGATAGAATCAGTTCTGCGGCGTGAGGGAAAGGAAATTGGATCGGGAGCCGCAGGCAATGTTTCCTCGCCCTCTGCGTTGGCCCAAGCATTTCAAGGAAAAGGTGCATATCCTGGCGTTGATAGGTTCCGTGATATTACGCTCAAGAAGGGAACGATAGTATACGCGGGAGAGCCAGGTGCATCTGGTTTTTTTACTACAAGTAGCGCCTTCTCTCGAACAGGTAATGATGCAACAGCAATTTTTGAAGGTTTACAAGTCGCATCCTATCAAGGTGCATACCGGCCGGGTATCACAGCCTTTGTTGTTACCCGAGACACAGCCGCTGCCTTTGCCATTGCTAGGGCCAACCCTCAGTTTGGGGCAGGCGGCCTTCCACAAATCTACATCCCCAATTTCAACCAATTTACGACGCCAACAGTCGGGTATCCTTTGTCAAATATCATTCTAGGAGTCTCGAAATGAGAGCCGTAATCAGCCCTATTTCCAAAAACGTAGATAGACCTTACGAAAATCTTTTACCCATTGTCTCTCTACTTCTCACCAATGGGAACGAACTAGCAACTAATGGTAGCATCGATGAATCATTCTACTTCACACAAGGGGGATGGATGTGCGATCTTATTCAGCCAATAGACTTCGATTTGATAAATAAAGAATTTGAATTTCCTGAATCGATTACAATCGATCAAGTAGATCAGTCTATACTTGACCGTAAATCATGGATCATAATCAGAGGAAATGTCGGATGATGCTTGAGCAGTATTTCAGATGTGATGCATTCGCAGCAGCAGCCTACTGACTGATCCAAATGATCAGAAAAATCACAATCCCGATACCAAGCGTCCATCTTATGAGCGTTTCGACGACCGCAAACACTGCGATCAGGGGTGATTTGAACCAGCTAACAATTCGCCAACCGCTGAGGGATGCGGCACCAGCAACACCCAAAGCCCACCAGCCAGTCAGGCTTGCCCATTGGGCGAAAACCAGCCCATACCATCCTGATACGCGGGCTGTGGCCAAAACGAGCAGTTTGTATAGCCCTCACCCGCAATCCGAGACTTTTGGTCCTTGCGGCATTCATCCAAGCGCCGCTGTTCAGCTTCCGCACACCTCTCTGCGTTATCCCACTTGCATTGCCTGGCTCCCACGAGCCAAACGAGCCGTATTCGTGTTGCCAAGATGGCGTTGAACCATAATAGCCGCTTGTATATACGGCATCCTCATTCTTCATACTTTGCTCCCGCCATGCCGTCGATGAAAAGAGATCCGCGATCAAGAATCATTCAACAAAATACGCGCAGGCATCACTGGTGCTCTCGCAATAAATGGCAGTTATCGCTGTGAATTTCACGTTTGACGCATTTCAGGCACGATATTCCATTGACCGTGTTCATGTGGTGGATTGTCAGGATCGCCGATCACCAGGCGGATCAGCGTATAATGTTCCGGTCTGAATCCGGGCTTGGGGTCTTCCCAGAATGACTTGCCATCGATCTCGACGCCGCTGAGCGGTGAGCATCCGTAACGAACCGCCAGTTCCTGAACCATCAGCCAGTGACGCTCGGCGTCTTGATCCGAAGCTTCCCGAGCCCGTGCGCAGTGCGCCTCGCAGGCGTCGAAAAAACCGCCTGAATCAGGCCATAACCAGATATCCCGAAGCGCGACGAAATCGTCCCACACCGGCTGTGTGACGACATAAATTATATCAGGCCGCAAGCACATAATCTGTATTTATCATGGGCATCATCGCAAGCAATATGGTCGAATGGTCGGTCATCACCGATCATGCGGTGGCGTGGCTGCAAGATGCGGCGAACTCGCCCGCATGGCGTCGCACCGATCAGATGTCACAACAGCTTGCGCTCTTTTGAGCGCAAGCATTATCGAACCCAGACAAGAGCCATGATCAAGCTGAGGTTAGGAGCGTTTGTTCGTGTTGAGCAGCCCTGATCCTGAAAATTTAAATTACCAGCCTCCGCCGTACCCGAAATGCCATCGTGATAGAGAAGAGAGCTGAATACGAAGTCAATATCATTGACGCCGTTTGTTGCAGACTCGATTGGAAAAGACGAAGACCCGCCAACATTATACCTTGCTATCGTAAAATTACTACTCGTAGTGTTGATGCCCAAGCCGAGTCGTTTATTAAAATATGAGCAGAATTCAGGTGTCACTCTTAATTGAAGAATAAGCTCAGCTTTGTTCGAAGGTGCGGTTGATCCTTGACGAGCCCAATTTGCCCAAAAGACCCCAGAGAACTGAGCCGCTAACGGAGTTCCTCCTTCAGCAAGTTTTGGCCATTGCCTTAATGTAAAATAAGGAACCCCACCACCAGAAGGTCTAAATATTCTACATCTGTCACTGGTGCACAATGGGTTCGCACCATAGGGTGTAAATCCGCCGATATTGCCTGATCCAGCATCCAGTTCGCCAGCATGAACCCCGCTCAGGGCCATACGCAACAGGCCAGCGCGATGCGCAGCTATGGCATTTTGAATGGCATCAAATGCCGCAGCCATTTCAGTTTCGGTGGCGCTTTCGCTGATGCGGTTTGAGTTCGTGACCGCAAAGACAGCGCAGCAAAAAGCGCGACCGCAATGAGGATCAAGAAAAGTACGTTTCCGTGCTCGTTAGAATGCTGAGGCTTAACGGGTGATGGTGAACGATTGGCAAACATTATTTGTGAAATATTACACCGAAAATCAGTAACTTGGCTAGGGGCGTGAAGGCGGCGCGAGCGCGGATTTCCGCGCTCGCGCCAGCGTCCTACGGCTCGCTTATGCCGTAGGACGCGCGGCAAGCCAGTTCAGCTTGAACGTTTTCTAGCGACGCGAGCGCATTTCGGCGTTCGGCGCTTTCGGGCGCACTTTTTGCCAGTTCGTTGAACAGAATGCGGATGAGAACATGCAGCTCACGGGTTGTGCGCGCTGCCAGTTCGAAGCGAGTGTAGAGTTTCATATTGACCTCCAAATGTTTTGAAGGCCCCGACCACCGGAGCCTTTCCGGCTCCGGCAGCACAATCATCAAGGGAAGCGTCCGGTGGTTGGCGGATGGAAAAGCAGGCCGGAGGTCAGGAGGAAATGAGACGTGCGCGTCGCTGGCAGGGCGTCACCCGAGTTGTCGTGAAAATCCGTATGCAGTGAAGCTGGCTAGCGCTCGAAATCCCGTGAACGATCTTTCAGTTTGCGCTCCCGCATCGCCTTGATGCGATCCTGTGTCGATTGCGGACGTGGATGCGCGGTTTTGCCGAAGGCACCTGATAGCCCCGCGCGATCCTTGATCCGTTGCAGTTCACCATAGCGATGCAGATCACGGTGCAGGTCACGCAGCCGTTGCGCTTGATCCTGCCGCAGTTTGATTATCTTCTGTTGGAGGGCTTGGCGTTCGCGCATCTGGGCGCTCACCAACGCATTGCGTTGCTCTCGGTCGCGTTGCAGCGACCAGTAGGCTTCCAGTTCATTCTGGGCTTTGACCTTTGCGTGTTCGCCGGTCAGCCTGTCCCACAATCCGCCGAGGCCTTTGCGCAGACGTTCGGCGCGCGCTTGGGTTTCAGCTTGCAGGCGCGCGGCTTGCCCATGATCGAGCTTGGCGCGTTCCGCATCATGCAGTGCTTTAAGGCGCAGCCGCTCCTGTTCGACCGGCTTCATGCGTTCCGCAAAATCTTGTTTGGCCTCCGTGATGAAGGTTTTGATCTTCGGTTCGATATCCCGCGCGATGTGCGCGCGCATTTCTTCGACCGATGGCAGCGACGCCGGATTGCCGAGGCGACCGGCGATGTCTTTTGCAGGCTTGCCAACCATGCGCGAAATGGAATGCACTTCGCCATCATACGTGACGGCGACATGGCCGCGCCGATCACCACGCGCGAGATATAGCCCGCGTTCCTGCAATGCGCTTGCAAATGCCTGGCGCGAGTCCGACGCGGCCCAGCATTCCTGCACCAGCGCCTTCATATCTTTTGCATTGTGGCCGTTGCGCTTGGCTTGCTGCCATTCACCGAGGGTGAAGTTGCGCGGATCGCGTTGCTTCTGGTCGATGAACCCGCGCGGCATCTTCCAGCCGTTCTCGATATAGAGTTCCTTCGACACATCGCGCAGTTTGAGCTTGAAATGCGGCAGCGGCTTCGCCGTCATGCTCTCCGCATCGATCCGGCTCCACACCGCATGGCAGTGGCGACGACCTTCCTTTTCATGAAAGACGACGATGCGCGGTTGATCCGTCAGGCCGTTGCGCTCTTCGATCTTCGCTAGCGCCTGCTCGAACACCTCGATGCGGACGTTTTCGGTTTCTGGTGGATTGAGCGAGACGGAGAAGAGGAACTGTCTGCACTTCGTGCCACGGCTGACCGCATAGGCTTCGTGCATCGCATCCATCACATCGTCGGAGATGAACCCGCGCACCTCGTGAATCTCGACGCGCTCATTCTCACTCGTTTTAAGCAGATGCAGCCCAAGCTGTTTTGCTCCGCCGCGCTGTGACGCCTTCAGGATCATAGTGAGGGCGGCTTGGGTTTGTTGCGCGGCGCGCTGTAGCGACCATAGATCGGAAGCGTCGGCTTCTCGCTTCCTCCCTTCGACCCAGACGACGATGATCGAAACTGCCCGTGCAGCGTTCCGGCGTCCGACGCATCGGACGTGGTTTCGATGAGGCCGAGTGCGACCATCAGCATGTGGCGGATGGAGGCGATATCGCGGCAGGCACTCTTGAGCGCCGCTTCCGTGTCGGGCGACACTTCCAAGGTGCCAAGATTGGCAGCGCGGGCAAGTTGATTGAGATTATTCCCGAGGCGTGACTGACCGAGCATAGCGAGCACACTCGCGAGCGCCTTTTGATCCTTCACTGGAAATTTGCCGCGATGGCGCGGGGGAGGATTTGCCTCATCGAAAATGCGGGAGCGGACGTAAGCCCCCAGCGATAGACCCGCCGCATCACGTTCAAGCTGCGCCCGTTCCTCAAACGAGAGGCGAAGCGAGAAGGGCGAAGGTGTTTGGTCGTTCGGCTCCATAGCCTTTCCACAAAGCAAAAAGCCCACCCCGCCGGAGCGGGATGGGCCTTGGTTATCCTTTCTGTCCCGCCTTCCGCTTGCGCGCGGCGGGCGGGGTGTTCTGGTTCAAGCTGGTCGTCTGGAGGACGCTATTCCAATCAGAGAGAATCTTGAATAAAGTGTTCGAAGTTTCGGTGCTAAAGTGCGCCATCACTTTTTCAGAGCCAGAAAATCCGTCTAAGGCCTTGAAAGGCAACGCAATTTCTGGTGTTCGAAAGCCTTCATTTCGCTGATACGAAAGATGGCCCGCTAACGCCTGCCGATTTGCCTCCCCGTCCAACGGACGAACCCAAACGCCAAGGAGGCAGACATGAATATCAGCGACTACGCAATCATCCACAAAAGCTGGAACGGCATCGAAATCGAAATCAGGTGGAACCCAGTGGTTCTGTCAGTAGCGAAACCGCTGATATTCAGGCAGCCGCACTTCTTGAGCGCGCAGCATCTGTTAGGTCAGCCAATCTAAGAATGAGAACAATCAGCTGCCCAGACAAAACACTTATTTCTTATGAAGGCGCCTCGACGGTTGGAACAGGCGGAAGTTATAACAATTCAATAAAATATCCAAGCGATAATGAGTGCCTTATGTTCCATCCATCTGGTGGCGGCTTAAGTTATACTGCAGTGGATGAAGATGCCCTTGATAAAAATTTTTCAACACACCCATCCTTCAAAAACTTATATTTTGTTCGAAATAACAGTATTGCAGGATCAAGCAGTCATAGTCAGGATATGATCGTCCCATTCGTAAGCGATGCGGTATGCCAAGCGATAAACAAGAAGCTGTTTGGAAAAACATCAATACCCACCACATCGGCAGCGGAAACTGTTGGCGTATATTTGTTTAGAGGGACCTTCTTTCCTGGCGGTTTTATTAATTGTCCAACAAATCCCGTTTCTGGTACCGATAGATGCGGCGGGTCAGAAGGTTGTTTCAAAATCGGCACTTTATTTGATAATACAGCCAGCCCAGTTTCGAATGTGAATGTATTTTATACGACGATCATGACAAATGTGCCTTGAAGAAAAGTGAGATGGAACTTATCAGTGCGGTATTGGTCTTGCTTTGTCTTAGTCAGAAATAAAATATACTCATACTCGGCAATGTTATTGCTTTTACGAATATCTGCTAGCAAGCTTTAAAAGGCTTGTTGTCACAATTAATCCCGCACCAAGCACATTTTCATTTTTACTTATCAACATATGAGAAACTGTATGCGGATTTAATTTGTGCAGTATCGTGAAGGCAGCCTGCGCTGCTTTACCCTCAAGGGTGACAGGCACATTCGCGAGCTTAGTTGCAAGCATAGCGCCTAGTAGTGCCGCATGTTCAAACCCACCGCATTGTAAAAGCGCTTCGAGAGGGTCAAAGGTACTTTCTAACGCCTTTAATAAATTTTCTGATGCAGTGTTGCTGCCACCGCCGATGCCCAGCAGCGCCACTATATCTGCCCCCTGTTCAATGGCCATCATGCCATAGGCAATAGCGCGCACAGCTTCCCCTTCGGTCATAGCGGGCGGGGTAGGCGATGTCGGGGTTTTAAAGTCTAGTTCATAGAGTTTCAGGTCAGCATTTATTTCTGCGACCAGATCAGCCAAAGGCGTTTTGTTTTCTAAAATGTCTTGAAATTGTTTTTGTGCGCTTAAGCATTCTTGTTTTGATGCCGCCCCATGATGGGCCGCAAAAATACACAATCGAGGGTGAGAGAGCGGCTTCAGTTTTGGGAAACGAGAATTAGCCCAAGCTTTAAGTCCAGTCATATTTTCATAATCAAAAGAAATAGATTCGCTATCAGACCCGGAAAATGAGGTAATCAGGGATCTGATTTCAGCCAGATTCAAGCCTTGATTATCGTTTTCAGGGGTGTTTTTAAGTTTGGTGTCTAAAATTTGCATATAATATCAATCCTTGATCAAAGTTTTAACGAATTTTACTTGACCTTGGAAGGGCAAATCGAGTACTTGAATGACCTTCGAACTTTAGTATTTTCAAGGAATTGTGCCATGAGCCGCAAGTGCGCCGTTACCAAAAAAGCCGTTATGTCGGGTAACAACGTTTCCCACGCGAACAATAAAACGCGTCGTAAATTTTTACCAAACATTCAAGATACATCCATTTTCTCTGAGATTTTGGGACGCAATGTGCGTGTTCGCGTGACCCCTGCGGGTCTCCGCACGATTGACCACAAAGGCGGCCTTGATGCTTATGTGATGAAAACGGCGCCAACAAAACTTGCACCGGAATTCCGCAAAGTAAAAACACAAATCGAAAAGAAAATGGCAAAGGCATAAAGTCTCTTGTCTGCTATCAAAGCCCGCAAGGGCCAACAAGATCATATTATTGCGAATGTGCCGGATATCACTTATCCGGCATTTTCATTTGATATTGATTATAAAGATCCATTATCCAAAGCAAGGTTAGGGCGCATTCATACGCCGCACGGCACTGTACAAACGCCTAATTTTATTTTTTGCGGTACAAAGGCAACTGTCAAAGGGTTGCTGCCCCAGCAGGTTAAAGATATAGGCGCGCAAATTATATTATCGAATACGTACCATCTGATGATTCAACCTGGGGCAGATCTGGTTGAAAAGATGGGTGGCTTGCATAAATTTATGGGCTGGAACGGCCCTATTTTAACAGATAGTGGCGGCTTTCAGATTTTTGCTATGGGGGAAGGTACTGTTGCCAACGAACTCAAAAGCCGTTCCACAAACACACGTCAGCGCACTCTTTTAAAAATCAGGGAAGAAGGGGCCACATTTAAATCGTATCTGGATGGGCAGACGCTTTTTTTAAGCCCTGAAAAGGCGATGGAAATTCAACGTAAGCTAGGCCCTGATCTGGTTGTGGCGCTTGATGAATGCACCGCAACCCATATGGACCGCGCTTATACAGAAAAATCGATGGGTATGTCGCATAGATGGGGTGATCGGTCGCTTGCGGAATTTGCAAACCACAACAATGGTGCGCAGGCGGTTTATGGTGTTGTACAAGGTGGCTTATTTGAAGATTTGCGCAAAGATAGTGCGGCGTATACAGCAAGTAAGCCATATTTTGGTACAGCCGTTGGCGGTGCGTTTGGAAACAAGCAGCAAGATTTTTTTGAAATTGTGTCGTGGTCGATGGAAAGGGCGCATCCTGATAGGCCTGTTCATTTACTTGGTATTGGTGAATTTATTGATATTTTTGAATGCGTAAGAATGGGTATCGACACTTTTGATTGCGTATCACCCACCCGCATTGCGCGTCATGGATGGGCGCTCATGAAAGGGGTCAAGGGGGGGCGTTTGAATATCCGTAATGCCCGGCATAGGGATGATAACAACCCGCTAGACCCGACGATGGCGCATGAGGCCTCTTATGGCTTCTCAAGGGCCTATTTGCATCATTTATTTAAGGGGGGGGAAATTTTAGGGCCGATGATCCTTTCTCTCCATAATACAGCTATGATGATGCGTTTAATGGGGGAAATTCGAGCCGCGATCAGCAATGGGTCGCTAGATGCCTTGCAAAAGGAATGGGTTATGGGTGAAGAGCCCTGAATTTGTTAATCTTCCGCTCATATATTCAAAGTAAGCTTTGAAAGAGCAGGGGAATTCGAACGTGGCAGCCAGTGATATTTTTTCAAGAACTATTTTAAGGTCAGCAAAATTATCTGAAGATTTGCTGCTTTGGCAAAGCCGGTTTCTTAAGGCTGTTTTTTTTCTTGAAGATCAAACAGACCGTACCACATTGATCTTACCTTTAGGGCACCAGGATCTGCGCGAAGATCTGGTTGCTTTAGGCATATTTGACGCGGAATTTATTGAACGGCTTGATGTCATGAAAACTGAAGTTGAAAGTTCGACGGCAAGCCTTATTAACACGGTATTTAAAAATAACGGACGCCCAGAAAAAGAACAGTACGATCGTTTTTCACAAGCGATTGAAAATTATGCGGGCAACCTGCGCTGGCTTGAAAGAGATTTGCAGGAAACCAGACGCGGAATAGACCCTGAAACAGGCTTTAAAATTCCAAGCGTCATGTTTTCTGATTTGGTTCGTGAACAAGACAGGCGTGCACGTCGCGGCAAACCTTTTTCAATTGTTCTGGCGCGCATAGATCATTATAAGGCTCTTGAAAAAAAGGAAGATACTGAATTACAAAAAGCACTTTTTATGCTTGCAACAAAATCGCTTCGTATGTCGCTCAGATCTTTTGATGATATCTATCGGTTAGCGCAAGATGAATTTCTGATTGTATTAAAGCAAACTGATTTGCAAGGCGCGCTTCGCTTCTCAGAAAGAATACGGGAAATTATGTCCACGGCTAATCTGCGTTTTGATATAGACGGTCTAATGCAAATGGCGTCCATTTCATTTTGTGTTGCCGAACCTTTACCCGGAGAAGATTTAAAGCCCTATATTAATCACATTCGTAAAGATATGAATTATCGTCGGGGCAATATCAGCTCTATTGCACAATTTCAGGAATTATCACCGCTGGAAAGAATTGTTAAAGACACAAAGGTGACATCATGAGCGTTGTCTCAAGACATACAAACTACAAGAATGTTTTTGTAGTTGACCATCCGCTTGTTCAGCATCATCTGACTTTTCTGCGCAATAAAAATACAGATATGCAAGATTTTAGATATCATTTACGCCAAGTGGCTATTTTAATGGCTTGCCCGCTTTTGTCCCAACTCAGCACTGAAAAACAGGTAATAGAAACGCCTTTGCAGACTATAGAATCCTCCGTTCTTAGTGGTAAATCACCCGTTCTTGTTCCTATTTTGCGTGCCGCGCTTGTGATGGCAGAAGAAATTGCGCATCTTATCCCTCATGCCCCTATCGGCCATATTGGCGTTTATCGGGATCATGACACAGCGCGTCCGGTAGAGTATCTTGTTAGGCTGCCTGACGTGAAAGACCGACAAGTTTTTATTATTGATCCTATGTTGGCAACAGGATATTCGATTTTACACGTGCTAAGCTTACTGGAAAGCAAAGGCGCAGATTTGTCTCGCCTTTCAATTATGTGCCTGATCGCAGCTCCGGAGGGAATTGATAATGTTCTGTCTCACTATCCAGATATGCCAATATATACTGCATCCGTTGATGAGTGTTTAAATGAAAAATCGTACATTTTGCCCGGCCTTGGTGATGCGGGAGACAGAATGTTTGGCACGACATGATTTTTCAGGCAAGGGTTCAATAGATGATCCGTTCAGGCAAAGACCCGATTGATTATGAGTTACTCTTTGATCATCAGCCTTTGCCGCGCCTTGTCTTTACGATTGATCCTAAAACGAAAGTGGCGACTGTTTGTTCTGTGAATAAGCGTGGGATTGAATATTTAAACCGCAGACCGGAACAGATTATTGGCCATATGGTCAAAGATTTTATGGACCAAGACACAGCCAATCATTTTGAAATGTCTTTTCAGGTTGCACTAACACAGCGAATACCGGTGACTATTCAGGCTTTCCCTATATTCCCAGGGGGGCAGCGCGTGAACGGCTTTTGGGTTAACCCTGTGTTTTCTCCAGATGGTTCTGTGCATGCGCTTGATGTTATGGCGCAACCAGATATAACCCCTGAATCAATTTTGCAACGCGAACGTGATGATGCCGTTACGCTGCTTACGTCTATTTTTGATACGAGCGAAATTAGTATTATTGTAACAGATCATCATCGCAGGCTGATACGGATTAACGATAGTTTTGTGCGCACCTATGGTTGGCCACGCGAACAGGTTATTGGCGAAGATTTTGTGACGCTCATCAGCCCTGAAGAGGAAGACACGATTAAATCGGGGCATGCAAGCCTTATACAAAGCGGGTTGCGCAGCACGGGTGAAATGCGGCTTGTGCGAGGCGATGGAAGTATTGCCAATACGCTTTATACAACAGCAACGCTGGAATTGTCACAACGTCGCCGCTTTCTGATCATGACAATCATGGATATTACTTTAAGAAAGCAGATGGAAATTTCGCTGCGCATAGCTAAAGATCAAGCGGATTCAGCTAATCAGGCAAAATCAGCTTTTCTTGCAAATATGAGCCATGAACTGCGTACACCACTGAACGCAATCATCGGTTTTTCTGAACTCATGCAAAAAGAAACATTTGGCCCGCTTGGAAGCCATAAATATGCCGAGTATTTAAAAGACGTTCATATGAGCGCGCGTCACCTGCTTGATATTATCAACGAAGTTTTAGATATGTCCAAGATTGAGGCAGGGCGCGTGGACCTTGAAGAAAGCGATATTAACCTGATTGAACTTATTTCATCAGTTGTTCGGATCATGGATTCAAGAGCCTTTTCTGCCGGTGTTCGGATCGTCACTCATATTTCTGATGATCTTCCAAAATTGCGTGGGGACCATCGACTGCTTCGGCAAATTCTGATCAATCTTTTGAGCAATGCAGTAAAATATTCAAGCTCTGGCGGCGTTATTGATGTGAAAGTGGCCCTGGAGTATGATGGGAAGCTTCAAATGATGGTGCGTGATCAAGGTGTGGGGATTCCCAAACACAAAATTCCTGAAGCTCTTGAGCCTTTTGGGCAAATTAACGATCCAGCCCATGCAGGCGGCAATATGCAAGGCACAGGGCTTGGATTACCGCTTGCAAAAGCAATGACTGAAATGCATGGGGGGCACTTGCATCTGGAATCAGATTTAGGGCAGGGCACAAGTGTTTACCTGACATTCCCGGCAAGCCGTGTTATTACACACACTTAACCCCTTTTCTTTTGAAAAAGAGGGTTATAAACTTAGGCCTATATGCCATTAACCTAGTGAGGATCCCCATGTCAGATCTTGAACAACGCTGCGCCAGCGCCGGTTTAAAAATGACAGGTCAGCGTAAAACAATTTTAAAAGTGCTTGAAGATGCTGAAGATCATCCATCTGTTGAGTCTGTGTATGAACGCTCTAAAAGACTGGACCCTTCAATCAGTATTGCCACTGTGTATCGTACCCTTTCCCTTTTGGACGAAATGGAGCTTGTTGTCAGGCATGAATTTAAAGAAAGTTTTTCCCGTTATGAAGTTAACATGGAACATCACCACCATTTGATGGATCTGGAGACGGGGAAAGTTATTGAATTTCAAAACGCGGAACTTGAAATTTTAAAAGTTAAAATTGCCCGTGATCTTGGTTATGAATTAATCGATCACCGTCTGGAACTCTACGGCAAAAAGATCAAAAAGTAATAATGTCAGAACATTCCTGTCGTGAAATTTTATTTGATGGCGCTAATAATAAATTGCGCTGTAAGTGTAAGGCAGCTGTATTGCGCACCTATCGGGGATTGGTATCAAACAATCGGCCTGAAAAATTTGCATTGCAGGCTGCCATCCGTATATATCGTCATCATCACCCGAAAGATACGAAGGAAGATTCTCGATTAACTGTTGAAAGATGGGTCTATGCAGGCCGGCATCACTAATGGGCCAGCTTTCAACCCAGTTGCGCCTTGATGGCGCGTTTCGGCATCTTCAAACTCATAACATTCCTTATTATATCTTACACAAAGGTGCGCCCTATGCGGGAGTTGTCTTACTGAAGCTTTATGAGAAAGGCTTGGGTGTTAAGCTTTTTATAGAAGGCCGCAACCTTGAGGGCAACAAAATTTGGTCCAGTCCTATTGAAGATGGATGGATTGAAGAAACCAAGGCAGATGACTATATTCGCAGATCTTACGAGAGAGATCCCGATTTATGGGTGATTGAAATTGAAATGCGCCCAAATTTTGAACCACTGGATTATTTCCTATGACCGAAGATTTACAAAAAACCGTTGATAGCCGCCGTACCTTTGCCATTATTTCGCACCCTGATGCTGGTAAAACAACTTTAACTGAAAAGCTTTTGTTATTTGGTGGCGCTATTCAGTTGGCGGGTCTTGTGAAGGCAAAAGGCGATCAACGCCGCGCAAAATCAGACTGGATGAAGGTTGAACAAGAACGCGGTATTTCTGTTGCGTCTTCTGTCATGACATTTATCAATAACGACATAACTTATAATTTACTTGATACGCCAGGCCACCAGGATTTCTCGGAGGATACGTATCGCACGCTTACTGCTGTTGATAGCGCTGTGATGGTTATTGACCAAGCGAAGGGTATTGAAGCTCAAACGTTAAAATTGTTTGAAGTGTGTCGCTTGCGCAATGTGCCTATTATCACTTTTATCAATAAAATGGATCGTGACGGCCAGGATCCTTTTGCACTGATGGATGAAATTGCCGATAAGCTTGCCCTTGATGTAACGCCAGCATCATGGCCGATTGGTATGGGTCGCGATTTTAGAGGCTGCTACGATTTGCTCAATGATCGCTTGTTGTTATTTGATCGTGGTAAAGGAGGTGCACGGGTTGAACCTGTTGTGTGCAAAGGGCTTGATGACCCCCTAATTGATAAGCATCTGCCAGCCGATCAAGCTTCAAAGTTACGCGAAGACGTTGCGATGGTGCGTGGGCTTTGTGATCCGTTTGATCATGAAACATATTTAGCAGGTCACCAAACGCCTGTATTTTTTGGCAGCGCGTTCTATAATTTTGGTGTGCAGGAATTGCTTGAAGGTATTGGACGTTTTGCACCAAAACCGCGCGCGCAAAACGCTGTGCAGCGCGTTGTTATACCTGTTGAAAATAAGGTCAGCGCCTTTGTCTTTAAAATTCAAGCAAATATGGACCCCAAACACCGCGACCGTATTGCTTTCGCGCGTATTTGTTCAGGTAAATTTACCAAAGGCATGAAGCTTAAGCATATACGCTCTGATAAGCCGATTGTTATTCATTCGCCTTTATTGTTTATGGCGCGTGATCGTGAGGCGGCAGAAGAAGCTTATGCAGGAGATATTATAGGCATACCAAACCACGGCGTACTACGTATTGGTGATGTGCTAACTGAAGGTGAAAATTTATCTTTCACCGGCATTCCATCTTTCGCGCCAGAGATGATGCGCCGCGTGATTGCGCTTGACCCAATGAAAGCAAAGCATATTGGATCTGCTTTACAGCAGCTTGCGGAAGAGGGCACCGCCCGTGTATTTAAGCCGCAAATTGAATCAGGCTGGATTGTAGGTGTGGTCGGGTTGTTGCAATTTGATATTCTGGCTGACCGCTTGCGTACTGAATATAACGTAGATGTGAAGTTTGAAGAAGCACCGCATTATGCGGCACGCTGGGTGCATGCCGATACGCCCGCGCTTTTGAAAAAATTTGTCGAAAGCAATACATCGATTATTGCGATTGACCATGATGGCGACCCTGTGTTTTTGGCCCGTAACGCGTGGCACTTGGGTGATGTGCAGGAAAAAAATAAAGATATCAAATTTCTGAAGACGAAGTAATACTCTCTGATCGGGGATACAAAAAGCATCGCCTTTGTGTCCCCTAAAAGAGCTCATTTCTATTCTTTATGCGCTTTAATCGCGTTCACAATCGCAAAAAGCACTTCTTCAACACCTTTGCCCGATACGCCTGAAAGGGTGAATACAGTCTTGCCGCTCGCTTTTTTTAGGGCTTTTAGTTTTGCGGCGATTTCATCGGGTTGAAGTGAGTCAATTTTATTCAGGCCAATAATTTCGGCCTTGTCGTCTAAGTTTGCGCCATACGCTTCAAGTTCAGTGCGTACGATATTGTAGCTTGCCGCTACATCTTCTTCAGTACCGTCAATAAGATGAAGCAGTACAGATGTTCTCTCCACATGGCCTAAAAAACGATCGCCTAAACCGTGTCCTTCTGATGCGCCCTCAATAAGCCCTGGTATATCAGCGAGCACAAAATCAAACCCGCCAACTTTCACGACACCTAAATTAGGATGCAAGGTTGTGAAAGGATAGTTTGCAATTTTTGGCTTAGCGCGCGATGTGGCAGCCAAAAAAGTTGATTTTCCAGCATTGGGCAGACCTATAATGCCTGCATCTGCAATCAATTTTAGGCGCAGCCATAAAGACATTTCCTGCCCGGGCCAGCCTGGTGTTGCTTTACGAGGCGCTTGATTGGTTGATGTTTTGTAGTGTGCGTTACCAAAACCGCCATCACCGCCACGTAAAAGTGTAATGCGCTGGCCTTCTGTTGTCATGTCGGCGATCACTGTCATTTGGTCATCAGCCAGAATTTCTGTACCAACAGGAACTTTAATAATTAAATCTTCTGCGTTTGCCCCAGAACGCATGCGGCCTGCGCCGCCACGCCCGTTTTGCGCAACAAAATGCTGGGTGTAGCGAAAATCGATTAGTGTATTTAAGGCTTTTTGCGCTTCAAAAATGATATTTCCACCTTTGCCGCCATTACCGCCATCCGGGCCGCCAAATTCAACAAATTTCTCACGGTGAAAGCTTACGCAGCCCGCGCCGCCATCGCCGCTTTTAATATGAATTTTTGCCTGATCGAGAAATTTCATGATGACGAACTTAATTATAAACTTTACTCAAATAAAAACGGGGAAAGATCGGCTTTCCCCGCTTGAAAACCTTTTTGAGGCTTTTGAACTTATTCAGCAGCCTGCGGCTGTCCTGCATCATTTGCAGGAACAATGTTAACAACCGAACGGCCGCCTTGTGTACGGGTGAATAATACTTCACCGTCAATTAAAGCGAAAATCGTGTGGTCTTTGCCAAGACCTACATTTTTACCAGGCTTAAATTTTGTGCCACGCTGACGAACAATAATGTTTCCAGCCAGAACATCTTGGCCACCATAGCGTTTTACACCAAGTCTTTTACCTGCTGAGTCACGACCGTTTCTGGAAGAACCGCCTGCCTTCTTATGTGCCATGATGAACTCTCTTTCCTGTGCGTATTAAGCTGCTTGAATATCTGTGATTTGGATTGTTGTTAAATCCTGCTTATGGCCACCTTTGCGGCGATAATTTTGACGACGTTTCTTTTTGAAAATAATGACCTTATCACCGCGTGTCTGGTTGACTATTTTTGCAGTCACTTTTGCACCTGCTAAAAGTGGGGCGCCGACCGTTGCTTTTGTGCCGTCAGATAGCATCAACACCTGATCAAGATTAACGGTATCACCGTCATTTCCATCAAGCTTTTCAACGACAAGTTTATCGTCTTTTTTTACTTTATACTGCTTACCGCCAGTGCGGATTACTGCAAACATTTTGGAATTCCTGTTTTTTAAGTCATACTTGTGTTATTGGGCATTGAGCTGTTATCAGGCTTTTAGCCATCGGAGGAAGATCTGACGATTCCCGTCCGAAGGTGGCTTTCTATACTATATCGGTCGTCATGGTCAAGATTAATCAGGAAATATAATTATTTTATGTCAAATAATATAGCGCAAATTCTGGTTTTTGGAGATGAAGAAACAGAAAGCATAGCAAAAACCTTATGGTCACAGCTTTCTGGTATGTCTGTGCGCGTGGTGCCAATTTCAAAAATCCTTGATATTGAAACCCATGCCCTTGAAGCCATTATGATCTTCTGGTCGGTTGATGACCGTTTGTCGCTTATTCATGGCATGGTCCAAAAACTGGCGCAAAACACAAGTGTAACAGCAGAAATGATAGCGGTTACGCATGAAAAGGATGCGATTACGCGTCTTAAGCTTATGTCTGCTGGCTTTGACAATATCTTCAACAGAGAAACGATGGATTCAAAAGAATTTGCATCTATTTTAAAAAATAAAGTGGCCAAAGGGCAGGCCCGACTTTTACGCAGGGTGAGAGAGGAGGAACTTGTTCGTCTTAAAGCGGCACTTTCTACATCACCAGATGCTTATATTATTTTTGACGCTGAAAAACGCATCACTTTTTTAAGTGAGCATTATGGCCGTGTTTATCCTAAAAGTGCTTTGAAGATGGTGCCCGGTACACATGTAAAACAGGCTTTAGATTGGGTAATGGAAGAAATTGGCTTTGATGAAAAAAATCCAAGATATCCTTATATTCTAGAATTTTGGACAAGCCTGCAGGGGTCAGCCGAATTTCATTTAAACAATAACCGTATTTTGCGGGTTAAAGCTACGCCGCTTGTAGAAGGGAAAGGCACGATTGTAACAACAACTGATGTAACAGAATATAAACGCGTTACAAATCTGCTTGAACAAAAATCAGAAGAGCTTGAAAAGGCGTTAGCTTCGGAACGCGATTCAAGTGCAACCCAGCGTCAATTCATCGCTATGGTTTCGCACGAATTCAGAACGCCTTTGACCATTATAGACGGAAACGCTCAGTTGATTGAACGCCAGGCCACTAGCACAGGCGTTGAGACAATTGATGCCCTTAAAAAAAGGGCCCGTACAATCAGAAGCGGGGTATCGCGCCTTGTGCAGATGATGGAAGCTATTCTTTCATCGAATTTAGCGCGCACAGGAAAGCTGGAGCCTTCCTATGCTGAGTTTAACTTGAAAGCGCTGGTTAATGAATTATGCGAGGAACAAAAAGATATCTCGCGCAACCTTGAAATAAAAGCTCAATTCAATGATGTGCCTGAAAAAATCAGGCAAGACCGCAAATTTATCACCTTAATTTTAACCAACCTTATCACTAACGCTGTAAAGTTTTCACCAGAAAACCCTAAAGTAGATGTTACGGTATCTTTTTCAAATGGTGCTATTTTGTTGCAAGTGAAAGATCAGGGAATTGGTATTCCGCATGATGAGCTTGAACATATTTTTAAGAAGTTCTTTCGTGCGTCAAACGCCACGGCTATTCCAGGGACAGGATTTGGTATGTCTTTAACCAAAGATCTTGTAGAAGCCCTAGGGGGTAAGGTTTCTGTTGAAAGTGATCTTGGTCAAAAAACTATCTTTACAGTGCAAATACCTTTAAAATAAAAGCTGCATAAGATAAGGATGATTTAAAAGTGTCTTTTAAAAATGAAGTAATTTTTATCGCCTTTCTGGCTTTAGTTTTTTATTACTTTAGCAAAACAGATACGTATAAGTCAGCGGTTAAGCCAAAAACATATATTACAGCAGCAGAGGAGAAAATCATCTGCACCGAAACGATGAAAAGAATGTCGGCGATGGGGCAGAGCCCCAAAATTTTTTCTATCCCTCTTTCGGGCGGACGCACGATCAACCACATCGTTTCTGTAGACCCATCAGGCCCAAAGATAGGGTCGTATTTAAGCTATACAATCAAGCCTGAAGATCCTGTTTTTGTTATGTTGGGGATAGAAAAAAAGGATTCTCGGCCAATTTGTTGTGATCCGTATTTTAAATAATTTTTTCAGATATGTTTATTTTTTTCATCCTGTTATAGGATGCACTTATGTCTGATGTTATTTTGATTATTGAAGATGAACCTGATCTGCGTGACGTATTACGAGAAGTTTTAACGTCATCTGGCTATAAAGTGCATATGGCGGCAAACGGGCAAGAAGGGTTAGAGCGTATCCAGGATATTGAACCAGATCTCATTTTATGTGATAGGTCTATGCCCACCATGACAGGAAACCAGCTTCTATCAAGGATTCGTTCTGTTTATCCTCAATACTCATCTGTGCCTTTTATTTTTTTAACGGCATTAACCAGCAATGAAAATGAAGCCGAAGTCGGGCCGCTTCGGCCCTATGCGTATCTGCGTAAGCCCGTGAATTTTGAAGAGTTACTCAGCACAATTGTAAATGCACTTAAACGCTCAGAGTAGCGTCTTCTAGTCCGTGCGTTGCCACGTCAGCTTTCTTGCGGGTTGAAACAATTTCATTCGCAATTTCAATCGCACATGCGCCAAAGCCGTTAAAATCTGTGCGCATTGAATAGCTGTAAGAACCCATTTGCGCAAACTCAATCCAGTCACCTTCTTTCATATCGGCAGGTAGCCAAAAGGGGCCAGACATCATGTCAATGGAATCGCAAGTTGGGCCGTTTAACGAATAGGCGACGCGCTCTTCATTTTGTTCATCGCCTACTTTGTTGACGGGATAAGTAAAGTTCACTTGCTTACCTGCATCGAACAGGCCGCCATAGGTGCCGTCATTTAAATACAGCGTATTCTTTTTACGCGCTTCAACGCGAACGCGTAATGTGCCGCAGCTGGCCACAAGTGCGCGGCCAGGTTCTGCAGAAAGTGAAATACCTTGCAAATTGTTCGCAATAATCGCGTCTGATATGGCTTCCATATAGGAATACAAATCAGGCGGAGACATTTCAGGGTAAGCAACGGGGAATCCGCCACCCACGTCAATCTCGTCAACAGTAACGCCAGCTTCGTGGATCGCCTTTGCAACCAGGTTGATCGCTTTGGTGTACATAGTTGGTTCCATCGCTTGTGAGCCAACGTGGAAGCAAATGCCAAGCTTTTGCGCAACAGGGCGTGCCATGCGTAACAATTCAACTGTATCTTTTAAGGAGGCGCCGAATTTACCATCAAGCGCGAGGCCTGCGTTTTTATCTTTTGGCAAATCAAGGCGTACAAATAATGAAAGATCAGAAGCAAGACGTGTTTCCTGGCGAATTTTGAAAAACTCGTCTTTGCAATCAATCACAAAGGTGCGAATGCCATACTGAAAATAATTCAGGGCAATCACTTCGCGTGATTTAATTGGGTGCATGAAATAAATTTCAGCCTTAGGCGCCATTTTGGTGACGATGCGCACTTCTTCAAGTGAAGCACAATCGAAAGTTTTCACGCCTGATTTATAAAGCTGGCGAATGACAGATGGATGCGGGTTGCATTTGACGGCGAACATTGTCTTGCCCGGGAAGGCAGAAACAAAGCCACGGGCAACACGATCGAGTTCAGCCATGTCGAAGCGATATTGTGGAACTGGTGGAATTTTTAACGCCAAACGCTTTGCAGCGCCGAGCTTGCGGATTGAGTGGTTCAAGGACAGTACCCTTTAAAATAGTGCTTTCACACTGGTTTCAAATAAAGTCCGTCGTTGCTGTAACCACCCTTAGCAAATTGGGTCGGGAGCCCTTGGCACGTGCGTTGGATTAATTATGCGATTTTGGGGGTAAATGAAAAGTAAAAAATGCAGTTTTCCCCAAATTTTTTTATGGGGGTGTGCAAGCGTGCAACAGTGCCTCGATCTGCGGGGCGATTTCACGGGGTGAAAACGGCTTTTTCAGGCTTCCTAAAATGCACGAAAAGTCCTTTAAATATTGAATTTCTGATGCATTATTACCGCTGAGCATAATCGTGGGCGGGGCGCTTGTGCCAAGCTGAGCCAAAACGGCCTCGCCAGACATTTCCGGCATGTTGGCGTCGAGTAAAAGCAGGTCAGGCGGGGATTTTGTGATCGCCTCAAGCGCCAAAGTCGGGTTTTGAAAGCGACTCACCACCCATTCAGGCCGGCTGCGGGCCATGGACGCTTCCAGCAAATCGAGTATCAAAGGGTCATCATCAAGGAGTACAAGGTGCATTAGCGCCCCGAAATGCTCACAGGCGTATTCTCAAGGCACCAAGCCAGAATGGCTTTTTGCGCGTGCAGGCGGTTTTCGGCCTCGTCATAAATAACCGATTGCGATGTGGCCAGCACTTCGTTTGTCACTTCTTCACCACGGTGGATGGGCATGCAATGCATGAACAGCGCTTTCGGGTTGGCGTGTGCCATCAGCGCTGTGTTCACCTGATAAGGCGCAAACAATTCTATCGCTTTACCTTCTTGCCCCATTGAAACCCAAGTATCGGTCACAATTATTTCTGCGCCTGTGGCAGCTTCAGTGGCGTCTTGCGTCCAGCGTGAATTTTGACGCCCTGATAAATCCGGTTTTAGGGCAGGGGGCGTTGCAATGATAAGATTGAAATTGAGTTTATCAGCCGCTTGCACAAAAGTGCGTGCCACATTGTTGTAATCGCCGAACCATGCAATTTTGCGCCCTTCAATTGCACCATATTGTTCTTCAATGGTCATGAGGTCAGCAAGAATTTGGCACGGATGTGAATAATCAGTCAGGCCATTAATGACAGGCACAGTTGAATATTCTGCCAGCGCGCGCACAGTTTTATCATTACCCATACGGATCATGATCGCATCAACAAAGCGAGAGAGAACTTTTGCCGTATCCTCAATACTTTCTGCGCCCGTAAGTTGCATTTCATCAGCGTTCATAACGATTGTGTGGCCACCAAGCTGTTTCATGGCTACTTCAAATGACACGCGTGTGCGGGTTGATTTTTTATCAAATAGCATCATCAAAGATAGGCCAGAGAAAAGCTGTGGCGGATTAAATTTATAAGCCTTTAGTTTTTTAGCATGGCTTAAAATGCGTTTAATGGCGTCAGCAGGAATATCATCAAGATCTATAAAGTGTTTAGGCGTATTTAAGGTCATGATAAATCACCCTGCCTGAGTGTTTTTGCTAAAATTGCGACCGCTTCGTCAATTTCAGCTTCGGTGATGATTAGAGGCGGTGTAAGACGCAGAGTTCTTTCGCCCGCAACTGTAGCCACAAGGCCATTTTCTACAAGGGCTTTCATCAATTTCTTGATATTAAAAACAGTGTCTACACCCAGCATGAGCCCCATGCCGCGAATATCTTCTATGCAATTTGTTTCACGTCGCAATTGGTCCAGTTTATTTTTAAAATGGGCGCCCATTTTTTTTACATGGGCCAAAAACTCAGGCTTGGCAATTTCCCCTGCAACGGTAGCAGCCATGTGGGTTGAAAGCGGGTTGCCGCCATAGGTTGTCCCATGGACGCCTGGGGTTAAATGCTTGGCAAATTTTGTTTTCGCCAGCATAGCACCCACAGGAAAGCCGCCAGCAATTCCTTTTGCAAGGGTAATAATATCAGGTTCAATACCAAAGCTTTCATAGGCAAAAAATGTGCCCAGACGCCCCATCCCTGCCTGCACCTCATCTGCAATTAAGGCGATGTTATGCTCATCACATAAACTGCGTAGCGCTTTATAAAACTCTATATCAATCGGTGTTATGCCGCCTTCGCCTTGCACAGGTTCAAAAATGATTGCGCAGGTATCTGGGCTCACCAGGTTTTTAACGCTGTCTATATTGTTAAAAGTTGCAAAATGAACGCCGGGCAGATAAGGGCCAAATTCAGGATAGGTGCGTGCCTTTTCCGTGACGCTAACAGCGCCATAACTTCTGCCGTGAAAAGATTTTCCAAAGGTAATGATTTCTTTACAGCGAGGCCCCTTTACATCATGGGCCCATTTGCGGGCAAGCTTTAAAGCAGCTTCGACGGCTTCGGTACCAGAATTGCAAAAAAACACCTGATCCATACAGCTGTTTTTTATCAAAATTTCTGCCGCTTCAATCCTTGGTGATGTTGTGTAAGAAGCGGGCACAGTCATAAGCTTGCCCATCTGGTCGGTTGCAGCTGCAATCATTTTGGGGTGGGCATGACCAAGGCTGGCAACAGCAATACCAGCTGCGCAATCGATATATTTTTTCCCATCTGTGTCATATAAATAACATCCAGCTCCGCGATCCATGACAACATTTTGCAAGGTGTATACAGGCATCAGCACATCTTGTGCGCGGGCTAAATATTCAGCTGTGGTGATCATTTTCCGGTCCCGGCGGTCATGGCTTTTTGGTACTGAATTTCAGTTTCATAGGCGGGGCGCTCTGTTTCACGCAGTAGCATTGTGCCTGATCCGCCTGATGTAAAAATTTCTTTATTCAAGGAATCGGGATTAAGACCGTTGATAATGTGAATACGTTTAACACCCTTTGATAAAGCTTTTAAGCAAGATTCAAGTTTGATTTTCATGCCGCCTAATGCTGTTCCGTTAGCAATAAGTTTTGTTGCGTCTTGATCGGATAAAACAGAAGTAACAGCACCGTTCACCATTACACCATCCACATCAGTCAGAAAAATCAGCTTATGGGCTTTAAGCCCAATCGCAAGTTCGGTTGCGACCGTGTCTGCGTTAATATTTACAACTGTTCCCCTACCATCATCACAAACAGCCAGACAAGGTGTGGCTACAAATTGCGTATGACGAAATAAATCATGAATAGGTTGCACATGAACATCTTGAATAATACCCGCAAGCCCAAGATCAATCGGCTCTTTAGGTCGCATAGCAACAGTGGTCCATTCATGGGGCAGGGCGTTTAAAAGCAGGCCATGAAGGCCCACTTGCGCCATAGTGGAATACAACGAAAATCCTAAGTCGCCTGCTAAAACGCGCTGTATGATTTTAAGATCCTGCGGGCTTGTAACGCGTCGACCTTCAATTTTATTTGGAACAATTCCCTCAGATGCTAGCGCATCATCAATCGGTTTTCCCCCGCCATAAACAAGCAGAACGCGAACGCCCCCGAAGGTGATGTCTTTAATATCGCTTATCAGTGTTTTTAACGCACCTGGCGAGGATATAATATTTCCGCCCATTTTAATGACAAAAATATTGTCACGAAATTTCCCTGTATAAAAAGAATTGCGAATAAAATTTTTCACTGTTTTTGCGATCATGGTTTTGTCCTTATAAATAAAGCGGCTGGAAATTTTCAAGACCTGATGATTGATGTAGGCCAAACATTAAATTCATACATTCAATAGCGTTACCGCCAGATCCTTTGACAATATTATCAAGTGCACCTTGAACAATAACGTTATTACCTGCCTCTTTTGTAAAAGAAAGATCACAAAAGTTAGAGCCTATAATATTGGCTAGCGTTACGTGCTGCTGAACACGAATAAAAGGGGCGTGAGCATAAATATTACTGTTATCAATCACAGTTTGATCCTTCAAGGTGATGAAGGCGGTTGCAAAAATACCGCGTACAAAAGGGCCCGATGTAGGTACAAAGCTGATCTGATCACGGTTAAGGCCAGATGTTGCGAGTATTTCGGGTATATGCCTGTGTGAATTTATTGAATAGCTTTGCATGTTATGCGCCCGCACGGGATGATGCGTGCTGTCTGACAATGTCTTCCCTGACCCGCTTGATCCAGTGACAGCCATAATGTGGGCATGTGCCATCTGATGCCGAAAAGGAAAGAGCATCAGTTGCGTCAGTAACGCAAAACAACCTGGATTTGCAACATTCTTTGCGTTTTGAATATCTGATTTAAAAAATTCAGGAACGCCGTAAACAAATTGGCTAATCAGTTCAGGGCACTGGTGTTTGATTTTATAGGTGTCCTCATAAACAGCCTGATCGGTCAGTCTAAAATCAGCAGATAAATCAATGATTTTTGTTTTGCCTATTAAATCAGGCCCAATCGTCTGGGCTGATTTGTGGGGCAGGGCTAAAAAAACAACATCACTGTCTTGCGCGATTTGTGTTGCTGGAATATTGCGCACACGTAAATCTAAGTGTGAAAGATGAGGGTAAATTTCACCGATCATAACATTGTCATGCTGTCTGGATGCCAGATGCACGATTTCAACCGACGGATGGCCGGTTAAAAGGCGCAGCGTTTCAAGCCCTGTGAAGCCTGTTATGCCGATAATCGAGGCGCGGATTTTTCTTGTGCGGTCCATTTTGCTGCCAGAAGGTCGTAAAGGTCTGAATTGGGCTCAAAAACATTGAAAGGAAATAAGCCGATTTGGTCACGAACAAAGTCCTGACCGACGGAATTATCAGTGACAGGGCCCGCGATAATATCGAGCGGCAGGCCTAGGGCCTTGCATTCTTCTGCCAGCTTTATAGCACCTACAGGGTCGCGTGCGCAGCCGATATGCAGACGTACTTTGGACTGGATTTCAGGATCAGATATTAAACCATGCACGCCATAACGTCCGTATAAACCATCGCCAAATTCAATCATAATCGCATCGGGCTTTTCCTTATCTGACAGATAATTAATCGCCCCTTTTGCAACACGAACCAGGCGGTCTGATGGGATGTTCGCTGTTGAAGAAATACCGCAATCAATGAACGATACTGTGCCTTTTACTCCGTAATCAGACATCTCGTACAGATCACGTATAGCGCCCACGCCTGATAGTTTTGCCCCAGATAACACAAGCCCCATGCGGTTTAATGCCTTAATAATCTGAGCTGAAACTGTCGTCTTTCCTGCATCCATACCTGTGCCTGTTGTCACAATAAGCGGAATAGAGGATTCAATTTTATCGGCTTCTTCAAAAAGCTTTTTTTGGTTGATGTTCATTGGCTTGCCGTGGACATCCACAATTGCCCCCATTACCTGTACGCGCAAAGGGTCGCCAACTTCTTTTTTGTTTGCGCTTAAACATTCGCCAGCCACGCCACCCATATTGAGTAAATTGATCACATCGCCCACACGTAGATCTTTAGGCATGCCCCCCACAAATCCTTTCAGGCCAGCCCGTTCACCGAGTGCCACCGCAATCACATCCCCCTTTTTCAGTTTAGACATTCGCCCTGTTGGCAATTCAAGAACGTTATAAATTGTTTTATCTTCCAGAACTTCCACGGCAAGAACAGCCCCGTGCTCGGTCAAAATATCCTCGCTTACAGCTTGTTCATGGGAAAGATTAAGGTTTTTTGTGACAGATCCGATCTTGTCAATCACAAGTCTGGCCATTGGCTTCTATTGCCCCGCGTTTTGGTAAGGGTTGTGCAAGGGCGTATCATTCACCGTATTGACCTCAAGCACAATAAAAAATTTACCCTTTCTTTACAGGGCTTAAAAATGAGTAAAAAAGGGCTGGTTTGGCACAGTTTCTGCACAGATCTTTGTATATGAATTTCGGGAGAGACTGATGAGCCACAAACAAACGGTGAGACAAAGTGACCTAAGTGATAGTCAAGTTGAAATGATTATTAAAGATATAGCAAAGGGTCGAATAGGGACCCTGCAAGAGGAATATCAGCTGCTTAAAAACTCTCTTCGTATTAAAAGCGCTTATAAAAACACCACTCAAGCCAGCCAAACCATCCACTTTGCTGACGTTTCACGCTCATGAGTTAAAAATAGTTAAAAACAAGACTCGTTATCTCGCTTCTTAACTTGGAATTTCCTTATTTTAAGTTAAACTTTAAATATGATTTACTATAAACAAGTAAAAATTTTTTACAAAAGCAACGGTTTTACGCTCGTAGAAATGGCGATTGCCCTTGTTATCATTGGGCTTTTACTTGCAGGGTTTCTTAAATATCAGGCTTTGATTGACGATTCTCAAGTTAAATCGGTTATTACGGATTTAAGCAGTATCAATGGTGCTATTCAGACTTTTCACAACAATAACAGGCAACCTCCGGGAGATATAGGCGCAAGAGCAGCCAACTTGCCTTGCGTTTCAACTTTTTGCCGCACGCCGGGTAATGGGGATGGCCGAATTAATGGCCCACTTTTACCGGGCACTTTTTTTGCGGGCACAGGTACACCAGTTCAGCGGCTAAATACCGCGACCGAAGGCTTAAGAATGCTAATTCAGCTTCAAGAACTAAATTACATGGGATTGATGGAGGGCCACAGCGGCAGCGTAAATCCTGCTAATGTTACGCCAGCCCAGTTTGATGCCTATGTTTTACAAAGCTCAGGCATGCGCTACCCGCAGATGTATACGATTTATGCCTATAACCACCCGAACAATGTATACAACACAGCATTTACCCGGAATGCTGCGGCTTTAAGGCGTAAACATTATTTTTCACTTCTTAGTTTAACAGACCCTCAAATTAATACTGCAGGGCCTACGTTAATTTCATGGAATGCGCTCGAAGCGCCTTATTCAGCCCAATCGCTGGCAAAGTTCGATACAAAGCTTGATGATGGCCTGCCTTCCAGCGGCGGGGTGCGTGCGGTAGGTTTGGCTGGCGCAAATGAATGCGTTGTAGGGCCCACGCTTTCAGCAGCCAATAATCGATACAATCTTTCCCAAAACGGTTCCTGCCTTGGGCTTTTGGTGGAGTCTAATTAAAGGTGGCTCCTCTGGCAAAGCTTCCTGTCTTTTGTTAATATTGTTCACTTAAATTTTTGTAAGGAGTCGCTATGAAGTATGGTGTCGTTTGCTTTGTTCTCAGTTTTTTGATATCTGGCTCCGCATTTGCGCAAGAGGCGCCTGTTAAATTGCCCCCTGAAGGATCTGTGGGTGCTGTCATGGAAGCGCCGCCACCGGAATCTACCATACCGCAGGAGATTTCAACATCGGCTGTTCCAACCCCTATGCCAGAACAACCTTCAGTATCCCCTGTTCCTTCTGTTACACCTATTCCAGAAGGAGTTACGCCAACAACAACGGCGGCAGCAACGGACCCTACAACAGGGCAGCAGCCTGGTTTTCTTGATCCCGCCCAAGGTCAGGCGGCTATACCCGATGATACTGTAAAAGCGATGGCTTATGCCTATAAATATTATACTGAAGGCGACTACAAAAAAGCTCTTGAAAAGCTGAATGAAGCGCAACTGCATATTGCAACTAAAGTCACCCCCGTTGAGTCTGATTTACCGATTGCACCAGTGCCACAAGAACAGACTCCCGTCGCACCTGAACAAGCTCCAACTACCCCATAAACCTGTTTTAGGGCTGATGGGCCAAGGCTTTTTCAATGGCACTGAGCTGCTTCAAATGAATACGATGATGAAGGGGCAGAAGCGTAAACCATTTTTTTGAATTCATTTGTCCAAACCAAGGATGATAGTGACGAGCTTTGCTACATTTATTTTTAAATGCAGAAAGCCTTGAGTAAACAAGGTCCATTTCAGTTTCAAAAACACTCGCAACATTGTCTTTTAAAGCACCTGTGGGCTTAACATCTTGCGTGCGAACTTCTATGGTCGGCTGCTTTTCCTGCGCCAGTATTTCAATGATGCCTGCTATGCCTTTTGTGACAATAATAATATGCTCCAGAACCATGTTGGCTGACCAGTAGCGGGATGAATCTTCTAGGCCCGGTAAGCGTGACACAAGAATCTTCTGATTGGATATATGTGAGGGGATAGTCCTGTACACTTTAAGCAGCGCCTTTGTCTGTGCTTTAAGGTCGTTTTCCCAATAACCCCATGATAACCAGCCAGACGCAACGGGCATCGCAATATAACGAAAAAAGGCTCTTTCAGGGGCGGGGATACCCGCGCCGGGTTTTTGTAATTCAGGTTCTTGGGCGGTCATGAGGTGAAATCCCTATTATTAAAACTTTTAAAATATAGATGGTTAGAGTGGTGTTTAAGTGCATTTTATCATTGCCTGATGTGGCGTTATATCAGATTTTTATTTTTTCTTTTAAAATATAAATTATTTATAGTTTTTATCTATATTGTATAGATTTTATCTATACAGAATAGAATTTAAACTATATTTGACTATACTGATCTAATTTGCTATAAGATTAAACAATACATAATCTATAGTAAAAAGGGCTTAACATGAAAACCAAAATTGCGCTGATTGCCTCTTTCCTTGCCACAGCCGGATGCTCAGATTTTAAAGAATATAGCGGCCCGTCATGCCAAGGGTCTGCCGGTTCAGCCGCCATGTTTCACCCCAGCATGTTAGACAACGCATTTGCTATCGAATTCAAACCAAAGCAGGGTAAAACTCAAATTTTTAAAATAGACCCACTTACAAAAACGCAAGACGGAGAACTTATTCCCGGTGAAAACAGAGTTTTTAACTTGTGTAACTATGGCACAATAAGCCCACCAGCTGTAAGATAATCATATCGCTTTGACTAAATGGCCGTATGGTTTTTAAGATAGTAAGCCCGTTAATTATTTATTCAAGGTGATAGAATGTGAATGTGCGCGTGAAACACAAATGCACATTTTACCCGCAGCTTTCTCATCTTTCGTGAGCACAACATCGCGATGATCAGGCGATCCTTCGATTACGTCAACCGCACAGGCGCCACATTCGCCGCGTTTGCAGCCAAAGCTGCACTCAATACCTTCAGCGAGTAAAGCATCGAGAATCGAGATGCCAACTGGCACGGCAACCGTTTTACCTGATTGACTCAGTACCACATTTACAGGTTGATCTGAGGCTTTTAAGTTTGCAGCATTGCCGAACAACTCGAAATGCAATCTTGTGCGCGGTATGCTAAGGCGCTCGCCCGTATCGATGATGGCTTGGATTAACCCCTTAGGGCCACAGAAATAAACATGTGTGTCGGCAGAAGCAGCCGAAAGTAGTGCATTAATATCAAGCCTCTTACCCTCGTCACCAATATAAAATTGGGCCCCAAGTGCCGCTAACTCATCAGCGAACGCAAGCTTATTTCGGCTGCGCACACTATAATGAAACTGATAGCTGGCACCTTTGGCTTTAAGCGCCTGCGCCATTGCATAGACAGGCGTAACACCAATCCCACCAGCAATCAGGATGACAGGAGCTGTTGATTCATGCAGTAAAAAATCATTTTTTTGTGCGGATACATACACCGTGTCGCCCGCTTTTAGGCGATGCATAAAGAGTGATCCGCCAGCGCCAGATTCCTCTGCCTGTACGGCGATATGATAATGCTGTGATTGGTGAGGCGCATTGATCAGTGAGTAATGATTAAGCTTGGGCTGGCCTTGTGTATCCAGCACCGCGACTTGAATGTGTGAACCAGGCTGCGGTGTAAAGAAATGACCGTTCGCTAAAGCTATTGATAGGTGATGAATGCCTTGTGCACATGGTGTAACATTTTCAACAGTAGCAGCAAAAAGTGAGGCGTTCAGGCCTTGGGCGAGTGTTTGGTTTATTATAGTCACGAAATAAACTTTCTTTGTAATTGGTGGGGGGCACTTTAAATGTTAGGCGCGCTCAAGGCGGATATCGACTTCGCGATCGACATAGGTCCACTCTTTGCTGGCGCGCAGGGTTTGCACGAGTTGTTCGAACGCATCAGAATGCTCCGGTGCGTATTCAAACCACGTCAGGAAATCAAATGGTTCACCTATATCGCGGCAATGGTGCAATTTACGGGCAATGGCGGGTAAATAAGGCATGCTGTTAGCTGTATGATGCGACTGAGTTTCAAAAATATTACGGCGCTCTTCTTGCGAAAGCGCCCACCACGCAGCATTTTTACGAATAGGGATCAATGCAGCGCGCGTAGCTTCCGGCCGATTTAATCCGGATTGCTTGGCCAGAAGCTCTGCTTTTTCGCTATTGGTTACGTAGCGGGTATTACTCGAAACGCCGCGTAGTGCCCATAATGGGGCAGTGGATGCCGCAGCAGGCATGTGGGCGAGCGCCAAATGTGTAGCGCTAGCTGAAAGCCCTTCACCTGTCACGGGTGTTACTGAACGAATTTTCCATTGACCCGCATTGCCTGCTGTAAAATAGGTAAGGCGGTCACCAAGACCAGAAATGTTATTCATGCTGTCCTTTGTTGTTGCATGTTGGTTTGCAAGTTTTTCAGCCTTTACAGATGCTCCAAGAACAGTAGCACCTACAACAGTAATTGCTGTGCCAACGAATAGTTGCATGAACAGTCGGCGTGAAATCATTATGCGTCAATCAATATATGTGTCAATCAATATACAAAATTTGTCTTTAAGTTGATGGCGGAGAGAGTGGGATTCGAACCCACGGAAGGCTTGCACCTTCGCTAGTTTTCAAGACTAGTGCCTTCAACCGCTCGGCCATCTCTCCGTAATATTATCAACTTAGAATTTATAGGCGTATTACATTACAGCTGCTTCATTACTTTATTGCCGCATATTCACAGCATAAAAATAAGCGCGGCAAACCATGCCTTTTGTCGACGGTTTGGTCAAGATTGTTTTCGTATCTGAATTCTGGTTTGTTGTGTTTATGCGATTATTTTGTGTAGCGTTTTTCTTTACCTTTGCGGCATTGATGCCTTTTTATGCGCGCGCCTATTCTGAAGCATCCTTTAGAAGCTGGTTAGAAGGTGCGCGGCAAGATGCTTTAGGCATGAATATTTCTGCCAAAACTATCGATGCAGCCTTTGCTGATGTGCGTTTCTTGCCTGTGGTTATTAAACTGGATCGCAAACAACCTGAAAAGAAAAGTTTTACAGAATATAAAAAGGGGGTTTTGTCTCAAGCCCGTATTGATGAAGGCAGGCGTTACTTTGAACAATACAAGCAATCTTTAAAGCCGCTTGAACGCGATACAGGCGTGCCGCCCAGTATTATTATCGCTTTATGGGGGATTGAAACGCATTATGGCCGTATTACTGGCGATTTTAACGTTTTTTCTGCCCTTGCCACACTTGGTTATGAAGGCAGAAGAGGGGATTATTTTAAAGGTGAATTACTTTCAGCCCTTCAGATGATTGAGCGCGGAGATGTCAGGCTTTCAAAAATGCGGGGGTCTTGGGCGGGCGCGATGGGCAACTGCCAGTTTCTACCATCCAGCTATTTAAAATATGCGGTTGATGGAAATGGGGACGGCAAGCGCGATATCTGGCAAACACGCGCAGATGTATTTGCTTCGACTGCAAATTACTTACAGCAGAATAAATGGCAGGCTGGAAAGCCCGTGATGGAAAGAATAGATCTTCCGGCGCAGTTCCCTGATGGATTGATCGATCCAAAGTTACGGAAAAAAATGTCAGAATGGCAGTCTTTGGGCATAAAATCTATCGCATTGAAAAATAATGTAATTTCAAGTTACTCACAGGCATCTTTATGGCAGCCGGACGGTAAGGGTGGACCTGCCTATCTTTTGTATGATAATCATCGCGTCCTAATGACTTGGAACCGTTCAACTTATTTTGCGGCCAGCGTGGCGATGCTGGCAGGGCTTTTTGAAAAAGATCCCGCGCACCAGAACCGAGAGTAAAACGCATCATCATATGAATTTTATTTTTTCACTTACGCGCCGCGTTGCGGCCTTGCGCCTCGCACTTCTTGTGTGCGCTGTTTTATTTTCTGCAAGCTGTACTGAAACACAGTTTCTGGCCGATATGTCCAAGCGTATTTATTCGCCTTCTTCGGCTAATACGGCAGATAATGGGCGTTTTAAAGTAGGAAAACCCTATAATATTGCTGGCAGAACTTATGTGCCGAGTGAAAAATATGACCATATCGAAACTGGAATTGCTTCGTGGTATGGTCCTGGTTTTAATGGCAAAAAAACTGCAAGCGGCGAACGCTTTAATGAAAATGAGCTTACGGCCGCGCATCGCACGCTACAAATGCCGTCTCTAGTGCGCGTTACTAACCTTGAAAACGGTCGGTCTGTTGTGGTGCGCGTTAATGATCGCGGGCCCTTTGCGCGCAGCCGCGTTATGGATGTTTCCAAAAAAGCGGCTGAATTATTAGGTTTTAAAAACAAAGGAACAGCCCGGATTAAGCTTCAGGTGCTTGAAGAAGAAAGCCGTTATGTTGCAGATCTGGCGCGGCGCGGCGTGGATACACGCGGTATGGAAGTTGCTGTTAACCGTGGCGATAACATTATGCCGCGTAAAGCAAGTATTCAGTCAGATGGACGTTTGCTTGAAAATGCACAAGGGGGTGGCAATGTTCCCGCCCTGCCTGTGCCTGCTGTTCAAACCGCAGCTTTACCCTCACACCAAAATCGTAGCTTTGTAGGTGCGTCTGGCGTTCCGGGGCATGTGTCGCCTGATGGAACTTTTTATCCTGACCCTATTGTCACTACGCAAGCCGTGCGGCAAACAAGCCTTTACATTCAAGCAGGGTCATTTTCACAGAAGTTTAATGCTCTAAAACTATCCACCAGCCTGTCGCGCTATGGCCCCACGCAAGTTCAACCTGTTTTTATGAGTGGGAAAACCTTGTACCGTGTCAGGGTAGGGCCTGTGGCTGATGTATCGCAAGCCGATCAGCTTTTAAATAATGTTGTTGCCGCAGGGTCGCGTGATGCCAGAATTATCGTGGATGAAGGGCTTTAAAGCTCATCCTAACCCTTGACGCGCATTGAAGGCAGATGCACTCTCGACACAAAGAAAGTTCATCTTTTCAACACCCTTCTTTTAATGTCTGGATCATCTATGCGCTTTTTAATTTCAGCTCTTTTTCTTTTTACGTTTTCGACATCTGCTTTTGCGCTGGATGCAGCATCGATCGCGCCTAAAGAAGCCTTCGTCATAGACGCGCAGACAGGCGCTGTTCTTTTAGATAAGAACGGTGATGAAAGAATGGCCACATCATCAATGAGTAAGGTTTTAACCATGTTTGTGGTCTTTGATGCTATCAAAGAAGGCCGGTTGAAACTGGATGATACATTGCCTGTGTCTGAAAACGCGTGGCGTATGCAAGGATCAAAGATGTTTGTGCATGTAGGCGACCGCGTCAAAGTGGAAGATCTTGTGCGTGGTGTGATTGTGCAATCAGGAAATGACGCTTGCATTGTTCTTGCTGAAGCGATTGGCGGATCCGAATCTGGTTTTGCAGAAATGATGAATGCAAAAGCTAAATCCTTAGGGCTCGATCATTCAAATTTTTCAAATTCAACGGGCTGGCCCGCAGATGATCATTATTCAACCGCGCGCGACCTTGCCAAACTTGGGCTTGCGCTTGTGAATGATTACGCTGATTTCTATCATTACTATTCCGAAAAAGACTTCACGTACAACAACATCAAACAAGGTAATCGTAACCCGCTTTTATACAAAGATATTGGCGCAGATGGCATTAAAACCGGCCACACAGATACAGCAGGTTATGGCCTAATCGGGTCAGCTGTGCAAAATGGCCGGCGCGTTGTGATGGTTGTTAATGGTATGACGTCGATGCAGCAGCGCGCGGATGAATCAGGCCGCATTATAGAATGGGCTTTGCGCGAATTTGATAATGTTATCTTTAAAGCGTATCAAGCACCTATTGCGTCAGCTCGCGTTGTGTTGGGTGAAAAAGCTGATGTGCCTGTTACACTTGGGAAAGATTTTTTAGCAACCCTACCTAAAACAGGTCGTAATACCCTTAAATTCCGTTTGAAATTCAATGAACCTTTAACCGCGCCAATTTCAAAAGGGCAGGAAGTTGGCACAATGGTTGTACTAACTGGCGATAAAGAAGGTGATGTTTCGTATCCTCTGGTTGCTGCCGAAGATGTGAAAGCTTTGAATTTTTTGTCACGCACCATGGCAAAAGCTATTTTTATCCTGACCGGAAAAGCGGGCTAAGATATGGCTGAACGCGGCCTTTTCATCACATTTGAAGGGGGCGATGGGGCAGGTAAATCAACGCAGATTAAACTTCTTGAGCTGTCTCTTGCAACTTTAGGGCATGAAGTGATTGTGACGTTTGAGCCCGGCGATACGCCCGAAGGTCAGGCTATTCGTGCTTTATTTAAATCAGGATCTCATTATCAATGGTCACCTGAAAGCCAGGCTTTATTGATGTTTGCAGATCGCATTCTTCATACACAACGTGTGATTAATCCCGCACTAGAATTGGGAAAAACAATTCTATGTGACCGCTTTACAGACTCAACACTTGCATACCAGCATTATGGCGCAGGCTTGTCAAAAAAACTTATTGAAGATCTGCACACAATGATTATCGGGGATTTACAGCCTGATTTAACAATTATACTTGATATTGATCCCAAACAGGCATTAAAGCGATTGGTAGCGCGTGAGAACCAGCAAGATGACTGGTTTGAAAAACAAGACCTTGGCTTTCACGCGCGCCTGCGACAAGGCTTTTTGCAAATCGCCCGCGCCAATCCAGAACGCTGCGTTGTGTTTGATGCCACCCTTGCGCCTGAAATTTTATCGCAAAAAATTACCGATCTTATTAAATTGCGATTTTCACAATGACAGCTTTTACCGAGATCGATGAAGATGATAATACAATCGATCTGGATGAGATTGATATACGCTCCCAGTTGCCGCCAGCGCGTAACGCCTCTGATTTATATGGACATGCTGATATTGAAAAAAGACTGTTAGCAGACATTCAGGCAGGCCGTATGCCGCACGCTGTTATCTTTGCAGGCCCTGAAGGGGTTGGTAAATCAGTTCTGGCTTTCAGGCTTGCGCGGTATTTGCTTGCAGATACTGAATTTTTAAAGCCCGCGGAAGATGATGCTGGCTTTAATTTATTTGGTGATGCACCGGCTGCACCACCTGCGCCTGCCCGCAGCGTTGAAAATATGTTTATCGCCCCTGAAAGCACAACATTTGCGCAGGTGTCTTCTGGCGGGCATCCTGATTTACTCGTCATTGAAAGGCCTTATGATGAAAAAAAGGGGCGCCACAAAGCAGGAATTGATGTAGACGAGGTGCGCAAAGTCGTCCCTTTCTTGCGTAAAACATCTGCAAATTCGGGCTGGCGGGTTGTTATTGTTGATGATTCGGATTCAATGAACAGGAATGCGCAGAATGCTATTCTTAAAATTCTCGAAGAACCACCACAAAAAACTTTAATTATTTTAATCGCTCACCGTATTGGCACATTTTTACCCACCATCCGTTCGCGTGCGCGCGTTATTCGTATGGAAGGGCTTGATAAAAGTGCTTTTAACGCACTGCTATCAAAAAGTTATCCTCGTCTTTCCGGGGCAGATCTTGACCGGCTGGCGCTTATATGTGCGGGATCCCCAGGGCGCGCGGTGCGTTTGTTTGAAATGGGTGGGCTTGATGTGCTTGAACAAATTTTAAGCCTGACATCCAATCTACCTGCGCTTGACCGTATGCAGCTTCATAAATTTGCTGAACGATTTGTTGGGTCTGATGCAGATGGGCATTATCTGGTTCTTATCAATATGCTTGATTGGATATTTGGGCAGATCACTCGCAATAAGGCGGCGCAAACAACCCTGCCTTTATTTTTAAAATCATCCGGCCTTTTTAAAGTGGCTGCAGGCCTAAACCTTGATGGATGGCTTAAAATTTGTGACAGCGTTAAAGCCACACTTACACAAGGCGCATCTGCCAGCCTTGATCGCCGCATGGTACTGCTGACAGCCTTTCGCAGCCTATCATCGGGGACATGAAAAGCATGGCCCTCAAGTCCCAGTTAACAGCTTGTGTTTACTTTTTGTAACGCCCTGTTAACAATAGCGTCCGAAAAGGACTCTGATGACCAAAAAGCCCTATTACATCACTACGCCCATTTACTATGTGAATGACGTTCCCCACTTGGGCCATGCCTACACCACTATTGCGTGTGACGTTTTGGCGCGCTTCAAGCGGCTGGATGGATATGACGTGTTTTTTCTCACCGGCACCGATGAACATGGCTTGAAGGTGAAGCAAGCGGCCGAGAGGGCGGGGGTCGACCCGCAAGAATTTACTGACAAGGTGTCAAAAAACTTTCGTGATCTTGTGCCTGTTCTTAATTTTACGAATGACGATTTTATCCGAACCACCGAAAAACGTCATAAAAAGGCCTGTCAGGCCCTATGGAAAAAGCTGGAAGATGCAGGGCAAATCTATCTGGATAAATATGCCGGATGGTACGCCGTTCGCGATGAGGCGTATTATGGTGAAGATGAACTGACAACCACACCAGATGGCAAAAAAATTGCCCCATCAGGTGCCGAGTGCGCTTGGGTGGAGGAAGAGAGTTATTTCTTTAAACTATCCGCGTGGCAGGAACCACTTTTAAAGTTTTATTCCGAGAATGAGAATTTCATCGGTCCCGATTCAAGACGAAATGAGATTTTGAGTTTCGTAAAAGGCGGCTTGCGTGACCTTTCCGTAAGCCGAACCAACTTTACATGGGGCGTACCCGTACCAGGCAACCCAAAGCATGTGATGTATGTTTGGATAGATGCACTCACCAATTACCTAACCGCCTGCGGCTACCCTGAAACCAATCGCTATTGGCCGGCTGATTTGCATATGGTGGGCAAAGACATTATTCGCTTTCATGCCGTGTACTGGCCGGCCTTTCTGATGGCGGCTGGCGTTGCCCCACCGAAGCGCGTTTTTGCCCATGGATGGTGGACGATTGAAGGGCAAAAAATGTCAAAATCCATCGGCAATGTTATTTCCCCACACGACCTTGTGGCGAAGTACGGGGTAGATGGCAGCCGTTACGCTTTGTTACGCGAAGTGCCTTTTGGGAATGACGGAGACTTCAATCATAAAAACATATTGTCACGTTTAAACAATGATTTAGCGAATTCTCTTGGAAATCTGGTTCAAAGAACACTCAGCTTCGTTCACAAGAATTGTGATGGGGTTATTCCTGCACAAGGGCCGTCTTTAGATGCGGACGTAATTTTGTTGGGAATGACGGGGTTTGCGCAATTTGAGGACATAAAAGCTCAAATGAACCTCCAAAGATTCGACAAGGCATTGGAGCTTATCTGGGAGGGTGTAACGGCGGCAAATATTTACATCGACGCGCAAGCGCCTTGGACCCTGAAGAAGACAGAACCCGAGCGTATGAAGACAGTTTTGTACGTCTTGTGTGAGGTTATAAGGCGCCTTGGAATCCTCGTGCAGCCTGTTATTCCTGATACAGCCGCTAAAATCCTCGATCAATTGAAAATTCCTCAGGACAAACGCAATTTTTCTGATTTAGAACATATGCTTGCAGTAAATACTTCAATCGATGTGCCAACAGGTGTTTTTCCACGCATAGTTGTAGAAGAAGCCCCTGAAGCTGCCCTAGAACCCATAAAAACAAAGGCCACGAACATGATTAATTTTGATGATTTTTTGAAAGTCGACATACGGGCGGGTACGATCACAGCCGTGGATGAATTTCCAGAAGCGCGCAAGCCTGCTTATAAGCTCACAATCGATTTCGGGGCTGAGATTGGGGTGAAAAAATCATCCGCCCAAATTACCGTTCACTACAAACCGGCTGACCTTATTGGCACCCAAGTGATGGCAGTTGTTAATTTCCCGGCCAAGCAAGTTGGCAAGTTTTCGTCTGAATGTTTAACCTTGGGTTTTGAGGACGAGAACGGCGCGATTGTGCTGTCTCGTCCTGTTGGCAAAGTTCCTAACGGAAAGCGCATGATGTAATGTGGATTGATAGCCACTGCCACTTAAATTCCGAGCAGCTAAAACCCCTTGGCGGGCCTGAAGCTTTGGTGAAGGCTGCCAACGCCGCAGGGGTTGAGGGCATGATGACGATATGTTCCCGCGTGGCGGATGAATTCCCCGATGTTTTGAACATCGCCAAGACGTACAAGAACGTATGGTGCACAATTGGTACGCACCCGCACGAAGCATCAAAGGAATCAGAAAAATCCATTACTATCAATAATATGGTAGATTACATTAAAGCAAATTCTGAGATAGTAGGGGTCGGGGAAACAGGGCTAGATTACTATTATTCATACGGCAGCCCTGAAGACCAAGCTGTATCCTTCCGCAAAAACTTAGCGGTGTGCCGAGAGACAGGTTTGCCTGTGATCATTCATGCCCGCGATGCCGATGAAGACGTGATCCGGATTTTGAAGGAAGAAGGTGCAGGCGATAAATTTTCGGGTGTTCTTCATTGTTTCAGCTCCAGCCGATGGATGGCGGAAGCCGCCCTTGATATGGGATTTTACATTTCACTTTCTGGTATGGTGACTTTTAAAAAGTCGACCGAGTTAAAAGAGATTGCGCGTGACGTGCCGCTTGATAGATTGCTCATTGAAACAGAT
>CAZYMI010000016.1:0-39528 GCA_964648505.1 uncultured Pseudobdellovibrionaceae bacterium
ATATTGTTTTTAAGTAATGCTATGCGATCTGTATTTAACCCTTCTATCAACTTAGGTCTATCAACGATGATTGAGACCGGCTTTGTTTTTTGTACGGAAGCTTCTTCAGGTTTTTGTGCATGAATAAGATAGATCGATGGCGGCGGTGCGCTATCAATAAAACGAGCGCAGCCTGATAAGGCAGGCAATATGAAGAAACAGAAAAGAATGTGTCTGAAAAAAGAAATCATGGTTCTACTTTTACGCCATCATAGCTAGGTTGAAATAAAATACGGGAAGGCTTTTCTTCAAGTGTTTTTGCAAGATCACGAATAGAATTGACCATCGCCCGTGAATCACGGACCAGCAGGTTAATTTCATCAAGCCCTTCGCCTGAAAAGCGGCCTATTGCATCTTCATTTTTTGCCAAGCTTGATGTTAACGCATCAACATCCTGAAGAATATGGGTTAAATTTTGTGTGTTTTCTTCACTTAGAATTGAATTTAAACGCTGTGTCGTTGTCTCGATATTTGTCAACGTTTTATGAATAGAGGCGATATTATCGTCACTTAAAATCCCATCAATTTTTGTGGCGATGGTGTTTAGTTTTTCTGAAAGAATAATGATCTTTCCGGTAATTTCGGGCGCATCATGAAACAGTTGATCAAGTTCTGACGGCCGCGCAAGGATAACAGGATATAGCTCCCCTTTTTCTTTTGTGGGTGGGGTTATATCGCTCTTTGATGTTTCAAGTTCAATAAAGCTTAATCCTGTAATACCTTGCGGCTTTAAAGAACCTTTTGTTCCCGCCCGAACGGGGGCTGTACTTTCCACTTCAACATCAACGCGAACCAGAGCAGGATTTTCAGGGTCAAGCCTGATGTCAATAATTCGGCCTATACCAACACCGCGGTAGCGAACAATGCCGCCTAGTTCCAACCCATTAACAGCACTATCGAATATCACAGTGTAGCGGTCATATTTGCGCGAGTCGTGTGTACCTGCCAGCCAGATGACAAAAGCGGTAAGGGCAATCAGCAAGATGCTAATTAAAACGCCAACAAATACATAGTTTACATTGCGTTCCATCGTTTTAGGCAGTTGCAACCTTTCGAGTTTTTAGAGCTTCGCGCATACGTGGACCATGAAAGTAGGAAACAATCCACGGATGTGTATGAGACATGAGATCGTCGAGATTTTCAACGATAACTTTGTGATCTACCAGAACCGCAATTCTATCACAGATACCCACAAGGGTATCTAAATCATGGGTGATGATAACAACGGTCAGATCCAGCGTTTTTTGTAAATGGATAATCAGATCATCAAAAGCTGATGCAGAAATAGGGTCAAGACCTGCTGTGGGTTCATCTAAAAACAAAATAAGCGGATCAAGCGCTAAAGCTCTGGCCAGTGCGGCGCGTTTTACCATGCCACCTGAAAGCTGGGATGGATATTTGGACCCCGCTTCAATAGGTAGGCCAACCAGTTTGATTTTAAGATCAGCCAAGTCACGGATCAGCTTATCAGATAAAGCACGATGTTCTTGCATAGGGAGCATGATATTTTCTGCAACAGTCAGCGAAGAAAACAGTGCGCCGCTTTGAAACATAACCCCCCATGAACGTTGAATTTCAAGCATCTCATGCGGGGATAAGGTTGTGATATCTTCGCCTTTAAAAATAATGGATCCTTCAGAAGGGGTGTGCAGCCCTAAAATTGTGCGTACCAAAACAGATTTTCCTGATCCTGATCCGCCGACAAGGCCAAGAATTTCACCCGTTCGAATATCAAGATCAAGGTGATCATGAATAATCTGAGAGCCAAACCTGTTGACGATACCGCGCAAGGAAATAAGAGTAGAATGGTTTTCTGCACTGTTCATATATCAAGTTCCGAAAATATAATGGAGAAGACAGCGTCAGCCGCAAGCACAAGAAAAATGGATTGAACAACAGAAATAGTAGTCATTTCGCCCACTGATTCCGCGGACCCGCTGGCTTGCATACCACGAAATGTGGACACAGAGGCAATGATAAACGCAAAAACTGGCGCCTTAATCATGCCAACTAAAAATTGCTGCATATTTATGGCCAGTGAAAGTTGGCTTAAATAACGATCAACCGGAATGTCGAGTAATAAAACAGACATGACACCGCCGCCGACAAGGCCGCAGATATTAGCAACAAATGTCATTAAAGGGAGCGCGATAACAAGGGCTATAATACGCGGTAACACTAAAATCTCGTAAGGATCAATGCCGATTGTTTTAAGGGCGTCGACCTCTTCATTCAGTTTCATAACTCCAATTTCAGCAGCAAATGCGCTGCCTGAACGACCTGCAACTAAAATTGCAGTAAGTAAAACCCCCATTTCTCGCAGAATGGAAATCGCTGTCAGGTTGACAGTAAAAATTTCTGCTCCAAATTTTTGCAACTGGGTAGCACCCTGATAAGTCAACACAACAGCAATCAAAAAGGCCATAACGGCAACAATGGGTAAAGCGTTTATGCCCGCTTCCTGAATATGTCTGACAATCGATCCGATCCTGAATTTATAAGGGTTTACCAAAGCTCTGAAGAAAGTATCAGTTACGCGACCCAGAAAACCAAAAGCCTGACTAAGATGATCAATTGAAGCAAAAAATTGATGGCCCAGATTACTCATAGCACTTTTAAATGTGATGGCCTTTATATAACGTTTACTTGAACCCTCACTGTAAGACTCTACAGTTTTTATAAACCTGAAATGAACTTCTTTGAATCCATCAAGAGAGACATTAAAACCAAAACTCTTTAAATCTTTAAATTTGCTGTAAATTAACCAAGCCCCAGTTGTATCAATTGTTTTTAGCCCGTTACAGTGAAGACAAACTTCATCATACTGTGTTCGGGTAGGCGATATACTTTTTAACAGAGATTCAAGCTGGGGTGCATTATGCATGGTCCAGTCGCCCTTAATCCCGATTTTGAGAAATCGGCTTTCGGCTGTTTGATGAATAAAATTTTCAGCACTTGTCATCAAGGTTCCAAAACAATCCCTTAGCAAAAATGCGCAAACGTTTTCGCCGGTCTTTTAAAAAAGTAATTTTACTTATTTTTGTATACTGTCTTTATATCCAAAAGGGGGCAAGAGATGATTGATAATTTAGACATAATAAAACTATTTAGTAGATATAAAGTTTCAAGAAGACCCTAAAATGAACCTTTTAAATTGAATGAGTCCTATATAGGAAAGGGTTTTTGTAAAAGCTTCTTCATAATGCCTTTTAAAAGCGGCCTATAAAGCAAAGAGGTAAATAACCAAGCGAGCATTTATATAAAAGTCTCCTGTAAAAGCTAAATAAATGCTTGACCATGTCGTTATGATGTGTTAGCGTGTTAAAACAATGAAACATCGTGAAATAAAAACAGATAAAGCCTATAAAGATTTATTTGAGGCATTTTTAAAAATTGAAAACACTCAAGAATGTCGGGCATTCCTGAGTGATCTTTGCACCCCTGCAGAGCTTGAAGCCTTGGCTGACCGCTGGCGGGTGGCGCGCTTGCTTATTAAAGGCATGCCGTATCGCGAAATCAGTGAGGTTACGGGTGTCAGTTCAGCAACGGTCACACGGGTTGCTCGTTTTTTATTTAATGGGAACCAGGGTTACAAAAAAATTATAGAGCGAATGGAAAAATAGTGGAAAACGAAATTAGATTAAAATTGGCAATTCAAAAATCAGGAAGGCTGGCCGATGAATCGCTTGCGCTTCTTGCTAAATGCGGGATTGAACTTTTACGCAGCAAAGATCAGTTATTTTGTACATCACAAAATTTTCCATTGGATGTGTTTTTTGTACGTGATGATGATATTCCAACGTTTGTTGCGTCAAATGTTTGTCAGATCGGCATTGTGGGTCAAAATGTTTTGTGTGAAGAGCAGATTTTGCATGCGCATTCAGGTATAAAAGATATTCAAACCGTGATGGAGCTTGGGTTTGGCAGATGTAGACTTGCGATTGCAGTTCCGCATCATTTTGCTTACGAATCTCCTCAATCTTTACAGGGAAAGAAAATTGCAACCTCTTATGAAGGGCTATTAAAAAAATTCCTCAAAGAAAATGAAGTTGACTGTGATATTGTAGTGATGCAAGGCGCTGTTGAAATTGCCCCACGGATAGGAATGGCGGATGCTATTTGTGACCTAGTTTCAACGGGTAGCACGCTCACGATGAATGGTCTTCAAGATGTTCAAACCATTCTGACCAGTCAATCTGTTTTGGTGCGTAATATTGATATGAATGTGGATCAACAGGCTATTCTTTCAAGATTTTTGATGCGTCTGAAAGGGGTTCGCAGCGCGCAGTCAAGTAAGTATGTCATGTTGCATAGCCCTGTTTCTCGACTTGAAGATATTAAAGCGGTACTACCGGGCGCGGCTTCCCCGACGGTGTTATCGCTTCAGGGGCGCGATGATCTGGTGGCTGTTCATGCTGTATGTAACGAGGGAATATTCTGGAACACAATGGAAGATCTGAAAGCTAATGGTGCCAGTGCTATTCTTGTTTTACCAATCGAAAAAATGCTGGATTAAAAAATGAAAAAAGTCGTTTGGTCGGAACTGACGGACACACAGAAAAAGAAAATTCTACAAAGGCCGTTTTTGCAAAATAATGCGGAATTGAGCCGTGTTGTGTCAGATATAGTCAATAGCGTTAAAGAAGGTGGTGATAAAGCTGTTCAGACTTATAATTATCAATTTAACCAGATTCAATTGGATGATTTGCGCATAAAATCTGAAGTGATTGCGGGTGCGTATCAAAAGTTAGAGCAACAATCTAAGCAAGCAATAGATACAGCCTATCAAAATATTTCACGCTTTCATGTAGCGCAAGGTTACAAGCCTTATGAAATGCAGGTCACTCAAGGAGTGCAGTGTGCTCGTGCCATCAGGCCGATTGAAAAAGTTGGGCTTTATGTACCCGGGGGAACCGCGCCGTTGGTGTCAACAACACTTATGCTTGGAATACCGTCTCAGATAGCAGGCTGTAAAAAGCGAGTGATGTGTACACCTGCAAATGCACAAGGCGCGATAAATCCGCATATTTTGTATGCAGCACATTTGTGTGGAATAGAAGATATTTTTTGTATAGGTGGTGCGCAGGCAATTGCTGCTATGGCTTACGGTACCCAAACTGTGCCTAAAGTGAATAAAATTTTTGGCCCTGGAAATGCCTATGTAACACAGGCAAAAAAAATGGTTTCAGAAGATGCAGAAGGTGCGGCGCTTGATATGCCAGCAGGGCCCTCGGAAGTGTGTGTTATTGCAGACCAAAATACCAACCCTTCCTTTGCGGCGGCAGACCTTTTGGCGCAAGCTGAACATGATGTGTTGTCACAAGTTATGCTGATAACGCCAAACGCAGATAAGGCGGACGAAATCAGTATGGAAGTTGAGCGCCAAATAAAAATGCTTCCAAGGATGAAGATTGCCCGGGAAGCGTTGAACAATAGTTTTATTGTTATTTGTCATGATATCAGTCAGGCGATATATATCGCTAATTTATATGGTCCTGAACATTTGATTTTATGTTTTGATGATGCCCAAAAATATGTCAGCGATATTTATAGTGCGGGTTCCGTTTTTGTTGGACCTTGGGCAACAGAGGCGGCAGGTGATTATTGTAGTGGTACAAATCATGTTTTACCAACATATGGTTATGCTCATAATTACTCAGGCTTAAGCGTGGAAGCATTTCAAAGAACGATGACTGTTCAAACAATCAGCAGGGAAGGTATTCAGAATCTTGGCCCTGTTATAGAAACATTAGCGCGGATTGAAGGGCTTGAGGCGCATGCCCGTGCCAGTATGGTCAGGACATTATCATGAGTATTGAAAAAATTTTAGAGAGGGTAAGGCCTGAAATCAGAGCGATGAAGGCCTATTCTTCTGCAAGATCATTATATCAGGCAACCTCTGACATGATTTTTTTGGATGCCAATGAGTGCCCCTATGAGCCTTATGTAGGGGCACAGAATTTATCGCGCTATGCTGATCAGCAGCCGTCTGAATTGCAAGCGTCTTTAGCGCGCTTATATGACGTTTCAACGCGCAATTTACTAATAACACGAGGTGCAGATGAAGGTATTGATATCTTGATCCGTACATTTTGTAGCGCAGGCAAGGATGAGGTGATGATTTGCCCGCCAACATTCCCGATGTACGAACATTCTTCTATTCTACAGGGCATTCAAGTAACAAAGGTTCCTTTACAACATGACTTCTCTTTAAATATCACGGCCATTAAAAGCGCTGCCAATTCAAACTTGAAAATAATTTTTTTATGTTCACCAAATAATCCCACGGGAAATTTGCTATCAAGGCAGGATATTGAATCCATTCTAAAAAGCGTGAGTGGAAAAGCGCTTGTTGTTATTGATGAAACGTACCTTGAATTTACAGATGAGATCAGCTTGATTGAAAGTCTTGATCGGTTTGAGAATCTTGTTGTTTTACGTACGCTTTCAAAAGCTTATGCGGCAGCAGGTTTGCGTTGCGGTGTTACCATTGCAAGGCCTGAGATTATTGATTTGTTACGCAAAGTTTTGCCGCCATATCCCATTCCTCAGCCAGTTGTGTTAGATGCTTTAAAAATTCTTTCTCCTGCTAATCTTGAAAAATTAAAAACAAAAAGAAAAACACTAGAAAAAGTTAAGCATGATTTCTTAGAAGCGCTTTCCCAATATGAAGACGTAGTAGAGATGTATCCCGCATCGGCTAATTTTGTTCTTGTACGCGTTCATAATGCAGATCAATTTTGTAAGAAATGTTTTGAATCAGGAATTATTGTGCGTAATCAATCGCATCAGCCCAACTTAGAAAACTGTGTTCGTATATCTATTGGTACGGCATATGAAATGGAAAGATTAATCAATGTTCTGACAGGTAAATTATATAATGAGGTGATACATACACGTAAAGCCGTTATTATCAGAAAAACGAACGAAACAAACATCGTAGTCCATGTTAATCTTGATTGTGCCGCGCCTGTCAGCATTGCAACAGGCATTGGCTTTTATGACCATATGCTTGAGCAGTTAGCCAAGCATGGTGGTTTTTCACTTCAGCTAGAGTGTGAAGGTGACTTACACATTGATGCGCACCATTCAATAGAAGATTGTGCAATCGCTTTGGGTCAGGCGCTTCGTCAGGCGCTTGGTGACAAATATGGAATAGGTCGTTTTGGGTCTTCTTTGCCTATGGATGAAAGCCTGGCACAGGTTGCCTTAGATTTAAGTGGTCGTTATTATTTAGATTTTAAAGCAAATTTTCCGATGGATCATGTTGGTGATTTGCCCACAGATATGATTGAGCATATCTTCAGGTCATTTGCAGAACATTTACAGGCTAATATTCATGTGGATGTTAAGGGTGAGAATACGCATCATATGGTTGAAGCCTGCTTTAAAGCCCTTGGCCGAGCGTTAAGACAGGCTATTAAAGTGGAAGGTGATGCCCTGCCATCAACAAAAGGTATATTATGATTGCTGTTGTTGATAGTGGTGGGGCCAATATTGCATCTGTTATGTATGCGCTTGAACGTCTTGAGATCAAAGCCGTATTAACAGATGATGTTCGTATGATTGCAAACGCTCCGCGTGTTATTTTGCCGGGCGTTGGTGCTGCAAAAAAAGCAATGAAGCACATGGCTGATTATGGCCTTATTGAATGTATAAGGTCTTTAAAACAACCTGTTCTTGGTATTTGCCTTGGCATGCAACTTTTATTCTCACACTCGCAAGAAGGTGATGTTGATATGCTGGGTATTATTGAACGGCCCGTCAAACATTTTTTATCAAAGCCTGGCAAAACAATTCCTCATATGGGGTGGAACAGTCTGTCATATGTACAAAACCATCCCCTCACAGCAGGCATTGCTGATCAGGCTTATGTTTATTTTGTGCATAGTTACTATGCCCCAGAAGGGCAATACACTTTAGCTACGTGTGATTACGATGAAACATTTTCTGCTATTATTGCGCATGATAATTTTATGGGGTGCCAGTTTCACCCTGAACGTTCTGGATTGATCGGGGCGCGCATACTTAAAAATTTTACGGAGATCAATATATGATACTGTATCCAGCGATTGATTTAATGTCAGGAAAGTGCGTCAGACTTTTTCAAGGGGATTTTAATCAAAAAACAAACTATAATTTAACCCCTGAATCTGTGGCACAAAAATACAAGGCAGATGGCGCTTACTGGCTTCATCTGGTTGATCTTGATGGCGCGCGTGATCCGAGTAAGCGGCAAATTCAACTTATTCGGTCGGTCATTAAAGCCAGCGGCTTGAATGTACAAACTGGCGGCGGAATCAGAAGTGCACAAGATGTGCAAGATTTGCTTGAAGCAGGCGCAAGTCGTATTGTCATTGGTAGTCTTTCTTATAAGAATAAGAAACTAACCAAGGAAATTTTAAAGCAGTTTGGCCCTGAGCATATATGCCTGGCATTTGATGTGAAGCCTGATGAGAATGACTATATGATTGCGGCATCCGGCTGGCAGGAAGATACCTTGTTAAGGCTTGAAGATAGTGTCCAAGATTATATCGACTCAGGGCTTAAACATATTTTGTGCACGGATATATCTCGCGATGGTACGTTACAGGGCTGCAACGTTTCACTCTATAAACATCTGAAGGTTTTGTATCCATCGTTAGCTGTTCAGGCATCAGGCGGGATTGGGTCGCTTGATGATATAAAGGCGCTTGATGCAGACGGAGCTATTATTGGTAAAGCGCTTTATGAGGGGATTTTTTCCCTTCCTCAGGCGCTTGAGGTTGCCGCATGCTGACAAAACGGATTATTGCTTGTCTTGATGTAAAAGATGGGCGCGTGGTCAAAGGGGTGCAATTCAAAAATCATGTTGATATGGGCGATATTGTAAGTCTTGCACAAAAATATACAGACGAAGGGATTGATGAGTTGGTATTTTACGATATTACCGCCAGCAGCGATGGGCGTGTTGTCGATAAAAGCTGGATCAATAAAGTTGCGCGCGTTATTAACATTCCATTTTGTGTTGCGGGTGGTATACGCACAGTTGAAGAAGCGAAGGTTATTTTGAACGAAGGTGCGGATAAAATATCGATCAATTCCCCTGCGCTTGAAAAGCCTGATTTTATATCGAACTTGGCTGAAGCATTTGGTGTTCAGTGCGTTGTTGTCGGTATTGATAGTCGAGAAGAGGATGGAAGTTATAAGGTGTATCAATATACTGGTGATGAAACCAAGACATTAAAAACAAGACGCGATACCGTTGAATGGGCAATGGAAGCGCAAAAAGCAGGAGCAGGAGAGATTGTTTTAAACTGCATCAATCATGATGGTATGCGTAAAGGTTATGATTTAAAGCAGCTTCAGGCCGTACGTCAGGCGATTACTATCCCTCTTATTGCGTCAGGCGGGGCGGGTGAAATGCAGCATTTTGCAGATGTTTTTCAGTGTACTGAAGTTGACGGTGCGCTTGCTGCTTCGGTTTTTCATTCGAACACCATCGTCATTCAAGAACTTCGATGTTTTTTATCCTCACAAGGTATTCAGGTGCGTACATGTTAGAATTTGATCATACCAAAATAGATTGGGAAAAGTCTGACGGATTAATTCCAGCTATTATACAAGATGCAAATAACTTGCGTGTTCTAATGCTGGGCTATATGAATATGCAGGCTTTACAAAAAACGCTTCTTGAAAAAAAGGTTACGTTTTTTTCACGCAGCCGGAAATGCCTGTGGATGAAAGGAGAAACATCAGGAAATGTTCTAAATGTTGTATCTGTTCAACTGGATTGCGATGGCGATACTTTGCTTGTTCAAGCTATACCCCAAGGGCCGACATGCCATACAGGAACACAAACGTGTTTTAGTGATGAACAAGCAGATTTACTATTTGTATTACGTGATCTTTCTTGCCTTATTCACAAGCGATCAATTGACCGCCCAGCAGGCAGCTATACAACAACACTTTTTGAGCAAGGAATCTATAAAATTGCCCAAAAAGTTGGAGAAGAAGGGGTTGAACTTGCACTCGCAGGGGTGAAAGGCAATAAGGATGATATTGCCAATGAATGTGCTGATCTTATTTTTCATGCCCTTGTTTTGTTAGAAAGCAACCAGATGGATCTGGATGATGTTTTACGCGTTCTGGTTGCCAGAAATACAGGCAAGAAATAAGTAAGGCTTACTTTAATTCAATAAAATAGTTTGCTGTTTATTCAAACACTTAGCTTCGAACAACTAAAATTTCGATTTTTTTTAATATTACAACCGTAGGGTTTTGAAGTATGCCAGCGTTAAACTCATATCAGCTCATCATGAGCTTTATAAGACAGGAGAAAATAATGACATTTAAACGTATATTAACTTTGGCTTCAATTTTATCTGTGCTGGCTTTTGCTCCAGCCTTTGCCCAAGAGGCACCTAAAGAAGATGGCCCAGAGGGAAAAGGCGGCGGCCGTTTCGAGAAAGTCGATACAAATGGCGATGGATTTGTAACTAAGGAAGAAATGTTAACAGCGCACCGTGATCGGATTGATAAAATGTTTGTTAAGCTTGATACTGATAAAGACGGAAAGCTTTCAAAAGAAGAATTAAAAAAAGGACATGAAGAAATGCGAAGCAAATGGAAAGACCGTATTGGCGAACGCCGCGAAGGAAAAAAATCAGTTGAATAATTGGTTATGAGTGATGATCTAAACAAGTTGATGAAAGATATAGCGGAAGGCGACAAGGTTGCCTTCCGTGAACTTGTTCAATCTGTTTCAGAAAAAATGTATCGTTTATGCATGCGCCTGACAGGCGGGCAGCAGGGCCTTGCTGAAGATGCGCTTCAAGAAGCATTGATTAAATTATGGGTCATGGCGCCACGATTTGAAAACAAAGGATCAGTTGAAGCTTACATCGCAAAACTTATTTATTCGGCTTGTATGGATCAGCATCGCAAGCAACATCTGAGATCTGATATGCCTGACGACATAGCTTCTACTGAAGATATTGCAAAAAATTATGCAGGGCTTGAAAAATCGATGTTAATCTTGAAGGCAATCGAAGCGTTACCTGAAAAACAAAAGCGTGCAATTTTACTGACCTATTATGATGAGCAGTCAAATCGAACTGTTGCACAAATAATGCAAACAACGGAAAAAGCTGTTGAAAGTCTTTTGGTGCGCGCCCGAAAAACATTAGCAATGTCTTTGCCGTCTTATTTACAGGAGGATATACCATGACCCTATCACTCACTCCCGAAAAGTTAGATCGTATGGTGAATGAAGCAATTGCTTTGCCGCAGGTGCAGCCGGTTCATGTGAAATTAAGTTGGTTTTATGGCGGACTTGCGCTTGCTGCTGCAGCTTGCCTGACTGCGTTTTTAGCTATTCCGATGCATATGGATAACGGCGATGAGATATCGATGATGGTCGCAGATATGTCTGATATGGCTGTTTATGACGTTATCAGGTAGCCTTTATAGCGATTTATAGCGACTTTTCTTAACGATCCTGATAGTGTGCAAAAAATTTGACCCCGCACCGGAGAAAGCCCGTGAATACCGACCCAGATCTGATGTTAAAACTTGATGCTATTTTAGAGGCTTTGGGCCGCATAGAAGTGGCACTTGAAAAACCAAAATTCAAGCCACGCGAAGATCGTGATGGTGGGTTTAAAAAACCTTATCGCCCTTCGGGTGATCGTGGTGATCGCCCAAGTTGGGGGCGCGGCCGTGATGACGGTGATCGCCCGCGTCGGGGTCCTCCTCGTGAAGACGGTGATCGCCCGCGTCGTGGCCCTCCGCGTGATGATGGTGATCGCCCACGCCGTGGCCCTCCGCGTGAAGAAGGCATGGACCGTGACCGCCGTGGCTTTCCAAAACCGTCTTTTGGTGGGAAAAAATCTTTCGGCGGCTCAAAAAGTGATGCCCCTAGAGGTCGAAAAAAGTTTGATGAATAATTATAGTTTCTGAAGCGCTGCTTTTGGCACGCGACAGACATTTCCTTTGAAGAAGGCACCCGTAATGGTGCCTTTTTTATTGGCTTTAAAAGTAGTCGCGCAGGTTTCAGTGCGTATCGACCTTGAGCCGAGGCCTATTGTGGTGCCCAAAACAACTGCATTTCCGTGACCACCATGTGAATATCCAACACTAGGAAAGCCATCCCAGCCTTGATCGTAAACGCGCGATTGAAGATATTCGATAACCGAACTATTATCCTTAAAGGTATAAAACCTGTCTGGTGGCCCCCAGAAACGAACTAGATCGTCTTTATCGCGGCCAACCCAGCTTTGAATTTGCTGGTTATAATCTATCGCTCGTCCTGGCGCGCAAGCCATCAAAAAAAAGCAAACAAAAGGGAGAATCAAAATGCGCATATCGTCACTTTATCAGCTTGACTTAATTTCAGCAAAAAGCAAAAATACAACCCTAGGATGTAACTTATAACGAAGGCTATTCAATGCTCATTCTGGACCATCAGGTTTTTGACGATATTCATCTCTTGATGAAAGATCGAATGCCCCAATTAGTTTTACAATTTACAAAGGGCACAGAAGCCTATACCAAAGAAATAGAAGATGGCTTTCAACACAAAAAGCCTCAGCAGATCTCTCTTGCAGCACATACATTAAAATCATCAAGTGCCAACTTGGGCGCAATGCGTGCATCACGGCAGGCTGAGGCGTTAGAGCTTGCGGCTAATTCAAATTCACCAATCTGGGTAGAAATAGAAGGGATGATAAGCACTTTAAACACGCTTCTTGCTCAATCAATAGATGCGATGCAGAAAAGATTATCAGCGTAATCATTGATTAAAATATTTAGTTAACGCTCTTTTTAAGGTTTCTGTACGGATCGGTTTTGTCAAATAGTCTGTCATGCCAGCAGCAATACATTTTTCTTTGTCGCCTTCTAGTGCATTTGCAGTCATTGCCAGAATAGGGAGTGATTTGAAATGTTTAAAATTGTTTCGAATGACGCGTGTTGCATCATATCCATCCATCACAGGCATCATGCAATCCATTAAAATAAGATCAAAAGTTTCTGTTTCAAGAATTTCAAGTGCTTCGATGCCATTAGAAGCCAACAATACAGTTACCCCCATATCTCGCAGCATTTCTTCTGCGATCATGCGGTTCACCATATCGTCTTCCACAAGCAGAACACGGAAGCCATAAAGATCGGGCGTGTCAACATAAGCAACCGATGATGACACCGTGCGATCAGAGATTGAATATTTATCAGATATAATATGAATGACATCAGTATCGTCATAAGGTTTTAGAATGCAACTGCTATAACCAAGCTGCGTCAGTCGATCAAGCCGCTTTTCTGTGCCGTAGCCTGCGGTGAGGTAAATGGGCGTGTCTTTTAGCCTAGGGTCTGCCTTAATAATAACGCACAAATCATCTGCGTTTAAATAGCCACTTTTTTCATCAAGTAGTAATATTATTTTTTCTTCATTTTGTAAGGCGACACTTTTTAAAAAATTCAAAGTATCTTCACAGCTGGAGAATGTAGATATTTTTAAGCCGCGCTTGGTAAATAACTGGTCCATTGTATCGCGGTAAAGTTTCGAAGGATCGCACAAAATAATATGTGTGCCGGTGTGTAAACCAGGTAATGGTTGATGTTGAGACCCCGCTATTTCGATGGGCAGGGTAACTGAAAAGGTTGACCCATACCCAACCTTGCTTTTCACCAGAATATCGCCACCCATCATGCGCGAAAGCTGTCGGCAAATGGCAAGCCCAAGCCCGGTACCGCCATATTTCTTTGTGGTCGTCAAATCAGCTTGTGTGAAATTACCAAAGATATAGTCAAGTCGGTTTTCAGGAATACCAATACCTGTATCAATAACATCTATTAATAGAGCGTTATTATAAAGATGGAGTTTTAAAACAACCGTTCCATTCTGAGTAAACTTTATAGCATTTGAAATAAGATTGGTTAGAATTTGTCGCACACGAACACTATCAAGATCAATCTCGTCAGGGACATCAGATGCAATTTCAAAGGCAAGGTCTGTACCTTGTTCGGCAGCCTTTAAAATCTGTGGGTACAGTGTTTCATGAATTAAATTGCGAATAGGGGTTGGCTTCTTATCAATAGTGATGTGACCTGCCTCGATTTTAGATAAATCAAGCACATCATTGATAATCGATAAAAGAGCTTCTCCGCATGAGCGAATAACATTCACATAGCGTGACTGCGCTTCATTTAAAAATGTTTTATGCAGTAGTTCAGTTGTGCCAATAACACCATTAAGTGGCGTTCGCATCTCATGGCTCATATTGGCTAGAAAAAGTGACTTTGCCTGAGAAGCCAAATCGGCCTTGTTTGTATAAGCTTCCAGCTCGTTATGCTGTCGATCTAGGTCTGCAAAAAGTCTAACTTTGCTTAAAAGGGCCTCTGTAATTATAGGCTTTGAAAGAAAATCAATAGCCCCGGCATCATAAATTTTTACAAGAAGGTCTTTGGTAACATCAAGGGAAGAGATGATAATGACAGGTGTCTTCTGGTTTAAACTAGATTGATGTATGCGTTTTGTTGTTTCAAAACCGTCTAATTCAGGCATATGAATATCGATTAGAATGACGCTGTATCTGCGCATATTTGCTTTGGCAATTGCTTCCTGGCCACTTGTGGCAGCATCGATATCAAGCGGGTTGATTGCGCAGAGTTGTTGCCTGAGCGCACTGCGTATAGTTTGCGAGTCATCAACAAGTAAAACTGAAGGAGGACGACTGATCATTTGTTTAGAATAGCTCCAGCAGCATACAGCGTGCAGATCCACCGCCATATGTTTCAATAGTATGGATATCAGCGCTGATGATACCGCTTGTGAATTTTTCTATCGTTTGTTTTTGTTCGTCGTTTAGCGCCGTCTCAGCTTTGCTGGACATCGTTAAAAATTTTTTGCCATTTGTACCGATAACTTCTAGGGCATTACCACAAAAAGATTGTAGTTGGTTCATTGAAAGGGGAATAAGGGTATGTTTCTTTCGTGCCATATTTTCAACATGGGCACGGTCTTCTTCAGCGATGCAGTCAAGGCAAATACCAATATAGCCTGTTCCAATAAACATCATAACATCGGTATGGTAAACAGGCTTTCCGGCATGATTGCGTGTGTTAAAAATAACGGGCGTGTAGTTCATTTTTTCGCACCAAAGATGTGCAAGATCTTTATCGCACCTAGCTGAAAGTGAAAAATAAGCTACACGATTTATACGATCAAGCGCGTGAGCGCCCGTACTTTCCAAAAACTTTCCATGTTCTTCATATGCTGAAAGATCAAGTGATAAGCGGTAGGTTTTTTTTAGAAGATGGATAAAATCACCACGTCTTTCAATTCTGCGATTAAGCGCCATCATGGGGTAAAGGCACATCTGTGCCCCTTCCAAAGTGGAAACCGAATTATTGCAAAATACAGCATCTGGTGATTTTGGGTCGCCCAAGGCCGTGGTTACAAAAACACCTTTTTCAACCAACGCGTCCCGCAAAGCCCGAAATTCGATAACAGCGCGTTCGTTGATTTTATTGGCATCCTCCCGATCAACATCTTGATAGGTGTTGGTGTCAAAAGTCTCGGGGTTTGAATGAAAGCCAGAAGGCTCCATCATCATAATATGATTAGTGGATTGTGTTCTCATAAGAAAAGTTTACCCGACATCAATAAAGATGGCTAGTCAGGTGTGATCAGGCTGCTTTTTTTATCAAACCTTCACGGCGCAAAAGCGCATCAGGGTCAGCATCGCGTCCTCGAAAACGGCGATATAAAACGGAAGGATGCTCTGATCCACCTTTTGAAAGAATTTCAGTGCGGTATTTTTGCGCTGTTTGGGGGTCATACAGGCCTGCTTCTAAAAACAATTCAAAGGTGTCAGCATCAAGAACTTCAGCCCATTTGTAGGAATAATAGCCTGCCGAATATCCGCCTGCAAAGATGTGAGAAAAACTGGTTGAGGATGTGCCACCAAGCCTTGGAAAAAAGGTCCAGCCTTCAAGGGTATGATCTTCAAATACGCATACATCATCTGGTGCATGATCTTGAGTATGCCAGACCATATCCATGTATGAAAATGCCATTTGCCGTAGTCCTCCCCAACCTACAAAGAAGTTTTCTGCAGCACGCATTTTTTTAACCAGCTCAGGCGGGATCGGTGCCTTTGTGTTGACGTGGCTTGAAACAAGGGCCAGCGTTTCAGGCTCATTAAGCCAGTTCTCTTGAACCTGCGAAGGCAGCTCAACAAAATCCCACAACACCGAGGTGCCAGTAATAGAAGGGTACGCCCCTTCTGCCAGCAAGGTGTGCATGGCATGGCCCATTTCATGAAAGAGGGTTTTTACTTCGTCATGGGTTAGCAGGGAAGGTTGATCTGCAGATGGTTTTGTAAAGTTGCAAACAATCGCAACAACAGGTCGCTCTATTCTCCCTTCATACAGCCCCTGACCACGGTAAGTTGTTTGCCATGCCCCGTCTTTCTTGCCATCTCGGGGAAAGAAATCGGCATAAAATGTGCCTAAAAAACGATTATCTTTTTCGTCCATCACATCGTAAGTTACAACATCTTTATGCCATACAGGATAAGCTGTAGAGGGGGTAAATTTTACCCCAAAAAGCATACTGAAATGTTTGAAGGTGCCCTCTAAAACAGTATCAATCGGAAAATAGGGTCGCAAATCTTCTGATGAAAAAGAAAATAGAGATTCTTTAAGCTTTTCGGAATAGTAAGCAACATCCCACGGTTTTAATTCATCAATACCGTCAAGCTTTTTTGCAAATGCGCAAAGGTTTTGAAAATCTTTTTCAGCTGCAGGCTTATAAGCAGAACGCATTTTTTCTAAGAAACTAAAAACCTGATCCGGGTTTTGAGCCATTCTTTTTTCCAAGACATAAGCAGCATGATTTTTATAGCCTAACAATTTTGCCCGCTCTGCACGCAAGTTCACGATTTCAAGGACTAAGGGTTTGTTATCAAAGGGGGCATCAAAGCCTCGGCGTGAAAAAGCGTGCCAAAGCATTTCACGCAAAGATCTATTTTTTGCATAGGTCAGAAAAGGCATATAAGAAGGGATATCAAGGGTTATGCGCCATGCATTTTTATGCCCTTTGGCTGCGGCGTCTTCATGGGCTAAAAGGCGCGCTGTGTCCGGCAGGCCTTCAATATCATTTTCATTTGTTAAAATAAGCTCAAAAGCCTCTGCTGATTTTTTAACATTATTAGCAAAAGTTGGCCCCAGAATTGATAAACGTTCATTGATGGATTTTAACTTGTTGCGCGAGGCCCCTTCAAGTAAGGCGCCTCCGCGAACAAAACCATCATAGGTTTCTTTTAAAACGGCTTGTTGATCAACTGTTAAAGCAAGAGAGTCGCGCTTACCCCAAACTTCTTTGACACGGGCGAAAATATCAGCGTCAAGAGTGATGTCGGTTGAAAAGTTAGAAGACAAAGGGCCTATTTTATCAGCAAGGGCTTGTAATCCGTCTGTGCCTGCTGCTGAAAGTTGGTTGTAAAAAATACCGGCAATAATGCCCATTTGTTCCGCGCAGGTTTCAAGAACCAGTATCGTATTCTCAAAATCAGCAGGTGCTGAATTGGTTTTCATTGTCGCAAGTGTTTTTTTGGCAGCGTTTATTGAAGCTTCAAGCGCGGGCAAATAGTGGTCTTCTTGAATAAGGTTAAAAGGTGGGCATTTGTTTTGTAAGGTGAAGGGCGAAAGTAATGGGTTGGAAACAGACATAGTAGACCTTGTATCAAGAATGTGGCACAACCATAGCCATAGCATGTAAAGTGGGTGTATTTAAAGATGAAAACTAGATCTTCGCAGATTTCCATTATTGTTTGTACGATGCTGATAGCCTTGCTGATTGGCATGGTTGGTCTTCGACTTGTCACAAAAGATCAGTCATCTGATAATTTGGTGGTTGATACCCAAGCCGATATTTCTTTTGGCGGCCCGTTTGCATTGACCGATGAAGAAGGAAAAGTTTTTACAAGTCGTTCTATCGGAAACCAGTATCGTTTGATTTATTTTGGGTTTACATTTTGTCCAACCATCTGTCCGACAGAACTAGCCAAAATGACAGAAGCACTTAATAGTCTTGATCAAAAAATTTTAGCACGCATTCAGCCCATTTTTATTACAATAGATCCTGATCGTGATACGTCTGAAGTTATAAAAGATTATCTCACAAATTTTCATGAAAAATTTATTGGCCTTACAGGCAAGCAAGCCGATATTGATAAGGTTGTGTCTGCCTATAAGGTTTATGCTGCAAAGGTGCAAGATCCTAAAGCAGGGGCTTATACCATGGACCATTCATCTTATATTTTTCTTATGGACCCCGAAGACAGGCTGGTTAAAATTTATAAAACAACAGATACAGCAGCTTTTATTGAAGCAGATTTGAGAAAAAGGTTCTAATAAAAAACGTTATTAAAAATCAAAAATCCTTTAAGATACTTTTGTGTGCTGCAACATGGTTTGTGCTTTAGGATTGGTTCTGTTTTGGCTATATTTTTTAAAGGCACCAAGAACACGCTTATCATAACGTCATGGGGGATAATATGATTAAACATGCGCTTATTCCGGTTTCCGTTTTTGCCTTGTTATCAGTGGCTGTTCAGCCTGTACAAGCGGCGGGCTTTTACATTCAAGAACAGTCGGCAACTTATCAGGGCCTTTCTTTTGCGGGGGCAGCAGCAGACCCTGTTGATGCAAGCACAATTTATTATAACCCAGCAGGCATGACGTATCTGGACACTCCGCAACTTAGCACAGGCGCTTCTTTGATTGTGCCTTATGCCCGTTTGCGTGATGAGGGGTCAACGGCGGGTACGGCGGCAACAGGTTTTGCACAAACTTCTTTTTCACGCGATTCAAGTTCAACTAATCCTTATGATCCGACGCCTGTGCCTCATTTTTTTGTTGCCATTCCTGCATCCGAAGACAAAACTTGGTGGCTTGGTTTTGGTGTCTCAGCACCTTTTGGTCTTTCCAACGAGTATGATAATGATTTCTGGGGCCGTTATGATTCAACCCAGACATCACTGAGCGTTATTGATTACCAGCCTTCTATTGCTTGGAAACCAAATAACTGGTTGTCTGTTGGCGGCGGGCTTGATTATCAGCGTGTAGAAGCATCGCTTGATAACGCTATTCCATCGCCTGCCACGGCAGGGGGGCCGACACCTGCAACAGATGGCGTTCAGAATCTTTCAGGCGAGGGATCGAACATTGGCTTTAATCTGGGCGCGATTTTACAGCCAACTGATACAACGCGCATTGGTCTGACATATCGCAGTCAGGTAAACCATGATTTACAGGGGCGGATTATTATTCGTCGCCCCCTTGGTGTTGCCGGTGGTGGAACAAGTGTGCGCATTGGTGGTGATGCTGAATTAGCACTGCCAGATTTTACAACGCTTGCAGTGTCACAAGATATTGGAGACAAGTGGACGGTGCAGGGGCACTATATTCGTTTTAACTGGTCTGTATTTGATGACATTCCGGTTGGTCTTGATAATGGCGGCCAAAGCAGCACATTCCAAAATTATAAAGATACAAATGCTTTTGCTATTGGTGCAAAGTATAAGATGGACCCAGAATGGACCTTCATGGCAGGCTATCAGTATGATGCAACCCCGACCACAGATGGGTTTCGCACAACGCGCACACCAGACGGTGATCGCAACTGGTTTTCAGCAGGGGCTGAATATAAATATAGCGATACAGTGACTTTAAATTTGTCAGGCACTTATATCCGTGTGGGCAGCGAGGATATCAACCTAACCCGATCCTTTCCAACGGTTGGTAACAGTTCGGTACAGGTTCGGGGCTCCACTGAAAGTGATATTGGAATTCTTGCGCTTGGGCTTTCATATAAGTTTTAGTTAGCTGTCGGCTAATTCTAAAAACTCGCGTATCGATTGAATGTCGGATGCTTCTTGCCAGTCTTTGAGCGATTTGATTTTTTTATCTGTGGGTGTAATGCATGCAATTATAAAGTTAATTGTGCCATCGGCATTCTCAAAAGGAAGTAGCAACCGCTGATACCCAATTTTTCGGATAATGGTGTTCCAGACTTTTAAAGTATAAAGCGGCGCGCGTGTGCGCAGCACTTTGCGGTAGGCATCAAGTGCGTCGGCTTTAATATCCCCTTCATAAATTTCATCAATATAGTTCCCGCAAAGTTCTTTACCGAGTAATTCAATATGGTGTGACCCTACAAAAACATATTTGAATCGTCCGGTTAGGGCTTCAACTTCGATAAAACTGCAATAGCCAATTATGTTTCTAAGCTTTTCTGTTGTAAGTGCGTTTTTGGTTGGAAGATATTGCGGGCCTTTGGCCTCGTCCCACATCACGAACGCTTCTTTGAGTATCTCATCAGGTAAAATATCCGCCGTGATTATCTGCGTGGATTGGTTTGTGCTTTTAAAAAAATTATTGACCATGATAAAATCTCTTTGAGCGTTCATCTGCCTACGGGGGCAAAGCTTAACACGTCTTTGTTAGGGTGCAAAAACTGTAAAATGAGGCTTGGTTGAGTTGTTTTTATCCTTAAAAACACTGGAAACAGGAAAGAAGCCCTGCTATATCAGGGCGTGCTTAGGCATATATTAGGCATTTAGGGGTGTAGCTCAGTTGGTAGAGTACCGGTCTCCAAAACCGGTTGTCGTGGGTTCGAGTCCCTCCGCCCCTGCCAGTTTACAGACCCATCTTTGAAGTCTCGCCTTGGAGTGTTTCCTGATTTTGTATGATACTAATTTCCGCTTCATATAAAAGCTTGTTTGGTGGCCGTATAACAGCAGCAGACGGGTTGTTTTGGTCCAGCAGTGCTTCTGGGCTTGGCGCATATAGCTTGATGATTTTAGGTTCGTCCATTGGAAGGTGGATAAAGGGGTCAGTTGCACTTGAAAGTCCTTGGCCTGACATCACTATAAATTTCTCATCATCTAAAAATTCGAATTCAGCAAGGTCACTTTTGATGTCTATAATTGCATGAAGATTTTTATTGTCTTGAAAGTCAAAGACGATAAGACATCTACCGGACTGCAAAATGCAATCTTTTGAAATATTCTCAGTTTTTGGAGATATAATTTTTATTTAAGCATAATAAAACTCTGTGGCGTAAGCAATAGAGAAGCTATTATAGAGCAGCACAAAAACCAAAATGAATACAATTTTTTTCACTCTATATATTCCTCTTTCCTTTGCCTTTTTGCAAGGTTGGGAATAGTGAGTCGTAAGGTAGTAACATCCTATTATCAAAGAGGTCAGGAGGGATACGCTCCATGCCGCGGTCTATTTTATAGCGCCATTTATCTGGGGCAGGCGCACAAATATCTGGGGCAGGCGCACCAAGTTGTCTTCTGGGCATCTGCCCTTCTTCCACACCATCGTATGGAATATTGGTTCCAGGTATCATGGGGCGTTTGGGTAAAAGAGGCGGGAGCTCTTCGGGTTCGACTTCTCTTGAATCTGAAACATATCTTTTTTGTATCCGGTTGTTCAGACTTTCCAGTGTTTTATCTTCGGGGTTGATAGCACCGCTTGGAAAAAGATTTTGGTCTTTCTGGAATCTACGAATGCCCTCAAAAAGTTGGTTATCGGCAAAGCCCGTGATTTCTTCATTGTCATAGGGTTCGTAATAACTGAGTTTACCAAGAGCGGTTTTGACCTGCCATACATCAAAAAGATCTGCGGTGCTGGATCGTCCGAGAGGTTGTTTAAGGGTAATCATAGATTATAAGCTCCAAATTATAACCATATTAGGTTTATATTCCTATAAAATCATTCAAAAATCAAGTTTTTTGTTTGGGAGCTTCCCTTTTTCACAAATCCCCTCTATAAAGCTTTTATTCCCTTAAATTATGGTGTCTTTAAACGGCGTTGGCCGCTTACGAGCCCATGGCCAAAGGGGCGAACACAGTAAGACGGATACATAAAAAGAAAACCAAAATGAACACAAACAAAACAACCCCTTTAGGTTTTATAAGGCAGGTTCGTGCAGAGCTAGCAAAAGTGACCTGGCCTACGGCGCGGGAAACGCGCGTTAGCGTCATTGCCGTATTTATTATGGTCACGATTGCTTCAGTTTTTTTATATTTTGCCGATCAGTTAATTGCTTTTCTGGTGGGTACAATTCTAAGTATTGGTAAATAGGTTTACAAAAAGGACTTTAAGATGGCCAAGCGTTGGTATGTTGTTCACGTTTATTCAGGCTTTGAAAACAAGGTTGCGGAAGCGATTCATGAGAAAGCAAAAACTTTGGGTCTTGAAGACCGGATCGAGCAGATCATGGTGCCCACAGAAGAAGTGCTTGAAGTTAAACGCGGTCAGCGCGTTCAGGCAAAAAAGCAAGTTTTTCCGGGATATGTTCTCGCCAAGCTGGATATGTCTGATGAAGTTTGGCACTTGGTTAAAGACACACCAAAGGTCACCGGGTTTTTAGGTGCAGGGAATAAACCGTCGCCAATTTCTGATAAAGAAGCTGAACGCCTGATTAAGCAACTGGCGGAAGGTGCAGAAAAACCACGTAACCTTGTTATCTTTGATATTGGCGAGAAGGTTAAAGTGTCTGAAGGGCCCTTCGCTTCCTTTGAAGGTATTGTTGAAGAAGTGGATGATGATAAATCGCGCCTTAAAGTATCGGTTTCTATCTTTGGCCGCGCAACGCCTGTTGAACTTGAATTTAGCCAAGTTGAAAAGCTTTAGGGCTTTTTTACTTGATTTTATAAGTTTTGAGGGTTAAAAGCCTCAATCTCGTGGAAGGTTATAGGCTGCTTGCCAGGGCACCTTGCGCCGTACCACAAACCGCAATGGGCTGCATTTTGTAGCCACAACAACTAAAGACGGAGTAAACAATGGCAAAAAAAGTCACAGGTTATATTAACCTGCAGGTGGCGGCTGGTTCAGCTAACCCATCACCGCCAATTGGACCAGCCTTGGGCCAACATGGTGTTAACATCATGGAATTTTGTAAGGCCTTCAACGCTAAAACCAACGAGATGGAAAAGGGCATGCCCGTTCCTGTTGTGATTACGGTGTATGAAGATCGTTCCTTCACTTTTATCATGAAAACGCCGCCGGCAAGCTATTTTTTGATTAAAGCTGCAAAAATCCCGAAAGGTGCGCAAACAACTGGTAAGCAGATTGTTGGTAAGGTCACAAGAAAACAAGTCAAAGAAATTGCAGAAGCAAAAATGCAGGATCTTAATGCAAACGGCATTGAAAATGCGATGAAGATCATTGAAGGATCTGCGCGTTCAATGGGTATTGAAGTGGTGGAGGGTTAAGTCATGGCAACAGGTAAAAAAACCAAACAAATTCAGGCACTGGTTGACCGGACAAAATTTTACACCCTTGAAGATGCCGTTAAGATCATCAAGGAAGCTTCAAAGGTCCGTAAATTTGATGAAACAATTGAAATCGCCTTTAACCTTGGCGTTGATGTAAAGCAAGCAGACCAAAATATTCGCGGCATGCTTGATTTGCCACATGGTACAGGCGCGAAGTTGCGGGTTGCCGTTTTTGCTAAAGATGCAAAAGCAGCAGAAGCAAAGGCAGCGGGTGCCGATATTGTCGGCGCCGATGATCTGGCGGAAGAAATTCTAAAGGGAAATATGAATTTTGATCGTTGTATTGCAACACCAGACATGATGCCGGTTTTAGCGAAGCTTGGTAAAATTCTGGGACCTCGCGGATTAATGCCTAATCCAAAACTGGGAACAGTGACAATGGATGTTAAAAAAGCAGTTGAGTCAGCCAAAGGCGGATCCGTGGAATATCGGGCCGAAAAAGCAGGGGTTGTTCAAGCAGGCGTTGGTAAAGCAAGCTTTACAGATAAAGCGCTGGTTGAAAATATCCGCGCGATGATTGCTGCAATCCAGCGTGCGAAACCACAATCTTCCAAAGGCACTTACATGAAAAAGATCACCATCTCTTCATCCATGGGCCCTGGCATCAAGATTGATCTGGCATCACTCGCCGCTTAATCGGTTTATATAAGTTTTAAAAACCCGCCTTCAACGGCGGGTTTTTTGTTTTCTGACTTTCTGCTAAGCTAAGATTATGAGAAAATGTAATGAATTTTGGCTTTGGTTTTCGAGTGTCGACTTAGGGAATATTTTAACTGTTGCAGGAAATTTTTTAACTGGCATAGGAACAATTGCATTGGCTTGGGCCGCTTATAAAGCTCTCCCTGACTCAGCCAAAGCATATAAAGAAGCTAAACTTATAGATCTTTCGGCACAGAGAGAAAAAGAAAAAAGTCTTAAGTTTCAGAATAAGTTTAACTTAGCTAGGGACGCCATAAGAATCTTTAATCATCTGAGAAGTGATATTCAGCAAATCCGGTCACCTTTAGCATTTGAGGGGGAGTTAAAGCGTTTACAAGATTTGCCTGAAGATAATGAGCTGATAAAAAAATGAAGCAAAATACTTCTGCTGGACTCACTTTTCTTCGCATGGATGATCGTAGTGAGAGCTTGGCAGAAATGAATAGGCTGGAGCCAGAGTGTCGTGCTGTTTTTGGAGAAACAGATGCATTTAACAAGATGCGTAATGCGCGTCGTGCTGTTTGGGTTGCGGCACAAATGATGGCACAGGGCGGCGCAGTCAAAGATTATAACAGGGCTATTTTTTCATTTGGCTCTGAAGATAATGATGAGATTCTGAATAATATGAATCTTGCAGTTAAAGAAATAGAAGAGCTTTGTAGGCCTGTTCTAGCGGGAGATTAAAATAAATAGCTATTTTCAGTGTCTATGAAGTCATTATTTTTACTGGTAAATGTATTTCATGACTGAAAACACAAAAATATATTTGCACTGGGATGATATTGCGCAAGACGCAATCGCGCTCTCTGAAAAATTAAAAGCCAAAGGCACGTTTCAAGGTGTTGTGGCTGTGACCACTGGCGGCATGCTGCCGGCGTGTATTGTGGCGCGCATGCTCAAAATTAAACCCATTCAAACGTTAAGTATCTCCACGTACACAGATGGCTTTGATAAACAGGGCGAGGTGCATATTTTTAATGCCCCCGTGCTCAGCGATGGCGGTCGTGGGTGGGTGATCATCGATGATCTGGTGGATACTGGCAAAACCTTTGAAGTAGCACGCAAGCAATACCCCAATGCCACATATGCCTGTTTATACGCAAAACCACAGGGCACCGCTCAAACGGATGTTTATGTAAAAAATTATCCACAAACAACATGGCTTTTTTTCCCGTGGGAAATTGATGATATGGCCGCAGCGCGGGCTGATGCAGAAAAAGCTTGACGAAGAAGCGGTGTCGACATAAAACACACCCAGTTTTAAGCCTATCCAAGACCGTCGGCAGTCACTTATGTGACATTAAGTCCAGCGCGAGACAGGTCAGACAAAATATCACCGATGATTATTCATCGCTGGTTTTTCCTGATTTTCCTCACATTCGGTACTGGTGGGCCTTTTAGAAAAGGACGATGACCCATGCCAATGAACAAGGCAAAAAAAGTTGAAGAATTGGCCGAGATTAAAGATCTGGTCAAAGATGCTGAAATTATTCTCATTACTGAAAACAAGGGCATGAGCGTAAAACAGGTGACGGAACTTCGTCGCGCTGTGCGCTCGGAAGGTGGCCGTTACAAGGTGACTAAAAACAGCCTTGCGAAAGTGGCTGTAAAAGGTACTGTTTTTGAACAGATCGCTGATATGTTCAAAGGTCCGGTTGGTATTGTTGTCAACAAAGATCCGGTAGCAGCGGCAAAAGCAGCGCAAAATTTTGCTAAAAATAATGGCGATCAATTTGCGATTATGGGCGGTGCTATGGGTGAGCGCAGGCTCGATGCGGCATCAGTAAAACAACTTGCTACATTGCCGAGCCTCGATCAGTTGCGCGGCAAGCTTGTAGGCATTCTACAAGCACCTGCTCAGAAATTGGCAGCGATTGCACAAGCACCGGCTGGGCAGTTGGCACGCGTTGTCAAAGCCTATTCGGAAAAAGGTTAATACAAAAGTTTATCTAACAGCATACGTTTAACAAAAAGGAGAAAACCATGGCTGCTAATTTGGAAAAAATCGTCGATGATCTGTCGGCACTAACTGTTCTTGAGGCTGCAGAACTTGCCAAGCTTCTTGAAGACAAGTGGGGCGTTACTGCTGCGGCTCCAGTCGCTGTTGCGGCTGTTGCAGGTGCGGCTGCGGCTCCAGTTGAAGAGAAAGATGCATTTGACATCGTTCTCACAGATGCTGGTGCAAACAAGATCAACGTGATTAAAGAAGTGCGTGCGATCACCAATCTGGGCCTTGCAGAAGCAAAAGCCCTTGTTGAAGGTGCACCGAAAGCCGTTAAGACAGGCGTTAATAAAGACGAGGCGGCCAAGTTGAAAGCTCAGCTTGAAGCTGCTGGCGCAAAAGTTGAAGTGAAATAAGATTCACATAATACATTAATAAACAAAGACCTCCGCCGTCCTTAACTTTTTACTGGACAGGCGGGGGTCTTTGCGTTAGATACGGGCGGCATTTTCAAAGGCGGTCTCACTGGTGATACCGCCTTTATGCGCCTTTACGAGACGGGCGAATTGGGTGAAAAAACGGCACTAGTATAATGTGATCAATATCTTAAGCGTCCGGGCTTTAAGCCTTTTAAATGGACGCTATTGTTGTTCTTTTTATACTTTGTTTTTTCAGTTGTTTCCCGCCTTGTTAAAGATCACCGGTTAGAACAGATGAGCGAGCGAGAACCCATGACGGCCAAAAAAGCAGCGACAAACGCAAAATCAGCAAAAACAAGCAAGGGCAGCAAAGGGGGAACAGGCAAAACAATGACGCCTGCAAAAGCCATGAAAGCCCGTGGTGATTATGTGACAGGTGCGGCCAATACAGTTGAAAGTTTTACGGGCCGCAAGCGTGTGCGCATGTCGTTTGGAAAAATTCGTGAAGTGGGTGTGATGCCTAACTTGATCGAAGTGCAGCGCGATTCGTACGAGAAGTTTTTGCAAATGACCACGCCTGCGGATAACCGCATCATGCGCGGCTTGCACGAAGTGCTTTCGACAGTGTTTCCAATCAAAGATTTTTCTGATCGTGCTGAACTCGACTTTGTGAAATACGAATTAGAAGAACCAAAATTCGATGTGGATGAATGCCAAACACGCGGTATGACTTTTGCAGCCCCGCTGCGCGTTACATTGCGTTTATCGGTATTCGATGTTGATGAAACAACAGGTCTTCGTTCGATCCGCGATATTAAAGAACAAGATGTTTACATGGTTGATATGCCGCTCATGACAAAAAACGGTACGTTTGTTGTCAACGGCACGGAACGTGTTATCGTATCGCAGATGCACCGGTCACCTGGTGTTTTCTTTGACCATGATGGTGGAAAAACCCACGCTTCGGGCAAATATTTATTTGCCTCCCGCGTCATCCCATATCGCGGTTCATGGCTTGATTTTGAATTTGATGCAAAAGATATTGTAAACGTGCGTATTGATCGTCGCCGTAAACTTCCTGTGACAACAATGCTACGCGCCTTGGATTCTGCTGAAACAGCCGCACATCGCGCTGCGCAGGATGCAGAAGGAAATCCAGTTGATCCGTTGATGGTTCAAGGGATGAGCAATGAGGAGATTTTAAAAACATTTTATGATGTCGTGACCTATAAGCGTGAGAAGCAGGGCTGGAAAACCAGCTTTAATGGCGATCGTTTACGTGGCTTGAAGCTTGATTTTGATCTGGTCGATGCAAAGACAGGAAAAGTTGTTGCTGAAATTGGTACAAAAATGACGCCACGATTGGCACGCCAGCTTGCAGAAGCAGGGTTGAAAGAAGTTATCGTTCAAGATGGCGAGATTATGGGGTCTTATCTGGCCAATGATCTGTATGATTCAAAAACAGGAACGGTCACCTTTGAAGCGGGTCATGAAATTTCTGAACGTGATCTGGAAGCGTTTGAAAAATCAAACGTCAACACACTTGAAGTGCTTGCAATTGATCATGTGAATGTGGGCCCTTACATCCGCAATACAATGCTGGCCGATAAATGTGATACACGCGAAGAAGCGTTGATTGATATTTATCGTGTGATGCGCCCGGGTGAGCCGCCGACAGTTGAATCAGCTGAAGCGCTTTTTAATTCCTTGTTTTTTGATCCTGAGCGTTATGATCTTTCATCAGTGGGCCGCGTTAAAATGAATGCGCGCCTTGATTTACAGACAGATGATCAGCTGCGCGTTTTACGCAAGGAAGATATTTTATCAATTATCAAGTATCTGCACGCCCTTAAAGATGGCCGAGGAGAAATTGATGATATTGATAACTTAGGCAATCGTCGTGTTCGTTCAGTTGGTGAGTTGATGGAAAACCAGATCCGTCTTGGCTTGCTGCGTATGGAACGCGCAATTAAAGAGCGCATGTCATCGGTTGAAGTTGATACATACATGCCACACGATCTGATCAATTCCAAACCAATGGCTGGGGCTGTGCGTGAATTTTTTGCATCTTCCCAGTTGTCTCAGTTTATGGATCAAACAAATCCGCTTTCTGAGATTACACACAAGCGTCGTTTATCAGCCCTTGGGCCTGGTGGTTTAACAAGGGAACGCGCGGGTTTTGAAGTGCGCGACGTTCACCCAACTCATTATGGACGTATCTGCCCGATTGAAACACCAGAGGGGCCGAATATTGGTTTAATCAATTCGCTTGCAACGTTTGCCCGCGTCAACCAGTACGGGTTTATTGAAAGCCCTTACAGGCGTGTTGTGAATGGTAAAGTGACCGATGAAATTATCTACATGACGGCGATGGAAGAATCAAAATATGTGATCGCACAGGCCAACTCAGAACTTGATCCCAAAGGCGCCTTTGTTCAGGATCTTGCATCATGCCGTAAAGCGGGTGAGAACATGATGTCTCCACGCGAAGCGGTTGAATTTATTGATGTGTCACCGAAGCAGGTTGTTTCGGTTGCGGCTTCGCTTATTCCTTTTCTTGAGAATGATGATGCAAACCGCGCTTTGATGGGTTCAAACATGCAGCGTCAGGCTGTTCCACTTTTAAAAACCGATGCTCCGATTATCGGTACAGGGATGGAAGCGATTGTAGCGCGTGATTCTGGTGCGGCTGTGACTGCTCGTCGTTCTGGTGCGGTTGTTCAGGTTGATGCGACACGTATTGTTATTCGTGCAACAGAAGATCTGTCTTCCGATGAACCGGTTGTTGATATTTACAAGCTTGCAAAATTCCAACGTTCAAACCAGTCGACCTGTATCACTCAGCGTCCATTGGTAAAAGTGGGCGACGAGATTAAGGCAGGCGATATTATTGCTGATGGCCCATCTACGCAGCTTGGTGAATTGGCGCTTGGTCGTAACGTGCTTGTCGCCTTTATGCCTTGGAATGGATACAACTTCGAAGATTCTATTTTGATTTCAGAACGGATCGTGCGTGATGATGTGTTTACATCTATTCACATCGAAGAATTTGAAGTGATGGCCCGCGATACAAAACTCGGACCAGAAGAAATTACGCGTGATATTCCGAATGTTGGCGAAGAAGCGCTGAAACATCTGGATGAAGCAGGTGTTGTTTATATTGGGGCAGAAGTAGGTCCTGGCGATATTCTGGTTGGTAAAGTAACGCCAAAAGGCGAAAGCCCGATGACACCAGAAGAAAAGCTTTTGCGCGCTATTTTTGGTGAAAAAGCAGCCGATGTAAAAGACAGCTCGTTGCGTTTACCACCGGGTGTTGTGGGTACAATTGTAGATGTACGCGTTTTCAATCGTCGTGGAATTGATAAAGATGCCCGCTCGATGGGGATTGAGCGTTCAGAAATTGAACGTCTGGCAAAAGACCGTGATGACGAACGCCGTATTCTTGAAGATGGTTTTTACAGCCGTATCAAAGAACTTCTGGTTCGTCAGGTTGTTGCTGTTGCGCCAAAAGAAACGAAACTGAGTAAAGGTGATACTATTTCTGCTTCTGATCTTGAATCAGTTGAGAAGCGTGGCCTGTGGCGTCAGATTGCTGTCACAAATGAAAGCGTTATGGCTGAAATTGAAGCCATGTCTAAAACATTTGATGGCGATATCGACAACCTTAAAGAACGTTTTGAAAATAAGGTTGAGAAGCTGCAGCGCGGTGATGAGCTGCCACCAGGCGTCATGAAAATGGTGCGTGTATTTGTCGCTGTAAAGCGTAAAATGCAGCCGGGTGATAAAATGGCGGGTCGTCATGGTAACAAGGGTGTTGTATCCCGTGTGTGCCCGATTGAAGACATGCCCTACACAGAAGACGGCACGCCGGTTGATATGGTTCTTAATCCTCTGGGCGTTCCTTCTCGTATGAATGTGGGACAGATTCTTGAAACGCACCTTGGCTGGGCATCGGCAAATCTTGGCAAACAAATTGGCCAGATGATTGATTCTTTTGCTGTGAAAACTGATCCATCAGATGCGGATAAGAAATCTTTGAAAGTAAAATTAAAAGATATTTATGGCGATCGCGAATATGATGAAAAAGTTGCGAAGCTTGATGATACGCAACTTCTGGAGATGGCAAATAATCTGCGCGGCGGTGTACCTATGGCAACACCCGTGTTTGATGGTGCACATGAAGAAGATATCGATATTATGTTGCGCAAGGCAGGTCTTGCCACATCCGGTCAGGTGAAGCTGATTGATGGACGCACAGGAAAATCTTTCGATCGTCAGGTAACGGTTGGGTATATCTATATGCTTAAGCTGCACCATCTTGTGGATGATAAAATCCACGCGCGTTCGATTGGTCCGTACTCACTTGTGACACAGCAGCCGCTGGGTGGTAAGGCGCAGTTTGGTGGTCAGCGCTTCGGAGAGATGGAAGTGTGGGCCCTGCAAGCTTATGGCGCAGCTTTCACCTTGCAGGAAATGCTGACGATCAAGTCAGATGACGTTGCCGGTCGTTCAAAAGTTTATGAAGCGATTGTACGCGGTGAAGATAACTTTGAAATTGGTATTCCAGAATCCTTTAACGTTCTTACAAAAGAACTGAAGGCTTTGGGGCTCAATGTCGATATGAAACAAACGTCGAATTAAAAGCTGAATAGAAAGAATTTAGGAGTATCTACATGAACGAATTAATGAATCTTTTTGGTCAGCCAACGGGTCCACAGTCTTTTGACTCGATCCGGATCTCAATTGCAAGCCCTGAACAGGTGCTTTCATGGTCGTTTGGTGAAGTGAAAAAACCTGAAACAATTAATTACCGTACCTTTAAGCCAGAGCGCGACGGGTTGTTTTGTGCGCGTATTTTTGGACCAATCAAGGATTATGAATGCTTGTGCGGCAAATATAAGCGCATGAAATATAAAGGTATTATTTGCGAAAAGTGCGGCGTTGAAGTGACCTTAACCAAAGTACGCCGTGAACGCATGGGGCATATCGAACTGGCATCCCCTGTTGCACATATCTGGTTTTTGAAATCACTGCCATCACGCATTGGTTTGATGATGGATATGACGCTGAAGGATATGGAGCGCGTTTTATATTTTGAAAATTATATTGTCATGGATTCAGGCATGACATCTTTGAAGCAATATCAATTATTGTCTGAAGAAGAATTTATGAACGCCCAAGACGAATTCGGCGAGGAAAATTTCCGTGCTGGTATTGGTGCTGAAGCTTTGAAGGAAATTCTTTCCGGCGTTAATCTTGAAGATGAGCGTAAAAAATGTGAAGACGGCCTGGCAGACAGCCCAGCGGAAACAAAGCGCAAGAAACTTGTTAAAAGATTAAAGTTGATCGAGGCATTTATTGCTTCTGGTACGCGCCCTGAATGGATGATTATGGATGTTGTTCCGGTACTTCCGCCTGAATTGCGCCCGCTTGTTCCTCTTGATGGTGGCCGTTTTGCTACATCAGATCTTAATGATTTGTATCGCCGCGTTATTAACCGTAACAATCGTCTGAAGCGTTTGATGGAATTGCGCGCGCCCGACATTATTGTGCGCAATGAAAAACGTATGCTGCAAGAATCGGTTGACGCGTTGTTTGATAATGGCCGTCGTGGCCGTGTGATTACGGGTGCGAATAAACGCCCGTTAAAGTCTCTATCGGACATGCTTAAAGGTAAGCAGGGTCGCTTCCGTCAGAATCTTCTTGGTAAGCGTGTCGATTATTCGGGCCGCTCGGTGATTGTTGTTGGACCTGAACTGAAACTTCATCAGTGCGGGTTGCCAAAGAAAATGGCTCTTGAATTGTTTAAACCTTTTATTTACCACAAGCTGGAAATTTACGGCCTTGCGACCACGATCAAGGCAGCGAAGCGCATGGTTGAAAAAGAACGTCCAGAAGTTTGGGATATTCTTGAAGAAGTTATTCGCGAACATCCGGTTTTACTCAACCGCGCACCAACACTGCACCGGTTAGGAATTCAGGCATTTGAACCTGTTTTGATCGAAGGTAAAGCTATTCAGCTGCACCCATTGGTCTGTACAGCGTTTAACGCCGACTTTGATGGTGACCAGATGGCTGTTCACGTGCCGCTATCAATTGAATCGCAGCTTGAAGCACGCGTTTTGATGATGTCGACAAATAACATTCTTTCACCTGCTTCTGGTAAGCCGATTATTGTGCCGTCTCAGGATATTATTTTGGGTCTGTATTATCTTTCCATCGCGCTTGATAAACAAAAAGGCGAGGGCATGGTTTTCCGTGGCCCTGGTGAAATTACACATGCCTTGCATGAAGGTGTGGTATCGCTTCATGCAAAAATCAAAGCACGTTATCAAGGTGTTGACTCGCAAGGTCAGCCTGAAACGAAGATTGTTGACACCACACCAGGACGCATGCTGCTTTCCGAGCTGCTGCCACGTCACCCGAATGTGCCTTTTTCTGTGATTAACACAACGCTGACAAAGAAAGAAATCTCAAATCTGATTGATGTGGTCTATCGCCACTGCGGCCAGAAAGAGACTGTTATTTTCTGTGACCGGATGATGAAACTTGGTTTCCGTCATGCCTGTCAGGCAGGTATTTCTTTTGGTAAGGATGATATGGTTATTCCAGCTGGAAAAGAACAGCTGGTGTCCTCAGCAAAAGATAAAGTCAAGGAATATGAACAGCAATATCAAGATGGTTTGATTACGCGTGGTGAAAAATACAACAAGGTTGTTGATATTTGGTCACGCTGCACGGATGAAGTTGCAGAAGCCATGATGAAGGGCATCTCCAATATTTCTGAAGGCAATTTGAACTCTGTTTATATGATGGCACATTCTGGTGCGCGTGGATCTGCCGCTCAGATCCGTCAGCTTGCTGGTATGCGCGGTCTGATGGCCAAGCCATCGGGTGAAATCATCGAAACGCCTATCATTGCTAACTTTAAGGAAGGGTTGTCGGTTCTTGAATATTTCAACTCCACTCACGGTGCCCGTAAAGGTTTGGCGGACACGGCGCTTAAAACAGCGAACTCTGGTTATCTAACTCGTCGTTTGGTTGATGTTGCCCAAGATGCCGTTATCACTCAAGAAGATTGCGGAACAACGCGCGGTATCACAACGCGCGCCATCATGAATGGTGCTGACTTGGTTGTTTCCTTGGCTGAGCGTATTTTGGGCCGCACAGCTGCACATGACATTGTTCATCCGCTGACAGGCGCGGTGATCGTGCCAGCAGGTGATCTGATTGATGAGGTAACATCCGAGCTTGTTGAAACAGCGGGCGTTGATTCAGTTCTTGTTCGATCCGTTCTGACATGTAACACGCCTGTTGGTGTATGTGGAAAATGCTATGGACGCGATCTTGCCCGCGGTACCTCTGTGAATATGGGTGAAGCAGTCGGTGTGATGGCCGCGCAATCAATCGGAGAGCCGGGAACACAGCTGACCATGCGTACATTCCACATTGGTGGTGCGGCGCAACGGGGGGCTGAGCGTTCTTCTGTTGAAGCAACGATGACAGCGACTGTGGATATTCGTCATCATAACGTGGTGAAGAACTCCTCAGGCGTTATGATTGTGATGGGCCGTAACACTGAAATTGTGCTTAAAGATGCAAAAGGTGTTGAAAAAGCAACGTATCGTCTTCCTTATGGTGCACGCTTGCTTATTGAGCCGGGCGCAAAGGTGAAACCGGGCGATAAAATGGCGGAATGGGATCCTTACACCATTCCAATTCTCACCGAAAAAGACGGTGTGGCGCATTACTTTGATTTGGTTGAAGGGCTGTCCATTTCTGATAAGACTGATGAAGCGACAGGTATCGCCTCTAAGGTTGTTATTGACTGGCGTTCCCAACCTAAGGGGAATGACCTGAAGCCGCGTATTTCTTTGCTCGATAAAAAGGGCCAGATCATCACGCTGCCAAATGGCTTGCCAGCTAATTACTATATGTCTGTAGATGCGATTTTGTCTGTGAATAACGGGCAGGAAGTAAAAGCAGGGGATATTATTGCGCGTATCCCACGCGAAACGTCTAAAACACGCGATATCACAGGTGGTTTGCCACGCGTGGCGGAACTGTTTGAAGCGCGTCGCCCTAAAGATTTTGCGATTATTTCTGAAATTGATGGTCAGGTTGAATTCGGTAAGGATTACAAGTCCAAGCGCCGCATTATCGTCAATCCAATCGATAAATCAGAAGAATCGCGTGAGTATCTGATACCAAAAGGCCGCCACTTAGCTGTTCATGAAGGTGACTTCGTGCGCAAGGGTGATGCGTTGCTTGATGGTGCAATGGTACCTCACGATATTCTTGATGTGATGGGTATCGAAGCGCTTGCAGGCTATTTAATCAATGAAGTGCAGGATGTGTATCGTCTGCAAGGTGTGAAAATCAATGATAAGCACATTGAGGTGATTGTTCGCCAGATGTTGCAGAAAATTGAAATTCAAGTGCCTGGTGATACAACCTTCCTTGTGGGCGAACATATCGACCGCGATGAATTTGCAGCAACCAATAAGCGTTATATTGATGACGGCAAGCGTCCCGCACAAGGTAAACCAGTATTGCAAGGTATTACAAAAGCATCGTTGCAAACGAAATCCTTTATCTCAGCGGCGTCTTTCCAGGAAACCACACGGGTTCTCACGGAAGCTGCGACGCAAGGTAAAATGGATACGCTCAATGGCCTTAAAGAAAACGTCATCGTTGGACGTTTGATACCCGCAGGTACTGGCGCTTACGTGAACAGCATTCGTAAGATTGCCGCTGATCGTGACCGTTTGTCAGCGTCTGCGCAGCAGCAAGCTATCGCTGATGCTCCTGCAGATTCAACGGGTGCGGAAACCCCAGCCCTTGAATCGCCACGTCGCAAACGCGCTGCAAGCTAAAGTAATAACGGGGACATAAAAAGCGAAGCCTTTGTCTCCCCCGTCTGAATTTAAAACGGCCCTTAAGTTATAAAACTTCGGGGCCGTTTTTTATTGTGCGCGTTACTGTAATTGAACGTCTTTTCTTTGATAATGTTTCTTGCTGCATGCGTGAATCAATATCGCGCAGATGAGCAATTTCACCCTTTTCAAAAGCCCAATCTCTTTGCTCCTCTAAGGGTGCAGAAAGAGGCATGAGACTCCCATCCATACCCTGCCTTGCAAAATCAGCTTCAAAGGAATGTTTTTGATTGCCTGAGATGCGACCATCAAACATTTTATAAATAACACCGCCAGCTTTAATTTTTTGATCTTCTCCCCAATGCGCCTGAATAATCACATCTTGCGTGACTTGAATGGCATGGCCATAATTTTTTGAGCGAAATTGTTTGGGGTTTAGAGGGTCTTCTTCATAAAACTTTTGAAAGTCGTCAGCGGATAGGGGGTATCTGTCGTCTTGTGCGCGGGTGATGATTTCATCACCAGCATGGGCAAGACGGGCAGACTCTTCAAACAAATGTCCAGACGAGTCTAATTGCTTTGTCACAACTAATTCATCATGCGTTGCGATCTTTACATTTTGTTTTGGCAATATGGCTATTTTACGAAACAAAGGTGCTGCATTAAAATCAAAATCTTCTGCCTTTACACGCTTAAATTTTGTTATTTTAAACCCCATTCGTCCCAGATGAGCCTTTCTATGAAATCATACTAGGGTTAAAAGTTTAAGATGATCTTAGAACATGTTTTATTTTGTGAAAAAACTTTAAATCTTTCTTGACGTTTAGGTTAGATTCGCGTAGAAACCGCGAATTGCAAACGGATGGACCGGCAGCAGGTTGGTCGTATTCTTCAAAAAACCCTTTAAATTCAAAGGATTATTTGTTGAATGAAGTTACCTGAACGCGGTCCGTGAGACGTTTTTTGATCCGCACTTCCCCGAAAACAACGATTTTCGGGGTGTTTCGTTGGTCAAATTTCAACTCGCGACTATTGTCGACCATCCTTAGCGCTTTGATTTAACAGATTTTTTGGAGTAATCGGCCAATGCCAACAATCCAGCAGCTGATCCGTCAGCCTCGCAAGCCTCTTGCAGCACGCAAAACAAACCGTGCTTTGAAGCAAAACCCACAAAAACGTGGTGTTTGCACGCGCGTTTATACAACAACACCAAAAAAGCCAAACTCGGCTTTGCGTAAAGTTGCAAAAGTGCGCTTAACCAGCGGCGCTGAAGTGATTTGCTACATTCCAGGTGAAGGCCATAATTTGCAGGAACACTCAGTTGTTCTTGTGCGTGGTGGTCGTGTAAAAGATTTGCCCGGCGTTCGCTACACCATCATTCGTGGTGCGCTTGATACGCAAGGTGTGAAAGATCGTAAACAGTCGCGCTCACAATATGGCGCGAAGCGTCCGAAATAAGATTGAAGGAGTTTATCAATGCGTCGTCGTAGTGCAGAAAAACGCGAAGTTCTACCGGATCCAAGATTTGGTGATGTAATCCTCACCCGCTTTATTAACAAGGTTATGCGTGAAGGTAAGAAATCAACTGCTGAAAGAATCGTGTATGGCGCGCTGGAAAAAATCAGCACCATGAAAGGCGCGAATGATCTTCAGGTGAATAGCGATCTTGCTAAGAAAAATATTGGCCTTGCAGTATTTTATGTTGCGATCGAGAAAGTTCGCCCTCTTGTTGAAGTGCGCTCTCGCCGTGTTGGTGGTGCTACTTATCAGGTGCCGATGGAAGTTCGTACGGATCGCGGTCGTGCCAAAGCATTCCAATGGATTATTGAAGCGGCACGCGGGCGCGGGTCGGGCGAGATGACAGATAAACTTGCAACAGAAATTATGGATGCGGCCAATGATCGTGGCAACGCCATTAAAAAACGCGAAGACACCCATAAAATGGCAGAAGCGAACAAAGCTTTTGCACATTATCGTTGGTAATAAGAAACAGCAGATTTAGAGAATAGAAAAATGAGCCGCGAAATACCACTCGAAGATTACCGGAACTTTGGCATCATGGCCCACATTGATGCTGGTAAAACCACGACCACTGAGCGTGTGCTTTATTATACTGGTAAATCCCACAAAATTGGTGAAGTGCATGATGGCGCGGCAACGATGGACTGGATGGAACAAGAACAAGAGCGCGGTATTACCATTACATCTGCTGCCACAACCGCGTTCTGGGAAGGTCCAGCGGATGGCCCATGTGCGGGCAAAAAAATTCGTATGAATATTATTGATACGCCTGGCCACGTTGATTTTACAATTGAAGTTGAACGTTCTTTGCGAGTCCTTGATGGCGCAGTATGCTTGCTTGATGGCAACATGGGTGTTGAGCCGCAAACAGAAACCGTTTGGCGTCAGGGTGATAAATACCGCGTTCCGCGCATTATTTTTGCCAATAAAATGGATAAAATCGGCGCTGATTTTTATATGTGCATTGCTACAGTAAAATCCCGTCTTGGCATCACACCGCTTGTTATTAATTTGCCGATTGGTTCTGAAAGTGAATTCGCTGGCGTTGTTGATTTGCTAAAAATGAAAGCAATTATGTGGGATTCAGATAATCTGGGCGCCACATTCCGTGAAGAAGAAATTCCAGCTGACCTGAAAGAAGTTGCCGAAGAATATCGTGCAAAATTAATTGAAACAGCCGTTGAAATTGACGATGCAGCTCTTGAAGCTTATCTGGAAGGTAAAATGCCAGATATTAAAACGCTTAAAAAATGTATCCGCATCGGTACATTGCAGTCAAAATTTTATCCGATGTTGTGTGGTTCTGCCTTTAAGAATAAGGGTGTTCAAACAATGTTGGATGCTGTTGTTGACTTTTTGCCAGGTCCGCTTGATCGCGGTAATGTTAAAGGCAAGCAAGTTGATTCTGATGTTGAAGATTCACGTCCTGCGTCTGATGACGCGCCATTTTCAGCGCTTGCCTTTAAAATTATGAACGATCCTTTTGTTGGAACGATCACGTTTGCCCGTATTTATTCCGGCAAACTTGAATCCGGTTCTTATGTTTTGAACTCGGTGAAAGATAATAAAGAACGTATTGGCCGCATGCTGCTGATGCACGCGAATAACCGCGAAGAAATTAAATCGGCGTCCGCTGGTGATATTGTTGCGCTTGTTGGTATGAAAAACACAACAACTGGCGATACGCTTTGCGACCCTGCAAAACCGATTGTTCTTGAGCGTATGGAATTCCCTGAGCCTGTGATTGAAATTGCAGTTGAGCCTAAAACTAAGGCTGATCAGGAAAAAATGTCGATTGCGTTGCAAAAACTTGCTTCTGAAGATCCTTCTTTCCGTGTATCCGTTGACCATGAAAGTGGCCAGACGATCATGAAGGGGATGGGCGAACTTCATTTGGAAATTCTTGTCGATCGCATGAAGCGCGAATTTAAAGTTGAAGCTAATATTGGGGCGCCTCAGGTGGCTTATCGTGAAACAATCACGAAAAAAGCAGAAATTGATTATACACACAAAAAGCAATCAGGTGGTTCGGGTCAATATGCGCGCGTAATTTTGGTATTTGAACCAAATGAAGCGGGCAAAGGATACGAATTTGAAAATGATATCGTTGGTGGATCTGTTCCTAAAGAATATATCCCAGGCGTTGAGAAGGGTCTGAAATATGCTCAAGAGTCTGGTATTATTGCTGGATTCCCGGTTGTTGACTTTAAAGTCACGTTGACCGATGGCGCTTATCATGATGTTGATTCCTCGGCGTTAGCGTTCGAAATTGCAACTCGTGCTGCCTTTAAAGAAGGCATGCAGAAAGCGGGCCCACAATTGCTTGAACCGATCATGAAAGTTGAAGTGGTTACGCCTGAAGATTATATGGGCGATGTAATTGGTGATTTGAATAGCCGTCGTGGTCAGATCAACAATATGGAAGAACGTGGTAACGCAAAGGTCATCACGGCTATGGTGCCGCTTGGTAACATGTTCGGCTATGTCAATAATTTAAGATCAATGTCGCAGGGTCGCGCAAACTACTCGATGACTTTCGATCACTATGAGGGCGTACCCGCAAATGTTGCGGCTGAAGTTAAAGCCAAGATGGCGAGTTAAATTAGGTTAAGACAAAACAAAGAAAGTTAGAAGGAGCATAAAATGGCCAAGGGAAAGTTTGAGCGGAACAAGCCGCATTGTAATATTGGAAC
>CAZYMI010000017.1:0-37289 GCA_964648505.1 uncultured Pseudobdellovibrionaceae bacterium
GGTGGTGGCGGCGGTGGAATATAATTCGCGGTGCAGTTTCTGACGGACGCGCCTAATGTACATGACCACCTAAAGAAAGATCCGGAAAGAGTAATAGACGATGGTGAGCCTGCACTACACAGCCCCCCACCTGGCGGATTCCATGACGGAGCAGATCCAACGACATGTCCACAAGCTCCCTTGGCAGGCGGCGGCGGAGCGGGTGGTGGCGCTGTTGTTGGTAGTGGTGGTAGTGGTGGTGGTGGTGGCGGTGGCGGTGGTGGCGGTAATGGTGGTGGTGGTGTAGGCGGGGTAAAAACCACCGCGAGCGATGTTTGCCCAACCGGCTCAGCAATAAAAACGGCAAGCGCGCATGATTTATCGCCCAACGTTGTCTGATAAGGAACAGCGCCGCCTTGCGTACAAGCGCCGGGGCCACCGGCACCCATTGCCCGTATTTTACCAGTATTCGGATTACCATCATCAAATTTTGAATCATAATAAGATGCATCTACAGGCCGCATCATTTGGTTATCTGCCGCATCTGCGGTGCCGGTGGCTTTATCCTGCCAGATAACAAAAAGGCCTTTTTCGGTCGGCGTGTTCATAGCCCTGACACGGAAACCGCCGCCGCCTTCTGCTTCAGGCAGGTTTTGGCCAAACCGCACAGGATCAGACGGTAGGCTTGTATCAATATGCGCCGAAAAAAGCCCTGATGCCTGAAGATGATACCAAAATTGTGTTGTTTCACGGTCAAGCGTTGTATCAAGCGCGGCTGTCATGACCACGCCATTGCCAGTTGTACCCATCCGGTCAACTGTACCGTTGCCATTACCGCCTAAGCATCCTGTACAAGGCGGCAAAATACTGACATCACCCATATCGCCCGGTACAGCATTATAGCGCTTGGTAAAATTCTCGTATGATACGGCAAGGCGTTCAATATCAACAAAACCCGCATTATACTTAGACCGGGTATAAATCTCATACCCTTTAATTAAAGAAGCTGTGACAAGGCCCACAATAACAAGGCCGACAGCCATCGTTGCCAAAGATGTACCAGACGAAAATTTGCGACGCAGCTTCGCGATTTTAAGCTGCTCCTCGCTTGTATCGTCCCTGAAATCCAGCATTATGCAGCTCGCCCTTTAAAAACAAAAAGATCCAAGGTACATTGTGCCATAAAACAAGTTAAAATTTTATTGTTTTTTTTTAAATTTTTTTAATGCTACTGTAGAAACACTGAAAATTAAGTTTAAGGGGTTCACAGTGCATTTTGAAGGGTCAAGTCTTCTCAATAACTTCCCAGCACAACAAACAAACTTAAACATCACTGGGCGGGATCGTTGCCGCGACGGCATCCTTCAAAAAAGCCCACAAACCATTCAAATAACACCTGAGATGATCCCAGGCCTTGATTTTATTATGATCGAGGATTTTCTAAATAAGGCAGAGACAGACACGCTGTTATCCGCCTTTGAAGGCTTAAAGTCCAAAATTAACGAAAAAAATTTGAATAATGCTTATTGGCAAGGTCGGCTTTTATTTGCACATGAAGTGAACACACACAGCCCACAAGCTGGCCAAATTATGGCCCGTTTCCAAAAGGAAGCAACAAAAAAACTCGAAATATTTTATAAACTGACGCAGCCAATTTATGCCGATACCGTGCAGCTTGTATACTGGAGGGAAGGTATGCATATGCCCGCACATGCCGATAACGCAAACCCGGATGGTACACCCCACGGTATGCCTTGGCGCAATTTCTCCAGCATTGTTTATTTAAATGATGAGTATGAGGGTGGTGAACTTTATTTTACGGCTTTGGATAAATATATAAAGCCAAAATCTGGAACTCTTGTCGCCTTTACAGGCGGCTTTCACCATGAACATGCTGTTTTAAAAGTTTTAAAAGGCGAGCGTTTTACAATGCCTGCTTTTTATACATTCGATGCCCAAAAAGCTGACCACTTTATATATCCAGAACTTTTTCGCCCTAAAACATGACAGAGACTGAAAACAAACTTGATATCGTTTTTTACCATCTGGGCCATCTGCCCATGAAGGTTGTGCCCGCATCGCCATTCCGGAAATGGATGGATGATTTTCCTGACCGCCATGCCTATCGTTGTTTGCCTTTGAGCATAGCAAACGCCCATAGCTGGGATATATTATGCCCCTTCTCCGTCAAAATAAATTGGAATGGTGGCCCTGCTGTTGAGGATATAACACTTGAAGCCTTGGAAGATATTCATCCTTACACCGTTAAACATTTTGCCATGTCAAATTTTTCACATGGCATTGTGACCTTTCATACAGATCACATATTTTCGACAAGCAAAGGGTGGAGCCTTATGGCTTCAGGACCCTTTAACCAGTTCAAAGATAACGCCCATCCTTTAACAGGGATTATCGAGACAGACTGGCTACCCTACCCCTTTACAATGAACTGGCAGATGATGCGGCCCGGTAGCATTGTTTTTGAAAAAGACGAACCTTTTTGTACCGTTATGCCTATACCAAAGGACTATCTGCAAAACGTAACGCCCACCTTAATGAGCATTAAAGATAACCCAGAGCTTCAAGAACAGCATGTGATGTTTCGTGATAACCGCGAAGAATTCATGAAACGATTGCGTGCTAAAGAAGCAGAGGCAGTAAAACAGGCTTGGCAGAGACATTATTTTGTCGGTCGATTGCCTGATGGCACAAAAGCTGATCAGCACACAAACAAGGTTCGCCTTCAAGACGCCGTTGCTGTTGGATCAATCATTGAACAAAATAAGTAAAAGCTTAAGTTGAAATCGGGCTGTCAACCATAACAGTCAGGTCACCTGCAACAGGATCATCATTAAGCATTTCAATCATGCCTGTCGGTTGCACAGCAAAATTGGCAATGAACAGGGCGTTGGAATAGAAAACAACGGCATCACACATCCAAAATCCCTGTTCGTTACGGCCTTCATACGTGGCCGGACGAAGCGTACCTTCAATCACAGCCCTGGTTTTTGCATCAAGGTCTGTTGGCATATGGGGGCCATCAATTTCTTCTGCAATCAAAAAAGGGCCTTCTTCGCCGCGTACAAAATAACAAAAGAATTTCAGATATTCGATCACGTTTTCATCCGTAATCTTAACAGGCGCTTTCGCATTCACTTCATGAATGGGCGGTGATGTACCATTTAAGCGAAACAAGTTTCCTTTGTCTGTCAGATAATAGACCACAAGCTTTTTAGGGGTCCAAGACGTGTCTTTAACCCTGATCAAGGCCACTGTGTCATAAAAAGGTAATGGTCTCCAGGAAACCTCTGTTGTCGCTTCATCTGTTTTATGACGGCCATCAATGGGGTTAATTTGACTTAAAAAGCCTGCTTTTTCGGCCCCTGTTACCTGATTCCAGTTATCATCGAGATACATTTTAAGGAAATTCCTTGGAAAGTTGAGGATATTAAATAATGCCCAAAGCTAACATGAGAATAGTTAAAAATCCACTGAGCCTAAAAACAAAGCCTGAAAAGATTGACACAAGGTCAAAAACACCGTAAAAGCGCAGCCTTGGATAAAGATTTATAAGGAATTGCGCCATGAAACGCACCTATCAGCCGTCTCGTAAAATTCGTAAAAGCCGTCATGGCTTTCGCACTCGCATGGGTACTAAAAACGGCCAAAGACTGGTTGCCCGCCGCCGTGCTAAAGGCCGTAAACGTCTGTCTGCGTAAGGGTTGGGCGTGTCTGCCCAAACAAAACCATCATTATCACCCTTGAGCCGCCTGAAAAGGCGGTCTGATTTTTTGGCTGTATCTTCAAAAGGCCAGAAATGGGTCTCTAAAACCCTAATCCTCCAGGCATTGCCAATTGGCGGCCAAACAAGCCGGTTTGGTCTGACAGTTACAAAAAAAGTATCCCCCAAAGCTGTTGACCGAAACCGCATCAGGCGCAGGCTTAGGGCCATTGCTCTTGAAATTTTGGGAAGTAGTGCAAAATCAGGTATTGATTATGTCCTCATTGGGCGCATAGAAGCTTTGGCTGCAGAGACACCAGATCTAAAAAAAGATCTGACATGGTGCCTTAAGCGTTTGAATATGCTGGAAACCCCTTGAAAAAGATTATTTTAGCCATCATACAGCTCTATAAATTTGTGCTATCCCCATGGATCGGACAAAATTGTCGTTACTTCCCAACATGCTCTGATTATGCAAAAGAATCGATACAAAAATTTGGTACCTTTAAAGGATGCCTGATCGCTGGAAAAAGAATCTGTTCTTGCCACCCCTACAGCCACAGACCCGCTTTTGACCCCGTTCCAGAGAGGTTTGATCTCGGCGAGTTCATCGGCTATACCGTGCGCTCCACAACAGAGAAGAAAAAATGAACCAATTTACTCCCCCCGGCCAGCAACGCCCTGAAGATATCCGCAACATGGTAACCTTTGTTGTGCTCGCTATTTGTATGTGGCTGGCGTTTGATCATTTTATTATGAAGCCGCAACTTGAAACCTTGCGCACTCAGCAAATTCAAAAACAACAAGCGGCTAAAATAGATCCGCAGGCAACTAACACACCACGGGTCATTCGTACCGTTGAAGAAGCTTTAAAAGATTCAGCGCGTATAACACTTGATAATGGCGAGATATCGGGATCTATACCGCTTCAAGGGGTGCGGCTTGACGATGTAAAACTCATCCAGCACGGTCGATCAAAAGAAGACGAAACACCCGTTACCCTTTTTTCCCCAGAAAGCACAACAGAGCCTTACTTTGCTGAAATAAGCTGGATTTCAGATGATAAATCAATTGCGGTTCCTGATAAAAAAACAAACTGGACTACACAAGCGGCTGAGCTTTCAAAAAATGGAACAGTAACTTTAACATGGTCAAATGGGCAGGGCCTGACATTTGAACGCGTTATCACACTTGATGACCACGCTATGTTCTCAATTACAGATACCATCAAAAATACAAGTGATAAAAATATAACGCTTTACCCTTATGCTCTTTTAACCCGTCAAGGAATTCCAGCTGACTTTAAGCCAGGTATCGTGCGCGAAGGGGTTATGGGTTATATCAATAATGAACTGACAGATGTGGCGTATAATGCTGTAGCTAAAAAACTACCAGAAAAATCTGTCGCCGCCAAACAAGGCTGGATAGGCATATCTGACAAATACTGGCTTGGCGCACTCGTACCCGATCAAACAACAGACAAAACATTCCGTTTTCTTCATACCCCTGCCAAAAATGCGAATGATAAAGAATTATTTCAAGTTGATATTGTGGGTGCAGCAAAAACGCTCAATGCAGGTGGCAGCATCGCATCAACGATGCATATCCATTCTGGTGCAAAAAACATGCGTAGACTTGATGCCTATGAAAAGGAACTTAATCTCGTGCATTTTGATCTTGCGATTGATTATGGCTGGTTTTGGTTTCTCACCAAACCTTTTTACTGGCTTTTGACCTGGCTTGGCAGTGCCATTGGCAATATGGGCCTTGCGATTATTGCTGTGACGATCATTATTCGTGGCGCCGTTTTTCCGCTTGCTAATACGTCCTATAGGTCCTTTGCGAAACTAAAATATGTTCAGCCGCAAATGATGGAAATTAAAGAAAAACACGGGAGTGACCGTGCACGCATGCAAGAAGAGCTGATGAAGCTTTACCAGAAAGAAAAGGTAAATCCTATGGCTGGCTGCCTGCCCATTATTGCACAGATACCAATTTTCTTTGCTTTATATAAGGTAATATCACTGGCTGTTGAAATGCGCCACGCGCCTTTCTTTGGCTGGATTCAAGATTTATCTGCGCCTGACCCTACATCTATTTTCAATCTGTTTGGCCTTCTGCCTTTTGGTGTTCCCAGCGCTTTGCATATCGGAGTTTGGCCTATTTTAATGCTTTTAACCATGCTTATTCAAAAGCAGCTTAACCCACCGCCGACGGATGCCTCTCAAAGGATTATGATGAATATCTTTCCATTTTTCATCACCTATATTCTTGCCTCTTTTGCTTCTGGTCTTGTTGTGTACTGGACCTTTTCTGCATTTCTTTCCATCATCCAGCAGATGGTCATCATGAAATCGATGAATGTCCCTATTCATATTTTTGAAGTTGTAAAAAGCAAACGTGGGAATACTTCTGATGACAACGAAGTCATTGACGTGGCCGCTATAGATGATGCGCCCAAATCAAAGCCTGAATTGCGCGCACCAAAACACAAAAAGAAAAAATGATATGACCGCCTTCGATGCTGATACAATCGAACAGGCACGTAAAATTTTTGCGGGTGCTTGCGATTTTGTGGCCGGCACCGAAACACTTGACCGGCTACCCCCTATAAGTTTACCCGAAATTTCTTTTGTCGGGCGTTCTAATGTTGGGAAATCATCGCTTATTAATGCCTTAACAGGGCGAAAAACGCTGGCCCGTGTTTCGCACACACCAGGCCGAACACAGCAGTTAAATTTTTTTAATCTGGCTCAACATTTACTGCTGGTAGATATGCCAGGATACGGATACGCAAAGGTATCAAAAACCCAATCAGCAGCTTGGAACAACCTGATCCGTGCTTACCTGCGTGGCCGATCAAGCCTGCGCTGCGTTTTTGTGCTGATCGATAGCCGCCATGGCCTTAAAGAAGGCGATGATGATGTGATGAATCTGCTTGATGAAGCTGGTGTTTCTTACAGAATTCTTCTCACCAAATGTGATGAACTTAAAAAGCCTGATTTGGCAAACGTGACGACGGAAACTGAAGCGGCGCTTACAAAACACCCCGCAGCTTTTCCAAATGTTATCTGCACAAGCGCACGCGAAACGCTCAATATTCCTGAATTACGTGCGACTATTTTATCCTTAGTTTAGCGCGATTTAATTAAATTATAAAAAACGTATTTAAAACCGCTCCCTAAATTAGCTGAAATACAAAGGGATGGATATTTTTCACAGGCTGCGCAACCTGCTATTGTAAAATCAGACGTACCTGCAGCAAAAACCTGATTTATATCAAAAGTAGATGCCGGAATTGTTTCAGATCCTGTCAATTTCCTGTTGATTGCTTTACAAAAATCTTGCTTCACGCATACAAGATTTACAAAAAAGTCTTTTGACGCACTTGTTGACCAGCCCCAGTTTACATTTTTTGTAACGTTCCAGCCTCTGTTTACAAAAACCAAATTACAACTTGTGTCAACATAACTTGCATTAACATCATCTCTATACCCAAGCCCCCCGCCATCGGGGTGAAAAAGTTTGTGATTATTTGGGGCGGTATTAAATGCGCCAGCAGACGGCAAAGTTAAATCAAGCTCATCTAAATCCGTGCCTGTTTGCTCCATTTGCGTGTACACGCTTGAAACGGTGCTAGCATAGCCTAAAATCTGGGCTGTTGTTGCTTCTATAATCCCTTCATCCCGATCAGAAACTGGGGTTTCACTGTCTGATCTTGCGATTACATAGGTTAAAATGCCAAGCAGCACGACTGCGACTAATACATAAATTAGCGCATTTCCATTTGTTTTTGACATCAGCCCTCCGCACGCTCCATAATCGTCATTATACCCTAAAAAATGAGTTGATATGAGCCCTGATTTTTTAAGCCTGTTTAACGTACCCTCCCTTTTAATCGGGGGACTTGCGGGCGCACTTCTGGCCTTAATTATTGTGCTTCCGTTTTGGATTAAAGCAGCTATGAAAGCCAGTTCGCTTGATGACCGCTTTAAAACCCTTGCTATTGAAGCGCTCCAGCTTTCTGCCGACCAATTTCTTAATCTGGCTCAGCAGAAACTACAGCTGACACAAAATGATTCTGCTCACGATCTGGGCCGCCGCCAACAGGCCATTGCCTCGCTTGTTGAACCTATTGGAAAAAGTCTGGAAGCGATGAACCAGAAAATTCAGGGTTTAGGCTTAACAAGTGCCGGGCTTGAAGCCCAATTGCGCCATTTCGCCGAAGACCAGACAAAATTACGCAAAGAAACATCAGCCCTTGTTCAAGCATTGAAAAACCCTGCTGCACGCGGCCGATGGGGGGAAATTCAATTAGAAAGAACGCTTGAAATTGTAGGTATGATTGAAGGCACTCATTTTAGATCCCAAGTATCTGCCGCGTCTGAAACCAGCCGTGTGCAACCGGATTTTATTATTGATATGCCAGGAAATCTTAAGGTGATTATTGATGTCAAAACCCCGTTAGATCCTTATTGGGAAACTTTGGATGATCAAGGAGATGTTGATACACAAGCGCTTGATAAATTCCGCACCAATGTACGCAGCCACTTAAAAACGCTCTCCTCTCGTGAATATTGGCGTTACTTTGATAGTCCTGAATTTGTTGTCATGTTCCTGCCCACCGAGGGTTTATACGCCATGGCCATAACCCAAGACCGCATGCTGATTGAAGATGCAGCAAAGGCTGGGGTTATTTTGGCATCCCCCACAACAATACTGGGTCTGCTTCGTGTGATTATGGCGGGATGGCATAAGGAAAGGCTAAGCCTTGAAGCGCGCACAATTTCCGACATGGCTTCTGATCTTTACCGCCGTATGGCCAGTTTTGGCGACCATATGGGAAAGCTGGGGCGTGCGCTCAGTAGCTCTGTAGGGGCTTATAATGATGCAGTTGGCGGCCTTGAGAAATCCGTTTTGCCCCAAGCACGTCGTTTTAAGGAGCTTTCAGTATCAACCGGCGGCAAGGATATTGCTGATCTTAGCAAGCTTGAAGACCAACCTCGAACATTGGCAGCGCCTGAATTTACCGAAGATAAAAGCGTTATTCCTTTGCGAGGTGAACGCTAGATCTTGACCTGATGCTTCTGTCAGGTTACCTCAATATTCATGACCTTATCGATTATTACACTCCCCCATCCCGCGCTGAAAACTGTTTCAAAACCAATTGAAAGGGTTGACGATGTAATTGTCGCGCAAATGGACGCTATGCTTAATGCGATGTACACAGCACCAGGGATCGGGCTTGCCGCCAACCAGGTGAACTGTCTTAACCGCGTGATTGTCATGGATATAGATTGGAAAAAAGACGGATCTAAAAAAAATCCTATTCGTATGGCTAACCCCGAAATTGTCTGGCAATCAGAAGAACGTGCAGTCATGGAAGAAGGGTGTTTGTCTATCCCCGGCCAGCTTGCTGAAGTAGAGCGCCCTGAAGCTGTGCGCGTGCGTTATCTTGACCATACCGGAGAACTGCAGGAAATAATGGCAGATGGGTTGCTCGCCACTTGTGTTCAACATGAAATTGACCATCTTGATGGTATTTTATTTATCGACCATCTTTCTACACTTAAACGCAATATGCTTTTGCGCAAATACAAGAAGGCTCAAAAAGACGCGCTGGAATTATAGCGCCTGAACTTTATCGCTTTTTTATTTTACTGGCTGTTTTGTATATGCTTTCCATCGCCCGTGCAGAGGATTCACATTTTTTTCGCAAAATTTCAATTTCCTCTTGTATAACACTTGCAAGATGATCGCCAAATCTGAGGGAATCGTTTTTAAGGTGAGTGTCTTCAATAGCCCAGTTATGTTCTTGCCACATTCTGTATGACTGAATAAGGCCTTGGACCAGCAAACACTGATCTTCAATACATACAGACTGATAAGCATGGTCCAGATAGCTTTGGCGTGACGCATATTCATTTGCGAAATCAAGTACCATTTGAACCTCCTATTATATCAATGACAGCTCCATATATTGTATTATGAAAATAACAAAATATTTACTTTTTGTCAAGAAAAACTGCGTTACAATACTTTTAATATACGTTTTGTAATAAAATTACATACTTAAGGATAGGTATTATGAGGATCAAAGGCACTCAGGTGAAAGCAGCCCGTGCCTTGTTGGGGATGAAAGCAGCTGAACTGGCTGAACTATGTGGCCTTCAACCAAACACCGTAAGTGCCTTCGAAAGGGGGCGTTTGCGCACTGAGCATCAAACCATCATGAAAATGATGCACGCGCTTGAAACAAACGGTGTCCGTTTTACCGAGACCGGCGTTGAGCTCACCAAGCGCACTTATTACATTGAAGGAGATCATTGGTTTGAAGATCTTCTTGATGATATTAATGAAACCTTGCGCGATGAAGTAAATAAAACATGTTATATCGAGAATAATGATGATCGAAAAAATTCACCTGAGATTATTGAGAAACTGCGTGAACTTAAGAAAAACGGCATCCGTTTTATGATCACGGCTGAACATGGCAACGACTATATGCTTAATGATCCTTCTTGTTATCGCTGGATTACAATTAATAACAATGAATGGCTGGTGTTAATATTTGGAAATAAAGTCGCTTTCAGCACATCACATGAGAAAAGATTTCTGGTTGTGCGTGACCAGAAAATGGCCGAAGTGATGAAGATTCGCTTTCATCTTCTTTGGGACATGCTTACCCCTGTCACAGCGCCTTCAAGCGCTAAAATACGCCTTTAAGGCATGGATTGATTCTCGCGCTATTTCCGGATAAAACCAACCATCTTCATTTCTTACAAAAGGGCACTTTCAATGACCCGCGCACTGGTTTTTCCCGGCCAAGGATCACAGTTTATCGGCATGGGAAAAGATTTAGCTGAAGCCTTCCCACAAGCACGAGATGTTTTTGCAGAAATAGATGACGCTTTAAAGTTTAACCTTTTCAAATTGATGACCGAAGGGTCCGAGAGTGATTTGAATTTAACCGAAAATACACAGCCTGCACTGATGGCGGTTTCAATCGCTGCCCTAACTGTTTTGCGCAAGCAAGGCGGGTTTTCATTACAAAAAAATATTTGTTTTGTCGCAGGCCACTCACTTGGAGAATATTCTGCTCTAACTGCAGCGCGTTCTTTGCAGCTGGCTGATACAGCAAAACTTCTAAAAATTCGTGGCGTGGCCATGCAAAAAGCTGTTCCTGTTGGCGTTGGTGCCATGGCTGCTATTTTGGGCTTAAACTTTGACGATGTTCAATCCATCACAACCCAAGCCACCGCCCAAAGCGGGGGGGAAGTTGTTGAATCAGCTAACGATAACTCACCAGAACAGGTTGTTATTTCGGGCCACGCAGGCGCTGTTAATGCCGCAATCGCTCTTGCTACAGCAAAGGGTGCGAAGCGCGCTATTGCATTGCCTGTCAGTGCACCCTTTCATTCCAGACTAATGGCACCTGCCGCGCAAACGATGTCTTACGCGCTTGCTGAAACAGTTATCAGACCGCCAACCGTACCTATTGTGTGTAATGTATCAGCCAAGGCCGAAAATGACCCCGCTATCCTCAGACGCCTTCTGGTTGAACAGGTGACGGGAACGGTGCGCTGGCGTGAAAGCGTATCTTACATGAAAATGCAAGGTGTTACCGAATTGATTGAACTTGGTGCAGGAAAAGTTTTATCGGGCTTAACAAAAAGAATTGAACCGGATATGAGTGCGCAATCAATCGGCACGCCCGAACAAATTGAAAAGTTTTTAAAATCCTTAGCCTAAAAGAAAGACCCTGCTATGTTCTTACTGACCGGAAAATCAGCTCTTGTTACCGGATCCACAGGTGGAATCGGAGAAGCTGTTGCGCGTGCCCTTTATAAGCAGGGTGCAAAAATAGGCTTGTCAGGGCGTAATACAGATAAACTGAGCGCTCTTGCTGCACAACTGGGCGAAAATGCTTTTGTCTTGCCTGCTGATCTGTCGCAAGAAGGGGCAGCGGATGATCTGGTGAAGCGCGCCGAGGAAGCCATGGGACAAGTTGATATCCTTATCAATAACGCAGGACTGACACGCGATAATCTTTCCATGCGAATGAAAGATGATGAATGGCAAGAAGTTTTAAATGTTAACCTTACTGCACCCTTCAAGCTTGCCAAAGCCGTGCAGCGCGGCATGATGAAAAGACGAATGGGCAGAATTATAAATATCGCTTCAGTCGTCGGGGTTACAGGTAACCCTGGTCAGTGCAACTATGTAGCTTCAAAAGCCGGCATGATCGGATGGACCAAAGCAATGGGGCAGGAAATTGCATCCCGAAACATTACTGTTAATTGTGTTGCCCCTGGGTTTATTGCCACAAATATGACAGACGCCCTGACAGATGATCAAAAATCACGCATCAATGAAAAAATACCTCTGGCGCGTATGGGAACTGCAGACGAAATTGCAGCCGCTGTTGTGTTTTTAGCATCAGATGAAGCTGCTTATATCACGGGTGCCACTATTCACGTTAATGGTGGAATGGCTATGATTTAATGATGTTATTGTGCTCTGCCTGACATGGGCACAGAAGAAATTTGGGTGGGGCTTATGCCTAAAAGCGCAAAAGACTGTTCCCATACCTGATCGGGCGGTGTTTCAAAAATTAGTTTCTGTGTTGCTTGTGCCACAAGCCAGGCGTTATCCTGAAGTTCACGTTCAAGCTGCCCTTCAGACCAGCCTGAATATCCAAGCGCGAAAACCATTCTTTCAGGCACGATACCGACTGAGATTTTTTTTAACCCTTCAATCGTACCTGTCACTGAAAATTCTGGTGTGATCACAATTGTATCCTTGATTGAAAAATCGGGGCTGTGCAGCATAAAACCCCTTACTGTTTCAACAGGCCCGCCACTGATAACCGGCAAGTCCAACGGCGCGAGCGGAGATAAAGCGCAATCGAGCTGTTCCAAAAGATTGCCAAATGTTGTCCCTGGTACAACTTGATTAAGCATCAAACCCATAGCGCCTTGCGGATCATGCGCACAAACAAAAATGACGGCGCGGTGGAAACGCGGGTCATTCATGCCTGGCATAGCGATTAATATTTTACCGTTTAAGTAGGTGCTTGGGTCACTCATGGGCAAAGATTAGCCGCATTTCGCCTAATTTTGCAAATCTTGTCTAAAAAATAAAAAATTTATTGCTCAAACGCCTTTTTAAGAGCAGAATTTCCGTGTGAATGGAGAAAGTAACAATCAAGCTCATACCCGCAGGGACGCTTTAAGGCTTCTTGCAGGGGGGGCTGTTAGCGCCAGCTTCCTTTTTTGTAACCAATCTGCATCAGGGACAACCTTAGCTGATAACTCCAGACATACCGGCCTCCTAAATCAAGACCTTTTCCAAGATCTTGTATACAGGCCACAACAATCATCAGGATTTGTAGACCGTAATATTTTGAACTGGGTTGGAAACAAAATCAGAACTCAGGCAGCGCCGGGAAGGTTTCCAAATTTACCACCACTTGATATTGCCCCGAAACTACTTGTTATTGACCCCGGGCACGGAACTTTACATACCGATTTCCCTGCTTTTCCTGATAGCGGCGCCTTAAGCCGCGACGGACGATACACAGAAGCGCAAATTGTTATGCAGCTTTCACAAGCCATTGCACAAGAAGCGGCACAACGCGGTTATTTAGTTGCCCTGACCCATTCACGCGATGCCCAAAGAATGGGCCCAAGGCAAACGCTTGCGCAAATATCAACCGCTGACGATCAACCGTTTCCCCTTATCGGTGAAAGACGAATGGTGCTGCGGGCGCGTTCTGATTTCGCTGAACAACTCGCAGCAGCCGTTGGGGCATCGAGCGTCCTTTTTGCTTCAATTCATATTGATGCTTACACACAATTCTTTCCACAGCCCCGTATCTTTTTTGCTGAAGGGGATACTGCGTCAGCTGATTTTAGCCGTACGCTCGCTTCTCATTTTAACCCAAGACCTGAAACCACTACAATCAGGCCAGCCCGGTACGCCGTTGTTAAGCACCTGGCACAAAGCTCCCCCTACTCTGATATCAATCCCGCAACAGGATCAATGGTAAACTACACGGGTCTTGATGTGAGGGATTTAGGTGTATCGCAATCGCTGGCGATATTGCTTGAAAGCGGATCTTGGGCTTATCCCGAAGAAATTCTTAGGTTATGGCGTGACCCTCAGCCTTTTGCCAAAGCCTTTGTGGATGGGCTGGTGATTGCCTATCCACCGCCATTAATTGCCTATCCACCGCCATTATCAGAAGTTAATACCCCCAGAATAACACGGCATAATAATACTAATACAGACCGCCTGTCCCCGTATCAGGAGAGTGCGTTGTCTGTTCCAAATCGGGCTGGAAACTCGGCTCCTGCACCTCAGGCTCAGTAAAAGGGCTTTCATCAGATCCATCTGCACCTGTTAAAATAGGTTTGTTTATAGACTGTGGTGCATCGCTTTCGCTAATAGAAACACCCATGTTTTCCATGGGCTGAACAGCATTATCACCTTCAAGAATATTTGTTTCAAACTGGTCTAATGTTGGTTCTGTACCTGCAACAAAAGATTCCCAAATTGATTTTGGGTCATCTAAAGTTGTTCTGTGGCCTGTATCAACATTAACCATCACTTGTTTAATGCCAGGAGGTATACGAAAAGGTGTTGCAGGCTTACCTTTTAAAGCTGTTTCAATAAAATCACGGAAAATAGGCACAGCTAAAGATCCGCCCGTTTCTTTTTCGCCCAGCTTCTTAGGGTGGTCAAACCCAACAAAAATACCTACAACCAGATCAGGGGAATAGCCGATAAACCAGACATCGCGTGATTCGTTTGTTGTCCCTGTTTTACCGGCAAGCGGGCGGCCAATCGTTGCAAGAGACTTTGCTGTCCCGCGCTCAACCACACCTTGCAAAATAGATGTCATTTGATACGCCACTTTCTCATCAACAATTTGCGTGCGATTATCTGGTAGCTCAGGCGCAGGCTGTTTATCCCACTTAATCAAATCGCCACAGACTGAACAGGCGCGGTCATCATGTTGAAAAATTGTTTTTCCGCGTCTGTCTTGTATGCGGTCAATGACCGTTGCTTCAATCTTTTTTCCCCCATTTGCAATCATGCCATAGGCCGTTGTTAGCTTAAGCAAGGTTGTTTCATCAGCGCCAAGGGCATTGGCAAGAAGTGGTTTCATTGTATCAGATATGCCGAATCTTTTTGCTTCTTCAACAATTTTTGACATCCCTAGTTTTTGGGCAAGCCTGACCGTCATCAAATTTCGTGATTTTTCAACTCCCACCCTTAAGGTTGTCGGGCCATAAAAGTCACCGCTATAATTTTCAGGGCTCCAGACATTTCCAACCGCATCAACAAAAGTCAAAGGCGCATCTACAATTAAAGAAACAGGTGTAAACCCATTTTCAAGCGCTGTCAGATAAATAAAAGGCTTAAAAGCCGACCCAGGCTGCCGTTTGGCTTGCGTTACGCGGTTAAATGTAGACACACCAGCCGATGTAAACCCACCTTGCATAGCGAGCACGCGGCCCGTGTGAGGATCAAGCGCAACAAGCGCCCCCTGAACTTTTGGTAACTGTCTTAAAATCCAATCATTTTGAACTTTTTCAACCATCACAATATCGCCTGATTTTAAAACCTGACGAATGGATGTCACTTCCGGCCCTAATCCTTTATCACTTAAAGGTCTTGCCCAGACAACGCCGCTAAGTTTTAAATCTGCTTCGGACCCGTCTACAAATCCGATTTTTGCCACTTGCGCCCCTGCGTCTCGAACACTGGCGAGAACCCAGCGTAACGGTGCACCTTCAGGAAGCTTTATTTGTGAGAGATTATTTCGCCAGTTTTCATTCTCATCAAAATGCGCAACGGGGCCGCGCCATCCGTGTTTGTTATCATAACGCATCAGACCGTTCTGTAAGGCGATTTCTGCGATATCTTGCAAGCTGGGTGACAGGGATGTTCTAACAGAAAGGCCGCCTCGATAAAGCGCATCGTCACCATATTTTTCACCTAATTGACGCCGCACTTCTTCAGCAAAAAATGGAGCGCGCACAACTTGATTTGAATCAATTTTTGTTGCCATTTTAAGGGGCGTTGCCAAAGCAACTTCAGCCTGTTCGTTTGTAATATAACCGTCTATAAGCATTCGACCAATGACCCAATTGCGTCTTGAAAGCGCCGCTTCATAATTTCGAACTGGGTGATAATTACTTGGCGCCTTAGGTAATTCAGCTAAATAGGCAGCTTCAGCAATATTAAGCTCATCAAGAGATTTGTTAAAATAATAAAGCGCTGCAGCGCCAACGCCATATGTTCCAGACCCCAAAAAAATTTCATTTAAATACAGTTCTAAAATCCGCTCTTTTGTTAAGGTCTGCTCAATACGCATTGCAAGAATAGCTTCACGGATTTTTCGTTCATACGACAATTCATTGCTTAGTAAAAAGTTTTTCGCAACCTGCTGCGTGATGGTTGACGCACCTTTTGGCCTTCGGCCTGAACCAGCTGCACGAAAATTCTCAATCAAAGCGCGGGCGATGGCTGTAAAATCAACCCCTTTATGTTGATAAAAATTTTTGTCTTCTGCTGATAAAAAAGCGTGAATGACAAGTGGCGGAATTTCATCAATCGGCACAAAAACGCGTCGTTCTTGCGCGAATTCAGCCAACAAACGGCCATCCCCCGCATGAACACGCGTCACAACCGGAGGCTGATAATCTTTCAACGTGGTGTAATCTTGAAGATCACGACTGAAATACCCAAAAGCCCACCATCCTGCTATGGCGGCCATCGCAACTGAGAGCAACCCAAGAGACATCATAAAAACAAGAAATTTACCAAGAAAGCGCATAGTGGCCTTTATGCCAGATTTTTATGATATTATAAAGGCTTGCGTGGCTTAAGATACGGCCCTTTTGAGGGTGCGGATTGCGTAGCTTTAGGCTTCCGCGGGGTTGAAAACCACCGGATAACGCGCAAGACGATAATAATGAATGTGGTTAAAAAAATATAACCCAGAATTGCGCTTTTTATAAAACCAGTGCCAAAAAAAACATGGATATACTCGCCCGCATCATTTTGAACAGTGGATGTGGGTGTCTGCGACCATACAAAGGTCAATAGCCCTGCGTAAACTAAAAATATAATTAAGGCCGCCCGCTTATATATATTCATCTTTATAGTCTAACCTTTTTTCACACTTTTTTGTATAGTGCTCTGATGACATCGACCGCAAAGCTCACCATAAATCTTAAGGCGATTGCCGATAACTTTGCCCAAATTCAAACGATTATTGGTGCAAACTGCAAGATTGGACCTGCAATAAAGGCTAATGCCTATGGCCTAGGCATGGAACAGGTTGCAAAAAAATTAAACGATGTAAGTGATCTCTTTTTTATAGCCACACCCGATGAAGCTCTTGCGCTTAGAAGCATAACAAAAAAGCCAATTGCACTGCTCAATGGTATGGCTGCCCCTCCTGATTTTTTTATCACACATCATATATGGCCCGTTCTTGGAGGGCTTGAAGATATAAGTAAAGTGTCTGATTTTGTGCGCAAAACTCAGACATCTTTTCCTTGCCTTATTCAAATAGATACGGGCATGAACAGGCTTGGATTAAATAGGTATGAGCTAGAAAAAATTTTAAACAACCCTAATCTGCTGCAGGGGCTTGATATCCACTATATCATGTCGCATTTCATTTCATCAGAAAATCATCCATGCCCTTTAGCTTTAAACCAATATGATCATTTTCTTAAAAGTGCTAACCAGATAGGTCTTGAAGCTAAACGATCAATTGCAAATTCAGGCGGGATTTTCCGTGATGCAAGATTCCATATGGATCTTGTGCGCCCGGGCGCATCTTTATACGGCATAAATCCAACGCCGCACACCAAAAACCCCATGAAAAATGTGATAACACTTGAAGCAATGGTCTTAAAAACCCAAACAGCTTCCAAAGGCGAAACCGTTGGTTATGATGCCACATACACGCTTGATCGGCCTTCAAAACTTGCAACGATTTCTTTTGGTTACGCAGATGGTTTCCATCGGGCTTTAAGCAATCGTGGTAAGGGTTATTGGCAAGGCTCTGCTTGCCCTGTTATCGGGCGGGTTTCTATGGATTTGATTGTGCTTGATATAACCGATCTTCCCCAAAACATTGCCGGGCCTTGCCAAGGCGACTGGATTGAACTTGTAGGCGAAAACTACAGTATCGATGATCTGGCAAAAGCAGCAGGCACAAACGGTTATGAAATGCTTTGCAGCCTTTCAAACCGCGCACACAGACACTACCAAGATTTTTAATGATATAACCTGTATAAAACGCCCGAGATTACATACCGGGTAATTTTGCCCCTTCAGGTAAGCCAAAATCTTTCATGGCCTGCTGCGTTTCTGTATTTACTTTTGCGTCAGCCTTTGCACGCGCATCATTAATGGCCGCCACAATCATATCCTCCAGCATTTCTTTTTCATCTGCATTAATAAGTGATGTATCAATTTCAAGTTTCCGGGCAATTCCACGGCATGTCATCAGAATATTAACCGCCCCACCGCCGGATGAACCCGTCACTTCTGTTTCGGCAAGATCTTTTTGAATTTTTTCAAGCCGTGCTTGCATAGCTTGAGCAGACTGCATCAGTTTTTGAATGTTCATATTTATAATCCTTACTTTTGGGTTATCTCAACAATTTTTGCGCCGGGAAAAGCCTGAAAAATTTTTTGTGTTAAAGGGTGATCGATCATTTGCGTCATCACTTCATTTTGCTGGGATTGCTTGATTTGTGCAAGCGTTTCCTGCCCTGCTTCATTGACAACGGATATAATCCAGCGTTTTCCCGTTAACCCCTGCAGTTCACGCGCAAGATCTTGAGATAATTTAGGCGGCGCTGTAGGCCCGGGACGAAAATCAAGTCTGCCTTCTTCAAGGCGCACCAAATGAACCGCGTGAAAAACATGGCTTGCCAGAAGCATTTTTCCTTCTGTTTCCAACAAAGATACAATATCACTCAGTGTGTTAACGGGGCCTTGTATCTGATGCTGTTTGGCCACGGCAGACACTGGGACAGGTTCGTTAGGTATCACAGCCTGTAGTGCAGCGGCCCCACCACCGCCTTGTACAACACGCATAACCGTAGCTGGGCCTTGAGGCGAGGATGACGCCTGAGATGCGGAAGAAAAAGTCGTATTTTCAGCTTCATAGTCACGAATAAGTTTTGCAGGATCAGGCAGATCCGCTGTATATGCAAGCCTAATCAATGTTATTTCAGCCGCCGCATGGGAATCCGGAGCCAACGACACTTCTGTAATTCCTTTGAGTAAAATTTGCCATATGCGATTAAGTGCGGGTACGCTTAAAGATGACGCCAGCATTTTTAAGCGGTCTAACGCAGGGCCTGTCATATCTTGCTGCAAAATCTGCGCCTGCTGAGGGGCTGCTTTAATTTTTAAAATCGTATGGGTTAAAGACAAAAGATCTTGAAGGGTTACGGATGCCTCAGCCCCTAACCTTCTTAAATCCGCATAGACCGATAACGCTTGGTCTGATTGCCCCATCACGCATCTTTCAAACAGCTCAACCATACGTGATTGATCAGCAAGACCTAACATATCGGATACAAGTTTAGAATCGATCATGCTATTACCAAGCGCAATCGCCTGATCCAGCAATGACAGCCCATCGCGCACCGAACCATCAGCTGCACGGGCAATCAAGGCCAGCGCATCAGGGTCTGCTTCAACTTTTTCTTTAAGGCAAATTTCTGAAAAATGTTTTTGCAGTGTCTCTGGATCAACGCGGCGTAAGTCAAAACGCTGGCAGCGTGATAACACTGTCACCGGAACTTTTCGAATTTCTGTGGTCGCAAAAATAAATTTTACATGCGGTGGCGGTTCTTCAAGTGTTTTCAACAAGGCATTAAACGCAGCCTTTGAAAGCATATGCACTTCGTCAATAATATAAATTTTATAACGCGCCTGCGAAGGAGCGTAACGAACACCATCCAGAATAGACCGTATGTCATCAATCCCTGTGTTCGACGCCGCATCCATTTCAATCACATCAGGGTGCCGGTCTTCTGCAATTGCACGAGAAAGCGCACAATCATCCGTCGGGCCAGTTGTGGGCCCGGCTTTGCCATCTGCGCCTGTATAATTAAGCGCTTTGGCGATAATACGCGCAGTGGTGGTTTTACCCACGCCGCGCACACCTGTCAGCATGTAAGCATGCGCAATCCGCCCTGTTGATATGGCATTTTGCAAGGTGCGCACTAGCGCATCCTGGCCGATGAGTTCAGAAAAATTCTGAGGACGATATTTACGAGCGAGAACTCTATAGGGTACGGAATCGATCATGGAGAGACCTTAGCCGGATTCAGGGGAAAAGGGGAAGTGGAAGGCCAAACCATGACCCAGGCAAATTCGTTACGGCTGCTGCCTTTCGGCCCTGACCGGATTGGCGAGCGCACTGCCCATAGCCGACCTTCCGGGGGCGAGATAAGCACGGGAGCCACAAAAATACAAGAAACCCGCCCATTTAAGGCCAAAACCTTGCGAAAACCCCAAAAACCGATTATGTGTGCCCCTATTCATCCACGCGTAATGCCGATTTAGCTCAGGGGTAGAGCAGTGCTTTCGTAAAGCAAAGGTCGGGGGTTCAAATCCCTTAATCGGCACCATTATAAAGACCCCTTGTTTGGGGGCTTTGTAATGGTATCGCCTAGGTTGAGTTACCCCCGAAGGGGGCTTAACGCCAAAGGGCGCGACCTTGCGTCCCGAGACGCCACAATTCAAAAAACAAAAAACCAAGAGTTATTGTGAATTCCCTTAATCGGCACCATTATAAATAATTAAATTATTCTGGAATGAGCGCCCTAAGCTTGCCTGCGCGCACTGGATGGCGGAGACGCTGAAGGCCTTTGATCTCTAAGCCTTATCTCAGGAGAAAAACATGCTCCATATTAATATCTCCGGTAGTCACTCTGAGGGCAGGCTGAAAGAAATTTCAAGAAAATTAAGGCAGGCCCTTCAGGAAGCTGGCATTGGCGTTGCTGTTGCTGAAGACCCAAACAGCCTTTCAATAACCGCGAGTGTAAATGCTGCCTCGATAGCAATGAATTATGCCAGTGGGATTTTAAGATCAGCTGTTGAAGCCCCTGACATGCCATCACTTAGCCCTGCCACTCGTTTTGAAAGAAATGGCACAAATGCAAATTTAAATTTGGTATTTTCTGGCCCAGCTTAAAAATAGCTTTATATGATTGATTTGTATATACGTTTGCCGAAGTGCAAGGTAATCATCACAGTATTTTAATTGACGATATCTAGATGTCTATAAGAATACATCAACGCTAGTGCTGTCGAAAAACAAAGTGCTGTAGTGCATCAAGTGCAGTAAGCGATATTACACAAGGCATCGTTGAAATATCATCTGCTGTCAGCAAGCAACACAAGCCGTATGTGCTATAAAAGAGACGACTGAAAAGCTGGTATAAAATTAAAAGCTACTGTGTGAACAGACTTATTTTCCTGGTTGCAATTTATCAATTAAAACCAGCAAAATTGCTGTTAACACCATGACAAAGTGAATGCCCGTTGTCCAGGCCAGCTCTTGATTAGAATAAGCCTCAACATCTAAGAATATCTTGAGAAGATGGATGGATGAAATTGAAACAATCGAAGTTGAAAGCTTTACCTTTAAACTACTGCTCCCCACTTTTCCAAGCCAGGATAATCTGTTCTTTGAAGGGGAGACGTTCAGCTTGCCTACAAAATTTTCATAGCCGCCAATCAAGACCATCACAATCAACCCTGCGACCAAAACTTTATCAACAAGGGTCAGTAAAATAAGAAGCAGTTCATTCTTCTGATATGAGAAAAGATCGATGGTAAAGTTAAATACAACCGCTATAAAATGAAAAGAAAAACCTGCAAGCGCAATAACAAGGCTTAAAAAAACAGGTACCAAAAGCCATCTGCTATTATAAATAATACGCTCAATGCTTTCTTCGAATTTGTTGATTGGATTTGGTGTTTCCATTTTGAAAGCCTGACCTTTGAATATATAAATTTTAAGTGCCAAAAACCTAAAGGAAGTAAAATGTATAGTAAAGTCATGTTGATTTACATAATTTTTACTTTTTTAATATAGGGTATAATCTGGGGAAAAAATAAAAAGTGCTGGCCAAGGCACGGGGGTAAAGCCATGACGTACGCCGTAACAAGCGGGGGGAAAGAAAGCTCGCATTTTCTTTGCACCGAGCATGCCGAAGATCTAATTCTGGGCTTTTTAGACCAACATAAAAGCCAAGCCCAATTGTGGCAGATTTTTCATTTTCGCTTTTCAGTACACCATAGCACAGGCCCGTGCCTTTCAGATGGCCGGATCCTTGCCGCCACACTTGATCGCGTCAAAAAAAACAGCCAAAGCCTTGGTGAAAAAATAATCGAAATGGGGAAAACATTTAACGGGCTCCATGGCTTTCAATTTCGTGATCAAGATATTATTTTATTTGTTCCTGCACGCGCCGATGAAGATAAACTCGCCGCAGACAGGCTTTTTAAAATTCTTTCTGACTTTGTGGATAATAATATATCTGAACGCTTCCCTTTAATGGGCGCACAAGGCAGGCTTGAAAAAATAATCGATCATAAACTGCTTTCAGCACGACGCATTGCCGCACTTGAATCAACTCTTGATAACCAACGGCTTCTCTCGTTACCACTCAGGCGTAAACGCCGTGATGCACCCCTTGTTTTACTTGTAGAAGATGACCGCTTTACAGCCGCCTATACCAGTAAACTACTCGGATCAAATTTTGATATTATTCAGGTACGAACTGGTGAAGATGCTATTTTGCAATATATGGATCAAGCCCCTGATGTTGTGCTGATGGATATTCATTTACCGGGCCTCTCCGGCCAGCAAACCGCAGAAGTTATTCGCCGGATGGATCCTGATGCTTTTGTGATTATGATTTCAGTTGATACCGCAACCGACAAAGTAATTGCAGCCACTAAAAATGGTGTTGGTGCATTTTTAAAAAAACCTTTCAGCAAAGAACGTTTGCACGCTGCGATTAACCGCTCACCCCATATGCGAACATCACGCAATATCAATAGTAATACCCTGAATTCATCCTGGACTGTTTAGATTTAGGTTCAAAATTAGGTTGAGCTTGCGCTTAAGCACGCGTTCTGGCACAACTTAAGCATGATCCAACTTCACAATTCCCTCACCGGTAAAAAAGAAACCTTAACGCCGATTGACCCCACCCATGTGCGGCTTTATGCGTGCGGGCCAACTGTTTACAACTATGCGCATATTGGCAATGCACGAATGGCCGTTGTGTTCGACCAGCTGGTGCGCGTGTTACGGCATGATTACCCCAAAGTTACTTATGTTTCCAACATCACTGATGTTGATGATAAAATTATGGATGCCGCACGCGAACGCGGTGAAGCAGTTGAAGTCATCACTCGGCGTTATGAAGATGCCTATAACGCCGATATGGGCGCACTGAGCGTTGCCAAGCCCGATATTCAACCGCGTGCGACCGACCACATTGATGAGATGATTGCGCTAAACGCACAATTGATTGAACGTAAATATGCGTATGAGGCGCAAGGCCATGTGCTATTCCATGTGCCGTCATTCAAAGCCTATGGGCGACTATCGGGCCGCAGCCGTGATGACCAGATTGCAGGTGCGCGTGTTGAAATATCGCCCTTTAAAAAAGACCCAGCGGATTTTGTTTTGTGGAAACCATCAACGCCTGACCAAATGGGGTGGGATAGCCCATGGGGTCGCGGCCGCCCGGGTTGGCACATTGAATGTTCTGCCATGGCTGAAAAACATTTGGGCCTGCCGTTTGATATTCATGGCGGCGGGGCTGATTTAAAATTCCCGCACCACGAAAATGAAATTGCACAAAGCTGCTGCGCCCATGGCCGCACACATGATTTAGGCTATTTCGCGAAAATGTGGGTGCATAACGGCTTTGTAACGGTTGAAGGCGAAAAAATGTCGAAATCAATCGGCAACACCGTGATTGCGCATGATTTGTTGCAGCAAGGTGTGCAAGGTGAAGCGATACGCCTGACACTTTTATCCGCCCATTACCGCCAACCGTTGGATTGGACGGCAGCACGCTTGCAACAATCCAAAAAGAATTTGGATGATTTGTATGCAACATTAGCCGACGCACCACCGGAAGCGGGCGAGATTTATGAACCCTTTATCAACGCACTGCGCGATGATTTAAATACACCCAAAGCCATGGCCGTATTATTTTCGCTCGCGGGCAAAGTGCGTAAAGGTTTTGCCGAAGCATCCACATTACGCGCGTGCGTGAATTTACTTGGCATTTGCCAGCAGCCACTTGATGTGTGGTTCCCGCCATCAGCTAGGCTTGATGAAGCAACGGTAAACGCCAAACTGGCAGAGCGCGAAATTGCGCGGAAAGCAAAAGATTTTGCAACGTCCGATGCAATACGCGACGCGTTGTTAGAAGCTGGTGTGGTTGTAGAAGATACGCCCGACGGGCAGCGTGTACGGTCAGTACACCGCTAGAACGTGATAGTAAAAATAGCCCCTATTTGTATCTTTTACACAAAACGCTGTTTTTCCAAGCACTTGGGCATGAACAGTTTCATCTGACCCATAAACGGGGATGGAGGACATCGTACCAGTATATTCATTGTTGGTAGCAGCATGATTATCAGTTGGAGGGTCATTTGATACGCCATTATTTAATTTTTTATTGAGCGCCCTACACAGAGTTAAATTTATACGAGGGATAAGTAGATAAATTTCAGAAGCATTTGTACCAACATTACCAAAACGATGAGTCCTAATGTTCATGCTACCCCACTCTGTTGTGTTAGAAGGTGTTGCCCGCGAACAAGTCCCACAATCAAGATAAGTTTGCGAAAAATTAAAGGGTGTTAACCCCAAAGTAGGCCCAAAAATACGACAGCTATCGTTCGTACAGGTTCCATTTGCTGTATGAATATTTGTACCATCCATTTGCTTCCAAACACTATTTTCAAAATCTAAACCCCACGGTTTGTGGCCGTTCAAAAGGGCGCGCGCGACTTCTGTTTCAAGCGCATTTCCAAACTGAATAATTTCTGTAGCTGCTAAATCCGCATTTTGCGTCGATACATCAGACCCGTAATTACGACCCCCTATCGCAACTGCATAAGAAAGTGCAGCGAATAAAGAGATGCCGATCATAATGATCCATAAAGCATTGCCGCTTTGATATGATGGTTTGTTCATGAAAACAATTATGCCATGCCTGATTAGACGCGGTAAGAGGAAAACTCGCGTGCCATATTCACCGGAATATGCACAGGAATTTCTGTAACCCCATGCGCTGCAAGCGTTAAAAATACATCCCGGCCGACGCCGATTTCTATTGTTTCAAGCAATCCGATACCTAGTACCGGTTTTTCCAGCGCTTGGCCTGACTTGAGTTTTTCTTCAACTGCCAGTCGCCTTTCACGCAAATGATGGGGTAGTTCATAAATATCCTTCAAGCTGCCATCTGGCTTAATCCACTCAAAGCTGAAGAGCGATGATTTCCAACTTCTTAAAACCGTTGGCACGCGCACTGTGACGGTTTCAAACGCAGCCTGATCCCCCTCAAGCTCGGAATTATCAACGAACGAAACTGCTTTTTCACTTGCCACTTGTCGCCTCTGTCATCTCATGCCAGTTTATAGTCAGTTTTGAAAAGAAAAGGTTAATATTATGCCCCATCCCGCCCCAATAATTCCGCCTGAGCCGGAAACCATCATTGTGGAAAATGACGCAAACCAGATTTCATGCGATGGTGGTGGCGGCACCTTGGGCCATCCGCTTGTTTATTACAGCTTTGATGGCAAAGATTGCGTGGATTGCGGCTATTGTGATAGGCGTTTTATAAAAAATAGAGCATTAAGCGCTTAAACTTTACTTTTTCGTACGGCTTGCTATATCATTTTGTACCGGTGCTGCTTGCGGGCCGGTTTGGTAAATATCAACTTGCTCAACAGAGGAGTTTTTAAAATGACAACACGCGTATCCGTTTTTGATTCCCCCCTTTTTCTTGGTTTCGAACATTTTGAGCGAACCCTTGATCGTTTGAAAAAGTCAGGGGCCGAAGGCTATCCGCCTTATAATATTGAACAAATTGGTGATTATGGCTTGCGTATCACACTTGCTGTTGCAGGCTTTACCATGCCTGATCTGGATGTGGAACTTGACCAAAACCAGCTGACCATTCGTGGCAAGCAAGCTGATGACGAAAGTCGCGCCTTCTTACATCGCGGCATAGCCGCACGCCAATTTCAACGTTCTTTTATTTTGGCTGACGGTATTGAAGTTTTAGGCGCCTCGCTGGATAACGGCCTACTTCACATTGATATGAGGCGGATTGAGCCTGAATCAAAGGCACGCCGCATTGAAATCAGATCAAGTTCCGTACCAAGCACCAAAGGCATACCCCATAAACCCAACACGATCGATGTTGATATAAGATCAGGCCAATCAACTGCTGATATACAAAAACCTTAATAAAACCTTTATTGTTTTTGTGCTATCATCTGATTTGGAGTTTTTCATGAGGCCTATCAAAGAATCACCATTACACCTTACCCTGCGCCAACTGACGGCGCAGGATTTCCAAGCCTTAGGAGCAGATCATGTGGCCTATATCAGGCCCATTACTTTGTTCCAAAAGAAGGGCTTTGCACTGCATGCTGCAGATGGCACCCCTTTGTCTATATCAGACAGCGAAGAAGCCGCCGTTTTAGCGGCTCGCGCTGATGATCTGGAACCTGTGCGCACCCATTAACGCACCTTGCATTAAAATTGGCAAAAAAGCGCAAAATCCTGTAAAATAAAAAGTATAAATTTATGGGATAAATAAAATAAAAGGTGTGCAATGCTTGCGAGCCCTGTAATGGCAGCGCCCTATGATGATGATATTGATGATACCGAAGACGGTAAGCCCCCCTTCGTGCTTCCAAAAGGGGCAGATCCGCTTTTAGGTCCCGTTCTCCCCCCTTTATCAAAAACCATGATTGCAGATCTTTTTGTTTCAAACAAAGGGCCTGCAAGCATTGTGTATTCAAAAACCCTTCCCGATAATATTGCTTGGGTTGAATATGACGTGGATGTGGGGTCCGTTACCCTTATCACATGGTCAGGGTCACAGATTCCATTTGGTCGAGCTGTGCCGCCGCAAATGGGGCTTAAACTACGAAAGCTGAAATGGATCAGGCTTGCACGCATTCCTGACGGTGGCATTCCCGATATGATTGCAGAAGTGCCGCTTGTTGTGCGCCACATCTATAAAAAGACTAAACCGAAAACTGTTACAAAAGGATAATCAGGCTATGGGCACGCAAAATCCAATGGACTTTTTAAACAGCATCGCACAATTCACAGGCGGCGGTGAAAACGGCGCAGGCATGCTTGGATTAATGCAGTTAACTGGCAGCGTTGAAGATCTGGACCGGGCCGCTTTTGGCGCCATGCCCCAAGATATGCAACAACTGATTTCCGATCATTTCAGTGGAAAACCATCAAAATTTTCTAATTTTATTGGTGGCCTTGGGCTTAATGGGATGCAGGTTATATCGAACGAACCAGGCGCCACAAAGCTTCGTGAAGCAATGCTGGCAAGCGGTACGCTCGCTGAAAATGAATGGGGCCAAACTGTTTTACTAAGGCGCGACACAATTGTATCAGGCATGATGAGCCTTCAAGATCAGCCTGAAAAACTTGCGATGATCCAGCGCAGCATCGCCTCCCAAGGTGGTAGGGGCATTGCTGCCCTGACGGCGGCGATGAAAGGCACGCACACAGATCAGGATTCTTTGTGGGATGCCATGGAAAATGATCCGGCCAATGCAGGAAAGATTCTGCTTGAAAGAATACCAGCAAATCAGCTTGATCCTGAAGTGGCTGCGCTTTCTGTGACACAAACCGCTTCTGTATCCCCTGCGCAACTTCAAGCCACAACTGACAGGCTTGATGCGTTGCGTGAGTCCTTACCCTTATTCGGCAAAGAACGCGCAGCGCTTGCTGATCTCCATGAAGGCAGACTAAATTTCTGGGGAAGCGGAAGCGAACTTGCTATGACTTTATCTGTTCTGCCTGCTTCTGCCCAAGAGCAGCTGATTGATCGCTGGAAAAACAACCCAAGCGAAATTATTGCCCTTCAAGACCGGCTAAAAGAAAACCCTGATTATTTATCTATTCAAATGGCGCAACTTCAAAGTAACCCTGAAAATGCAGCTGAAATTTTATCACAAAGCCCGGAAGACGCACAGCGTAACGCTATGATCAGGGCTGCGGTGGGATCAAGCGACCCTGCACAAATAGCACAATCTTTTCTGTCTCGCTTACCCCCTGAAATACGCGGGATTGGAAATTTGGTTCTTGGCTATGGTGAATATGGCCTTGCCAATGTACCCCGCATGGCACAAATGGGCGGGGCCTTCGCTGAAGAATTGGCAAGCGGTGGCAGCCTTACATCTGCAGGGGCAGCAGCGCGCATTGCTTCCCTTACTTCCAACCAGAAGCCTTTTTTCACAAAGGCCGATGAAGAAGCAGGTATTGTCGTCTATAATGCTGATGGCAGTATTAAAGAGCTTAATATTGATATCAAGCGCGATAACGCACCTGCCCCTCAACCATCTGCAGACGTTCGAACGGCAGATATATCGGCAGGCAACTTTCTCAATGCTAATATGGCGCCAACAATTGCGCCATCGCGACAAAACTGATCTGGTCACATAAACGCAGGCCTGATAAAAGTGTCTGATGAATTATACTTCGACACGCGATCCTTCTGTTTGTTTAGAACCTGCAGATATATTACTTTCCGGTACAAGTCCGGATGGGGGCTTGTACATCCCCGTTTCGATTCCTGTGTTATCCCCCGCAGATCTAAGAAATATTGCGCAGCTTCCTTACGCCGAGGCGGCATTCAACATTATGGCCCCCTTTTTTCAAGGTTTAATGCCTGAAGAAGAACTTAGAAATCTTATATTAAAAACCTACACAGAAAATAATTTCAGCCATCCCGATATAACGCCACTTACATTTATCAGTGATAATCATTACTTATTGGAATTATTCCATGGCCCCACCTGCGCCTTCAAGGATATCGCCTTACAATTTCTGGGACAGCTTTATACTTGGCAGGTTAAAAAAACTGGCATAAAACCGACAATTATAGGTGCGACATCAGGCGATACTGGATCCGCCGCCATGATGGGATGCAAAGATTCTGGTGCAAGAATTTTTATTCTATACCCTCATGGCCGCACATCGGATATACAACGCAAGCAAATGACAACCCTTGATAACCCTTCTCTTCATGCCTTGGCTATTGACGGCACTTTTGATGATTGTCAGAAAATTGTTAAAGATCTTTTTGCAGATATTGAATTTTGCCGCTCTCAATCTTTAAGCGCTGTCAATTCAATCAACTGGTTTAGAATTCTGGCACAGGTTGTTTATTATATTATTACATCTCTCAAGCTTTCTTCAGCGAACGCCCTTGTAAATTTTTCTGTACCCACAGGTAATTTTGGCAACGTACTGGCGGGTTATATCGCTAAAAAAATTGGTGCACCCATTGGAAATCTGATTATTGCATCCAATAGCAATGATATTATCACGCGGTTTTTTGAAACTGGCATCATGCAAACTAAACCTGTGTGTTCTACTTTATCCCCCAGTATGGATATTCAGGTATCAAGCAACTTTGAAAGATATTTATACTGGTTATCCGGATCAAGCCTATTTGTAAAAGATAAAATGGCTGCATTTAAACATGCAAGCCCGTTTGAAATTTCAAGTAATCTTTTAGAAAAAGCACAAAAAGATTTTCTGTTCTTCCGTTGTTCAGACGCACAAACACTTTCTACAATGGCCGATATGTTTAAAGCATCAAATACACTGATTGACCCTCATACTGCTGTTGGAATTTTTGCAGCGCGTTCTGCTAACTTAAATGGGCCTGTTGTCTCACTTGCATGTGCACACCCTGCAAAATTTCCAGATGCTGTCATGAAGGCTACACATCAGGTACCTCCCCAGCCTAAAACTTTGCATGCTGTAACCGATAAGCTTGAAAAAATAATTCGCCTACCCGCTGACACAAACACTATTCGTACCTATATATTAAACAACTAAGGATCTTTAATGACTCAAACTGTAACGACCTTAAGCAACGGCCTGCGCGTTGTCACTGATAGCGTTGAGACCGTGCATTCAGTTGCAATCGGTATCTGGGCCGATGTGGGTACACGTCATGAAAAACCAGAACGTAACGGTGTAGCGCATCTGGTTGAACATATGGTGTTTAAAGGCACAAAAAATCGATCTGTCACTGAAATTGCTGAAGCGATTGAGAATAAAGGCGGGCATATTAATGCCTATACAGGGCGTGAGATTACCGCTTTTCACATCCACCTCCTCAAGGAAGATGTGAACCTCGCCTTCGATATTCTCTCTGACATGCTGCTTAACCCGCTTTTCCAGGATGCTGACCTGGCGCGAGAACGCGAGGTAATTATTCAGGAAATTGGCATGTATAACGATACGCCGGACGATCTTATTTTTGAAGAATTTCAGAAAACTGCCTACCCCAACCAAATGCTTGGCGCTTCTATTTTAGGCACACCAGAAATTATACGCGCCGTACCTGCATCGGCCTTATTCGATCATGTGAATGATTTTTATACCCCAAGCAACTTGGTTGTATCTGTTGCAGGGCCTGTTAACCATGATGAAATTGTTGCGCTGTGCGATAAAGCTTTTGGACACAAACCGAAGGGTACAAAACCCGCTTACGATCAGGCGAACTACAAAGGCGGAGAAATTCGAAGCGCTAAAGATCTTGAGCAAGCGCATATTGTACTGGGCTTTCGAGGTATTAACCGTCTTGATCCTGATTACCATGCAGCTCTTGTGCTTTCTACCATTATGGGCGGTGGCATGTCATCACGCTTATTCCAAGAAGTGCGGGAAAAACGTGGGCTTGTCTATTCGGTCTATAGTTTTCACCAAGCCTATAAAGATGACGGCATGTTCGCCATTTATGCCGGCACAGGGCCAGACAAACTGGGTGAACTAATGCCTGTGCTATGTGATGAGGTTCAAAAAGTAACGCGCACCATTCATCAAGCAGAACTGGACCGTGCCAAAGCGCAAATCAAAGCATCCATTTTGATGGGCCGTGAACAAATGATGAGCCGCGCTGACCAGCAAGCACGACAGCTGATCACATTTGACCGCACCATACAAATTTCAGAAACTATTGAAAAAATTGAAGAACTGACAACAGATAATATTAAAAATGTAGCAAAACATATTTTTACAAGCGTGCCAACACTCGCCTCACTCGGCCCGGTGCAGAATCTCGCTTCTTTTGAAGATATAAGATCTAAAGTTACGATCTAAACAGCCACGCCCAATTTAATCGGCCCTTCAGCGCGCCCATGGATAAATTGATCAACTGATGGATTACCCGAATGGTCAAGATCCTCGCGACGGCCATGCCAGATAATCTGACCTTCGTTAATCATCGCTACCTCGTCAGCAATTTTGCGCACAGATGCCATGTCGTGGGTGATTGAAAGGGCGGTTGCGCCCAGATTCCTAACGCATTCCACAATTAAATCATTAATCACATCCGCCATAATAGGATCGAGACCAGTTGTCGGTTCATCAAAAAATATAATTTCAGGATTTGCGGCAATGGCGCGCGCCAGACCCACACGCTTTTGCATGCCGCCTGAAAGTTCGGCGGGAAATAAATCGCCAGTAGCGGCAGATAGGCCCACAGCTTTTAATTTTTCAACAGCAATATCATGCGCATCCTTGCGGGACATACCGCGCCCATGCATCAACCCGAATGCTACATTTTCCCATACTTTAAGCGAATCAAATAAAGCTGCACCTTGAAACAACATGCCAAATTTACCCATCAACGCGTCACGTTCATGGTTTGTAAGGCCTGTTGTCTCGCGACCATCAATTGTAATAGATCCTGAATCCGGCTTAATGAGGCCAAGGATTGTTTTGATTGTCACAGACTTACCCGTGCCTGATCCACCAATAATGACAAGGGATTTTCCTTCAGGTACGGTCAGATTGACACCATTTAGAACTGTTTTGGCACCAAATGATTTTTTGACACCCTTCATCCGAATTTTGATACGCGACGCTTCATTCATGAAAAGAAGACCTGCGTCATGAAGTAATTAAATATCAAAATCAAAATTGAGGCAGATACCACAGCATTTGTTGTGGCTGCTCCCACACCTTGTGCGCCACGATCAGAATGAAAACCATGATAACATCCCATTAATGACACCAGAAAACCAAAGACCGCTGCTTTGGCCAAACCTGACACGACATCGATCACCTCAACCACATCCCATGTCTGAGCCAGATAGGATGCAGAATTAAAACCTAAAAGTTTTATCGATACAAAATAACCCCCAAATACGCCAATCAAGTCTGCAATCAAAACAAGAATGGGGAGCGATATTGTGCCCGCAACCAAACGCGGAACAATAAGATATTTATAGGGGTTTACAGAGAGTGTTGTCATAGCGTCGATCTGTTCTGTGACACGCATGGTGCCAATTTCTGCTGCAATCGATGCCCCAACGCGGCCTGCTACCATTAATCCCGCAAGAACGGGCGCAAGTTCCCGCGTGACAGATAAAACGACCACAGAAGCAATAGCACTTTCTGCGTTAAAGCGGGCAAACCCAGTATAGCTTTGCAAAGCAAGCACCATACCTGTGAACAAAGCTGTCATTCCCACCACCGGCAAAGAATAATAGCCGATCGTTAAAAACTGACGCATAAACATACGCCAAAAATAAGGGGGTAAAAAAAGATGTTTAATTGATTCCAAAGCAAACAGAGTGAGTTTGCCAACGGCTGAAAATAGACCCGCCAAACTTGTGCCTATCGCTTCGCAAAAGCCAAGTACGGCATTCAATAAAGTAACTGATTTTAAGACAAGACTTGAATGCGACATGAACATCAAACCTTTGTCGTCTTAACTTTAGTAGTTGTAGGTGGTGCAGATGCCACCTGATTACGCCCATTATGCTTGGCTGCATAAAGCGCGGCGTCTGCCCTTTCAATCATATCCTCAATTGTTTCAGAACCATTAAACTGCGCCACGCCAGCTGACATTGTTATACGACCTAATTTCTCGCCCGTTGAGCGATTAATAACATCTTTTCCTGCAATCGCTTTACGCAGCGTATTTGCAACAGCCACGCCAGCTTCAATTGGCGTTTCAGGTAAAATGATACTAAATTCTTCGCCACCGTAACGCGCAGCTGTATCTTTACCTTTGATGCCGTCTGTAAGTGTTTTAGCGACAAGCCGCAAAACTTGATCCCCCACCTGATGGCCATAATTATCATTAAAGCTTTTAAAGTGATCGATATCAACCATCAGTAAAGTAAAGGTCGATTTATTTTCTTTGCACTCTTCGGCCACGCGGCGCATTTCATTATCAAATGCCTTGCGATTGGCAATTCCTGTAAGGCCGTCTGTTAACGCCTGCCGCCGGGCAATTTCAAGATCACGTTGCAACGCTTCCATCATTTTGGCTGAAAGAGTAAGCTGTTCTTCCAGGCCTTTGTTTTGGTCAAGCATTTTCGTTGTATCTGCGACAATGCCATGAACAATCCGTTCCAAATCTTCCTTGCTGTCTGCCTTTAAAATATTGGACTTAACTTGGGAAAGTGAAACAGAAAATTCAGATGTGGCTGATTGCACATCATGAACCATATGGCTTACATCTTTGATCGTCGCCTGAATTTGATCGCCCGCACGGCGCACTGCTTCATCTGTTCTGTCTTTAGAAAGATACCGCTCAAAAAGTTCCTGACATTTTTCTTCTGTAATTCGCCCGCCCGAAGCGATAATAAAATCGATCGCTTTTGTGATGTCTTGTGACAATCTGGCGTAATAGACATAAAAAAGTTCAAAATTATCAGGAACGGGCGGCAAACCTTCTTTTTGAAGCCTTGAAAAGGCTTCAGATGCGAATTTGGCTGCAACATCAGGGTTATGGGGATAAGAATAGCTCATATTTGTATCAACTCGTGCTGTTTTGTGACCATAGCAGCCTTGGGCTTTAAAAAAAAGCCTAGCTGACATATCCTTGCAAAAATCTTAATGAAAAGGCTGCCCGAATGCCCGATGCCCGCTGGTCCGATCTTTTGGCCACAATTCGCAAAACACTCTTTGTTCCTATCCACCCGGCTGGATGGCCCTTTGTTGCGGGCACTGCCATTGTATCGATCTTGCTGGCTCTTGTGTGGGAAGGGTTTGGGGTGATCGGTCTGGTCATCACCTTGTACTGTGTCTATTTTTTCCGTGACCCTGTTCGGTACGTTCCACAAAAATCGGGTCTCTTTGTTTCCCCTGCGGATGGCCTTGTGTGCGAAATCAAGCATCATGTTGGGCTTCCTTTAGAACTGGACCAAGCAAAAATATTAGAAGAAACATATACACGCATCAGCATTTTTCTTTCTGTGTTTGATGTGCACGTCAACCGTATTCCTGTTGATGGCACTGTTGCGCAAATCGTTTATAGCCCGGGAAAGTTCTTAAATGCTGCCTTGGATAAAGCCAGCGATGAAAATGAGCGTTCTGCCGTTCTACTGACCCTGCCCGATGGTCGTGAAACTGCTTTTGTGCAGATCGCCGGATGGGTTGCCCGACGTATCATAAACAATCTCACCACAGGACAGGTTGTTAAACGTGGTGACCGCTATGGTATTATTCGGTTTGGTAGCCGCGCTGATGTTTATTTACCCGAAGGCGTTACACCGCAAGTAACTGTTGGTCAAAGAATGATCGGTGGAGAAACCATTCTTGCAGATTTAAGCGCGCCTCTATCTGCTGCCGAAACACGGGCCATTTAATGTCGGTTAGTGAAATACCTTTTCAAAAAATGATCCCCAATCTTTTAACCCTGTCGGCGATGACGGCGGGTATGACGGCAATTTTAAAAGCATCACACGGCGATTTGGAAACGGCTGTCATGCTTATTATTCTTGCAGCTGTCCTTGATTTTATGGATGGCGCAATGGCACGTTTATTAAAAGCAACAAGTGACTTTGGCGCACAGCTTGATTCCCTTTCCGATTTCATGTCTTTTGGTGTGGCCCCCGCTATTATCTTGTATTTATGGGGCTTATCTGATGCCAGTAAGCTTGGCTGGATCGCAACAATATTGATGCCATTAGCAACCGCCATGCGCCTTGCACGCTTTAATGTCATGCAATCAAAACCAAAGCCCGCCTGGGCAAAAGATTTTTTTTCAGGTGTGCCTGCCCCTGCAGGTGCAGGTCTTGCGCTTTTACCTATGTTTATATGGCTGCAATCCCCTGAAACATTCGAAGGCTTGTCCTTTGCCAACCCTTTAGTAGCAATGTGGGTTATATTTATTGCAGCCCTTATGGTGTCACGCATCCCAACTTTTTCAAGTAAGCAGCTCAAAATACCTTCGAAAATGGCTTTGCCTTCGCTAGGCTTGGCGGCGCTAATTGTCGCAGCCCTTATTACTACGCCCTGGACAAGCCTGATGATTATTGCCGGATTATATTTAGCTTCTATTCCCTTTGGGTTTTCTAGTTATCGAAAATTAGAACTTGAACATTCATCAGGAGATATGAAACCTGAGGATTTATCGGATCTTGCACTCGGCGCAATAGCAATTGATGACATCGCCGGCAATGAAAATGCAATTGAAAGCGACCTGCCAAAATTTTAATAAAAACTATTGAGCTTTAATTTAAGCGGCCATACCCAGTGCCATGCCGCCAAGGCCACCGCGTCTTGAAGACATTCTTGGTGACGCTATTTTAAGAGCCGTGTTTGGGGCAGTAACATTAGCATTAAATCCAAGGGACTGGGCGACAGATAAAGTACCAATTTCTTCATCACGTCTGGCTTTCAAGGATGCCAAGATATTTTGTGCACGTTCTGGTTTAAAGCTTGGTTTAACACCCTTTAAGCTGGATCGTGCTGTGCCGATATCACCTGCATTAATTGACGTTGATGCCGCCTGCTCGGGCCGGGCTGACCGATAACCAGAATCGGTATCATTGAGCGATATTGATGAAAAAGAACTCGTCCGACGGCCATTGCGGTCACGCGGTTCATACCGCGTTGCTAACAATTCAGGTCGTGGAATACTGCGTGTATCATGTGTTAAATTTTGCGCGACGGCTCCGCCGATTTTCATTGCATCACTCATTGCCAGTATAGCGCCCAGTGGCCCGCCAATAGGCAGGGCAAAAGCACCAAGGGCTGCGCCCGCGACCTGACGCCCAACAGAAGCAGGTTGATTTTTAGCCGCCTGAGCAGAATCAGAATTTAGGAGGATTGCCCCTTGTGTTTGCTTGATTAAAGCATCAATACTGCCAAGCTGTTTTCCGTGTGTATCTACGGCCGCCTGAGTTCCTGCATGATTAGCAGACACAGCTTTTGATGACAGGTTGATCGATTGAGGTGCAACGGATGATAAAGATGACCTTGTCGGTAGAACAGGGGCGGCTGATGCAAACGCCAAACCAGCTGCAAGCCCTACATGAATTCCGGAACGTGAAGTTTGATCAAACACTAAATCAACACAACCTTTTTTATTTATCCAAGCTTTTTACTTACCGAAGTATTTCTAATTTTAACAATAATCACCTTAACATTGGGTTAAGATTGAGGCAAGTTTTTGATATAAAACAACTTTTATGCAGCATCTACTGCCAAAAGACGCCGGTATGACAATGCTTCAGCGATATGCGCAGGTTCCACAATCTCGGGCCCGCCATCCAGATCAGCGATCGTACGCGCAACCTTGATAAGCCTGTGATAGGACCTTGCGGAAATATCCCATTTTTGCGCCGCACTCATCAATGTACTTCTTGCCTTATCTGATAACAAACATGTTTTATCAATCAAAGCAGCAGGGATACGGGCATTGATCCGTACATTCTGTTCATTCAGATCTTTAAAATATTCCGCACGGGTTTGTTGAAAATATCGGGCCTGAATAACGCGCTGCCTGACAACATTCGACGTGTCCCCCGATGCTGTATTCAGATCGGCAATTGAAACTGCCGGGACATCAATTTGAAGATCAATACGGTCAAGAAGTGGGCCTGACAATTTTAGCTGATAATCAGTGCCGCAACGCGGAGCTTTAGAACAAGCGCGCGCAGCGTCCCCAAGATACCCACATCGGCACGGATTCATCGCAGCAATCAACTGAAACTGTGCGGGGTAACGTGCATGATGATTTGCACGCGCGATCAGTGTTTCGCCTGTTTCAATAGGCTGGCGCAGTGATTCAAGTGTTGATCTGTCAAACTCGGGAAGTTCGTCTAAAAATAAAACACCATGATGGGCAAGCGATATCTCCCCCGGCTTTGCTTTAGCACCGCCCCCCACAAGTGCAGGCTGAGACGCTGAATGGTGTGGATCACGATAAGGCCGCACACTCATCAACCCATCTTCAGGAAGCATTCCGGCAAGGGAATGTAT
>CAZYMI010000018.1:0-35336 GCA_964648505.1 uncultured Pseudobdellovibrionaceae bacterium
AGAAGAATTCAAATGACCCCCGTGAGGTGGAAGCCCAAGTTTTGCTTAAATCCGCCCGGATGATGCAGGACCTTCAAAATGAATGGGATCAGGTTAATGCAGAAATTCTGGATCAGATCCTAACCTATAATCGCCAGATCTGGCTGATGTTTTATGATACCGCCATGGAAAATGCAGACGGAAACCGTCCAAACGACTTGCGAAGCAATATTATCAACCTTGCGAACTTCGTTTTCAAAAGATCGGTTGATATTTTAAGCAATCCTTCTAAAGAAAAGCTCGACGCGCTTATACAAATTAATCGGGATATTGCTTCAGGCCTTCTAGTTAAACAACAAAACGAATTAGCCAATGACCCTGATAAGCCTAATCCTGAGGGATCAAATATCACAACATCCGCATGATAAAAGGCACAAAAAAACCACCGCAAAGGTGGCTAAAACAAAGCATGAAAAATCTTTAAGCCTGTGTGGTGAAGGTCGACTTTTCAATCGTTGCCGATGAAACCTGCGTTTGTGCAGGCTCATTTTGTACAGGTTGCGCTTGAGGCTGAGATAATTCAACTTCTGCCGGCGCTTCCACCTTTTGCGTTACAATAGCATTATTAACTGGCGAAATTTCTCTCACCTCAGATTGTGTTGGTGTGCGCGCCTGCTCCCCCGCACGACGAGCCTGCGCCTGTGCACGCTGGTAAGCGCGTAATTGATTTTCAGATGGGAACTGGTTTTCAACCTCTCCCGTTTCGCCATTTCGGAGTTGAAGAACGGCTTTGTTGTAATCAACATTCACAGAAATATAAGGGCTGACATAAGGAGCCGTAGGCGCAGCCTTTTGAGCTTGCACTGGGGACACAGCCACATCACGTCCCGAAATTGCCTGTTCTGGCAAAGCTCTGGAGACTGTAGCGGCTGCAATCGTACTGTTTACAGCTTCAATCATAAATTTCGAACCTCGATCATCCGCCTTGTTAAACCGAACCACATCAGACGGATGTACCTAATTTCACACTACCAAATATACCAAGGGTTGTCAACTGGTTTTTACAGTATTCGACTAAATAAGTATAAGTTAATATTTTGTTAAAAGACAAATAAAATTAAATATAATTACTATTTTTAATTATTTTTATAATAAAATGAAGTATAAGTAAGTATAAATTACTTAACTTCATATAAATTATATGATTAAATAATAATATTATATTTATATAAAAATACAAATATTTAATTTTAAAATAAATTATATTTTAAAATTGTAATGAAAAATGTACTGACAGATTTTTAATTTGCCTAAATTATTAAAATTCATCGAATCGAGCAGCTGTATCTTTTATTCCTATATTCAATAAGCCTGATGCTAGATGTGGAAAAGTGTTAACAAAACAGCTATACTTGTTAAATGATTTCCGGCAGATCCCTTCGGAATGTCAGCTTTGAAGCAGCAAACCCTGTTTGCGGCTTGTTAACCTTCCTCGCTTTGGTTATCTGCCGGAGCAGTTTTTGCAACCTTGTATGATCTAGGCAGCCTGTGAACAGCTTTTTAACCACTTTAAAACATCTTGGACCCGCCCGCCTTGCCATTATGGGGGGCATTACGCTTTTGCTTCTTGGTTTCTTTATTTTTGTGACCATGCGCGTTTCAAGCCCAAGCCTTGATCTGCTTTATGCCGACCTGTCATCAACTGATGCATCAGCCGTTGCTGCTAAACTTGAGGAAATAAAAATTTCTTATCAAGTCTCGCCAGATGGATCAAAAGTTCTTGTGCCCCGAAATGAAGTTGGACGGGCCCGTATGTTGCTTGCCAAAGATGGCCTGCCAAACGGCGGGTCTTTAGGCTATGAAATTTTTGATCGCCAAAATGGCTTTGGTACAACCAACTTTATCCAAAATATTAATCAGGTGCGCGCCTTGGAAGGCGAGCTTGCACGCACCATCAGTTCATTGGGTCCGGTACGCGGGGCCCGCGTACACTTGGTTTTGCCGCAACGAGAATTATTCAGTCGTGAAGAACGGGCATCATCAGCAAGCGTGTTTTTACAGCTGCGCCCCTCGTCCCGCTTATCGCCCGAACAAATTGTTGCCATTCAGTCTTTGGTATCTTCTGCCGTTCAGAATTTAAAAGCTGATAATGTAGCTGTCATTGATTCATCGGGTGCGCTTTTAGCACGCGGCGGCGGCGAAAACGCAGAAAGCTTATCGGGCGTAAAATCAGAAGAAATGCGCCGCAGCTATGAAAGCCGCCTTGCAGGATCTATCGAAGATATCGTGTCCAGAACAGTTGGATTCGGCAAAGTGCGCGCCAATGTCGCAGCAGAACTTAACTTTGATCGCATCACAACAAACGAAGAGTTATTTGATCCTGAAGGACAGGTTGTAAGATCATCCCAGACTGTCAATGAAAACAACAAGGAAAGAGAACCCAATAATAATTCTGATGTTGGGGTTTCAAACAATTTGCCTCTTGAAGGCGGAAGTTCGCTTGTTTTAAACGAGGCCGCTACCAACGAAGGAAACCGCACCGAAGAAACCACGAATTTTGAGGTCAGCAAAACAGTGCGCAGCACCTTGCGTGAAGTGGGAGAAGTCAAGCGCATATCGGTTGCTGTTCTGGTTGACGGTAATTACACAACGGATGATAAAGGGGTGAAAACCTATCAGCCCCGCCCGCAAGCTGAATTAGATAAAATTGCACAGTTGGTCCGATCAGCCATTGGTTTTAATGAGCAGCGCGGCGATAAAGTTGAGGTTGTTAATCTGCAATTTGCAGATGTAGCAATTGATGAAACGACATCTGCAGATAAAATTTTAGGATTTGAAAAATCAGATCTACTAAGTGCCGCTGAAGTTATTACAGTTGCGATCATGATTATTCTGGTTGTGCTGCTTGTGCTTCAGCCCATGGTTGGCAGGCTTCTGGCTTCAACTGGCCCTGTAACAGATGACAGCATGATGGGTCCTGATTTATTGCCATCACCACGCGCCATGAGCATGACTCCGCAAATTGCTGGCCCAATGCAAGATGCCATGCAGCAGCTTGCACCACCACAAACAGCCGAAGAAGCCATGATTGATATGCAAAAAGTTGAAGGAAAAGTAAAAGCATCATCGGTTAAAAAAGTTGAAGATATCGTCAATTCATATCCGGGCGAAACTGTTTCAGTTTTGCGCGGATGGATGACGCAAGAATAAGGTGACCCATGGCATCAATACGTATCAGAGAAGATTACCGTACCCTGTCAGGCCCTGAAAAAGCCGCTATTTTTCTGTTGGCGCTGGGCGAGGATCAAACTGCAAAGGTCTTCCAGAACATGGAAGACGAAGAGATCATGGAAATATCTCAAGTGATGGCTTCACTCGGAAAGGTGGGGGCAAATGTAGTGGAGCGTTTGTTTGTTGATTTCGCTGAACAAATGTCATCCACCAATAATTTAATCGGCACGCCTGACAGCATTGAACGTTTACTGACAAAAGTAATGGGCAAAGACAAAGTTTCGTCCATCATGGAAGAAATTCGTGGCCCGGCCGGACGCACCATGTGGGAAAAACTTGGCAATGTGGATGCCGAAGTTCTGGCGAACTTCTTACAAAAAGAATATCCGCAGACGGTTGCTGTCGTCATGACAAAAATGAACCCTGAACATGCCGCACGCGTCATGTCGATGTTGCCTGACAATTTTGCTGTCGAATGCATTCAGCGCATGCTGCGTATGGAAGCTATACAAAAAGATGTGCTTGAAGATGTGGAGCGCACCTTGCGCACTGAATTCATGACAAACCTGGCCAAAACATCACGCCGCGACAGCCATGAAGTTATGGCAGAGATCTTTAACAATCTTGATCGATCTGCTGAAGCGCGCTTTATGCAATCTTTGGAAAAAAATACGCCCGAATCTGCCGAAAAAATCCGAGGACTTATGTTTACCTTTGAAGATTTGGGCAAGCTTGATTCAAGTGCTATTCAAACCATCATCCGCGCTGCTGACAAAGACAAACTGCCGCTGGCCCTTAAAGGCGCAGGCGATACGGTGCGTGACCTGTTCTTTTCAAATATGTCTGAACGTGCGGCAAAAATCATGCGTGAGGATATGGCTTCGATGGGTCCTGTGCGCTTGAAGGATGTTGAAGAGGCACAGCAATATGTTGTGAATGTTGCCAAAGACCTTGAAGGCCGAGGTGAGATTGTACTCTCCAAGGGAACGTCAAAAGACGAAATGATCTACTAAAAGGATATTTTATTGGCCCAAAGCGATATCAAGAAATTTCTGTTCGATCAAAATAACTTTGATAAAAGCGCCATGCAGTCGGCTGAGGAAATGGTGCCCACATTTTCAGAAGCCGAGATGGAAGCCGCCAAACATCAGGCTTATGCAGAAGGTTTGCGAAAAGGCCACGCCGATGAACAAGCATCACGCGCGCAGTTTATCGCCCAGCAAGTTCAAATTCTGACCGACCGCTTAACAACCCTGATTGAAGCCGAAAAAGCGCGCGAGAAAATTTTTGAACAAGAAGCGGTGCATGTTTCTGCCGCTTCTTTCTCATCCGCTTTTCCAGTGCTGAATGCAAAATTTGGCATCGATAACTTGATCGCCATTATTCGCCAGACCTTGCGTGATGTTGAGGGGCTGGGGCAAATTACAATTGAAGTGCCGATCGAGGACCTGGAAGATATTCGTTCAGCCCTTGCAACCCCGCTTCGTCAATTTGGCGATAGTCTGGCCCTTTCCGGCCTTCCAGGACTTTCTGCGGGATCTTGTGCTATAAAATGGAAAGATGGGGGCGTTGTACGTGATGCCAATGCCCTTGCCAAAACAATTACACTTCAGCTGCGCGATACCCTTGCAGCCCTTCCACAAACTCTTCAAGATGGGTAATATCCCTAATCAAGGAAAGGTCCACGGCTATGAATGACCAAACAACAAATAACCTCAATCTAAATGAGATAGAGGACACAAGCGGTCGTAAAAACGAGGCAAACCCCTTTGCCCCCGGGGAAGCCATGGTCAATGATGTGACAGCAATTTATGACATTCCTGTCCAGATCTCTGCTGTTTTGGGGCGGTCAACCATGCAGGTCAGTCAACTTTTAAAACTGGGCCGCGGTGCGGTTGTAGAGTTAGACCGCAAAGTTGGCGAGGCTATTGATATTTATGTTAATAACCGCCTTGTTGCACGCGGTGAAGTTGTTGTGGTCGAAGATAAACTTGGTGTGACAATGACCGAAATCGTTAAATCAGACAGAAGTTAGAGCCAGAATCATGAGCGACCTGCTCGCCTTTTCAGCAACGCCCGACCCGGCAAACCAAGATGGCAAGCCAGACCCCGTCATACGGGTTTCACGCCCTGAAACCGAATTTGACCTTGCGACCATTATTGGCCTTCTTGCATCTATTGTACTGATTGCGGTTGCTATTTTACTAGGCAGAACGAATGCGAATTTTTTTGACACACCTTCCGTGCTGATCGTTATTCTTGGCACGATCACAGTTACTCTTGTGTCTTATACATCAAAAGAACTTCAACAAGGTTACAAAGGTATTGAAGAAACAGTCGTCAGGCATGTTTCAAGCAACCGTGACCTTGCCAAAGTACTGCTTGATTTAGGCGTTATTGCCCGCAAGCGTGGATTCTTGGCTTTAAGCGTTCATGATCGTGAACTTTCAAAAATTCCTTTTCTGGGGCGTTGTATTCAAATGCTCACAGATGGGTTTTCAGCAACCGACATTGAGCATGTTATGGGTCAGGAAATTGATACAATGCTTGAACGCCGCCGCCGGGGCACAAGCATTTTGCGCCGCGCGGCTGAAATTGCGCCTGCTATGGGCTTAATTGGCACGCTCATCGGCCTTGTGCAAATGCTGGCCGTACTCGATGACCCAGGCAAAATCGGCCCCGCAATGGCCCTTGCCCTTTTAACTACCTTTTACGGCGCTGTTTTAGGGTCTGTCGTGCTGGCCCCTGTTGCGGCAAAAATGGAACGGAATGCAAATCTTGAAGCCCTTCAGCAGACCCTTATAATAAACGGTGTTTCTTCGATGGCACGGCAGGAAAATCCTCGCCGTACAGAGATCATTTTAAATAGCATCCTTCCCCCCGAGGATAGAATCCGCTATTTCGATTAGCATAGACATAAAGGATCGCACGAATGCGGCTCATGATTATCGGACATCTTGAAGGATATATTAGCGCTGCTGGCAAAATTGCCCTGCAAAAAGGTGCTAAAGTGATCCATTGCGAAGATATTGAGCAGGCCTTAGGCGCCTTGCGCAATGGCCGCGGCGCTGATGTTGCAATGATCGATGTCAAACAAAAAGTTGCTGCTTTTGTTGAAGCTTTAAGAAACGAACGGATCAACCTGCCTGTTGTAGCGTGCGGTGTGAATGCAGACGCGCGCGCTGCGGTCAAAGCCATTCAAGACGGCGCAAAAGAATATGTGCCCTTACCCCCTGATGCTGATCTGATCGCTGCTATTCTTGAAGCTGTCACGTCAGACAGCAACACCATGATCGGGGCAGACCCGACCATGAAGGCTGTTATTGCCATGGCTGATAAAATTGCCCCTTCTGAAGCCACCGTGATGATTACAGGGGAATCAGGTACCGGCAAAGAAGTCATGTCAAAATATATTCACAAAAAATCAAAACGCAAAGATGGTCCTTTTATTGCGCTTAATTGTGCAGCTATCCCTGAAACATTACTTGAATCAGAATTATTCGGTCATGAAAAAGGATCCTTCACAGGCGCAACCGCCCGCCGCTTGGGCAAGTTTGAAGAAGCCCACGGAGGCACCTTGCTGCTTGATGAAGTGTCTGAAATGCACCCATCGCTTCAGGCAAAACTTTTGCGTGCTATTCAGGAAAAAGAAATTACGCGTGTCGGCAATAACGATCCGGTAAAAGTAGATGTTCGTTTGATTGCCACATCCAACCGGAACCTTGAAGATTCGGTGAATAAAGGCGAATTTCGTGAGGATTTATATTTCCGTTTGAATGTCGTGAATATTCGCCTGCCTTCTTTGCGGGAAAGACGGGGGGATATCGCCCCTCTCTCCCAATTTTTCATTGATAAATACGCCGATGTTAACGGCCTGCCGAAGAAAAAGATTTCCCTTGAAGCGCAAACAAAGCTGCAATCTCACAGCTGGCGCGGGAATATCCGCGAACTTGAAAACACTTTACACCGCGCCATTTTGATTTCTATACAAGATGAAATTGAAGCTGATGCTATTGTCATCCAAGGAGGGACAGAAAGTTTTACCGGTTCAGGGGCCGCGCAAAACGCACCAAGCGCATCTGGCGTTTCATCTGCCAGTGCAACAGGGGAAGCTTCAATGTCTAAACCTGTCAGTAACCCAGGTGCTGTATCATCTTTGATCGGACGCACAGTATCCGATGTTGAACGCGATTTAATCTTGAACACACTCGATCACTGTTTGGGCAACCGCACACATGCGGCGAATATTCTTGGTATTTCCATCCGCACACTGCGCAACAAACTGAACCAGTACAAAGATGAAGGCCTTCCAGTTCCTGCTGCAACCGGATCAGACGGTTAACGCTGCATTACGTGAAAGAAGAAGATTAAAAAACGGCTTTAACCTTGCGCATCGTTTGCATGAAACTCGCCTCTCCCTTACAATAAAGTTTCAAATTCAAGAGTGGCCCAAAATTCATGGCTGAAACCATACCTTCACCTTCATCAACCGGGCAGACGATCTACGCCTCGATGATGCGCAGCGATACCTTGCTGGCGCTTGCTGTGTTTATCATTTTGGCTTTCATGCTGGTGCCGGTTCCGGCCTTTCTGATTGATTTCGGGCTTGTGATTTCAATTACATTTTCCGTGCTTATTCTAACAACGGTTTTGTTTATTCAAAAGCCGCTTGAATTTTCAACCTTCCCTACAATCTTGCTGATCTCAACCGTATTGCGCCTTGGTCTGAATGTTGCTTCAACAAGGCTGATCTTAACTGAAGGGCACACGGGCACTGGTGCTGCCGGACATGTGATTGAATCATTCGGTAATTTTATTGTTGGTGGCTCTTACCTTGTTGGCGGCGTTGTGTTTGCCATTCTTGTAATTGTTAATTTTATTGTTATTACCAAAGGTTCGGGCCGTATCGCAGAAGTGGCTGCCCGTTTCACCCTTGATGCCATGCCTGGAAAACAGCTGACCATTGATAGTGATTTATCATCCGGCCTTTTAACCGAAGAGGAAGCAAAAAAGAAGCGGTCCGAATTGCAGCAAGAAAGCACATTCTTTGGGGCCATGGATGGTGCGGCAAAATTCGTTAAAGGCGATGCGGTTGCTGGCCTTATCATCGTTTTTATCAATGTCATTTTTGGGATTGTAAACGGCACGGTGTTTCATAACCTGTCATTCGGGCAGGCCGCACAAACCTATACCCTTTTAACCATAGGTGATGGGCTTGTATCGCAAGTCCCTGCCTTGATTGTTTCTGTTGGCGCGGGTCTTCTGGTATCAAAGGCTGGTGTTGAAGGTGCTTCTGATAAAGCCCTTGGCATCCAGTTTTCAAGATACCCCAAAGCGCTGGGCATCACAGGCGCGCTGATCTGTTTTATGGGGCTGATACCGGGCATGCCGGCTTTGCCTTTTTTGTTTCTTGGCGCTATTTGCGGCACCATGGCCTATTTATCGTTGCGGCGTGATGAAAAAATTACACAAGATGCTGTCGAGGCTACAAAAGCAATCACACAAGCGGCTAAGCCTGCTGATGAACCTGTATCAAAAGCTCTAGCGATGGATACGATCCGCCTTGAACTTGGATACGGGCTTTTACCCCTTGTTCAAGGGGATGGTACCAACAAATTGACAGACCAGATCAAAGGTCTGCGCCGTCAGCTTGCAGAAGATATGGGTTATATTTTACCATCTGTACGCATTCAAGATAACTTGCAGCTTCCAGCGAGCACTTATGTTGTGCGCATCAAGGAAATTGAAACGGCACGCGGTGAAGTGCGCCCGGGGATGTTGATGGTGATGGATCCTTCTGGCTCTACAATCACGCTTCCGGGCGAAAGCACCGTTGAACCCACCTTTGGGCTGCCCGCGATGTGGATTGATGAGCGCTACCGCGAGGAAGCCTTATTCCGGGGTTATACCGTGGTCGATGCCTCGACGGTTGTTACCACCCATATCACTGAAATTATCAAAGATAACATGTCGGATCTTTTATCGTATGCAGAAACACAAAAGCTGCTTGATGAAATGCCAAAGGAATATCAAAAACTGGTTGCCGATGTGATTCCCGGGCAAATCTCAATCGGTGGATTGCAGCGTGTTTTGCAAAACCTTGTCTCTGAGCGTGTTTCAGTGCGCGACATGGCTTCTATTCTGGAAGGTATTGCAGAGGCTGGCGCCGTCACACGTAATATTGCAACAATCACCGAACATGTGCGCGCACGCCTTGCCCGGCAGCTGTGCGATCAGAATATGGGGGGGCATGGTCACGTTCCGCTTGTCACGTTAACAGCGCGCTGGGAACAGGCCTTTGCTGATGCCCTTTTAGGCGATGGCGAAGATAAACAGCTTGCCATGGCGCCTTCTATTTTGCAGGATTTTATAACGTCAGTGCGTGATGCTTATGAACGTTTTGGACAGATTGGTGAAAGCCCCGTGCTTTTAACATCCCCCGCTATAAGACCTTATGTCAGGTCTGTGATCGAACGGTTCCGCCCACAAACCGTTGTCATGTCGCAAAATGAAATTCATCCTAAAGCCCGGATAAAAACAATTGGACAAATCTAATTTTACGAACGTATTTGTAAAATATTTTTCTGATCTGTCATCGGTACATAAGGCCTTGATAGCTTTTCAAACCCCGCCGTCGAAAAAGGATTGTTAAACTTAAATGATAAAACACTGCGTGTGTCTTTAAGAAAATCTTTAATAAACGCTTTGTTATCCTCAGGCTTATCCAAAAATAAATACCCTGCTGACCAAAAAACTTTAGCCATAGCAACAAAAGGATGCTCAATCACTTCTTTTATGTTTAGCGCCATACTGGAAAAATAAGCCCCTACCAAAATACGAAAAGGTGTTGCATGCTTTTTTTGCAGATCATTAAATGTGAAACAAATTTTAGGCGGCTCTTGCTGCTTTAAAAAAGATTTGCCAAAAGATATCACAGATAAAGCAGCCGGGATGGACTGAAGCCCGGTGATAAGAATATTTGAAAAAGCTGAAAAGGGTGCGGCTGTTTGTAAGGGTGATGTAATTTTACGTCGCGTATATTCATTGTATGCATTCATAAAATGGGCAAACCCCCAGCCGATTAAGGCACCGGTTGCCAGAAATGCGGGGGTGTCATTTAACAACAGAAATTCAAGCAGACGATCTGGATTATAATAATTTGTTGATTTCGCAACAACGGATGCCGCTGTTCCAAAATTGAGAGTACCTATCGCTACATAAGGTAAGGCTGACCTGATAGAAGAAATCTTGTGCGTTTTATCCTGTGGCTGGCTTTTCTGCTTAAATTCATCACGCAATTTTGTAGAAAACCCGTAAAAGGTCATAGCCGTCATAATTGAAATGCCGACAATTTCTGCTTTATCGAGCGCCAGAAAAAGATTCCCAAGCGGAAAAATAAAAGCTGGATAGCTGAAGGCCTTTAAATAAGGGCTCAAAGAAGGGGGCACAAAACATTCCCAAACATCAGTAAAATGGCAAGTTATGTCTATAGTCTTTGTTTTGTCCCTGTCAATAAAAAATCAATAAAAATTCTTCTCCTCTTTTTAGGTGAATATGCCTATGATCTTGTTAGGAAATTTATTGATTCATGCGGCTCAAAACCTTTTATGCCAAAACAATGTCGGAAGCGATGCAAATGGTACGCGACACATTAGGTGAGGATGCGATCATTGTTGCCACGCGCGAAGAAAATGGTGGCAAAGCTGTTCGGGTAACCGCGGCAATAGAAGATATCGCACGAGGCGAAGAACCTTATGAAGGCGCTTATCTTCCCCCCGCCTTTGAAATTGGCAAAGGTGGTAAGTCCGCCCAGATTGATACGCTGGAATGGCTTCAGTATGACGAAGAAGACGAAGCAGAAGAAAACGCTGTTATTGAAGATCTGACAGATCTGATGTTACGTCACGCTATACCCGATGATGTAACCGATCAGATTGTATCTTGTGCAACTGTAATGGGTTATCCATCAGCATCTTTGGCTTTAGTGGCCGCGCTTGAGCAGCTTTACAGCTTTAAGCCCATTTCAGGCAAAAATCCGAAAAAAGCTTTGATGCTTGTGGGCCCGCCTGGTTCCGGCAAAACCTTGATGGCTGCAAAACTTCTTGCGCGGTTTGTCATGACAGGGCAAAAAACAGGCGTGATCACAACAGATACTGTGCGCGCTGGCGGCATTGAACAACTACAGGCTTTTACAAAAATTCTTAAAACAGATCTTCATAAAGCTGACTCGCCGCAAACGCTTAAATCGGCTTTAGCAAAACTTTCCGATTGTGACTTAGTAATTATCGATACCGCCGGTACAAACCCCTTTGATAGCGCGGAAATAAAAGCCCTGGCCCAGCTGGCCCTGTGTGGCGATATTGAGCCTGTGCTGGTTATGCCCGCAGGCGGCGATGCAACCGAATCAGGTGAGCTTGGCCGAATTTTTTCAGCCATCGGTGCCCGCAGGCTGATTGCCACGCGCCTTGATATTGCCCGCCGTTTGGGTGGCATTATTGCAGCTGCCCATTCCGGTGGCCTGGCTTTTGCAGAGATATCGGCAACCCCGCAAGTGGCTGATGGCCTCATCGGGGTTAGCCCCAAGGTCTTCACCCAGTTCCTTATTCCCGGGGGGCGGGGTGCTGGTCAAAAGAATACATTTCAAGGGGATACAAAATCCTCTTCTAAAAGTGTTAAGAAAAGGTTAAAGTGATTTGGTCATGACTGATTCATCCCCACCACTATCCGCAGACTTATCCCCAGACGCACCTTTAGCGCCCGCTTTTCGGCGCGGCAAGAACGTAGTTGCTGTGGCATCTGGAAAAGGCGGGGTAGGCAAAACATGGTTTTCCGTTACCCTTGCACATGCGCTGGCAAAAGCTGGCCAGAAAGTATTGCTGTTTGACGGGGATCTGGGGCTTGCCAATGTGGATGTGCAACTGGGCTTAATGCCTAAACGTGACCTTAATGACGTGATCAGAGGCCGCTTAGGGCTTGATAAAGTAATTCAGCGTTTTGATGATGGGGGTTTTGATATTATTGCCGGGCGCTCGGGGCAGGCATCTCTTTCTGCGCTGCCTTCACAAAGGCTTGCCATGCTGCGTGACCAGCTTTTGGATGTGTCGGATAAATATGATGTTGTGATTGTTGACCTTGGTGCAGGCGTTGACAGAACTGTACGTATGTTTTCAGCGACTGCGACCCGCACACTACTTGTAACAACAGACGAACCAACATCGCTTACAGATGCTTACGCCTTTATCAAGCTGGGGTCTGCTGCTGGCATGTCCAAGCATATATCTATTGTTATCAATCAGGCCCAAAGTGCCCTTGATGGTGAGAAGACCTACAAAACACTTTTAAAAGCCTGTGAAAACTTTCTGCGCCTATCCCCGCCACTTGCAGGCATGGTGCGCTCAGACCAACGCGTCAAAGAAACAATTCGTCATCAAACGCCGCTTCTAACCCGTTCGCCCAATACAGAAGCCGCAGAAGATGTCGAAAAAATTGCCAAGGTTGTCACCAAAGATCTGGTTGAAGCCCGTAAAATGATGGCCAAAGCCTGATTTTCTTTTTCCGCCCGCTTGTGGTTGAATAAACAAATGAATTCAGGGCCCATTCAGCCAAGCATCCAAACTGTCCTTAATGCCGGAAATTATGGATCGGGGGAAACTGTTGTTCGCGTCCTATCTTTACCAGAAGGCTTACAATCCCTACCCCAGACCGTTAAAATTTCAGGCGAGCTCACACAAACAAATAATGATGGCACAGCACGTATACAAACACCCGAAGGCGAAATCGTTGTTCAATACCCACCCAAGCGCACCCCCGTTGAAGGACAAAAACTAGACATTGAACTGCCCGCAGGAAACCCACCGCAAAAAGCGGCCTTGCGCCCCAGCACACCACCACAGGAAAATCGTACGGCTACCACTTCGCAAGCATCAGCTGCACCCGAAGCGCAGCGAAACCTTATTGACCGGATCACTGTTCAAGCCCCGCCCGAAGAACAAGCGGCATCCCCGTCTCAGTCCCCGTCTCAAATAAAAGCACAAGCGCCTTTAACGCAAGATCAGCAAAACGCGCTCAATACAGTGCGTGCTGCTCTTCGCGCCGCCAGCGCACAGAAAATAGAAATTGGATCTGTTGTTAGAATTTCGCCCGTTTCATTAGCAAAATTACAAACCTTGATCGTATCAGCAGAAACAGTTTTAGGAAAAAACGCTTTAACACCAGATCAGTTTTTAAAGCTGGTACAAAATTTGATACCACAAAAATCAGGGACTATTTTAAATCAAGCCCCTTCAACGCAAACGCCTCAATCATTATTGGCTGCGCCTGATAACCCCGTGTCTTCACTTTTTAAAAGTGAAATTAACCTCCCGCTTCAATCTATTCTGCCTTCAATACTAGAATCTCTGTCGCCTGTTCTTGGTGATGTTAAAAATCTGGACCTTGTAAAACTTATTCTTGCTAAGTTTTCTGTAACCAATTTTGCTTCCCTGACAACCCCTGCCTTTGATGACGGCCTTGACGTACAAATCACAAAAATTGGTACACAGCAAATCCCCTCAAGCTTTGCGCCATTGGAAAAACTTGAACAAACAACGCCCCTGAATTCAACGCCAAACTTACAAAATAGCCGTATTATCGCGCTGACATCTGAAAATTTTCCTGTCATTGTTACGCAAACAAACACAGGTGATTTGCCAGAGTTTTTTATTTTACAAGCTTCTTCTTCGCACTTATCGCTTGGTGAGGATCTGGAACTGGTTCCAGTTGCCGTTCAATCTTTTTCACCTGCCACATCAGCACCCTTGGTCCCCCGTGGTTTTAACTGGTCAGGCTTGGACCAGCTTTTTAAAACGCTGCTTGGATTTGACCTGACCAGTCTTCAAACACTCGATACACAAACCCTTGCCTTACAAAGCCTTGGAGGACGCACCCCTTTCCCCGTGCCCAGTCTTTCTGCCCCCCACCAACTTGGATCGGCTGCCTTGTTATTTTTATCTGTTTTACGATCAGGCGATATTGCAAGCTGGCTGGGCGATAAAAATATTGAAGCTTTAAAACGCGCCGGAAAAATTGATCTACTTGGAAAGCTGACTGAAACAGTGTTGCGTGCAAAAAATGCAAATGCAGAAACGGTTGGTGAGTGGCGCGTTCAGCATTTGCCGATGACCTATCAAGGGGCGATTTTACCACTTTCTATTTTCTACAGGCAGCAATATGAAGATCCGGATAAAGATCAAGATCAAGCAAAAAAGCAAACCCGATTTATCATCGATCTTGCCCTTAATCGCATGGGGCCTGTGCAAGTTGATGGACTTGTACGTGAAAAAAAACTTGATGTTATTCTTCGTACCGAAACGCAGCTTTCAGATGCCATGATCACTGAAATGCGTAAAATATACGCCGGTGCCATGAGCCAAACATCTTTTCAAGGGGAACTTGCGTTTCAATCGCGCCCGGAACAATTCGTAAAGATTGAAGATGCGCCATCAAAATCAGGCCTTGGGATGAATGCTTAATCTTCGCGCTTATCCTTCGCATAAAGGTTTAAGGCTGTTTCCTCGAAAGTAAGGTTTTCTTTCTTGGCAATTTCTTTTTTTTCTGCATCGCGGCGATTGCGATCAACAATCTCTACTTTTTTAAGCTCAGAAAATGCTTCACGCACATCTTCACGCGCCAGATTAATTCGAAGCTCAAGTTTTTTTTGTGATTCTTCGATTAGAAAAATCTTTTCCCTGACACCCTGGGCAAAAAGGCCGAAATACTCAGCTGTATCAAATTTACCACGCGCACGGTCCGCTTCTGCCAACTCCGCTTCCCGGGCAAGGGTTGCCAGCTGTTGCTGTTTTTGCGCCTCAAGTCTTTCAACCTGACGCAGCAATTCAGCCAGTAACCTCTGCTTTTCATCAACTAAATGCTTTCGATAGCGGATTAAAGGATCAAGCCGCGCCATGATGCATTAGGTCTTTTTTTGTGTTGAAGAGGGGCTTTGAATGCGCGGTATTGTATGCATGGGCATTCCTTCTGGCTGAGATTGCGTTTTTTGCTGTGACTGGTCACGGTATGGTAATCCTACAATCTGCGCCAGCCGCGTAAAACTTGCATCAATTGTTGAATGGTCATCTTTATTTTGCGTCAAGAACGCCTCAATGTCCGGATAGATACGGATCGCTTCATCCACTTTAGCATCCGCCCCTTTACGATAAGCACCCAGCCTTATCAACTCCGCCATGTCTTCATAGGCTGAGACCAATTGCTTTGCACGCCTTACAATTGCATTTTGTTCTGCATCAAAGGCATTAGGCAAAGATCGTGACACGGATTTTAAAATATTGATGGCCGGATACCGTCCCCGATCAGCAATCGACCTTTCCATGACAATATGCCCGTCTAAAATTCCGCGCACTGCGTCTGCAATGGGTTCATTGTGGTCATCTGCTTCAATCAAAACAGAGAAAATTCCTGTAATTGATCCTTCGTTTGGACCGCCCGGGCCTGCACGTTCAAGCAGTCGTGCGAGTTCGCCAAATGTCGTAGGTGGATAGCCTTTGGATGTTGGCGGCTCGCCCGCAGAGAGGCCAATTTCACGCTGCGCCATTGCAAAACGCGTGACAGAATCCATCATGCATAAAACTTGCTTGCCCTGACGGCGAAAATATTCTGCAAGCGCAAGCGTGGTATAGGCTGCCTGCCTGCGCATCAAAGCAGGTTCATCCCCGGTTGCCACCACAACAACCGACCGCTTTAACCCTTCAGCGCCAAGATCATCTTCCAAAAATTCTTGTACTTCGCGCCCACGCTCACCCACAAGGCCAATCACAGCAACTTCAGCTTCCGTATAACGCGCCATCATCGACATCAAAACTGATTTACCAACACCCGATCCCGCAAATATACCCATACGCTGCCCCTTACAGGTGGCAAGAAATGTGTTCATGACACGCACACCCAGATCCAGCTTTTCACCGATTCGCTGGCGCGTGTGCGCATTGGGTGGAGATGATTTAAGCGGCATACCAACAGGGCCTGTTTGTAACGGGCCGCGCCCATCCACTGGCTTTGCCAAGCCATTAATGACACGGCCAAGCCATGCTTCAGTGGGATAAATTGATGGCTTCTGGTCCAAAATGACCGCGCGGCACCCCAACCCCACCCCTTCAAGGGTACCAAAAGGCAAAAGCAGAGCCCGTTCATCTTTAAAACCGATCACCTCGCAAGGAACATCGCCTGATGAAGGGCGCAATATGACCATTGACCCAATCGCCAAAGAGGCGGGAAACCCTGCAATTTCAACAAGTAAGCCTAAAACTTTGGTCACACGGCCATAGGTTTCATGGTCTGGCAAAACAGCAATTGAGGCAGCAACTCGGTCAGCTAATCGATCCATTTGCCTAGTTTATCACAAAAAAAAGGAGATTTGCGCAAGGCTTCAGAATTTGTTAATATTAATTAAGTTTAATAAGGATAGTAAATCCGAAACTCTGGGGAGTATCCACCATGCGCGTTCTACTCGTAGAAGACGACAGTTCCACCGCCAAAAGCATTGAACTGATGTTAAAATCCGAAGGCTATGTGACCGATGTCGCCGATTTAGGGGAAGACGGCCTCGAAATTGGGAAATTATACGATTACGATATTATTATCCTCGATTTAATGCTGCCTGATATGGATGGTTATGAAGTTCTTAAAAGGCTTCGCGCTTCTAAAGTGGAAACCCCTATCCTCATTCTCTCCGGGCTGACGGAGCTTGATAATAAAATCAAAGGCCTTGGTATTGGCGCGGATGACTATTTAACAAAACCTTTTGACAAGCGCGAGTTGATTGCCCGTATTCAAGCCATTGTTCGCCGGTCTCAAGGACATGCGCAAAGCATCATTAAAACAGGCAAGCTTGCCGTGAACTTAGACAGCCGCACAGTAGATGTTGATGGAAAGCCTTTACATTTAACTGGAAAAGAATACGGCATTTTAGAACTGCTATCCTTGCGTAAGGGCACAACGCTGACTAAAGAAATGTTTTTAAACCATCTTTATGGCGGCATGGATGAACCGGAAGTAAAAATTATTGATGTGTTCATCTGTAAGCTACGCAAAAAAATTGAAACTCTTTCAGGCCAAAACTATATTGAAACCGTTTGGGGCCGTGGCTATGTTTTGCGCGAACCTGAAGGGTCTGAAAAGCATGAACCTAAAGCAAAAGCTGTTGGCTAGAAAACCTTCATCTTAACTTTAAATTCTAAAAAATACCCTTTTTACGGGTATTTTTTTATGCCCGGGTTTGCTAAAACAAACATATGCGGAACAATCTTCCCAACATTCTCACGCTTTCACGCCTCGCGCTGCTGCCTATTATTTTATGGCTGCTGATGTGTGGCACAAACCTTACCGCTTGGGTGGCGCTCGCGCTGTATGTCATTGGTGCGCTAACCGATTATGTCGATGGCTGGCTTGCGCGTTATTTAAACGTACAATCGGACTTAGGCCGCATGCTCGACCCGATTGCAGATAAAATTTATGTAACAACTGTTATTATATTCCTGGCTGCTTTTGATAAAATTGATGGATGGTGGCTGATCGCCCCCATTCTAATTCTGGCACGCGAATTTACAGTATCTGGTCTTCGTGAATTTTTAGGGCCAAAAAATATTACTATTCCCGTGACCAGACTTGCCAAATGGAAAACTGCAGCCCAAATGTTCGCACTTGGGTTTTTGATGATGGGCAAAGACGGTGAAGCTGTTTTTTCTTTAACCGTTGAAGTCGGATATGGCTTACTTCTGATTGCTACTGTTTTAACAATTTCAACAGGATGGGCCTATATAAAAGAGGCACTCAAACATGTGGATTGATAAAGCCTTCCCTGTACTTCGTCGCGCCCTCTTCAAGCTTGATGCTGAATGCGCCCATACCTTAACCATTCGTGCCTTACGCACAAAGATTTTCCCGCGCTGCACCCCTGAAATTGATGATCCCATTTTAAAATCAAATCTATGGGGGCAAGACTTTCAAAATCCTATAGGCCTTGCGGCTGGCTTTGATAAAAATGCAGAAATTATCAGCCCTATGTTAGGCTTTGGTTTTGGCTTTGTCGAAGTAGGAACAATTACACCAAAACCACAAGCGGGGAACCCGCGTCCACGCGTGTTTCGTGACCCGCAAAGCCGTTCGATTATTAATCGCATGGGCTTTCCCGGTGCAGGACTTAGTATTGCAAAACGAAACCTTGAAGATTTCCTTGCACAAAGACCAAGACCCATGGGGATTATTGGTATAAATATTGGTATGAACAAAGATCAATCTGATCCCTTGCGCGATTATGCCCTTTTGCTTCGGCAACTTGGTGGCCTTGCAGATTACGTAACCGTAAATATCTCTTCACCAAACACCCCAGGACTGCGTGACCTTCAGCACGAAGATCATTTAAAAAATCTTCTGAGTGGATTAATGGAAGAACGCACAAAGTTTTTTGGTGAAAATCCGCCGCCTATCCTCGTTAAACTTTCGCCTGATCTGGATGATGCGCAAATATCGCCGATTGCTAAAATTCTTCTCGATCAAAAAATTGACGGAATTATTCTTGCCAATACCACGCTTGCGCGCCCAACATCTTTGCCTGATTTATTTGCTGTTGAAAAAGGCGGTTTGTCAGGTCCGCATCTTCAAAATAAATCAACGGCTATTATTTCGCGCTTTTTTACTGAAACCAATGGCAGAATCCCTATTATTGGCGTGGGCGGCATAGCATCGGCACATGATGCTTTTGAGAAAATATGTGCAGGCGCTTCACTTATACAACTTTACACCGCGCTGGTTTATGAAGGGCCGGGCTTGATCGGACGTATTAAAGCGGGGCTTGCGGCGCTATTGCGAGAAAATAATTTTACGTCAATTACTCAGGCTGTTGGCACGAACTGTGCAAAGGGCTTTTCCTGATGGTTCGTTTTTCAAACAAACAGATAGAAAAATCCCGGCTAGCGTCTTTCAGACGCTGGGTTTTAATTGGTGTTGCCTCGGGCACCGCGCTTTTAGCGCCGCTTATGGCAGGAAACGCCTTGCCTTTTTGGGTTATGGGGCTTGGCTTGATGATTTTAACTGGAATTCTGGCAACTGACGTTTTTTCAAGCATAGACCGCCAAGAACAAATCGAAACAAAAGTCACTGATCTGACCCGTACATCGGACCGCATGCGCGGGGATATGACCCGTATTACAGACGACATGGTGGCGTTTCAGGAAGATTTATCCGAGCTTCACGGGCAAGTAGCTATTAAAAGGCGCGATGACACAAAACTTTTCGCCCTTCTTAAAGATAAAGTAGACCGCCTGATGCGCCAATCAGATGCACAAGCGCAACGCGCAGCGCCTTCAAATTTACGTTATGCGAGCGCACCAACGCTTAAATCTCACCCGCAACTTTACGCTGCAAACGATCCTGTTCTTTCTGATGATATCGCACTTGATCTTTTAAAGACGGCGATCACAGAAAACAGGCTTGAAGTTTTTGTTCAGCCGGTTGTCTCCCTCCCCGCACGCAAAATGCATTATCTGGAACTTCTGGCCCGCATTCGGTTACGCCCGGGCGTGTTTATCACAGCAGGCCGTTACATTGACTTGCCAGAAGTGAAAACCTACATCAGCCGGATTGATCATGTTTTATTTGCAACTGCCCTTAATCACATGCGCGAAGTAACGCCAGGGCAGCAGAACCTTGGCTACATCCTGAATATTGCCGCAACGACACTCAAAGACCGTACTTTTATGAATGATCTTTTGAAGCTTTTACGTGCAGATAGGCTTCTGGCCCGCCGTTTGATGCTGGAGCTTACACAAAATGAAATTGATAGTATTGATGATGAAACATTAAAAATCATGCATATGCTTTCAGATACAGGGGTACAGTTTTCGATGGACCGCGTTGTCGATCCGAAACTTTCTATCAAGCGCTTACAAGAATGTCGTATCAGCTTGCTGAAGCTTGATGCTCGCCGTTTTCTAAGCCTGCTGGGACGCGAAGATGGAATGATCGCTATGCAAAAATTCCGTGCCCGTATCGATCAGGCGGGCTTACAATTAGTTGCTGACCGCATTCAAAATGAAAATGACCTGCGTGATCTTCTGGATTTTGATATTGAATATGGCCAAGGGTATTTGTTTGGTAAACCTCAGCGCTTATCGCAAGCCCTGAAGCAAAAAAGAAATGTTGCATGACACGCGCACTAGCGGGTTTAAAAGAAGTCATTGATCAATATGATGGTCTTATTCTTGATCAGTTTGGTGTTCTGCATAATGGTGAAAATATTTATCCTGATATCTTAAAGGCACTCGAACAATGCAAGGTGCTTGGAAAAAAAGTTGTGATTGTTTCCAACTCGCCTTGGCTATCTGGTCCTGCTAAAGAAAATCTGAATCATAAATACGGCATATCATCTGACCTTTATAACGGCTTGATTACAGCTGGAGATATGGCCTTGATGTCTTTAAAACAGATTGATTATGGGCGGTCTGTCTGGTTGATCGGAGACGATCCTTTAAGTTCCGTAATCGCCGATCTCACGCTTGTGCGCGCTCATGGCCCTGAAGATGCTGACTTTATTTTAAATTGTATCCCGGGCACAGAACCGGGCGATCATTCTCAACTGCGCGGGCAACTCAAGCTAGCCTTAAAGCGTGGCCTCACGATGATTTGTGCCAATCCTGACCTAAGCGTTAATATCGGCAACCAATCTTTTGTGTGCGCTGGTGCTTATGCTAAATATTACCAAGATAAAGGAGGAAAAGTTCTTTATTTTGGCAAACCTCACCCCGGAATTTATGTGCAAGCCTGGCAGGCAATGGCAGATATTGACCGCAAGCGCATTCTTGCTGTTGGTGACTCGTTACATACGGATATTGGCGGCGCACAAGGCTTTGGTATCGATAGTCTTATGACGCTGTGTGGCATTCATTGGGAGGAAATTAGAATGGACCACGCCTCAGAAAAACTCGATATGATTAGGCTGCAAAATTTGCTAGAACTTTCCTCACATAAACCCACCTATTTTATGCGGGAATTGTCATGGTAGTTTTTATCCGAGTTTTAGTATTATTGATGTTATTGTCATGCTCCCCTGCTTATGCGGGCAATAGCGCTATCGCTTTGCATGGTGAACCAAAATACAAAGCGGGCTTTACACATTTTGATATTGTTAACCCAAACGCCCCCAAAGGTGGAACAATTAAACTATCGGCCATTGGGGGTTTTGATTCAACCAATCCGTTTATTCTTAAAGGCGAGCCTGCAACCGGTATCAGCACTCTTGTTTATGAAACATTGATGGATCAATCAACCGAAGAGCCATTTACCTTATACGCGCATTTGGCTGATACTATTTCAGTCTCGCCTGATAATTCTTCTGTTACCTTTACGCTTAATCCTTTGGCAAAATGGCATGATGGAAAACCCATTACTGCTGATGATGTTGTTTTCACATTTCATACACTTTTTGAAAAAGGCGCACCTTTTTACAAAGCATATTATGGCGATGTTGATACGGTTAAAGCTGTTGATACAAAAACCGTGATCTTCACCTTCAAAAATACAACCAATACTGAACTGTCTTTAATTATCGCTCAGCTTCCAGTTTTGCCAAAACATTTCTGGGACAATAAAGATTTTAGTGCCACAACACTTGAAGCCCCTTTGGGAAGCGGCCCTTACAAAGTATCTTCGATAAAAGCTGGGCATAATATAACCTTTGAACGTGTGACAGACTGGTGGGCACAAAATATTCCTTCGCAAAAAGGTAAATATAACTTTGATAAGGTGTCTTTTGATTACTACCTCGATCAAACTGTTGCCCTTGAAGCTTTTTTTGCAAGCCAGTTTGATGTGCAGCAGGAAAACATCGCTAAACAATGGGCCACGGCTTATACTGTTCCTGCAATTAAAGACGGGCGGATTATCAAAGCTGAAATTGAAAACCAGCGTCCGACAGGCATGCAAGCCTTTATTTATAATATACGCCGCCCAATCTTTGCTGACATCCATGTCAGAAAAGCCCTTGCTTATGCTTTCGATTTCGAATGGTCAAATAAGCAATTTGCTTATGGAAGTTATGCGCGTACAAAAAGTTTTTTTGAAAATTCAGAACTGGCTGCGCGTGGGCTGCCTAGTGAAAAAGAACTGGCTCTTCTAGAACCGATTCGGGCACAAATACCTGAAGAAGTGTTTACAACCCCTTATAGCCCCCCTTTCACAAATGGGTCAGGAAATAACCGCGCCAATTTAAAAAAGGCTTCTGAAATTCTGGACGCAGCGGGCTACAAAACAGGCAAAGATGGTATTCGTGTTCACGAAAAAACAGGGCAAAAACTATCTTTTGAATTTATTGATAATAACCCAGCTTTCGAACGTTGGATCTTACCTTTCATTCAAAACTTAAAACGCATTGGCGTTGAAGCCCGCTACCGAACAATTGATCCGTCTCAGTATCAAAACCGTATTCAGACCTTTGATTTTGACATGACGGTTAATGTTTTTGGGCAGTCTGAAAGCCCTGGTAATGAACAAAATGATTTCTGGGGATCTGCAAAAGCAAATACACCAGGGTCACGAAATCTGATCGGCATTAAAAATCCGGCGGTTGATTCTTTGATCAATCAAATTGTCAAAGCAAAAAACTATGATGATTTAAAAGCTGCTACCCGCGCACTGGATCGGGTATTGCTGTGGAATCATTATGTTGTGCCAAACTGGTACTACGGCAAATGGCGCCTTGCCTGGTGGGATAAATTTGGCAAACCCGATACTCTTTCCCCTAAAGACCCCGGCATTTTAGAAACATGGTGGATTAAAAAATAATGACGATTGCCATTATTATCCCCGCCCGCTGGGCTTCCGCACGCTTTCCTGGCAAGCCTTTAGCTATGCTGGGAGGAGAAACGATGCTGGCGCATGTGGTTAAAAACTCAAAAGCCGCCTGCGCAGGCCTGAACGATACACTTGTGGCAGTCGCAACAGATGACGAACGGATCGCAAAACACTGTGCCGATCTAAATGTGCAATACGTGATGACGCCGCCTGAATGCCCCACAGGGTCAGACCGCGTATATGCCGCCGTAAAGGCACTAAATATCAATTGTAAGTTTGCGGTCAACATGCAAGGCGATGGCCCCTTTACACCACCGGATTTTGTGCGCGCGATGATTGATGCGTATAACGCAGACTCTGAAATTGATGTGGTCACTCCTGTTGTGCAGTTGGCATGGGATGCACTCGATAAATTACGGGAGAGTAAAAAAACCACGCCCTTTTCAGGCACCACGGCAATATTAGGTGCAAACAACCAAGCACTTTGGTTTTCTAAAAATATTATCCCCGCCATGCGCAAGGAAGATAAATTGCGGGAAGCTGGCGGTCTCAGCCCCGTCTATCGGCATATTGGTCTCTACGGCTTCAAATTTTCGGCATTAGAAAAATTTATCGCCCTGCCCGAATCACCTTACGAGAAACTTGAAGGGCTGGAACAACTTCGCATTCTGGAAAACGCTATGACTATTCGTGCTGTTATCGTTGATTACAAAGGTCGGCCTTCCATGTCAGGTATTGATAGCCCTGAGGATCTGGTGCGGGCCGAAGCGCTACTCGCCAAAATGAAGACGGCTTAAATTTATGAATAAAACCACCCTGCTTATCGTTCGCCATGGTAACACTTTTACAACCGACCAAACGCCCACACGGGTTGGCGCACGTACCGATTTGCCGCTCGTTGAAAGCGGACGTACACAAGCGAAATTGATTGGCAAATATCTAAAAGAAAACAATATGTTGCCTGATATTGCGTATAGTTCACATTTGATACGCGCAAAAGAAACAGCTTCTCTTGCCCTTGTTGAAATACATTCTCAAATAACTGTACAAGCTACTGATATTTTTAATGAAATTGATTATGGACCGGATGAAAACAAACCAGAAAAGGAAGTCATCGCACGGATTGGCGAACAAGCCATAAAAGATTGGGACGAGCACGGAAAAGTGCCAGATGGCTGGCGTGTCGACCCGCAAACGATCATCCAAAACTGGCACGATTTTGCGGCCCGTTGCTTAAAGGACTATGCAGACAAAACAATCCTTGTTGTTACCAGCAACGGCATCGCACGCTTTGCGCCTTACCTCACGGGCGACTTTGCTGCCTTCCGAAACACACATAAAATCAAAATATCCACCGGTGCATTATGTGTATTTGAGCACACCACCGGCATCCCCAACTGGACCTGCACAAGGTGGAATATCCGACCAAATTAATGATTTTAGCCAATACCTAAGAACCAAATTTGATTTTCGCATAAAAAAAAATGTATTATAGAAAATAATATATTTTAATAACTTAAAAAGGTACTGTGGTGAGAATTCTTAGTATAGCAAAAACTTTTGCCGGAGTAGCAAAAGATAGAGATTTCAGTGATCCTCAGGACTACATAGCCTATCTTTTTGAAAGAAGTGAATTCCGGAAACTAGACGACTCAGCCATTGATCAAATTAGCCAAGCAATGGACCGAGCTGATGCACGAGGCCAGAAACTTAATTTTAACTATAGGGATTTTAGTGGAAAGACCCCCCTGCAACGCTTACCTATAAACACAGAAAAATCTCAAGCTTTGTTTCAACGGATTATAAAATCTGGTGCAGATGTGAACTTTACCGGATTTACATCTTACGGCTTAAAAAGTGGAATTCCAATCACACCTCTTGAGGATGCTATTGAAAATTATCACGATCACAGGCGTCGCGATGGAGGCAATGAAGGCCGTAGAGCATTAATGCTTTTAGAATCTCCAAATATTGATTTAAATGCTCGCCTACATGTCAAAGAGGATAAACCGTGGCAAGATTATCATACACTCGCTGCTTCACGTTATTTACATGGCGTGACAGGAAAAATAGAAGACTTGATGCGTGCGCAATCTGCCACGCCTAGGAACGGCTTTGGTTTTGCATCTCGTGTGGACAGCTAATTTTTTATAATTAAGCATCTTACATACATAAGATTATAGTCTAGAATAGTGGTCAATGACCACATACATCCTTCGCCGTTTAGCTCTGATGATTCCAACCCTGTTTGGGGTTTTGCTTTTATCGTTTGGTATTATTCAGTTTGTACCGGGTGGCCCTGTTGATCGTATGATCGCTGAATTACAAGGCCATGGCGGCGATGCCACATCGCGTATTGGCGGCGCAGGCGCTGGGGCTGATCTGGCGGCAGGATCCGCGTCAACACAAGCAATTGGTGAAAGCTCTGCGTATCGGGGGGCTCAGGGTTTGGATCCTGAATTTATCAAAGACCTTGAAAAGCTTTACGGGTTTGATCAGCCTGTCCATGTGCGGTTTTTTACCATGCTGAAAAACTATTTGAAATTTGATTTAGGTGAAAGTTATTACCGCGATGTTTCGGTTGTAAGTCTTGTGCTGGAAAAACTACCTGTTTCAATCTCACTTGGTCTTTGGTCAACGCTGATTATTTACCTTGTGTCTATTCCGCTTGGTATTAAAAAAGCGGTGAATGACGGATCCCCTTTCGATATATGGTCTTCTGCTGCCGTGTTCACGGGCTTTGCTATACCGTCTTTTATGTTTGCTATTTTGCTGATTATTTTATTTGCTGGCGGTCGTTATTTTGACCTGTTTCCTTTGCGTGGCTTACTGTCTGATAACTGGCAGGAAATGTCGTGGTGGCAAATTTCACTTGATTATGCGTGGCACCTTGTGTTGCCAACCCTTGCGCTTGTTATTGGCGGCTTTGCGGGCCTTACGATGCTCACAAAAAATTCTTTTCTGGAAGAAATAAATAAACAATATGTGCTCACGGCGCGCGCCAAAGGCAATTCACAAAAAGCTGTTTTATATAAACATATATTCCGCAATGCGATGTTAATTGTCATCGCAGGATTTCCGGCGGCCTTTGTCTCCATATTTTTTACAGGCGCGCTGCTGATTGAGGTTATATTTTCACTCGATGGGTTGGGGCTACTTGGATACGAATCAATCATCAACCGCGATTATCCGGTTGTTCTGGGCACACTTTATATTTTCACGCTGATTGGCCTGATCATGACGCTGGTGCGTGATGTGACCTATGTATTGGTTGACCCCCGCATTGATTTTGACAGCCGCGCAAACTAAGTGAACAAAATCCTACAGAACTAAAATGTCGTCGCGCTTCGGGATATATGGTTATGGCCTGATTCAGGCGGTTTTTTCGACGCCTGCGAGGCGCACTGGGCACGGACGCGGGAAGCTTCGGATCAAAATGCCGGGCATAAGTGAGGAAATGTTTTGACCTCTAAAGTCGGCGATGCCTTCTTACAGGCCTGCATCATATTTGATAAGCATTACCAACATCGAGATAAAACACCAACCGTCTATGAAACTCTCATTTTGAGCCTGATAAAGTCGGCTTAACATCGCAGGGTTTCGAGCCTATGGCTGTTATATTTTTTTGTAGTCTTTAACATAATGTTTGTATATTATAATTGAATGAAAAATACGTTTTCAGCCACCACTTCAGCCATAACCACGAGCCAAGAAAAAGACCCTCTTGTGATTATAGGCGCTGGGTTTGCTGGAACCACAGCCCTTCTTCACATTCTTATAAAGGCAGCATCTGACCCTGTACTTTCGGGGCATAATCCCATCAATATAAAGCTGATAGAGCGTCATGAAAAACAACTTTATGGTGGTATTGCTTATGGTCAGATAGCTAAAAGTAACTTAAATCTCAATCTTAGCTCTCGCAGAATAACACCTTTTGCAAAGGGAAAAGAACCTGAAGGCTTCCCCTCTTTTGAAGATTTTATTGAGGAATTTGGCAAAACCAACCCTGAAGCACTTAAACAACTCAACAACACAAATAGGCAGCTTTACGGATCCTATTTGAGACACTTGGTGGGTATTGCCCTTGAAAAAGCAGGTCCAAAAGTGTCGCTGGAAACTATATATGATCAAGTGATCGATTTAGAAGAGACACCTAATGGCGTCCATTTAAGCCTAAATGGTTCTCAAGAAATTAAAGCGAGCCACGTTATTCTTGCAAGCGGCTTAAATGAGGCCACAAAACCCGCCTTTGCTTTTAATTCTGCTGGGCATCCGGCATATCTCAACTACCCTTATGGCGCCGATTCAAATGCCTTTTTTGACAGCATAAAAGCAGATGCAGAAACATCAAAAAATAAAAAAGCTTTAGTAATAGGCACGGGCCTTTCTGCGATAGATTCCGTCATCCGGTTACTCGATTCAGGTTTTAAAGGTAAAATATCAATGATGTCTCGCCGGGGATTAATGCACGCCGTCTACAGAGAAACTGATAGCAATCCCCGAAATCCGTTGGATGGGGAACCAAGAGATGAAGATGGCCTCGCATTCACAAAAAAACCCCCTGCTTTCCTTGATGGCTTAGATAAAGGACAGTCCTTTAATGTCTTATTTAAGCATGCCCGCCGTGAAATGGGGAATCTGTTAAAAAAGGGGTATACGTCAGAAGAAATACTGAGCCATTGGGAAAAATACTTTCACCTTATTTATCAACGCTTCCCAAAAGAAACGTCTGTTTTTCTAGGGCGTTATGAAACAGTTATAAATGTTATGCGCGTTGGAACAACACCTGAGCTTGCGCAAAAGATTGAAGCAGCTGTAAAATCAGGGCAGCTTGAAATTTTAGCCGCCCGTATTCAAGAGATAAAACCTAAAAATAATGAGATGAACGTCACCTATCGTCGAAACAATAAGCACGGACGAAGTGGCGAAGAATACACAACTGCGCCATATGATTTTGTTATTAATGGTATTGGAAATAGCACAAAATATGATCTAAAGCCGGATGATATTGCAGACCCTTTATGGAGAGCATTGAGAGAAAGAAACGCTTATGAAGTTCATCCGCTGCGCGATGGAGTTGCAGTAACCAATTCTTTCCATCTCAGAAACGGAGACGGCACCCCTTATAACCGTGTTGCCGTTATTGGCGTTCCTATTTCAGGGCACATGAATGTAACGCCTTACCCCTACCCTGAAAAAAGTGGTACAGGCGCAAGATTAGGCGCTTTCACGCTCAATATTCAAGGAGTGCTCGGGGGCGTTTTAGGGATGATAGAGGCTCAGTATGAACAGATTCGAAACCGTCAAATAAATCCCCCTCAGCAAACACTAAAAACTAAACCAAAGAAAAGCCCACCCCCTAGCTTAAGTGTGCAAGCATGATAATATCTTTTCATGCAATTTTCACCTATTACTCAACGCCGCATATCCCAGTTTAAAGCCAATCGCCGTGGCACATGGTCGCTTAAGATTTTTTTGATCCTTCTGGTTCTCTGTGTTTTTGCGGAATGTATCGCCAATGATAAACCTCTGCTTATCATCCACAAAGGGAGGATTTATACACCGGTCTTCACATCATATCCTGAAACGGAATTTGGCGGCGATTTTGAAACTGAAGCCGATTACCGCGATCCCTACTTAAAAGAGTTGATCAATAAAAATGGTTTTATGATATGGCCGCCAGTTCGTTTTTCGTATGATACGATTAATTATGATCTGCCTTCACCTGCACCTTCTGCGCCAACGGCTGATAATCTTTTAGGGACAGATGATCAGGGCCGCGATGTACTGGCGCGCGTTATTTATGGATTTCGTGTATCTGTTTTATTCGGTCTCGCACTCACAATTCTGTCATCGTTAATTGGTGTAACGCTAGGGGCGATACAAGGCTATTTCGGCGGTAAAATTGATATTGCTTTGCAACGGGTGATGGAAGTCTGGTCATCGATGCCGTCTTTATACATTCTGATTATATTTTCATCCTTATTTGTTCCCGGGTTTTGGACCCTGCTATTTATTTTGTTATTATTTTCATGGGTATCTCTTGTTGATGTCGTGCGCGCTGAATTTTTACGTGCACGCAATTTTGATTATGTGCGCGCAGCCCGCGCCATGGGTGTACCCACCTCGATCATTATGTTTCGGCATGTTCTGCCCAATGCAATTGTGGCCACACTAACCATGCTGCCTTTTATTTTAACCGGTTCCATCACAGCACTAACATCGCTTGATTTTCTGGGGCTTGGTATGCCACCCGGTGCACCATCGCTGGGTGAGCTTCTGGCACAAGGTAAAAACAACCTTTCTGCACCATGGCTTGGTATGACTGCTTTTTTCACGCTTGGTGGATTACTTATTCTACTCACCTTTATAGGCGAAGCCCTGCGCGATGCCTTTGATCCCCGTAAAAGGATAAACTAGCTATGACATTTAAAACAACAAACTCTATTGCAGCCCTTGCTGATGATCTAAAAATAAACCGCCACGCTCTGCATCAAAACCCGCAAATTGCGTACGAAGAAGTATTCGCATCAGATATGGTTGCGGAAAAACTAGCCGCACTCAATATCCCTTTTGTGCGCGGGCTGGGTAAAACAGGGGTTGTGGCAACCCTTATAGGGGATCAAGGTGTCGGCAATCGTTCAATCGGCCTACGTGCTGATATGGATGCCCTGCCGATTACAGAAGTATCAAATCAGGCCTGGGCTTCAAAGATACCAGGCCGCATGCATGCTTGCGGCCACGATGGCCACACAACAATTCTGATGGGGGTTGCGGATTATCTTTCAAAGAATAAAAACTTTGCAGGAACAGTCCATCTTATTTTCCAACCTGCTGAAGAAGGTGAACGGGGCGCGAACGCCATGATGAAAGATGGATTGTTCGAGAAGTTTCCGTGTGATGAAATTTATGCTCTTCACAACTGGCCAACACTTCCGCTTGGTAAAGCTGGTGTGAAATCGGGCGCTTTTCTGGCATCCAGCGACCGGTTTGAAATTGTAATCAAAGGCAGCGGCGGCCATGCCGCTATGCCCCACAACACTACAGATCCGATTATCTGTGCGGCGGCTCTTATCCAATCACTTCAAACAATTATATCAAGAAATATTGACCCCACACAGGCAGGCGTTGTTAGCGTTACAAAAATTGATGCCGGTACCGCATGGAATATTATTCCAGAACATGTTGTTTTACGTGGCACCATGCGCGCACTCACACCCGAGATACGCAAGAAAATTCAAATGCGTTTATCAACCTTAACCGAGCATGTTGCCCTAAGCTATGGCTGCAAAGCTGAGATCAAAATTATTGAAGTATGCGACCCGACAATCAACACACCTGTTGAAACCACGCACGCTATTAAAGCACTCGAAAAAGTTTTTGGTGCGCATAACGTTAATGTTGATGAAACTCCTTCAATGGGATCAGAAGATTTTGGTGCGATGCTACAAAAGGTGCCTGGCTGTTATGTTATACTGGGACAGGCAACGCCCGATAAAAATAGTCCGCATAACCAAGGGCTACATGCACCAAACTATGATTTTAATGACGATCTGATCGCCCCTGCTATCAGCTTTCTGACAACGCTTATCCAAGATCGTTTTGCATGATATCTCCTCTTTTATTGGTAAACCACCTCAGCGTTTCGTTCAAACAGCAAGACGGGCTATTTCATGCTGTCAAGGATGTATCATTCAGTTTGCAAAAAGGTGAAACACTTGCGCTTGTGGGGGAATCAGGATCCGGAAAGTCTGTTTCTGCGCTTTCGATTATGCAGCTTTTACCTTATCCGAATGCTATACACTCACGTAACTCATCCATCTTATTTGACCAAAAAGAAATGATTGGCGCTTCTGAATATGATTTGCGCATGGTGCGTGGTTCTCGTATCGGTATGATTTTTCAAGAACCTTTAACCGCACTTAATCCACTTCATACTATTCGCCGTCAGATTGCAGAAATGCTTTATCTGCATCAACCTCATCTGTCACACGCACAAATTAACCAGCGCGTTTTTGAATTGATTGATCTGGTTGAGCTTGATGCCATGAAAGACCGCTTAAACTCTTACCCGCACGAGCTCTCAGGCGGGCAACGGCAGCGTGTGATGATTGCAATGGCTTTAGCGAATAACCCTGATCTTTTGATTGCTGATGAACCCACAACCGCCCTTGATGTCACTATTCAGGCGCAAATTTTACAGCTTTTAAAAGATCTTAAAAAACGGCTTGGCATGGCGTTACTCTTAATTACTCATGATTTGTCTGTTGTACGCCACATGGCCGATAATATCTGTGTTATGAAACAAGGGCAGATTGTTGAACATAACAGCACAACATCTCTTTTTACAAAGCCTGAAAACCCTTACACCATAAGCCTTATTCACGCAGAACCTAAAGAGACCCGGATCACCTTGCACCCTCAGGCCCCTGCTATTTTAACGTGCGAGAATCTGCGCGTTTCTTTCCCTGTAAAAACTGGATTTTTTGGCAAGCCGAAAGCGTTTGTCCATGCTGTTGATGATGTGTCGCTGGCCCTTCATCAAGGCGAAACACTAGGTGTTGTAGGCGAGTCGGGTTCGGGTAAAACAACATTAGGTATGGCACTATTACGGTTGACAAAATCAACTGGCCGTATTGATTTTAATTCAATCCGCATTGACCAGATGGATGCAAAAGCATTGCGTCCACTGAGATCAAATATTCAAATTGTTTTTCAAGATCCGTTCGGATCACTTTCGCCGCGTATGACCATAGGTGATATTGTAGCCGAAGGTCTTAAAATTCACCGCCCGCAGCTACCACTTGATGAACGTACGGATATCGTTGTTTCAGCTTTAAAGGATGTGCATCTTGACCCTCAGACGCGCCATCGCTATCCGCATGAATTTTCAGGCGGGCAAAGACAACGCGTTGCCATTGCCCGCGCACTTGTGCTGAATCCGTCTTTGATTGTACTCGATGAACCTACATCCGCCCTTGATGTATCGGTGCAAGCGCAAGTGATTGATCTATTACTGGAACTTCAAAAAAAATATGCTTTGTCCTATCTTTTCATTTCCCATGATTTGCGCGTTATAAAAGCCGTCAGCCATAGAATTATTGTGATGAAAGACGGAAAAATTGTAGAGGAAGGGGAAACAGAGACCCTGCTTACCGCCCCAAAAATGCCCTACACAAAGGCGCTTCTGGCTGCCGCCTTAGAGCTAAAAGCTCAATAAATCATCAGATTCGTTAAAAAGCCTTGCATCCTTTATAATAGAAGGTTAGAACACGCATCTTATTTAAGGCCTGAAAGGGGTGATTACTATCGTTACTGTTTCCGTGCGGGACAACAATGTTGAACAAGCTTTACGCGCACTCAAGAAAAAAATGCAGCGTGAAGGTTTGTTCCGCGAAATGAAACTCCGCAAAAACTACGAGAAACCTTCTGAACGCAAAGCGCGTGAAAAGTCGGAATCTGTTCGTCGTTGGCGCAAGTTGGAACGTAAGCGTCGCGACCGCGACTAGTACTTTCACTTCTATGAATTTTTAAAAAACCGCTGACTTTGTCTGGCGGTTTTTTTTATGCCCAGAAATACAATGCTTACTTTTTATGTTTGAGCGTATTCATCAAGCCATTTTTTTTCTGATTCTGTTAACAACGAACGATCGATAAGTTTTTGGTCATACGGCACTTTTGTCAGTGTTTCAAAACCATAAAGAGGACGACCATCAGGCAAGGTACGATCAAGATCAATGACAAGAACAAGGTTTTCAATACGAATACCGTAAGCACCTTCTTTATAAAATCCGGGCTCATTTGATAACACCATACCCGGCAATAAGGGATCTTTGCCACGCGGTGAAATGCTGGCTGCTTCCTCATGAACAGACAAGTAACATCCAACACCATGGCCTGTACCATGGGCAAAATCCATCCCCGCTGCCCATAAGGGCGCACGAACAAGCGCATCAATTTGTGCCCCGGTTGTTCCTTTTGGAAATATTGCGCAACTAAGTGCAATATGCGCTTTCAGTACTTGTGTGTAGTGAAACCGCATTTCATCACTGGGTCTTCCTATTGCAAGTGTGCGTGTAATATCGGTTGTTCCGCAGCTATACTGGCCCCCACTATCAAGAAGCAGCAAAGTACCTGTTTCCAGCGTGCGTGCCGTTTCTGGTGTGGCACGATAATGAATAATCGCACCGTTTGGCCCTACCCCTGCAATTGTTGGGAAAGAAGGCTCACGGTAATCAGGGTCTTGTTTGCGAAAGCCTTCTAGTGCTGTTTCTATATTTATTTCATTGATCTGAGTTAAATTATCACCTTTTTCAAACCAGTTTAAAAATGCACAAACTGCTTTCGAATCTTTTTGATGCGCTTGTTTTATCGCTGCAATTTCCGATGGATTTTTACACGCTTTAGGCAAAATTGTAGGATCATTAGCCTGTACAATTTCAACGCCTGCTTTTTCAAGCGCGGTAAAAAAAGCAGCTGAACTGCGTGCCTTATCAATCTGAACCTTACCCGACAACTTTCCTAAAGTATCAGCCAGTGTGGTAATGCGAATATCCTGCCCCAAAACCTGCCGGACAGAATCGCTAACTTTTGCGCCATCAATAATCCAATCAAATGTGCCATCGGCAAATAAACAACCATATGATAATGCAACGGGAATATACGGTACGTCATTGCCACGAATATTCAAAAGCCATGCAATTGAATCAGGCAGGCCGATCAGGCAGGCCTGCACACCCTCTTGTTGAAGTTGTACTGCTAGATTATGCCGTTTTTCTGAGCTGGAAAGGCCAGCAAACTTTTCAGAAAACAAAGTGATAACCCCTTTCGGTGGGGCTGGTCGATCCGCCCAGATCAGGTCCACTATATTTTGTTCGGCAGGTATCAAATGACAAAAGCCTTTGATTTTTTCCTGCCAGCCTTCAATTTGTTCTTGGGTATGTAGCCACGGATCAAAAAGAATTTTAGTGCCCGCTGCTGCGTTATTTTGAAGCCACTGAGGAACAGAGATGCGTGTACTATCCGCATATTGAAAAAAAGCCGGGTCCACTTGTTGACGAAGCTGCGCGGTATAACGACCATCGCTCATAACAACAGCCTTATCGGAAAGTATAATTGCAATACCTGCTGATCCGGAAAATCCAGTCAACCATTTCAAACGTTCAGCGCACGCCGGAACATATTCCCCCAGATACTCATCTGCGCGTGGCAAAATAAAACCGTCAGCGCCCAAAGACGCAACGAAACTTCTTAATTTTTCCAGACGAGACATAGCAGAGCCTTGCAAATTGAATTATCCTAGAAAAATGACAGAAAACAGCGCGCATGTCATCGTCTTTGGTAATGAAAAGGGTGGGTCGGGGAAATCAACAGCCGCCATGCATACCACCATAGCCTTGCTGCGTCTTGGCTACCGCGTAGGATCAATTGATCTTGACGCGCGGCAAGGCACATTAACCCGATACCTGAAAAATCGTTTTCTGGCCGTTATGCATGAAAACAAAACGCTGCCCGCACCTGCCCATATGGCGATTGAACGCAGCACGGCACTCACCGTCATGCAGCAAAAAGAACATGAGTTCGAATTTCTAACGATGGCGCTTGATGAGCTTTGTTCAATCAGCGACTTCGTTATCATCGATACGCCCGGCGCCGATACTCATCTTAATCGCATGGCGCACGCAAAAGCGCACACATTAATAACACCCTTGAATGACAGCTATATTGACCTTGATGTTCTTGTTGATCTGGATCCGCAAACACACGCCATCAGGGGACCTTCTGTTTATGCCAAAATGGTCATGGACCAGCGCAAACACCTGCCGTTACCTTTTCGCTGGCTGATTATGCGCAATAGAGTTAATTATGAAAACAAATCTTGTGTCGATATTGATTCCATCTTAGAAAACCTGACTTACGAATTAGATTTTTCACTTTGTCCAGGTTTTTCAGAACGCGCTCTTTTTAAAGACATGTTTCTGCAAGGCCTTACTTTGCTTGATGTTGCAGATCGCGGAGGTCTTTCAATTGGACATATTTCAGCCCGTCAGGAAGTACGCGGCCTGATCCGCGCTATAGGGCCTGAAAAAATTAAAGGCTACCCGATTTTAAAATCGCAAAAAAAGTTCTAAGTTATACTCATGTCTTACATATTGATGAGTCTTGGTCTGCTTCTGGGTGGGTATGGCGTATTAAGCTATATACGCATAATGCCGCGTCACGCTTTAAATGCGATGCTGAAAAAGCTTGCACTCAGCGTTATATGCCTTGTTCTAATTTTTTTAGTG
>CAZYMI010000019.1:0-34262 GCA_964648505.1 uncultured Pseudobdellovibrionaceae bacterium
ACCGCCGCCACCGCCACCACCACCGCCGCCGCCACCGCCTATTCCAAGCTTAAAAGCGGGTTGTTTTATAGACACCTTTGCTTTTGATTTTTCTACAGAAGGAAGTTGTGACGATAATGCATGTTACAATGTCTCTTTCCCTTATCCCAGATCGATTACATTTAGTGTCGGAGATCTTGATCCAACCTTTGGACCGCCAGCGCGTGACAGTTTCAGGTTCTCTCAGCCTTCAGACTGGTCTATAGTTTGGTCAGGTGATTGTGTTGGAGCGGGGTCAAGTTGTACAATTAATAGGCCTGCAGGACAGTTTAATTCTTTTGGCGTCAGAACGGCAGCCGCAGCCGTTTCACACATACCGACAGGTACCACGTTCAATTTCATAGTCACAGCAAATGACGGACAGCAGTATTATGTAGATCCAGCAATTTGCCCATAAAACGTTCTATTGAGTTTGTGGGATTTGGCCTTATATAGAAGTTATGGCTCAAAATAAAAATCAATCTGACATTTTAATCATCGGCGGCGGGCTTGCGGGGTTGACTGCGGCTGCTCTTTTTGGTGCGCGCGGATTTAGCGTTGTTTGTTTGGATTCGATGGGGACACAAAGGCCTGCTTCGCAGTCTTTTCATGTCCCCGAACGTCAAAAAGATGGTCGCACAACGGCTATTTCTTATGGATCATCGAAAGTGTTACGCGCAGCAGGCGTATGGCATAAGCTTGAAGCGCAAGCGTGCGCCATTTATGATATTGATATCCTTGACGGTCCGTCTTCTGTGCTGCTGAGTTTTGGCGTGAAGGAAACGAATGCGCCAGCATTTGGCTGGATCATCGATAACGAACTTTTACGTGACGTGCTCACAAAACATATCGCGGCCCAGAAAAATATATCTCACATAACAGGCGTTACCGTGACCCATTTCGATACTTCTGGCAACATGGCAATTGCAACTGACGATACAGGCAAAACATATAAAGCAAAATTATTGATTGGTGCTGATGGGCAAAATTCCAGCGTGCGGAAGCATTTGAATATTCCAGTGCGCGCGTGGCCCTACAAACAAACGGCCCTTGTATGTGTGGTTGGACATGAACATTCTCATCAAAACTTAGCAGTCGAGCATTTTCGCAATGAAGGCCCTTTTGCCATTTTACCAATGGTTGATGATGCGGATGGGCAGCATAGATCATCCGTTGTGTGGACCGAGCATGGGCGTGAAGCCGCAGAATTTTTGCAAGCGGATTTAGAAACTTTTGAAGCCGCACTTCAAGCGCGTTTTCCGGCACGGTACGGCGAGGTAAAACTTTTAAGCGAACGTTTTTCTTACCCGCTTGGGCTAAAACATGCTTACAGTTATATTGGTCCACGCGTGGCCCTTGTGGCTGAAGCCGCACATAAAATTCATCCAATTGCAGGGCAGGGCTTGAATATGGGCTTGCGTGATATTGCTGTGCTTGCAGGGTTGATTGAAGGCGCCGCTGATATTGGTGCACCGGATGTTTTACAAAATTATCAACGCGCACGCAGGCCAGATAATGTTGCGATGGCAGCTGCTACCGACACGCTGAATAAATTATTTTCAAATAAGCTTGCAAGTATTGGCGTAATGCGGCGCGTTGGGGTTCGGGCTGTAGCGCATCTGCCTTTTGCCAAAAGATTTTTTATGAATCAGGCAATGGGGGCATCATCAAACTTGCCAGATTTTATTGAGCATGCCGCTTAAGAAGCCTGAAGCTGATTTTTAAACCATGTCACTTGTCGTTTTGCGTAGTGTCGCGTTTCAAGGCAGGCGGCTTTTATGGCTTCTGGTTGGGTTAAAACCCCCTCAAGATGTAATTTTAAGGGCCCAAAGCCCAAAGCGCGTGTCACGGGGGCATCACGTGCGATGTTGCACGCAAGAAAATTTTCAACCTCCCTAAGTGCGCCGCATTCGATCATGGTATGAAAGCGTTTATCGCAGCGCGCGTATAGGTTTTCTCTTTCCGGCATTAAAAGTGTAACTTTAAAATTAAGATCATCTGGGGGCAAGGTTGGCGGCAGGGATTGAAAATAAGAAAGACTTTTTCCCGTTGCCTGCAGCACTTCATAAGCACGCATAACACGTTGCGTATCGTTGGCATTTAAGCGTACGCCCATCACAGGATCCTTTTCCTTTAAAAGGGCGTGAAGAGCTTTTGTGCCTATATTTTCTTGAAGGCGTATTACCTGTTCGCGAATATCGTCAGGAATGTCCGGGATAGGGGATAACCCCTCGATCAGAGCTTTTATATAAAAACCAGTCCCGCCAATAATAACAGGTGTTTTGTGGTGTTCAAGAACGTTGTGAATGGCTTCAAGTGCAAGGCCGCGCCATTTCGCCGCAGAAAGTTTCTCTGTTGCTTTTAATAAGCCATACAGATGATGGGGGACATCTTGCATATCTGCGTGTGTAGGACGCGCGGTCAGAATAGGAAGGTCTTGGTAAAGCTGGATTGAATCCGCGTTGATAACCTCGCCACCTACAGATTGCGCAAGTTGAAGGCCATAGGCTGATTTGCCGCTTGCAGTTGGTCCGGCAATGACATGAACCGTTTTTTGCAAAACCTATTCTTTCAAACGAAGCGCCACAAAACGGACATCGCCTTTTCCTTGGGTGTCAACCAAAAGCAAAACGGACGTTCGGCCCGCTTTTTTCGCAGAGGCAATCATCTCAGCCGCTATGACCGGGCTGGTAACGGCTTGTTGATTAATTTCAACTAAAACATCACCTTCTGAGAGACCTTTTTGTTCTGCTTCAGATCCTTTGATGACAGACTGCACAAGAACACCTTTTACCTTTTCAAACATGCCGTAGGTTTCACGGTCCATATCTGTGATTGTAGAAAGTATAAATCCAACTTCGGGCACTTTAGTACCTTGTGATGCGGGGCCCACCTTTGATTTTGGCATATCACTGCCATCGATCAACCCTTCACCTTCTGCTTTTTCAAGCTCACCAACTTTTATGGATGTATCGATTGTTTTTCCATTGCGCCATACCGATATTTTGGCCGAGGCGTCAATAGGTGTTTCAGCCACTTTACGGGGAAGACTTTTAACATCAGTAATTGTAGCATTGTTAAAAGATAAAATAATATCACCTGCTTGCAAGCCCGCCACTTCCGCAGGGCCTTTAGGGGTGATGCCTGCAATAAGCGCACCACGCGGTTTATCAAGCCCTAATGATTCAGCAATTTCTTGGGTAACGCTTTGGATTCGTACACCAATCCAACCGCGCCGCGTGCGCCCGTAAGTAAGAAGTTGCTTAATCACAGGACTTGCAAGGTTGGATGGAATAGCAAAACCAATCCCCACAGATCCACCTGAGGGTGAAAAAATAGCGGTATTGATACCAATCACTTCGCCTTTTAAATTAAACATAGGTCCGCCGGAATTTCCGCGGTTGATTGAGGCGTCTGTTTGAATAAAGTCATCATAAGGCCCGGCTTGAATATCGCGCTGGCGCGCTGAAATAATACCGCGCGTCACCGTGCCGCCCAGTCCAAAGGGGTTGCCGATTGCCAAAATCCAATCACCGATGCGCATATGGTCTGAATCGCCAAAGGCAACCGCAACAAGTTTTGCTTTATCCGTGGGCACTTGTAAAATAGCAAGATCAGTTTTCTCATCTTTTCCAAGTACTTTTGCGGTTAAGGTCGTGTCATCATGCAGGGTAATACGAATTTCATCCGCGTCTTTAATGACATGGTTATTTGTAACAATAAGCCCTTTTTCTGCGTCAATAATAAAGCCGGATCCCAGTGAAGCGGAGGGCTGAGAAGGGCCACCATTGCCACGCTTATCCATGAATTGTTCAAAAAAATCTTCAAACGGAGAACCGGGAGGAAATTCAGGCATTTCAGGAAAATCTTCAGGCGCCACAGATTTTTGTGTTGATGAAATATTGACAACAGAAGGAAGTAAACGTTCTGCAAGATCTGCAAATCCACTTGTTTCATGGTTTTGCTCTTTATTACTGCCAAACCCAAAACTGGAAAGAAGAGGTTTTTGAGTTTGTGGTTTTTCTTGTGCATAAGCGGGCGCATAAAAAGCAGCAATCCCTAGTATGAGGGTAAGAAGAGTAACAAAACGAGAGTGCGAACGCATGGGCTGACACCTGATGATTAAGGGAAAGTTTCATCTATATCTAGGCCTGAACGGTACAGGAATCAATGGCTTAGGAGGGATGTAGCTTATTTATTTTATTCCAAGCTCAATGTGCGCAAGGGCGGCTTTGGCTCTTTTTTTAACCCATAAGGGAAGGTGCGTATCCGGATCAATCGATTCTTTTAAACCTTGTGAAAAAATATGGCCTAAAGCCCTGCCATGGGCCGCTTCATTTACAATATCTGTAAGGCTGTAGGCTCTTTGGTTTCTGCCTTCATAAAATTCAAAGCAGTTTTTTATCTTTTTGTCCCTGTAGATGGCAACAAGTGCGTCAGAGTCTGGGTTAAAGTCAGGAGCTGTCCCAAAGATTGTTCTGACAGGTGCACCTTGCTGTGACCATTCTATGGCATTGAAAAGAGTGGGATAGGATTGATAAAAATCACGCAACAAAAAATGAGACGCCATCACATATTGATAAGGCTCTGATCTGGACATGTCTTTTAGGCCTAAGGCCAGCCCTTCAATAAGAAAGGTTTTAAAGTTTTCAGTCATGCTAATGGCTTGACCTAAAAGATCATGCAGCTCAGGCCAATAGCCACGCATTAAATATTCATAACACCCTGCTGCGATTTCAGAGCCCGAGATATTTTCCGTGGGCTGATCAAAGTCTTGATTAATAAAACCGTGCAGAATTTTTATAAAATCCGGCTCATCTTCATAGGAATTAGTCATAACGAATCAATACAATAAGATTTTGTAATAATCCAGAATTATTGCATAGGCTTTATTGGCCTCATTTATTGCCCTGATTTATGGTCAAAAAAGCGAAAAAATTCTGAATCAGGCGACAAAACCAAGGTTGTCTCAGGGTCAGAAAGGGCTTTTCTGTAAGCTTCCATAGATCTGTAAAAAGCATAAAATTGCGGATCTTTAGAGAAGGCATCCGCGTAAATTTTAATGGCGGCGTTGTCTCCTTCCCCTCGGATTTTTTGGGCGTCGCGTTCAGCTTCTGCCAAAAGAATAGTTCTTTGTTTGTCTGCCTCTGATCGAATGGACTGCGCAATTTCAGACCCTTGTGCTCTGGCTTCTTTGGCTTCGCGTTCTCTTTCTGTGCGCATACGGGCAAAGATCGATTCAAGCGTTTGTTGTGGCAGATCAGCCCGTACGATGCGGGTATCAACAATTTTGACACCAAAACGTGCTGTGTCGCGGTTTACTGTATCTTCGATCTGAGCCATAAGTTTTTCGCGGTTTTCAGATAAAATATCTTGTAATCCAACTTTACCAAGTGCGTTTCTGACCGTTGCGTTAATGATTGTGTGCAAGCGGGCCTGCGCTGCTTCTTCTGTTCCTAAAGTTTGAAAATACTTCACCATATTCTCAATCCGGTAACGCGCAAAACTATCAACAACAACACGTTTTTGATCTGAAAGAAGAACTTCTTCTGCGGGTGGGTCTACATTTAAAATGCGCGATTCAAATTCACGAATGCTTTGCAGCAGGGGTACCTTAAAGTAAAGGCCAGGTTTACTGATCTGCTGTTTTACTTCCCCGAATTGTAAAACAAGCGCTTGACGGCCTTCGGGCACTGTAAAAATTGACCCTGAGAGACCGATAAAAATACCGGCAAGTAACCCAAGTATTATTGATTGTGTCTGGTTCATCATAACCTCTTTATTGGTCTGCTTGGGGCTGGGGCGGCGTTGCTGTTGGGGCGGCTTTTGGTGTTCTTTGAAGCTGGTTTAAAGGTAAAAACGGCATAACACCTTGTGCGTTTTTCCCGCTATCAATGACAAGGGTTTTTGCGCTGCTTAAAATCTGTTCAACGGTTTCAAGGTAAAGCCTTTGTGTTGTCACATCTTTTGATAAGGCGTAAGCAGAATACACTGAGTTAAAGCGCCCCGCATCACCGGTTGCACGACTGACTATCTCGCCCTTATAGGCTTCGGATTGCTGGCGTAATTTCTGTGCTTCTCCACGCGCGCGCGGAATAATATCGTTTCTGTAGGCTTCTGCTTCGTTTTTCAGACGCTCACGATCTGTGCGGGCGCGCTGAACATCATTGAAGGCATCAATAACCTGAGAAGGAGGATCAACTTTTTGCAACTGTATGTCATTGATTAGAACGCCTGACTGATATTCATCAAGAATTTTTTGCATTAATACCTTTGTATCAGCTTGTATCTGCGTTCTTGCTTCAGTCAGTGCAGGTTGTATTTTTGTGCGGCCAATAATTTCACGGATTGCGCTTTCGGCCACAATTTTAATAGTGGGTTCCGGATCGCGGATTTTAAATAGAAAATCACGCGCATTGCTGATGCGCCAAAGCACAACAAAATCGATATCGATAACATTTTCGTCGCCTGTCAGCATCAGACTTTCAGCATCCATATTCTGGTTTGAATTTGCATTGATACGCATATCGTTGTTGCGGTCACGAAATCCAATTTCAATGCGTCGTTCTTGTGTCACGTTGACAATTTTGACATCCTGAAAAGGGAAGGGCAGGCGATATTTTAAACCGGGTGTTTCTTCTGTGTAAGAATATTTACCAAAGGTGAGAACAACACCGTTTTGGTTGGCTTGAATAAAATAAAAACCTGAAGACAGCCATAAAGCAGCGACAGCAAGAACGCCAAGAATAATAATTTGAAAAGGCTTCATGCCGCCGGGCATTACAGCATTAAAATTTTCGCGGGCACGTTTGAGCATATCTTCAAGATCAGGGCCGTCCGGGGTAGGTCCATTGCCGCCGCCCCTTCCGCCACGATTTTGCCCCCAAGGATTATTTTGCTGCGGTCTTTGCTTGGGGGATTCCCAAGGGTTGCGAATATCATCATCGTTATCGGGCATTAGGACCTGTAAAATCTATAAGGTTGTTTTATGAACGTAATTACAATATCTGTTTTAAGGGTAAAAACAAGAAGCTGACATGACTGATATCAATGCTTTTCTTTCCAGATTCAAAGATCTAGCCACGGGCAAAACCCTTTTTGATCTCAATATTGCGCCTGAAGTGAATGTGCAGGGCAATGAGGTTACAATAATCCTGCCCATTGACCCAAAACAAGGGCAACAGCTTGAAGAGTTGCGTCAGAATTTAGAGCGCTCTTTTTTAAATGAGTTTCCGTTTTATAAAGCAGCCATTATTTTAACAGCTGAGCGACAAATGAAACGCCCCACGCCTCTTGTACAAGGCGTTAAACATATTATTGCCGTGGCATCAGGAAAAGGCGGGGTAGGGAAATCAACCGTTGCTGTCAATCTTGCGGTTGCCTTTTCAATGCTGGGGCAGAAAACAGGTCTGCTGGATGCAGATATTTATGGCCCTTCCGTGCCAAGACTGGTTGGGAAAAGGGATAAAAAGCCCGTGCAAGGTGAAAATCAGATACAACCCATTGATGCTTTTGGTTTAAAAGTGATGTCGATTGGTTTTATGGTTGATGAACAAACGCCTATGATCTGGCGGGGACCGATGGTTCAGTCTGCGCTGTTGCAAATGCTGCGCGATGTTGATTGGTCGGGTACGGATGTTCTTGTGATAGATATGCCCCCCGGAACAGGTGATGCGCAGCTAACCCTAGTTCAAAAAGTATCTTTATCGGGGGCGGTAATTGTTTCCACCCCGCAAGATATTGCCTTGCTTGATGCGCGCAAGGGTTTGGAAATGTTTTTAAAGGTGCAGGTTCCAATATTGGGGATTGTTGAAAACATGTCATATTTTTCTTGCCTGAATTGTGGTCATGAAAGCCATATTTTTGGCCGTGATGGCGCTAAAATAGAAGCGCAAAAACTCGACGTTCCTTTTTTGGGCGCTATACCTTTACTGGCCGATATTCGTATGCTTTCAGATTTGGGGACGCCAATTGTTTCATGTAAGCCTGATTGCGAGGCTTCTGTGATTTATCTGGATATGGCAGCCCGTATTCTTGAAACGCTTGAAAACAAGGCATTAAAGCCAGCCCCGAAGATTAGTTTTATTTAAACACATATTTTTATTGACATATTAGATCTTAATTTTTATATCTTACTGATGTTGCAACACAAAAGTGCCATTTTAATGCCTGACTGGAAACAGTGGGAACGACTTGCCGGTGTGATTTTTAAGGCGGGAGCGTCATTATCTAGAAAACCTGTATCCTTAAGGTCGGAACAAGAGATTACCGCGCTTGAGGCGGTGCATCAATTTCTAGATGTGCATTATAATCTGATGGTTGAAGTAAACACCCATGGGGGTTATGTGGGTCGTAACTCACTTAGTTTATTAACAAAGCAACAGAAAAAAATCGCCCCTTCTCATATTACGCGACTGATCCGATCTTTTCAGTCTGTCCAGCAGGCTTTGGCGCCTGTGTTCCCCCTTATTGCACGCGAAATTGCTTGTGCATTTCAAGTAGATCAGGCCGCCTGTGCTTTTCTAGTGGGTTCATCATCTGCGTCTTCTAGGCCTACAAAACAAAGAAGTGCTATTCCCACCCCTTGATCTTGGAAGACCGATAGCACAATTTTTTTATCTTGTATGTAACCAGACAAACTTAAGAAACGAAGGAAAAATATGAAAAAATTTTACACTCTTTTTATTATCGTGTTTTTACTGGGAACTTTTTCTGCCCCTGTTTTTGCACAAAAATCTCATAAGACAGCCGTGTTTGCAGGGGGCTGTTTTTGGTGTCTGGAACATGATCTGGAAAAATTACCGGGTGTGGTTTCTGCCGTATCTGGGTATTCGGGCGGGCATGTAGTTAACCCCACTTACGAACAGGTGAGCACGGGTGAAACAGGGCACAGGGAAGCGGTTGAAGTCACGTACGACCCGACCAAAATTACTTATGAAACGCTTTTATCAAAATATATCGATAACATTGATCCCTTTGATCAGGTGGGCCAGTTTTGTGACAAGGGCATTCAATATACAGCAGCCATTTTTACAAGTGATGAGGCTGAAAAAATTTTAGCGCAGCAGGCTGTAAAGAATTTGTCTGCTAAATTTCCAGATCAAGAAATTGGTATTGCTATTGAACCTGCAGCACCTTTTTATAAAGCAGAAGATTATCATCAGGATTACGCTGAAAAAAACAGTGTTCGCTATTCGCTCTATCGCCGGGGTTGTGGTCGGGATAAGCGTTTAGAGCAGATTAAATCTGGAACATAATCACAATACGGATCTTTCGAGTATAACATAGCGACCAGCGCTGAAATCTTCCGATGAAACCTCCTGAAAATCGTCAGTTTCAGGAAACCACGCATCACCTTGCGGGGTCTGGTCAAGTTCAGTCATATAAATACGGTTTACAAAAGGCAGTGTTTGCTTGTAAATCTGAGCGCCGCCTGCAATCATAATCTCTTTGTCTGTCATGTTCTTGGCGCTAAAAATAGCGTCATCGACTGATTTGCAGACAAGCACATCAGGATGATCGTACACAAAATCACGCGAGATGATAATTGTCTTACGGTCTGGCAGGGGTTTATTGATGCGAGCCAATATACTTTCAAAGGTTTTGCGCCCCATAATCACAGGCTTGCCGGTGGTGAGCATTTTAAAGCGCTTTAAATCTTCTGGAATGTGCCAAGGTAAATCATTGCCGCATCCGATCACGCGGTTCTTTGCCATGGCAACAATCATTGAAATCTGTGACATTATACAGCAATCGGGGCTTTGATCGTATCGTGTGATTGATAGCCGATTAGCTCAAAATCCTCGAATTTAAAATCAAAAATGTTTGTGACATGGGGATTAAGGTGCATTTCAGGAAGCGGAAATTCATCGCGACTAAGTTGAAGCTGCACTTGTTCTAAATGATTGGAATAAAGATGTGCATCCCCAAGTGTATGAACAAAATCACCAACTTTCAGGCCAGTTACCTGCGCAAGCATCATTGTCAGTAAGGCGTAGGATGCAATGTTAAAAGGCACGCCTAAAAATATATCAGCAGAACGTTGGTAAAGCTGGCAGGAAAGTTTTCCCTCGGCTACATAAAATTGAAACAAGCAATGGCAGGGCGGTAAAGCCATTTTAGGAATTTCCGCGACATTCCAAGCTGATACAATCAAGCGACGCGAGTCAGGGTTGGTTTTAATTTGGTGAACAAGGTTTGAGATTTGATCAATCGTGCGGCCATCGGGGGCAGGCCATGATCGCCATTGGTGTCCGTATACGGGTCCTAGATCACCATTCTCGTCTGCCCATTCATCCCAGATGCGCACGCCATTTTCTTTAAGATATTTGATGTTGGTATCGCCCGATAAAAACCACAACAGTTCATGAATGATCGACTTTGTGTGAAGTTTTTTGGTGGTGAGTAGTGGGAAGCCTGCAGCAAGGTCAAATCGCATCTGGTGTCCAAACACTGAAATCGTGCCCGTGCCTGTACGGTCTTCTTTTTTGACGCCTTTTTCCAGCACTAAGCGCATCAGATCGTGATATTGCTTCATAAATCCTCAGGGGTTGAATAGATCTCTAGTTTTCTTGTTTTTGGCTTCAAGGTCAAAGGGTAAGAGCGCATCATCCACATATAAAATAAATATGGAAAGGTTTGTTGTTTTCTTTTAAAATGACCTATGCCTAAAGATTGGACTCGTCACCCTGTTTTTCAAGAGTTCCTGCAAGCTGATGCAGGCGCACGTACAATAGGTTGGCCCAATTACAAGCCAGGTATTTTTTGCAATGTGCAAGGGACGCTTGTCACATCAAGTGCAAGCCTGTTTCATGAAGGGCCTTTTCAGGCACATTGGGGCGTTTATAATTTTTTAAGGGCAGCAAAGCGCGAAGGTTATCCGGTTACAATTATTTCAAATATACCGAATAATTCTCTTGTGCACGCAGACCATATAGATCGGCATTTCCCCCCAGAACAAGTGCTCGCCAAAACCGATTTTACAAAAGCAACGATGGGGCTTTTGATTGACGATACAAATCTGCTTCAAGCGCTTGTGCAGTGGGACCCTAAAAAAGAAGGCCCTGTGCGGGATTTTTTGGCGCAATTTGGTACTTTATCTCCAGCCTATTAGCCATTTTTGCCGTTTGGATGCTTTCGGGCTATAATAGGGGTGTCGGGCAACCGACTATGACGCTAAACGCGGTTCAGAATAGACGACATGGACCCGGGGGCAGTACCCGGCGGCTCCACCAAAGTACGCGCTTTATTCGAGAATTTTCTCGTATTTTGGCGGGGCCGAAACAGGTTCGACATGCGTGATAAAGGGATTTGCTTGCGTTCGGGATGGTTCCGTCGTATCGGGCTATTTTTACAAATGCTAACGATAACAAATATCAAGGTGACGTTCAGGTTGCATTAGCAGCTTAATTTTACCAAGCATTACAATCCCTTTGCGGTGATACGTGAAGGTGGGGCGCGGGCCGGCCTAGCAACAGAACTGGCCCATTTTCTTTTTTTGTCTTTCCCTATATCGTTTTTTCGTGAAAAATCGCACCCAAATTTTTGTGTTAATTATTGCTTTGTTGTGCGCGTGTTCGCCCGGCTATTTTTCTGACGCGCTGTGGACGATGCTTGCATCATGCCTGATGCTGGGATTATTCGTGCAAGGGGTTTATAAACAAAAACTTCAGCACCTTAATTTTCATGATATGGATTGTCTGGTTTTTGCGCTGTGGGCTTGGGCAGCTTTATCGATTCTTTGGTCTGTCGTGCCATTTTTAAGTGGTTTGAACTTGGTTTCAGCCAGTCTTCTGCCCCTTATTTATTTTTATACGCGCTTTAGTAAAAACACCATTTCTGAAAAGCAGATATTTACAATCTTTGTTGGTTTTGGGTTGGTTTTGTCTTTTGGCGCGGTTGTACAAGTTACAACAGGCGTCGGAACATTTATCACCCAAGCGTCTTGGCCTTTTACTAATCCGAATGCACTTGCGCTTTGTATTGTGATGAGCCTTGTGATGGCTCTGTCTTGTTTTGATAAGGTGGAACAATCAAAAATCTCAATATGGGCCGCGTTATCTTGCTTAACTTTAGGCTTTATGTTGACAGGAAGCCGCGCGGCACTGGTTGGGTTGTTCATTGTGATGATCGCGCTTGTTATAACCAAAAAGCATCTTTTAAAACCGGCCCTTGTTATTCTTTGCTTGATAGAAGCAATATCTATTTTTCTATTTCTGTTTAAAGAAAATATTGCCTATAACACAACGCAGCGTATTTTTTCGGTGATTGCTTATAATGAAAGTGCATTAAGCACGCGCCCGCTGATATGGCAGAAAACAATTGAACTTATCGCTGAGCATCCTTTGATAGGAACAGGCCTTGCCAGTTTTGCACCACGCTATCAGGCCGTGCAGCTTCCAAATGAAAGCTCTGCAGGGCAGATGGCGCATAATGAAGTTTTGCAGATAGCTTTAGAGTTAGGTTTACCCGGCCTCGTTCTTTTACTTGGTGTTTTTATGGTGGGGATGCAGCTTGCTCTGAAGTCACAAAACACCTCGATACATTCAAAAAACCCTTATATTTTGGCCAGTCTGGCACTGGTTGGGTTTTTCGCGCTTGTTGATTATCCGCTTCATACGCCAGCTATTTTGATGATGACAGGCCTTCTTTTAGCACATCTTGTGAATATGAAAGCGAGTAAAGCGCGTATTAGGGTGCCAGATGCATATCCAGTATTTTTTGCAATTTTTATAACCGGTTTTTCAACAGCGATGGTGATAGCACATCTTTTGACCGCGCAAGCCATTCGTGTTTCGGATGTAAATCTAACTAAAGCAAATCAGTATTTACAGTTTTCATCTTATTTGGATTTCGGATTAAACCCCGATCGTCCCCGTACTCTTGCAATCATGCTTTTATATGCGATGGACCCGTTAACAACATCCAAGGATGAGCGCGATAAGACTAGCGCACAAATTGAAAAATTATTTGACCGTGCCCGTACGTTGAACCCCTACGACGGACAGACAGATCTTTATCAGGCCACCGTGAATATGTCTCTTTTTCGTCCCGCTGAACAGAATTTTCAGGATGCGCTTTTGAAATCGCCGCGCTTAATTTCTGCCCGTTATTTGCTGGCTGATTTGTATGCACGGCAAGGCCGGACTGAAGAAGCCGTCAAAATCCTTGAGAAGGGGTTGTTTTATACCCACCCCTATGACCAGATGGTTATATGGTTTCCGCGTCTTGCGGTGCTCGCAAACAGGCTCGGGCGGCCTGACCTTGCCCAAACAGCTGAAAAAAAGCTTCTTAATATCCCCAAAAAACCTTAATTGATCGGGGGGCTGGCTTGGGCGAGCGAATTTGCTACAGTGACCTCAAGAATCAAGGAAGAAATTTAATGTCCAGTACGATTTCAGAAGATACTCTACGTTATGACCGAATGGTTGAAACGGCCCTTCGCGGTGTTGTAAAAAGCGCAGTGGAAGAAGTGATGCGCGATGGCTTACCCGGCGATCACCATTTTTTTATTACATTCATGACCGATCATCCCGGGGTCCAAATACCAGAATATCTGCGTGATCGGTATCCCGGAGAGATGACGATTGTTTTACAGTATCAGTTTTACGATCTGAATGTTGATACAGAAAAACTTTCTGTTACACTTTCATTTAATAATGTCCCAGAAAAATTAATTGTTCCCCTTTCTGCAATTACAATTTTTGCAGATCCTTCAGTAAACTTCGCCCTGCAATTCCAGCCTTTATCAGAAGGCGGGGAAGATGATCCTGATGATACAGGTGGGGATGAAGATAATGCAAAGCCTAAGAAGGAAACAAAAACGGGCGAAGTTGTCAGTCTCGATCAGTTTCGCAAGAAATAAATTTTCCTAAGAAACAAATCTTTCAAGTCTTTAATTGTTTCTTTATAAAAAAATTTTAAAAAATGCGGGCCCCAAAAAAATGCGGGCCAAGGTGGGGAGACCTGGCCCGCTTTATTGTCTTTCTTGGGGGAGAAGAAAAACAATGAACCATCTTACGATGTTTTTAACACCCTCTATGAAACCTTATCGTGGTTTCAGTAGAAGTTCTTTTCGGCTTCTTCATTCAGGAGAACGAGAGAATGAAGGGCCTCAAAAACGGTTTTATGTCCGCCGTTTGCCCGAAATTATGTCTCGGATGGATTTTTAATTAACGAAAAGCTATTTTTTATGCAAGACAAATTTTTTACACAATTGATGAATCTGATATGCAAAAAACGCATAGCATTTCAACTCTTGTCTAAATCCCTGAAAACATTAGGTTATCTCACCTATGCACATTTCTTCATTTTGGAACCCTTCTGTTACGCCTGATGACCCGCAGCCTTATCGCGTGTTGATAGAACGCAACGCATGGGCAGATAAAAACAGGTCTGGCAGGATGGTGCCTTTTAAAGCGTACTATCCTGAAGGGGTTCAGGAGCCTGTTCCACTTATTATCTGGTCACATGGTCTTGGGGGGTCACGCGATGGCGCAGGCTTTTTGGCCCGCTATCTTGCAGGGTATGGTTATGGCGTTTTAAATCTTTCACACGCGGGTACAGATTCGTCCTTGTGGGAAGGAAAGCCTGGCCATCCGTGGGACGTTATAAGATCCACGCATATTCCGCGCAAAGCAAGTTTACAGCGTTTCCAAGATATATCGTTTGTTATTTCTCAAGTATTATCGCGCGCCTTACCTTTTGAGGTGGACGCAGATCGCATCGGGATGTCCGGTCATTCTTTTGGTGCGCTGACAACGCAGATGATTGCAGGACAATCAGTTGTTTCAAAACATCATCGTTATGCGCTTGAAAAGCTTCCCATACGTGCGGGCATATTATATTCACCTGTACCTGTTTTAAAATATGGCGCAACACCGTCTGATTCCTATAAAACAATTCACATGCCTTTGATGCACTGGACAGGGACGGATGATGTCTCCCCCATAGAAGGTTTTGGGTATGAGCGTCGCCTGTCGATTTTTGAACATGCCGGCGCAAGCGACCAGCATCTTTTTATTCTCAAAGACGGGGATCATATGGTGTATAACGGATCGCGTGGCCAGCTGGGTGAAAATAACAATCGCGCCTTGCACGAGACACTGATAAAAATAGGCTCATTGGCCTGGTGGGATTGGCATTTAAAAGATGATCTGCGTGCAAAAGAATGGTTGACGCAAAAAAGCTTTATAGAGTTTTCAGGAAATACAATTGAATACAGGAGTAAATAAAAATGCCCTATGTTAACGTTCAGATCTTAAAAGGTGCAACGCGTGAACAAAAACAGAATCTTGTCAAAGAGATTACAAATTCATTGGTTAAAATTCTTGGAAAGAAACCTGAGCATACGCATATTGTGATTCAAGAAATTGAAAAACAAGATTGGGGATTTTCCGGCAAGTTAAGTGATGAATAACAAAGAAAACGCCATGAAAAATGCAATTGAAATACGCGGCCTTGTAAAAACGTACGCAGCAGCAGGGAAGTCACCAGAAAAATTAGCCCTAAAAGCTGTGGATCTTGATATTCCGCGCGGCTGTTTGTTTGGCCTTCTTGGCCCTAATGGCGCAGGTAAATCAACGCTGATTAATATATTGGCAGGGCTGGTGATGAAGTCATCTGGAACGGTCAGGGTCTGGGAAAGCGATCTCGATCAGAATAGCCGGCAGGCAAAGGCATCGATTGGTATTGTTCCACAAGAAATTACTTTTGACCCTTTTTTTACGCCACGCCGAATGCTGGATATTCAAGCAGGGCTTTATGGTGTGCCGAAATCTGAACGGCGAACGCTTGAACTTTTAGAACTCGTGGGTTTGCTTGATAAAGCCGACGCTTATGCACGTTCCCTTTCAGGGGGCATGCGCAGACGCTTGATGGTAGCAAAAGCCATGGTGCATAACCCGCCGATTTTAGTATTGGATGAACCATCAGCTGGTGTTGATTTAGAATTGCGCACCCAGCTTTGGGATAATGTGAAAGCATTAAGCAAAAAAGGTACGACTGTTTTGCTAACAACACATTATTTGGAGGAAGCCGAACAGCTTTGTGATCGCATCGCCATTATTAATCATGGCGAAATTGTTGCGAATGCAGAAAAAGAAACGTTACTGGGCAGATTATCGGGGAAAGAAATTCGTTTTCGTCTGGACCGGGAGATAGACGCTATACCAGACTCTTTCAATCAATTTAGCCCCACCCTTGAAGGACGCAGAACGCTTTTGTTGCATTATAAACCCGAAGATCATCCTGCAGATCACCTGATTGATCTTGTGCATAAAAACGGCTACGGCATTGCCGATATCACAACACGTAAAAGCGATTTGGAAGATATTTTCCGCATTCTAACGGCAACAAAAGCGGCTTGATAATTGGAAAACACAGTGCGATTTGACAGGGTCTGCGCTGCAATGGTTAAGTGTGCTTGTTAATTGCGCCCGTAGCTCAGCGGATAGAGCGCTGCCCTCCGGAGGCAGAGGTCAGAGGTTCAAATCCTCTCGGGCGCGCCATCACTCTTTTTGATGCCAAAAAATTTCTTAACGCTTTACAGTTTTTACCTGTAGTAAAATAATTCTTGTAAAACTTGGGTTATAAAACCAAACATTTTTTAATATGAAGGAATGACCGTATAGTACAAGAGCACATTCAGGAATTTTTCAACGCACCCAAACAACTGCCATAATAAGATAGCGTTCTAGGTTGATTGTCTCACGCGAGCACCCTTGATCAAAAGAATTTAGGTTTCCTGCTTGGAAACTTGAAATACCATTATTATACGCAAGCGCTTTATACTGATCATCAAAATTTATGGAGCCATTTGTCGCATCTGATAAAGGGAAGGATGAGGACCCACCAACAGCAGAGGTGCCTATGGTGAAATTAGAACTTGTTGTTTGGGTACCGAGTCCCAGGCGTTTATTAAAGTAAGAACAAAATTTGTCTGTTACACGCAGCCTCATTATAAGTTCAGCTTTGTTATTTGGTGCAGTTTTTCCTAAAAATGCCCAATTGGTCCAGTAAAGGCCAGAAAATCCGTTTGCTAGAGGTGTGCCGCCATCTGCAAGCTGTGGCCACTGCTGCAAAGTAAAGTATGGAACGCCGCCGCCCGACGGTCTGTAAACGCGACAGGCATCTGTCGTACACAGAGGGTTTGTAAAATTAAAGGGTATTGAACCGCCAATATTACCTGATGAAGCATCAAGTTGCCCTGCTTCAAGTCCATTCAAAGCCATTCTTTGCAGACCAGCGCGATGCGCGGCGATGGAATTTTGAATAGCATCAAACGCCGCCGCCATTTCGGTTTCCGTATCACTTCCGCCCACGCGGTTTGAATTTGTAACAGCATAAGAAAGCGCAGCAAAAAGCGCGACCGCAATCAAGATCAGAAAAAGGACGTTTCCGTGCTCGGCTGAGTGCTGAGGCTTTACGGGTGAAAATTTACGACTAGCAAGAAACATATACGAAATATTACACTTAAGAACAGCAACTTGGCTAGAGCCATGAAGACATACTACAACCCACCCAAAAAACGCGAGAAGCCGCTATCTAGCCAAAATTGGCGGTTTCATAGTATGATTTGGCCATGAATTCACGCAGCCAAAGCGGCAATGTTCTGTTTCTGATTTTGATTGCGGTCGCACTTTTTGCGGCGCTCTCTTACGCCATCACAAACTCGACGCGCAATTCGTCATCAACTAGCGGGGAGGGCGTCGCTTTACAGGTGTCCTCTGCCCTACAGCAATTTACCGGATGGGCATCTGCAATTCAGAAAATGAATTTGATAAATAATTGTGCTGATGATGAAGTCTCAGTGGCCAATCCTCAACTTTCAAATATTTATGGTCTGGCCGCAGGAAAGAGAAATCCGGCAAGAGCAGAATGCAAAATGTTTGACCCAGCGGGAGGGGGCAGGCCTACAATAAACCCAGCCTAGAGCTTAACGGATCAAGGAACATTGGTTTTTATGCTAACTTTTCTATTCAAGATATCGGGAGCATTAATAGTGAACTTATCGCAGTTATTCCGATGGTCAGTCGGGAGTTTTGTACGCTATACAACGAGAAAGTCGGAATGGGACCTGTTATACCGCAATACACATCAGGTCCATTTCTGCTAGGTAATGAATATGCTGGGGCGACCAGTTTAGGTGCTGGTGCTTATACTTGGGGGGGCATAGCTAGCAGATGTCTCGCATGTCGAGGAAAGAATGCCTTTTGTGTGGAATTCACGAACACGGTCGATTTTGCAAATGCTGAACCTCTGCCATTCCCTGCCGGATACTATGCGTTTTATGCGCTGTGGGAACGGTAAAAAACTGTTTCGTATATCCTGATAGCCTTTGGCTTTGATGCGCGCAATTCCAGTCTGGATTGACGAAAAGAGTGAGTCGATCTCCGCAACGCAAGACTTAGCGCGTTCATAACTCATTGTGTCGCTTGATGTTCGGTTTGAATTTGTAACAGCATAAGAAAGCGCAGCAAAAAGCGCGACTGCGATCAGGATTAAAAACAGAACATTGCCATTTTGCTGTTTAAAAAAATTGCGGGAGGAGGAGGCAATCATCTGAAAAATATAATGTAATTAGCTTTATAAGACAAGCTTGTGCTCGCGCAGGATTTTAGCTTGTCGCTTGGTGATCGCAGCTTCATCAAAATCAGCGATCAGGTCATTAAAAACGCGATACCAGTTAATCTCGGCGCGTAAATGCAAAAATACCGATCCAAGGCCCAGCGCGGCGCGGTCCATAAACACAAATTCGCGCGGCACCGTAATACTGCCAAGCGCACGTAGTTTTTCATGCACTTTTTGTGCCGTGTCGCGGCCATAAACCCCGCCCGATGTTTCGCCGATTGGACGAATTTTATCTTCCATCACCGGCGCATATAAAAAGCGCGCCCAGATACTCAAGGTTTCAATTTGGTCTTTATTTAAATTTTTAAAGCCCCATGTTTCATAAGCATGTACGGCCAGTGCCGTATCATTTTTCATCAGCGCATTATAAAGATCAATCACACCACCAACAAAAGAAGGCGGAAACACACGAATGCAGCCAAAATCAAGTAAGTTAATTGTGTGGTCTTTGCGCACCGTATAATTGCCTAAATGCGGATCGCCATGAATAATGCCGTAATAATATAAAGGCACATACCAAGCACGAAATAAATTGAGTGCGATTTTATTTCGGGTCGCAGCAGTCTCGCCCGTGAAGTTTAAAATTTTATCGCCTTGCAGCCATGTGGTTGTCAGCAGACGATTTGTTGAAAGGTCGGGTATAACTGTTGGCACATGAACACCCGCTTCATCCTTCAACATGGTGGCGTAAAGCTGCATTTGTTTTGCTTCGCGTGTATATTCCAGTTCTTCATAAAGGCGGGCGGCAAGTTCGGTATGAATCTGACCTGTTGCGATTGTTTTATCGTATCGTTCGTAAAGCGAAAAAATAATTTTCAATTGTTGAAGATCAGCTTCGATTGCTGATTGCATATCCGGATATTGTAATTTACACGCTACTTCAATATCACTTTGAGTAACGCCACGATGAACCTGACCCAAAGAGGCTGCGGCGGCAGCTTCTTGCGAGAATGATTTAAATTTTTTCTCCCAGTCAGGCCCCAGTTCAGTTTTCATGCGCCGTCTTACAAAAGACCATCCCATTGGCGGTGCGTTGGCCTGAAGTTCTTGGAATGCCTTTGCGTATTCGGGGGGTAGAGCTTCAGGGATGGTGGCTAGAATCTGCCCAACCTTCATCAGCGGGCCTTTAAGGTTACCAATTGCCAGCATAAGATCTTGCGCATGTTCGCTGCGTTCAATTTTAAGGCCCAGAAACTTTTCGCCTACAATTTTTGCGCCAAGCCCAGCCATAGTGGTCGAAATTCGGCCATATCGGCCCAGGCGCTTGGCTATATTATTGTTATCAAGAGGTTTGTCATTCATATATAAGACATAGATTGCGCTGCAGCAAAAATCCAGCCGTATGTTTTGTTGCTATGCGCAAACGAAATTTCTACCTGAAAGTGGGCCATACGATGTAGTATCTGCTGGTCCGAATATATCAACAGGAGTTTTTTCATGACCCGATCAATCGAGGCCATACGCGATAAAATTATCACTTTTGCTTTACCCCACGTCCCTGAAAAAGGCTGGACCTGGTCTGTGGTACAAGCGGCTTGCATGGATGCAAGCTATCAGCAATCCATGGCACGGTCTGTATTTCAAGAAGGTATCACAGATGCTGTTGCCCATTTTTCAGATATGATGGATCGTAAGATGCTGGTTGCGCTTGAGAAAACAGACCCTGACTCCATGAAAGTGCGCGCACGTATTCAAGCAGCGGTGATGGCACGCTTTCATCAGATGAAGCCTTATCGGGAAGCTGCGCGTCTTGCGCTTGCATTCTGGACCGTACCGCCGCGTGGTATGGTGGCGGGGCGTGTTTTATGGCGCACAGCAGATCGCATCTGGAATTGGGCGGGTGATACAGCCCAAGATCATAATAAACAGACAAAACGTTCGCTTTTGATTGGTGTTATGGGGGCCTCTATGATGGTTTGGCTGACCGATCAAAGCGAAAATCTGGCCGAAACAGAAGCTTTTGTTAATCGCCGGATTGAAAATGTGCTCGAGTTCGGTCAACTTATCAGTAAGGTAAAGAACAGATCGTGATTCGGGGCATTGGCTCTATGCGGTCTTTAAACCGTGGACAGAGCTCTCATGCGTCTTTTTTTGTTTTTTTTAGCGCTGGTTTGTTTGACGCAGTCTGCTTACGCCTCAGGATCTGCAGGGCAATCCAAATATCCAGTGTGGTTGAGTAATATTTTACCCGGAATTTTCCCAGCCGATGCTGGAAAACCGCAGCCGCATGATACATTAAAAGCCCCTTTTGCAGATAAGCCTTTTACAAGGGCGCAACCGATTGATCTGCCAACATTGTCCACCCCTCTCAATCAGCCGCATCGTTCGCCTGATGATATTGCCCAGTTCGCGCTGGATGTTGTTTCTGAAACCCTAAGCTTCCAAAGCGGTGAAGAAGCGCAGCATTTTAGCGAGGTTAAAAATTATTATTCTGAATTTGGTTTTCAGGATTTACAGAAATTCTTAACCACATCAAATATTAGTCCTTCCATGCAAGGCCATTCGCTGCAGTTGTCATCTATATCGAACGCCAAGCCGCAACTCAGGTCAGAAGGGGATGTTGGGGGGGCTTATAAATGGTTATATGATGTGCCGGTTACGATTACTTTAATGCCGCAGGGGGTTACGTCTTATAATCAGGCTAAAAAAGATATTACTGCCCGCGACCTTATTTTACGTCTTCAAATTACAAGATCAAGTCAAGGGCAGCGGGATGGCTTGCTTGTAGAGCGGTTTATTCTTGCACCATCATAGAGTCTTGTTGATAAGTTTCATTTAACGCTTTTTTTCGAGTCAGTCTTCTGGCAGAAATCTTTTATTCCAAACAAAAGAAGGCTTAAAATGACCGACAGTATTCGCGCATTCCCTAAACGTCATGATAAAGACAATCAAGAAGAAGAAAAAAATTCGCAAACAGTCGCCGGAAAGCGGCTCATATCATTTCTGGAAAGAATTGAAAGGCTTGAGGAAGAAAAAGCAGCAACGTCAGATGATATTAAGGATGTATATTCAGAAGCAAAATCAACCGGTTTTGATACGAAAACAATGCGTAAGCTTATTCGTCTTCGTAAAATGAATATTGAAAAGCGCCGTGAAGAAGAAGAGCTTCTTGAGACCTATAAGACTGCAATCGGGCTTGAATAAGCGCAAGTCAATAGGCGGCATTTAATACAAAGTTAATAGCTCTTTTACCCCTTTGGGCCTAAAATCCTTCCATGAGTAGGGAGAGCCTGCACGAGACGATGAATAAGCTTATTACCTGCCAGCCCCAAAGCAGGAAGGTACATGCTGAGTATGTCTGTGACATTGATTTCTTTCGCAGTAAAGATGACCTTTTTAATCAGCTTTATAAAATTTGGCTGGATGCACAGGCAAACGTTGGGCATGTTTTAAAAGCATGTGGCAAAGACTCTGCCCTTGCAGATATTGCTCTATATCACAGCCACTCTGCCCAAGCAGCATGGCAGGCACGTTTGATTGAATTGCGTTCGGAGGAATCAAAGTCGCAGTCTCAGGCTGTCTTAAATTCCCAAGCACATGAAAAATCAACGAAGGAAAAGAAGTTAGAAAAAGTCAGAGAAATGCGAGACCAGAAAAACTGGGAAGATCATGTGGCCAGTCAGATCAGACTTGAACGTGAAAACCAGTCGCATTTATTTTGGATTTTGCTTCTTTATGTTCTTTTTCGTTCTGGTCCGGCTTTTGTGGGATATGACAGGCCTTATCCGCCGCCTTGGCTTAGGAATAGTCCTGTTTAATATTTTTTTGCCGATCATCAATCAGTTGATCAACAATTGTAGGGTCTGCAAGGGTTGATATATCGCCTAAATTATCAAATTCGTTTGCGGCAATTTTGCGCAAAATGCGACGCATAATTTTACCCGATCGTGTTTTAGGTAGCCCGATGACTATTTGAATAATATCAGGCGTTGCTATGGGACCTATTGTTTTTCGCACAGTGTTTATAATTTCAGCTTTAATATCTTGGTGATTTTTATGGTCGTTTTTTAAAAGCACATAAGCAAAAATTCCCTGTCCTTTTAGGTCGTGCGGGTATCCCACAACGGCAGATTCGGCAACTGATTGATGTGTGTTGATTGCGCTTTCAATTTCTGCTGTGCCTAGCCTGTGGCCTGAAACATTAATCACATCGTCAACCCGGCCCGTGATCCAATAATCATTATCATGATCGCGACGCGCACCGTCTCCGGTAAAATACATCCCTTTAAAAGTTGAAAAGTAAGTTTGCTTGAAGCGCGCATGGTCGCCATAAACAGTACGCATCTGGCCAGGCCAGCTTTCAAGAATGCACAAATTACCTTCTGCAACACCTTCCAAGATATGGCCTTCTCCATCCACAAGCGCAGGAACAATACCAAAAAACGGTTTGGTAGCGGATCCCGCTTTAAGATTGGTTGCGTAAGGGAAAGGGGTGATCATGTGACCCCCTGTTTCTGTTTGCCACCATGTATCAATGATAGGGCAACGTTGATGCCCCACAACGTTATTATACCAGTGCCATGCTTCTGAATTTATAGGTTCGCCAACCGTTGCAAGAATACGTAAGCTTTTTCTTGATGTGGAGGTTACAAAATCATCACCTTCGCGTAGAAGTGAACGAATAGCGGTTGGCGCTGTGTAAAAAATATTGACCTTATGTTTATCAATGATTTGCCAAAATCTTGAAAAATCAGGATAGCTGGGCACGCCTTCAAAAATCAGGCTTGTTGCACCGTTTGCAAGGGGTCCGTATACACAATAAGAATGGCCGGTGACCCAGCCAATATCGGCTGTGCACCAGTATATGTCGCCTTCTTGATAATCAAAACTCCATTGGTGGGTCAGGCTTACATAAACTAAATAACCGCCGCTTGTATGCAGTACACCTTTTGGTTTTCCGGTTGATCCTGAAGTGTATAAAATAAAAAGTGGATCTTCAGCATTCATCGCTTCAGGCGGGCAATCAATGCTTTGATTGTTCACATGTTCTGCCCAATCAAGGTCGCGTCCTTTATAAAAATTTATATTGGCGCCGGTGTTTTTGAATATCAAAACATTTTGAACATCAGGGCAATCGAGCAGGGCTTGATCAACATTTTGTTTTAAAGAAACGGTTTTTCCGCCACGACGCCCCTGGTCGGCGGTAATCACAAAACGAGACTGGCAATCAAGAATGCGGTCTTTGAGGGCTTCGGGTGAAAAACCACCAAAGACAACGGAATGAATAGCGCCAATACGTGCGCAAGCGAGTATTGCATAAACAGCTTCGGGTATCATGGGCATATAAATTGTAACACGATCACCTTTTTTAACCCCCTGCTGACGCAGGCAATTTGCGAGCCTGCAAACTTCAGACTTTAACATTTTATAGGTGATTATACGGCTGGTGTCGGGTTCGTCGCCTTCAAAGATCAAGGCGGGCTGATCCGCACGTTCAGGCAGGTGGCGATCAACACAATTTACACAAACATTTAAAATACCATCCTCGTACCATTTAATTAAAATATCTTCGGTAAAAGAAGTGTTTTTGATGATAGTTGGAAATTTGATCCATGAAATGCGCTGTGCCATTTTACGCCAGAAACTTTCGGGATCTCTGACAGACTCTTCATATAAGGATTTATAAAGCGTCGCGGTGATGCGCGGCTTGTTCATTATAAGCCCCCTAATTTTTTTATAATCATCCATTCTTGATCGGTGACAGGGCTGACAGATAGTCTTGATTGCTTAACAAGCGCCATTAATTTCAATTTTGCATGTGCTTTTATATCTGCAAGGGTAACAGGCTTTTTAAGGCTTTCGGCGGCGCGAACATCGACCATGACGAACTTACCACTTTCATCTGTAGGATCCGGGTAAGCTGCTTTTATAATTTCAACAACACCAACAATTTCTTTTCCTTCGTTTGAATGGTAAAAGAATGCCAGATCCCCCTTTTTCATGGCTTTAAGATTAGCCGCTGCTTGATAATTACGCACACCATCCCAATGCGTAGACTTTACTTTCATTTGCTGAGCCCATGACCATTTTTCAGGTTCAGATTTGATCAGCCAGTGCGTCATTACTCCCGCTCTTCTCGTAAAGGTCTGTTTAGTATCTGTGTGACCGCATCGCGCAGATCAAGATCAGCGTGAAGAAACTCATAAACAATCGTGGAGATCGGCATATCGACATTGTGCCTTTCGCTTAAAGTGCGAATAGATTTTGCTGTGTGCAAACCTTCTGTTACACCTTTTTGTGCCGCTAGAATAAGGTCAAGCTTTTCACCTTGGCCCAGTTTGAAACCAAGAGAATAATTGCGGGACGTTGCAGATGTGCAGGTGAGTATAAGATCGCCCGCACCTGATAATCCCATCAATGTTTCCCGCTTTCCACCCATAACGCAGGCAAGGCGTGCCATTTCTGCAAGTCCGCGTGTCATTAAAGCAGCTCGGGCGCTTTCCCCTAACTTCATTCCGTCAAGAATACCGCAGGCAATAGCAATTACATTTTTAACCGCGCCGCCAATTTCTGCCCCGATCAGATCATCACAAAGATAAGTCCGCAAGGTTGTACTAGAAATGGTTTCGCTGATTTTACGGGCTAATGTTAAATCATGTGCCGCAAGCGTTAACGCAACGGGGCGATTATTCATGACATCTAAAGCAAAAGAGGGGCCTGTCAGAACGCACACATCATGATCAGAACATTCTTCACGAACGATCTGATGCGGCAATAATGCGCTTGAAATTTCAACCCCCTTACAACACAAAACAAAGGGCGTGGCAGGTAATAGTTGTGGTTTTAACCTTTGTAAAACTGTGCGTAAGAATTGCGTGGGCACTGCCATAAACAAAATGTTGCAAGTTGTTAGATCTTCGAGCGTGTTTGTTTTTTTAATATTGTCAGGCATAAGGCCTAAGTGATCTACACTGCGCCCCCATAATATGATTTGCCGTGATGTGCGTGCAAAACTTTGTGCTAAAGCCTGTCCCCAGGCTCCTGCACCAACAACACCAATTGAATCGTTTATAAGAGCTGTCATTTAAGCTTTGATCCCCGCTCCCGGTTTTTTTTCTGCGTCCGGATCAAGTGGCCAGCGAGGTCGCGCCGGCGTATCCAGAGAATCGCTTTTTCTAACCGTTAATTTTTCCAATCCTGCCCATGCAATCATTGCACCGTTATCTGAACACAAGCTTAAAGGCGGTGCAATAATACGCGTGTTGTGCGTTGCAGCCAGACCTTCAAGGCCTTTTCGTAAGGTTTTATTTGCAGCAACGCCACCAACAATAGTCAGCGTAATGGATAAAGCTGGATACTGCACTTTGAATAGCCTGATGGCGTTTGAGCACCGATCAAGTAAAGATTGCAAAACAGCGTATTGAAAAGCATATGCAAGGTCAGGATCTTTCGGGTTTTCCAGCCCGGATGCCGCTTGCCGGACCGCAGTTTTAAGACCCGAGAATGAGAAATCGCAATCTTTTCTTCCAACCATAGGATGGGGAAGGTTGAATTTTTTTAAGGCTAAATCGGGATTTGTGCAAGCCTGTGCCAGCAGCTCCAGTTCCGGCCCGCCCGGATACCCAAGCCCCATTATTTTTGCACATTTATCGAAAGCTTCACCCAAGGCATCATCAAGGGTTGTGCCAAGCCGTTCGTATTTTCCTATGTCGTGAGCAATTAAAATCTGTGTATGCCCACCCGAGACAAGCAAGGAGAGGTAGGGAAATTCAATGTTATCAGAAAGACGGGGCGATAACACATGTCCTTCAAGATGATTGATTGCTACAAAGGGTTTTTTTGTGACAGCAGAAATTGTTTTACCAGCCATCATTCCAACCATAACGCCGCCAATCAGGCCCGGGCCACAGGTGGCGGCTATGGCATCAAGATCATGGAATTTTAAATTTGCTTCGTTGAGTGCGCGCGCGATCAAACCATCAAGCTTTTCAAGATGGGCGCGGGCTGCAATTTCAGGGACAACCCCGCCAAAGGGCTGATGATCTTTTAATTGTGAATAAACAAGATTGCACAAAATGTGCCGCTTCTGGTCGACAAGGCCAACCGAAGTTTCATCGCAGCTCGTTTCAATCCCTAAAACAATCATAATAAAGCTTTTATCAGGTGTTGCATGGGCCGCAAAGCCTCATTAAAGTGCGGGTGTATCCAGTCAGCATGATGTTATAAAGGAAAATTAATGACCGATGAAAGCCTGATCCAGAATGCGGATGCAATTATTGAAAAATTTGGCGGCATCAGACCTATGGCAACCAAACTGGGTGTGCCCGTTACAACCGTGCAAGGTTGGAAAAAGAGAAATGCCATCCCCGGGCACAGGCGAGATTTGATTCGTAAATATGCACAGGAGCATCAGCTTGATCTTGGCGACCTGATGACCCTTTACGTGTCTGCGAATGCAGGTGTTCCGCCTAAAGAAGCGATTAACCGTGCCCGAACAAATGAAATGATTTTTAATACAACCCAGTCATCTCGGCATACAGGACTATGGACAGGACTGATTGTGTTGGGAGGATTTATTATTGGTGCAGCGATATTGTTTGGCCCTCGTATACAAACAATTAAGGATCAGTCCGAAAAAATCGCAGTGCTTGAAAAAACGATTGAGCAGCTTGAAGCTGAAAAAACGCGGGTAATGACAGCATCAATTATACCAGAAGGTGTTCAGCAGGATCTGGCTGTACTGCGATCACAAGCGGAATCTATACAAGGTAAAATAACCGATTTATCAACCCAAGCCCAAACGATGGGTGAGGATTTGCAAAACAAAATAGGAGGGCTTGCACAGAATATTGGAGCAGAAAGCCTTTCAGGCGTGCTTTTGAAAATACAGGCATGGCAGGCGGATCCGCAGACGGCACCGCTTGTGTCCCAGGCGACAGCACGCTTATATGCGCTTGTGTCTCAGGCGACAACGCCCGATCAGTTGCAAGAAAAACTTCAGATGGCGCAACAATCAACCGATAGCCTTGGTGAAACGCTTAAAAATGTGCCGGTTGAAAATTTAAAAGCAGCTGCGAGCCTGATTGCATTTAATCAGTTCAGGTCAGCACTTGAGCGTGATAACACTTCTTTCTCATCTGATCTTGATCTTTTAAAAAAGTTATTGGCTGCAAATGACCCGGATTTATCATTGGCGATTGATCGCTTAGCACCTCAGGCATCAGAAGGCGTTCTTACAAATGAAGGGCTTTCAACCGAATTCCGCAATATCGCGGGTGATATTGTGGTGGCGTCACTTTCTGGTCAGAATGTTGACGTGAAGGAAAAGCTCAACGCCCGTTTTCGGGATATTATTCAGGTTGAAAAAGACGGTAAGCCCGTGAACGGTACGCAGACCCAGCAGCGTGTTCAAGCAGCACAAAACATGATTGATCAAGGCGATATTCCTGCTGCCATTGTTTCTTTGCAAGGGATTGAAGGGCCAGCAAAGCAGGTGGCACAGGCATGGATTAACAAAGCGCAGGCCAGCCTTCTTGCCGGTCAAATTCGCGATACGGTTCAAAATACAATTGGCAGCCTTGTGCCGCGTCCAGGCGGAGTTCCTTACAGCGCCGCTTCTGGCCCGATTGTACCATGATCAGGGCTCTGTCTTATATTCTTCAAGTAACAGCCCTTGCGGCATTCACCTTGTGGGTAATCGCACAGCCTGGGCTTACAACATTTGAGTGGCTTGGTTATACGGTCACTGCACCAACTGCTCTTCTGGTGCTCTGTGTTTTGCTTTTGATTGTATTTTGGACCCTGTTTTTGCGTTTGATGGATGCGATTATCTCGGTGCCGCGTTCGATCAGAAAAGTGATTTCTGATCACCGTCAGGCCAAAGGGTATCAAGCTTTAACACGCTCATTGGTTGCGATGGCATCATCCAACCCAAAGCTTGCTTATCAGTATGCACAGCGTGCGCGTAAATTACTTCCTGTAAGCTTACCTATTACTGATTTTCTTCTAGGGTACGCTGCAAAAGCCGAAGGGCGCGAAAGCGAAGCGTTTGCCTCGTATGAAAGACTGCTCACAAATAAAGATTCAGCTTATCTGGGTCTGCGCGGTATGATCCAAAGCGCAATAGATAGAAAAGAATATTCAAAAGCGTTGCAAATCGCAAGACAAGCGCTTGCTGTTCATAAGCATAACCCAACCTTATATAAGGCTGTTTACGATCTTGAAATTAAAACAAAAGATTACCGTGCGGCTCAAAAAACCTTGCATCTTTGTGCCAAAGGGGGTGCTATTTCTGTAGGGCAAGAGGAATCAGATGCGCTTGCTTTGTGGCTTTTAAGGGCCGATGAAGATAAGGCATCAGGGCAGATTCAAGAATATTGGGATAAATTAAAACAGGCCGCCAAAATTGACCCCGCTTTTACGCCCCTTGTTATCCGGCAGATGGATTATTTGCTTGAAAATGACCAAAGACGCAAAGCCCAAAGCATACTTGAACAAGCATGGTCTGAAAATGCGCATCCAGACCTTGAGGTCTATTGGTCGCGTTTGGCACCACAAAATAAGCCAAATGATACAACGATACGCTTAAAATTTTTTGAAAAACTTAAAGAGTTTTCACCGCGTTCAGCGCAAAGCTATCTGGCGATTGCGCAGGCTGCACTTGATGATAATTTTTTTGGCGAAGCGCGTCGGGCTTTGCTTGAGGCTGAAAAAATTATGCCATCAACCCGCGTTTATCGCATGCTGGCAAAGCTTGAGGAAAAATCTTCGCGTGATACGGTGATGGCACAGCGCTGGCTTGAAAAAGCGGCGGAAGTTAAGTCGGATCCGCTTTGGTATTGTCGTGAAACAGGCCTTATTTACAATGTTTGGGCACCAATTGCGCAACCCCATGGAGCCTTTAATACTATTATCTGGGGGCAGCCTTCCGTTGTTTTGGAAGGTACAAGTTCTTACGGGCAGCAGGAACTTTTGGCTGCGCAGTAATTACGAAGCTTTTGGTTTTGTCAGATATAAACCAAACCCTATACCTGCTAAAAATCCACCAATGTGAGCAGCCCAAGCGACGTCTGACCCATCAGGGCTTCCGATTAGGCCAGTGATAACCGATATTAAAATCCACAGGCTGATTAAAGGCATAAGCCCATGCAAGCCAGCATTCGGGTTACGACGCATAAAAACAATCATCAGCCCAAACAGACCGCTTAACCCGCCCGAAGCACCAATAATAGGATCAGAAGAAGCGGGGTCGAGTAAAAATTGCAGGAGAACTGCAAAAATACTCGTTAGAATAAATGTGAAAAGCATAATGCGCGCCCCCAGCATCTTTTCGCACCCCGAGCCAAAGGCCATTAGCATCAGTAAGTTTGCACCCAAGTGAAACCAGCTTCCATGTAAAAAACTGTAAGTAACCGGCGACAGAAAAGCAAAAAATGTAAAGGGTGCAGATCCGCTAAATCGTGCAGGAATAAAGCCTAAATTGGCCCATGCCCAAAGGCTTGGGGCTGAATAAGAAAAGCTGTCTAGACACCACAAAATAATGTGTATAGCGCTGAGCACCATCAGTAAACGCCATGTCGCGGGCGGTAAATTTATAACCGGTCCAGGATTTGATGGTTGATTGTCATTTATGCTGTTTTGCATCATGTCTTAGGCTCAAAAATCTGATAGAATCATAACATGGCTTATGATTTCACAACTATCCCCAATAGTCTTGAAGAATTCTGGATGCCCTTTACCCCGCAACGTTTGTTTAAACGTGATCCGCGGATTGTTGTTCGTGCAGATGGTATGTATTATTACGACCAGAATAACCGCGCCATTCTTGATGGGGTTGCAGGGTTATGGTGCGTTAATGCCGGCCATAATCGCCCGCTTATTCTAGAGGCCATGCAAGCGCAGATGAAAACACTTGATTATGCGTCATGTTTTCAAATGGGGCACCCCACTGCTTTTTTAGCAGCGAAACGACTTGTAGAAGCGATGCCAGATCCTTTTACCCATGTTTTCTTTAGCAATTCTGGTTCTGAGGCGGTTGATACGGCCTTAAAAATGGCGCTTGCTTATTGGCGCGCAAAGGGTCAGGCGGGGCGCCGTGTTTTTATAGGGCGCGAACGCGGATACCATGGCGTTGGGTTTGGCGGTATTTCTGTAGGGGGCCTTGCGTATAACCGCAAAACATTTGGTCAGCTGTTACCGTTCACAGATCATTTGCCGCACACATCTAATCTGGAACACACAGCTTTTTCACGCGGCGAACCTGAATGGGGTGCGCATCTGGCGGATGATCTGGAAAGGATAATCACCACCATTCACGATCCTGAAAATGTGGCAGCCGTAATTATTGAACCGATTGCAGGATCTACAGGTGTTTTGCCGCCCCCGAAGGGCTATTTGCAAAAAATAAGATCTATTTGCGACAAGTATGGAATTCTTTTAATTTTTGATGAGGTGATTACAGCTTTTGGCCGTCTCGGGTCGCTTACATCTGTCGATTATTTTGGTGTGATGCCTGATATTATTTGTTGCGCTAAAGGGATTACAAACGGCGCTGTTCCTATGGGGGCCACATTTTCACAAAAATATATTTATGATGGTTTTATGCAAGGGCCTGAAATTTTCTCAGAATTTATGCATGGCTATACTTATTCAGGGCATCCGCTTGCGTGTGCGGCAGCACTTGGCATGCTTGATACAATTGAGAAAGAAGGTGTTTTTGAGAATGCACGTACAATGATGAAGCCATTTGAAGATGCCTTGCATTCGCTCAAAGGATTGCCGCGCATCGTTGACATTCGAAATTGCGGTATTTTAGGTGCAGTCGAGTTTGAAAAAGGCCCTGATGAAGATCCTTATAAGTTCCCAAGAGAGCTTATGATAAAGGCGTTTTATGAGGGTGTGAATGTGCGCTTTACGGGTAATTCAATGGCGGTTTCTCCGCCATTGATCATTAATCAAAGTCAGCTTGATCAGATTGTTTCGACTGTCTCAAGAATTCTAAAAAGCTTTTAGGCTTTTTACATCGAAAGTAAACTCTCGCTTGGCTTTTGAATATTGCCGCCTGTATGAGCTGGGGTACCAATTGTCGCTTGAATTCCTCGTGCAATTGCCGATGCACCAATTGTATCGCCGCCTAGTGCTGCACTAAAAGCTTCCATATTAAAAGGTGACGGAGCGCCCATAATCGATGAGACAGCAGGTTTAACTCCTGTAGCGCCAAAATCCTGTGTTGCTGATCCGCTAAAAATTCCTGAAGCGCTAGGAACTGGTGTTGTTCTGTGAGTTAATCCGACCATAATTATGCCCTCCCTTGGACTTCAAATTCAAACCATGTTGGCGACTGCAGAGAAATTGGATAGTTGCGCAATTCTTCTTTTGGCAAATCTTTTCCCGATAATCCCGCTTTAATTTCCACACGAATGAGGTCTGGGTCGCGCCAGTCAAAAACAACGCAGTAGCTTTTAAATTGACCCGGCTGCCGTTTTTGCTGAATGATCCGTTTCCCGGGGTAGAATTTTTCTTCCACCCCTGCCATCTTTAACAAATCTCTTACTGTGGTTTGCATAGTTTACTCCTCGTTTGGGGGTTTTTGCATGGTCTAATTGCCGCTTTTTCCCCTGTTGTTTACAGAATAGCCTTAAACGGTTACGAAGAGGTTAATTAGCGATAATAATATTTATTCTTTTCATTCAAGCGCTTGAGTGGTTAAAACGAGGCTATGGCAAAAGTAAAACCTTCTGCAAAGTCGATTATGGTTGTTGCGCGTGATTTTGGCCCGGTATCTGATCAGGGCCGGATGATGTACGACCTTGCGCGAGTTCTTTTAAAAGAAGGGCATACCGTCGGTGTTTTTGCCCGAAAGATAGCACCGCGTTTAATTGCGGACCCCCAGTTGAGTGTGACGCGTGTGCGTTTTCGTTTTCCCGGACACTTGGCTATTATGCGCAAGCTTAAAAAAATCAAATATGATTTGATACTTTCTTGCGCCGACCAGCAGCATATTTTTCTTGTGGCATCCAAAATCTCTCAAGCAAAAAAGCTAAAACATTTAGCGCTAATCTGGACACTAGAAAATTTGATCAGCCCCCAAAATAGCGATGATTCAAATTTACGCCTTATTGCTTCTGGTCGTTGTATTGCCGCGCGGTTGATAGCGTCTGGCTTTGAGTCAAAAAAAATTACAGTTATTCCTGCATGGCTAGATCGTTTTGTTTTTCGTGTCGAGCAAGTTACAAATCAGGCGCATTCTATTCAGTCAGAAAAAGAGCTACACAAAGATGAAACGCCAAAGTTCAGAGTTTTGTTTTGGGGACCTGAAGGGCCGCACACGCCTTATCAAGGGTTGATTGATCTTGCGACTATGGTGTGTGAAACAAACCCTGAAATTGAATTTATTTTTGTAGGCAGCAGTAAGGTCCATGAGCGCATAGCACATATCAGATCAACACGAAGTCTTGCCAATGTTCGTCTTGTGCCGATGCCGCCACCGTCAAAATTTAAAGCCTTGATGCAGTCTGGTGATGTGCATGTTGTAACACTTGCAGCATCTGCTTTAGGGCATGTTGTACCTTTTGGTATTTTTGCCGCGATCATGGCCGAAAGACCAATTGTTTTTGTAGGTCCTGACCAGTCAGAAGCAGCGATTATCGTGCGCGATTTTAAATGTGGAGAAGTCGTGCCGCTATTTCAGTCTGGCGCGTTTATGGATGCGATCATGCTTTATCGTCACAATCCTGATGCATGGCATGCATCGCATAAAGCGTCGACACATGCAGCGAAATCATTTTCCCCAGAACAATCTTTGAAAGCAATTATTTTACGCATCTATGATATGCTGTCATGACACTAAATATTTTACGAACAGCAGCGGGCTGTGCATCCCTTGATGAGTTAGCAGAACGCATAGAATCTTTTTCAGTTTTATTTGAAAAACAAAAATGCGGAAGATTTACAACGCGCAACACACCAAAACGCGCGCAAGAAATTCTTAACGGGCAAGGGTCTGTTTACTGGATCATTAAAAATCGTATTCAGGCCCGGTCACAAATTCTTGCAATTTTGGGCACGCAAGGCGTGTGTACGGTTGTTTTTCACCCTGATCTTATTCAAACAGTTGCCGTCTCCCAGCGCGCGGTTCAGGGTTGGCGCTATCTTGATCGGGCCAAAACGCCGAGAGACCGGGGCCTTTATATGCCCGGTACAGATGATTCCTGCGATTCTGCCCTCAGCGAGGATTTAAAAGCCTCAGGATTGTTATAATATTTCAAAAATCGTTAAAATATCGTCGGATTTGCTAATTTTTGAAGAATTTTAACGAAAATTTAAAAATACCTTTGACATGATGATAGGCCGCATATATAAACCGGCTTCCGATTTGCCGAAAGGTGATGTCGGATGTTCTGAAAAGCCTTGAAAATCAAGGTTTGAACGCAAAAAGGCGGATATTTCAGGATACTTGACTGGTGATGCGCATCGCGCTAAAAGACCACCATTGTCGAAAAAATTATAAATCCCTGGTAACGGGGTGCAGGCCGAAAATCCCGGCTACGGGTTTTTTGTTGTCTGTTGGTTCTTGAACATCGTGGTTTAGAAGACGAGAGATGCGCTGGCAGCAAGTCGGGTGTTCGTATTGACGACACTTAGCAAAGGCTTGCTATAGCCAAGCGTATCTTTTT
>CAZYMI010000020.1:0-33884 GCA_964648505.1 uncultured Pseudobdellovibrionaceae bacterium
GGTCATTTGAATTCTTCTGCTCATTGCCCGAATAGCTGTTGCTGGCAGTGGCGTAAGGGTTATTTTTGCTGGCCGGTGGTTTGTTCAAGCAGCTCCTCCTCATATTTAATTAAATCACGCGCTTCTTTAAGCGCCTTGTAATAAGATCCGTCAATGATTTTATCATTAATCTTCATGAAATAGACCGATGTGGAGGGGGCGGCGTGCTGAATTTCCTGAATCATGGCGAAATATTTCTCATGATAAAGCCTTGGATTACGAGCCAAGTACATGCACTGAATAAGGAAATAGATCTTTTTGCAAGGCGTGAGCGCCTCTTGTTCTTGCATCACGTCTTTTTCACGCAAAATGGGGGCTTCGCCAGCAATATGAAGGCGGGTACGCTGTGAATCGTTTGTAATAACAGCAGTGCCGATCAGAATTTTTTCGCCTGGTTTCAGGTCAATTACAAGGGCCATGAGATTCTCTCTGTTGCGCGCAAAATGGATATTCTTCCAAAATAGGTATTTAAAGTCAAAATAGCTATTCTAACATTGTAACATAACGGTTAAAATTTCGGAAACATCGAAATGTCAGGACATACCCATGAACGAAACCGAGATTATTGATATTATCAGACAGGCGATTTTACTGACAATAGAAATCTCTTTGCCAACCATGCTGGTGGGGTTGTTGGTGGGCTTAGTGATCGCCTTGATTCAAGCTCTGACCCAAATTCAGGAACTGACGCTTGTTTTTGTACCAAAAATTATTGCTATTTTTCTAACGTTGTTTTTCTTTTTGCCCAGCATGTCGCTATCGCTTATCAGTTTTATGAAAGCGATTGCGGATAAGATGGTTGCAATTCAATGAGTTTGATTGAGGCATTCGTCAATACATCTCTTATTGCGATCATGCTGTCTTTTGTTAGGACGGGTACTGCCCTTATGGTTATGCCTGCTTTAGGCGATAGTTTTGTACCCGAACGTATCAGGCTTTTAATTGCGCTGGGTATTTCTGTTGCGCTGTCGCCTTTGGTGGCAGCGAACTTGCCACAACCCCTTCCGCAAGGCGGTTTTTTTCTGACGCTGATTGTTAGCGAAGCTTTGATCGGCGCTTTTATCGGCACCATTGCCCGTGTGTTTATGGGCGCAACAGATACAGCGGGTATGATTGTATCAATTCATTCCGGTCTTTCGACAGCCCAGCTTTTTAACCCGCTTTTTTCAACCCAAGGGTCTATTTTAGGCGCGTTATTTTCTTTATCTGGTGTATTTTTGATTTTTTCTTTGAACCTGCATCACCTTTTAATTGCAGGGTTGATGGATAGTTATCGTTACTTCCCAATCGGAATGCTGCCAGATGCTTCGGGTATGTCCGAACTTGTTACAAAAGCAGTCTCAACGGCGTTTCTGGTTGCGGTAAAAATGTCTATTCCTTTTATCGTGGTCACTTTAATCATGTATGTTTCTATCGGCGTGCTATCGCGTTTAATGCCACAAGTTCAGGTTTTTTTGTTGGCGCTTCCAGTGCAGATCGTGCTGTCTTTATTTATACTGGCCTTGATTTTTGGCGCGATGATGAATTTCTGGGCTGAAAGTTTTGCGCAAGGCATAAGCTTGTTATTTTCATCCGTTGATCCGCGCGGAGGATAACACAGATGGCTGAAGGCGATAATGATGGCGATGCACCAGACGATTCCCAAAAAACCGAGGAACCTACACCGCGCAAACTAGAAGAGGCGCGAAAGAAAGGCCAGGTCGCAAATAGCCGTGAGGTGACAACCTGGCTGATGTTATTTACGGGCACTATGATTCTGGCTACATCAGGGCCTATTTTTGAAAATTATATAAAGTTACTTGAAGATTATATTGCCAATGCCGATCAACTTCCCGGAAGCCCTGCAGGGTTAGGTCTTGTGCTCACAGATGCCGTCACAGCTTCTTTTAAGATTATTGCCATGCCGCTTTTAGCTTTGGTTTTTATGGCGATTATGGGGCCTTTGTTACAGATTGGGCCTTTATTTTCACCCGATTCCATTAAGCCCAGTCTTTCTAAAATTTCAATCATCAAGGGATTTGGACGATTATTTTCACAAAAATCTTTGGTTGAGTTTTTAAAGGGTATTTTCAAGCTTGTGGTCGTGGGGTTTGTTAGCGCTATTATTATTTACCCTTATCTTCCTGCGCTTGAACATCTGATTACAGAGCCATTACCCATGGTGATGGATGATCTTTTGGGTATGACGATTCATTTAATGATTGGTATTTTAATTGTTCTATTTTTGATCGCGGGTGCGGATCTGATTTATCAGCGTTTTTCATTTTATCAGCAATTGCGCATGACAAAACAGGAAGTTAAAGATGAATATCGTCAATCCGAAGGGGATCCGGTTGTCAGGGGCAAACTTCGCCAGCTTCGCGCAGAAAAAGCACGCCAGCGTATGATGCAAGCTGTACCAAAAGCAGATGTGGTCATTACAAACCCAACCCACTTTGCGGTAGCCTTACAATATGATCCCGAGAAAATGGACGCGCCAAAGCTTTTGGCAAAAGGTGCGGATGACATTGCCATGCGTATCCGGGAATTAGCGAAAGAAAATAAAATTGAAATTGTTGAAAACCCGCCGCTGGCTCGTGCAATTTATGATACCGTTGATATTGACGCAACAATCCCTCAGGATTTGTACAAAGCGGTTGCAGAAGTTATTTCTTATGTATTCAAAAAAACCGGTAAATTAAAACAAAAACCAACATGATTGATCATACGCCCTTTATAGCAAAACATCACAAGGGGGAAAAATTACACCCTGATTTATCGCGCCCTCGTCCTATGCATCCTTTTTTGATTGCTTTATTCACAGTGCTGTATTTGGGGGGATGCGTTGCAATTGCAATCTATCTTAAACTTGATCAGACGATTATTATCGTCACTGTTTTTGTTTTTATCGCCTCTTTTTCCGGCGCGCTTTTGTTTAAGCGGGTCATGTATGCTTTCTCAAGGCAGGAAAAAGAACGGGTGATCCTGCGTGAGGTGATTGAAGGATCGCGTGCCGGCAGACTTGTTACCGATAGTGCAGATAACACAGTCTATGCGAATATGCGTTTTCAAGATTTATGTGTAAATGTCGGTAGGCCTGGCCTGCCAACTTTAAAAAAGTTTTTTGAGGCGAATGACAAGGCATCAGGATTATTTTCAACGCTTTCTGAGCAGGCCCACAAAGGGCTAACAGATGAAATTGAGCTTGTGACAACGTTCGATGGTCAGGAAAAGTCGCTTTTAATTACAGCCCAGCCTGTTCCGGGATGGGCTGGGTATATTCATTGGCGTATCGATGATGTGACACGCGAAAGGGAACTTGATCGCGCTTTGGATGAAGAGCGTGAAAAACTGATTGATTTTACAGACAACGCACCAGTGGGGTTTTTCTCGGTCAATGAAGAAGGGCGTTTTTTGTTTGTAAACGCAACACTGGCGCGCTGGCTTGGTGAAGATATAGAAGATTTATTAAAGCGGGGCCGTCTTCATTCTTATCTGGTTGACCCCCCTTTTACAGCGTCACCTTATGATTTGTTAGCCCGAGGTGGTGCACGGCAGGTTGCTGAAATTAAAATGAAGGGCCCTGCGGGTCGTGTTTTTCTGGCCTCTGTGAACATGGCTGTGGTGCATGAAGCGGATGGGCGCGTTCGAACACGCGGTGTGGTTCATGACCTGACAATTGAAAAAGCCATGCGTCAGGCTTTGAAGGCATCTGAAGATCGTTTCCAAAGATTTTTTGAAGAAGCACCTTTGGGTATCGCGCTTGTTGATTCAACCCGTGCGATTAAAGATGGCAATGAAGCGCTTGCGGGTATGCTTGGTATTGATATTGCTAAACTAGATGGGTTGGATTTTACAACTATTCTTGACCCAGATTATCGTGATGTTGTTTTAAAAGCGCTTGACACAGCGGCATCAGGCGCGGCGTTATCGGCCCCTGAAGAAATACGGTTGAAGGGTCATAACCGCATAGTGCCTGTGCGTATGTTTGCGCGCAAGTTTGGTATTACAGATACCCGATCGGTTGTGTTGCACTTTATTGATTTGACGCAGGAAAAAACGCTGGAAGCACAATTTGTGCAGTCGCAGAAAATGCAAGCGATTGGGCAGCTTGCAGGTGGGGTTGCACACGACTTTAATAATTTACTTACCGCCATGATCGGTTTTTGCGATCTGCTTTTATTGCGTCATAAGCCGGGTGACCCTTCTTTTGCGGATATCAATCAGATTAAACAGAATGGTAATCGCGCGGCAAACCTTGTACGGCAGCTTTTGGCTTTTTCCCGCCAGCAGACTTTACGGCCCAAAGTGCATGATATTACCGATATCCTTATTGAAGTGTCGCATCTTTTGCGCCGTCTGATTGGTGCCAGTATTGAACTGACGCTTAATCACGGCACAGATATGGGATCTGTGAAAGTGGATGAAGGCCAGATGGAACAGGTGCTTATTAATCTTGCTGTGAACGCGCGTGATGCTATGCCTGCGGGCGGCAAACTTATGATTGATACATTTTCTTATCAAAATGAGGGGCCGATATCACTGATCGGTGGCGAGGTGATGCCAGCAGGCCAGTGGGTTGCGATCAAAGTTTCTGACACCGGCCACGGCATGCCTGCGGATGTCATGACAAGAATTTTTGAGCCGTTTTTTACCACCAAAGATGTAGGCCAAGGCACAGGCCTTGGGCTTTCAACCGTATATGGCATTATGCGCCAAACAGGCGGTTATGTGCAGGTTGAAAGCGTTCTCAATAAAGGCACATCTTTTATTTTGTATTTGCCACGCGTATCTGATGAAGAAGTGGCCAAAGCCCAAGATAGTCGAACAGAAATCGCTGATGTTCCGACTGATCTAACAGGTACGGCCCGTATTTTGCTGGTAGAAGATGAAGATGCCGTGCGTACATTCTCCACCCGTGCACTCACCAATAAAGGATACGAAGTGCTGGGCGCCGAACATGGAGAAGCTGCGATGAAACTCTTTAACGAACTTCAAGGCCGCCCGATTGATTTGCTGGTAACAGATGTGGTGATGCCAGGCATGGATGGTCCCACAGTCGCCAAAGCGATCCGCGAGAAAATGCCGAACCTCAAAATTATTTTTGTATCTGGTTACACGGAAGAAAAATTAAAAGATTATATGGGCCCAGGCATTCATTTTTTGCCCAAGCCCTTTACGCTAAAGCAGCTTGCTGAAAAAGTAAAAACGGTTCTGGAAGAATAAAGACGGTATTATTTTACGCGACGTTCATAAAATAGTTCTTCGTCGGTTTCTCCATCGGGCCATTCTTTAGTATGTGTATGGGTATAAATGAATCCGTATTTTAAAATCGATTTCTGAGAGGCAAGGTTAGACGCTCGATGCGAGACCGTAATGATGCGGCAGTGCGGGTGCTGTGTAGCCCAGTCTATACGCGCCTGAAACAAAAGGTTTGATAGACCTTTCAGGCGATATTCAGGCCGTATCCATGATCCCCAAAGCTTTGCGCTAACTCTTTCAAAATCACTTTTGTCCAGTGCAATGCCTGCCATACCAATAGGCCGTTTTTCTTCATACAAAGCAAAGATCCCAGCATCTTTGTTTTCAAGCCTTTTGCGCCAGTCCTTTTCTTTGTAGCCAGATTCTTTTTCAAGATTCGAACTGAAAACTGCCAGATCTGTCTGAAGCGCATTCAAACGAATTTCACGCAATTCATTCCAGTTTTCTTCTTGAAGCTGCAGTACTGAAAAAGGGGTCATTTTTTATACCGGTCTAAGCCTTCTTGAATCATTTTTGCGGCAGTTTCGGCATCTTTCCAGCCCATAACTTTAGACCATTTGCCTTTTTCGAGATCCTTATAGTGCGTGAAAAAATGCTCGATCTGGTCACGCAGAATTTGGCGAACATCTTCAAGAGCAACAATATTATCGTGATACGGGTATAGCTTTGGCACAGGTACGGCTAAAACTTTTTCATCAAGCCCTTTATCATCTTCCATCAGCAGCACTCCAACAGGGCGGGACCGTATAACCGCGCCCGACATCACCGGCACGGACGAGATGACCAGCACATCAACAGGGTCGCCATCGCCTGATAATGTGTGGGGAATAAAACCGTAATTGCCTGGGTAATGCATGGAGGTGTGGAGAAAGCGGTCCACAAACATTGCCCCCGATGCTTTATCAATTTCGTATTTCACCGGCACGCCACCCATAGGGTTTTCGATGATGACATTCACATCCCAAGGCGGGTTCTCGCCTGATTGTATTTTACTGATATCCATTTTTATTCCGTTTGTTGTTTGCAGCACATTAGGGGCCAGACCCGTATTCACACAAGAAGATTAATACACACAGGGGGATTAATGCTCATAGGGGGATTAATGCTCATAGGGGGATTAATGCTCATAGGGGGATTAATGCGCAAAGGAACAAACTATAAAAAATAATTATATTATGTAAATAATATTTGTTCACTTTTGTTCTTTACAAAAAGAACAAATAGAGTACATTTGTAACTAGAGCGGATCGAGTCGGGTATTTTAAAAAGCTTTGCAGTTGCCAATTGAAGCCCGCCGATTCGTATGAGAGACAAGGAGAGTTCACAATGTCAGTCACCCCGTTCCAAGGACGCGCCGAAATGGATAATAAAGTTTCTACCCTCGATAAACGTAAAGCACTTGATGCTGCACTTACCCAGATTGAACGTGCGTTTGGCAAGGGCTCAATTATGAAGCTCACAGCCGATCACAATCCGATGGAAGTAGAATCAATATCAACAGGTTCACTGGGCCTTGATATGGCACTTGGCATTGGCGGGTTACCGCGTGGACGGATTGTTGAAATTTATGGGCCTGAATCATCAGGGAAAACAACGCTGGCCTTGCAGGTTATTGCAGAAGCGCAAAAGTTGGGTGGATCGTGCGCTATCGTTGATGCAGAGCATGCGCTTGACCCCACTTACGCCAAAAAACTTGGGTGCAATATTAATGAACTCCTTATTTCTCAGCCCGATGCGGGGGAACAAGCGCTTGAGATTGCCGATACGCTTGTCCGGTCTAATGCCGTTGATGTTCTTGTCATTGATTCGGTTGCAGCCCTTGTGCCGCGTGCTGAATTGGAAGGGGAAATGGGCGACAGCCACATGGGTTTGCAGGCGCGGTTAATGTCTCAGGCACTTCGTAAATTAACGGGCTCTATATCACGCTCACGTTGTGTTGTTATTTTTATCAACCAGATCCGTCAGAAAATCGGTGTTATGTTTGGTAACCCTGAAACAACGACTGGCGGTAACGCACTTAAGTTTTATGCATCTGTGCGTATCGATATTCGTCGTATTGGCGCAATTAAAGATCGTGAAACAGTTGTAGGCAATCAAACACGCGTTAAAATTGTTAAAAACAAGATGGCGCCGCCATTTCGTCAGGTTGAATTTGATATTATGTATGGCGAAGGCATATCAAAGACAGGTGAGATTGTAGATCTTGGTGTTAATGCAAACTTGATTGATAAATCAGGCGCATGGTTTTCCTATGAAGGACAGCGCATTGGCCAGGGGCGGGAAAACGCTAAGCAATTTTTGAAAGATAATCCTGAAATCATGCTTCAGATTGAACAAAAAATTCGTGCCAATGCTGGGGTTGTTGCAGAAAAAATGCTGGCGGGTGCCGAACAAGGGGAAGCGATGGAAGATGATGTGGCTGCGACAGCGCCTGCATCTGATTCAGGGGATAAACCAAAAAAATCTGCAAAATCCGCCTGATAACAGCGTTTTATATTTAAGGCTGGTTGATCTTCAGGTCTGTTAAAGTAACAGCTTCATCCCGGATTGTAGAAAAGATCTGGGGTGATTTGTATGCATATCCTGCAGCATAGGCAAATTGAATACCTAGGGATACAGCAAGTCCAATGCCAAACTTGATGATTAACCCATCGAGTTTGAGGGTTGCTTTCGGGCGTGAAGAATTTTGAATCGCAGCAACCGATTTCACTTCTGCTTTTAGTTTATCACTTTGTTGATCAAGGAAATAAGACAATCCTTTTGAAATTGCTTTTCCAGACAAGGTATAACCAAGCCCCGTTGCCGCGCCTGCGCTTACATTAAATAATGTCGTATAGTCTGCTCCTGTTTTTGGACCAAAAATACCACCAAGTACCGCACCAATCACAGGCGCAAGCGTCCAAGACAACATTCCAATTGTCAGGTAGTTGCGTTCTTTTTTGGGGTCAATCGCCATTCTTATTCCCGCAGGTCATTCCAGAATTCTTTAACGCGCTTAAAAAATCCTTCCGATTCCGGGCTGTGATGTTTGCCATCAGATCCCAAGCTTTCGGCGAGTTGCTTTATAAGGTCTTGCTGTTTGCGCGTTAGATTAACCGGGGTTTCAACAAAAATTTCTACATATAAATCACCACGGCCATCGGAACGCATCACACTCATGCCTTTGGATTTTATACGAATGCTCTGTCCAGTTTGAGTGCCAGCTTTAATGTCAACTTTTTCGTGCTTGCCATCAATTGTAGGCACTTCAATTACTCCTCCTAACGCAGCCGTACTGACTTGGATAGGAACGCGGCACGATAAATTAGCTCCATCGCGCTTAAATAATTTATGCGGTTTGATGGTAACAAGAATATAAAGATCCCCGGCAGGGCCACCGCGTGCGCCCGCTTCACCTTGGCCCGCAAGCCGAACTCGCCGGCCTGAATCAATGCCAGCAGGGATAGGAACTTTTAAAGTTTTTTCCCGGCGCAACCTGCCTGCGCCTGAACATTTATCGCAAGGTGTGCGGATGATATTGCCCGCACCATTGCATGTAGAGCAGGTGCGTTCGATTGTGAAGAATCCTTGCTGCATCCGCATCCGGCCAGATCCCTGACAGGTGGGACAATTTTCAACTTGTGTGCCGGGCATAGCCCCTGAGCCTGAACATTTATCGCATTGCTCAACCGAAGGAACTTTGATTGTAACTTCGCGGCCTTTAAAAGCATCTTCAAGTGATATTTCTAGCGGATACTGAACGTCGGCGCCGCGGGCGGGCCCTGTGTTGCCGCGCGCTCCACCCATAACATCGCCGAACATGGAATCAAAAATATCAGAAAAGGCACTGCCGAATCCGCCACCAAAATCGCCACCGCCACCACCGCCTTGGAAGGCGGATGTTCCGTATCGATCATAAGCGGCGCGCTTCTGCTTATCCTTTAAAACGTCATAGGCTTCATTTATTTCTTTAAATTTGGCTTCTGCATCAGGGCTATCTTTATTGCGATCGGGGTGATGCTGCATCGCAAGTTTACGATAAGCTTTTTTCAGCTCATCTTCCGTTGCTGTTTTTGGTACACCTAGAATTTCGTAGTAATCAGCCATGGTACTATTCTCTTAAAAGAACCCCGCATTGTGCGGGGCTCTGTGTTGGTGGTCAAAAACGGAATTTTTATCCGTTGGTCCCGTCATCTTTATTGACCGTAAAGTCAGCGTCTACTGCATCCATTTGCGGTTCATTGTTGTTATCTGCCTGAGGCTCTTGTGCGCTTGAAGCGGATGATTGCTCCTGATTTTTACGGTACGCTGTTTCACCCAACTTCATAGAAACCTGTTCGAGGGCGCGCGTTTTTTCTTCGATGTCGTCTTTATTTTCGCTTTGAAGCGCAGTTTTAAGATCGGTAATCGACTTTTCAATTTCACGCTTTCCATCTTCAGTAACCTGACCAGATAAGTCGACCAATGATTTTTCAACAGAATGAATCAGAGTCTCTGCCTTATTTTTTGTTTCTGCCATCGCCCGGCGTTTACGATCCGCTTCGGCATTCATTTCCGCATCCTTGACCATTTTTTCAATATCAGCGTCTGTTAATCCGCCTGATGCTTGAATGCGAATTTGTTGTTCTTTGTTTGTGGCCTTATCTTTTGCCGACACTTCAACAATGCCGTTTGCATCAATGTCGAATGTCACTTCGATTTGGGGGCTTCCGCGTGGTGCGGGGGGTATGCCCACCAGATCAAACTGGCCCAGAAGCTTGTTATCAGCAGCCATTTCCCGTTCCCCTTGGAAAACACGGATGGTCACCGCATTTTGAGAATCTTCAGCTGTTGAGAAGACTTGTGATTTTTTTGTCGGAATTGTTGTATTGCGTTCAATCAGTCTTGTGAAAACACCACCGAGTGTTTCAATACCCAGGGATAATGGCGTAACATCAAGCAGCAAAACATCTTTTACATCACCCTGAAGGACGCCGCCTTGAATAGCCGCGCCGTCTGCCACAACTTCATCTGGGTTCACGCCTTTGTGCGGATCCTTGCCGAAATAGTCGCGAACAGTCTCAATAATTTTTGGCATGCGGGTCATACCGCCCACCAGCACCACTTCATCAATGTCAGAAGGCTTAACACCAGCATCTTTAAGCGCCGCTTTTACAGGTTCTATCGTACGCTTAACCAGATCATCAACCAGCTGCTCAAGCTTTGCTCTCGTTAGTTTTACGTTTAAATGCTTTGGACCAGAAGCATCAGCTGTGATGAAAGGAAGGTTCACTTCTGTTTGCTGGGCTGAAGATAATTCTATCTTCGCTTTTTCTGCGGCTTCTTTTAAACGCTGAAGCGCAAGCTTGTCATTGCGTAAATCAATTGCTTGTTCGCGTTTAAATTCATCAGCAAGAAAGTCGATGATACGCGTATCAAAATCTTCTCCACCTAAAAATGTATCGCCGTTTGTGGATTTAACTTCAAAAACACCGTCACCAATTTCAAGGATGGAAATATCAAATGTACCGCCACCAAGGTCGTAAACTGCAATGGTACCAGAATTCTTTTTATCAAGACCGTAAGCAAGGGCAGCGGCTGTTGGTTCGTTAATAATACGCAAGACTTCAAGTCCGGCGATTTTTCCCGCATCCTTGGTTGCCTGACGCTGTGCATCGTTAAAATAAGCCGGAACAGTAATAACCGCTTTGTCTACTTTTGCACCAAGAAAACTTTCTGCTGTTTCCTTCATTTTTTGTAAAACCATTGCCGAAACTTCAGCGGGCGATTGTTTTTTGCCATCGGCTTCAATCCAGGCATCACCATTTTGGCCTTCAACGATTTTGAAGGGCGATTTGTCTTTCATTTTTTGAACTTCAGGGTCGCTGAAACGACGCCCAATCAGACGTTTAAAAGCAAAGAGCGTGTTTTCAGGATTTGTAACAGCCTGACGTTTTGCGGGCTGACCGACAAGACGTTCTCCGTCTTTGGAAAAAGCAACCATTGAAGGTGTTGTGCGTGCGCCTTCTACGTTTTCAAGAACGCGTGGATTTTTACCATCCATAATGGCAACACAGGAATTTGTTGTACCAAGATCGATACCGATGACTTTGCTCATGACTTTTCTCCTTTACATAAGCGAAAAATGTCTGGACGGCCTAAAATTAGCACCTGTCCGATGCATCGTCCTTATAAACGTGCACACCAACTATATAGGGTAAAACTTTTGAAATTGCCAGCATTCCAAGTCTATAAATTTGCTTTTGGGGCATATTATTTTCGTAAAGACAGCGTCGAAATATCAGGACAGACCAGTCTTTGTGGATAAGTTCAAAGTCTTATGGGGTGGGGTTTGGGCGACGTTCTTTTAGATAGCCTTTTAAATGAGCCGATACGCTGTCACTGACACTGGGATGGTTACTGTATGTTTTTGCAAACTGGTGGACAGCATCTTTTCCAAAAAGGTTTCTAAGGTTACGAAGTGCTTGATCCAGACCTTGTAAGCCTTGTGCATGGTATTTTTTATCCCCATCCATAAAGTTAGAAAAAAAGTGACAAAATTGGTGAATACCCTTTTCCGGCTCAGGATAAAATGCGGGGGCGCTTGAAGATAGGTTTAAAACAATCGCGAGTAATTTTTCTTTTCGTGCTTCAGATATTTCAATGCCTGTTTCAAAAATATCATAAAGGGCAGCAAAAATTATTCCGGATCGTCCGGCTCTGTTGGTGTCAAGAAAATCAGTGATAAAATTAAAACTGTTATCATCAAAATCTTGCCCAAGACTTTGTTTGATCCGCCAAACACTGGGCAGCAAACCAATTGAAGGATCTATAAAGTCTTTATCCCCCATGATTTGATTGAAAATACCGATATAAGCCCCAGCATAGCTTTTGTACCAGCTGGAATGCCCGCGCCTTAAAGTAAGATCCATCATCACAGATAATTGATTTACAACGTCAGTGTAACCACCTTTTTCAAGACGGTTGGCCATTCTTTCAGCAATTGTTTGATAAAATGAATTCAGAAATGTTTTGTTTTTTAAAAGTGTAAGGTTGCCCATGATTTGTAGGGCTAGTTCTGGGGATGCATCTTTCCAGACATGTTCGATCAAGCGTGTTGCGTCATATCCAAATCGAGGGTTTTGCCCATGGTGTTCAACAAGCACTTCAAAAACATCGGCGATTTTATTTTTATCGGCTTTATCATCAAATAAAAGATTTTCGATTTCCTTGATGCACAATGAGTAATCAAGGCGGGCATAGGGATTCCCGACCTGCCGCGCAAATTTTTGTCTGAAATCAGCCTTTTTAGCGGCGGATGCTTGGCCTGTATTTGTGATCGAAGGAATATCCATAAGCGAGACATAATATAAATAACAATATTACGTCAATAAAAATCTTAAGCGCTTGTATCAATAGATCTTTGCGGCGGCTCCCCGGTGGCTTCAGCCTTGGCCACACCTACGCGGGCAGGGCGTAAAAGCCGGTCATGGATGGTGTAACCTGTTTCGATCACCTGAATGATCGTGCCAGCCGCTTTGCCCGTGTTGGGCATTTCAAACATGACTTCATGTAAGTTGGCATTAAAGGGCTCATCTTTGGGTTCAATTTTTCGAATGCCAAAGCGTTCAAATATTCTTTGTAAATCGCGTTCAGTGGCTTCAATGCCAGTAAGCAGATTGTCAACGCGCGGGTCAGTGCCTTTTAAATCTTCAGGAACAGCATTCAGGGCGCGCAGAAAATTATCGGCCACAACAATAATATCGCGGGCAAAATTTGTTACAGCGTATTTTGTAGCATCCTCGCGGTCACGTTCAGCGCGACGGCGCGTGTTTTCAGCTTCAGCCAAAGCGCGCATGGTCTGATCTTTCAGACGGGCAATTTCATCTTGCAAAGCCCCGATAACGGCAGGGTAGTCAGCTGTCACTTCGTTTTCAGTTGTGTTTGCTTCAGGCGCGTTATTATTTTGTTCAGTCCAGGCCGCAGGGCCGGACTTTTGTTTGAAACCTTCAAGATCATCAGGGTTAGCTGTCATGTTACCTATTTAGGGCAATGAAACGAAAACGTCAAAGGTCTGTTTTGCAGGGCCACCTACAGCAAGCTGATCTTGTGTGGATAAAGCCCCGATACGCCCCAAAAGAACGCGGCCTGTAAAGCGGGCCTGTAAGGCAAACTGCCCGCCTGTATCAATAGCCCGTAAAGAGCTTACTCGCCCATCTTGCTTATGCAAAGCTTCGGTTGCGTGTAACCCTCGGCTTTCCATCAAGGCTGTCAGCTGCCCTTCAATATCAGAATCAGGGAACCCGTCTATACTTATAATCACCACCTGATCTGAGTTTTCTGAATTTTTGGATTGCCCGTCTAAGGACACCGTTTTTTCAAAAGGCTTTAAATCTTTTGAAGAAGATTGTGTATCGGGGAATGTAAAAGATAAGGATTCAGATTTTGCCGGACGGAAAAACTTTAAAGACGTGGGTGGGGTAAGGGTCAGATTTGAATTGGTTATCGATACTTTGTAGGCATCAAGGATAGGGCCGTTCCAAAATCGGATCTGGGTGACTTCAAATTCTTGCAGTTCTTGTGGGAGTATATCAATTGTTGCCCGTGAAAATTTAACCCCGGGCGTGCAGTTTCCTCGTTGCTTTTGTGTAATTGTATAGCCGCCTGTATAGATATCAATAAAATTTCTGTCCCGTGAAATACTTGTTTCAAGCGCCCCAACATCGCCGCAAGAAGTAATCGATGTTGTGCTGGTCAGCTCAATTGCAACAGGGGTTTCTACCCCGGGGACCAAAGCAATCTGCAGGCTTTGCGGGGTCATGTATTTTGTAAGCTCAAGAGCAACTGTTGCAGAAGGCTTAAGGGCTGCAAGTATAAAAAGTAGTACTAAAATAGTGTGTTTCATTTTTCTTTATCCTAAAGCAAGGCGACCAAGAATATTTTTAACAACTTGTGAAGTGTGCCCAACGATAGGCACAACTTTTCGGTAATCGATAGATGTGGGGCCAATAACACCCACTACCCCTAAAAGATGCTTGTTATTCTCATCATAATAAGGGGCAGCGATCATTGACCAGTCTTGTGGTATTGCACGATTTTCTGCGCCAATAAAAATTTGTACATTCAGGCTTTTACTGGTCATCTCCAAAACATCTGTCACAAAACGCCGTTCTTCTAAGGCCATCATTAAATCGCGTGCTTTTTGTATATGTTTTACATCTTCCAGAAGTGCAGATTGCCCACGCACCATAAGCATGCCTGACCCGCTTGTCTCGAAGGTTAGTCCTTTATCGATTAACATACGTTCCAAATCTGATAGTTCTGCATGTTGACGGGTTTGTTCTGCATCAAGAATTTTTCGGGCATCGTGAAGCGTGTTTCCTGCGATACGGGCATTCAGATAGTTGGTGGCTCTTTCAAGCTCAGATGAATTGATCGGCTTTGGCATATCGATCAATCTGTTTTCTATGTGGCCGTCTTGGGTGACCAGAATGGCCATTACGCGGTTGGGCGAAAGCTGCGCAAAGCCAATTTGTCGAAGTGGCCGATCTGATTGCGGCGCCAGAACAACCGATACCCATCTTGATAAAGATGAAAGGGTTGTGCTTGCTTTTGCTAAAACATCCTCGGGGGTTTGGAAGGCCCCTTTGCAATCTGATTCTATTTTTTGCCGGTCGGTCATTGAAAGTGTTTCGAGCTGCATTAAATGGTCGATATAAAAACGCAAACCGCCTGATGTGGGGATACGGCCCGCCGATGTATGCGGGGCGAAAAGAAGGCCCATATCCTCCAGATCCTGCATGGAATTTCGGATGGTGGCAGCAGAAAGATTCATATGTTCTGTAAGCATGCGAGACCCCACAGGCTCACCCGAGCGAAGGTGGGTTTCCACAATCAAGCCAAAAATATCGCGGGAGCGTTGTGTTAATTCCGTAACCAGCATCCCAACACTATAATAAGATCTTGCCAGCACGGCAATTGCAGCTTTTGCGCCTTTATGCCATGAAAGAGACGAAAAACAGAGAGGTTCCCCATGTCGCGCCCATCCGGAAGGTCCGCAAATCAGATTCGTCAGGTTGAACTGATGCCCAATGTCTCTAAACATGCTGAAGGATCATGCCTTGTTAAATTTGGCGATACACATGTTTTATGTACAGCAACAGTTGAGGAATCTACCCCAGGCTGGCTTAAAAATACAGGTAAAGGCTGGGTCACGGCAGAATACGGCATGTTGCCCCGTGCAACAGATAAGCGCACAGACCGTGAAGCCGCCAAAGGCAAACAAACAGGGCGCACTCAGGAAATTCAAAGATTGATCGGCAGGGCATTGCGAGCAGTTGTGAATATGAAAGGATTTGGAGAACGCCAGATCAGGCTCGATTGCGACGTGCTTCAGGCAGATGGGGGCACAAGAACGGCGGCCATCACAGGAAGTTATGTTGCGCTGGCTCTTGCTTTTGAACATATGGTGCGTATGAAAATGATTGCAGCATCCCCGTTAATCGATTCAATATCTGCGATTTCATGCGGCGTCTATGAAGGCCAGTGTGTGCTTGATCTGGATTATGTAGAAGATTCTGCAGCCGACACGGATGCTAATTTTGTTATTACCGGATCGGGCGGCATTGTTGAAATTCAAGGCACAGCTGAAAAAACCCCTTTTACTGAAGCGCAGTTTTTGGATTTGCTGACCCTTGCTAAACAGGGCTGCACAGATTTATCTGTTTTACAAAGCAAGGTTTTAGGTGCCTTGCGTAAGGCTGCTTGATGGCGCGTAAATTTTCTGGTGCATCGTTATTGCTGGCAACGCATAACGAAGGAAAAGCGCAGGAAATACAAGCGGTCTTTATGCCGATGAATATTACAATAAAAACACTTGCTGATTTTGATTTGCCAGTCCCCGAGGAAACAGGCGTAACATTTCTAGAGAATGCAAAAATAAAAGCGCAGGCAGCAGCAATCGTATCAGGCATTCCGGCACTTGCAGATGATAGCGGGTTTTGTGTGCGTGCTCTTGGTGACGCACCGGGCGTATATTCAGCCGATTGGGCGCAGCAGGCAGACGGCACACGAAGCTACTTAAAAGCGATGGAAAAGATTAACGCGTTACTGTCGGCCCATCATGATAAGCAGGCTTTTTTTGCTGCAACGCTGGTGCTTGCCTGGCCGGATGGCCACTGCGAAGTTGCAGAAGGGCGCGTGAAAGGCCACTTTGTTTTTCCACCCTGTGGCGATCATGGTTTTGGCTATGATCCTTGTTTTATTCCTGAAGGCCAGACTCAAACTTTTGCTCAGCTTGGTCTTGATTTTAAAAAAAATATCTCTCACAGGGCGCGCGCACTTGAAGCGCTTTTAAACCAATGCTTCCGATAGCCGTTTATGTCCATTGGCCTTTTTGTGCCAGTAAGTGTCCTTATTGTGACTTTAACTCTCATGTTCATGAAACAATCGACCAGTCAGCATGGGTGCGCGGCTATGAAAAAGAAATTGAGACAATGGCGCGGCAAACGCCAGACAGATTAGTGACATCAATTTTTTTTGGCGGCGGAACGCCATCGCTAATGGATGCAAAAACAGTCGAATCTGTTTTAAAAGCCATTTCACAAAACTGGACTGTGGATAAAAATGTTGAAATCACCTTAGAAGCTAATCCAAACAGTGTTGAAGCCAATAAATTTAAAGCTTTTTTTGAATCAGGTATTAATCGTGTTTCTATTGGTATTCAGGCGCTCAATGATAATGATTTAAAATTTCTTGGGCGCAAGCATGATACAAAAGAAAGTCAACAAGCACTTGAAATTGCAGCAAGAACATTTGATCGCTATTCTTTTGATTTAATCTATGCAAGGCCAAAACAAACCCTTGAAGCGTGGGAAAAGGAACTGGACCAAGCATTGTCATTTGGCACAGATCATTTATCTTTGTATCAACTTACAATTGAACCGCAGACGCCATTTTATACAGCCTATGCGCGTGGCGAATTTGTTATGCCCCCTGACGATCTGTCTGCAGATTTTTATGATTTGACGCAAGTAAAGCTGGCCGCATGCGGGCTTTTGCCTTACGAGGTTTCAAACTATGCCAAACCGGGGCAGGAAAGCCGTCATAATCTTACCTATTGGAGATATGGGGATTATGTAGGCATTGGGCCCGGTGCGCACGGAAGACTGACAATAAAAGGCGAGAAGCGGGCGACAAGGGCGCATCGCGCTCCCGATATATGGCTTAAAAAAGTAGAGGAGTTTGGTCATGGCCATCATGAGCCCGAGATTTTAACCCCCCTGCAACGTGCTTCAGAGGCCGTATTGATGGGATTGCGCCTTACAGAAGGGGTGCCGTTTGAAAGAATTTCAGGTGAAGCGGGGAAAAAATGGCAAGAAGTGATAGACATGCCGCGCTTTGAAGCGGCTATTAAAGAAGGCCTGTTGGAAGTAACAGACACAGAAATGCTAGCAACAAAGTCAGGCCGGTTGCGACTTAACCACCTTGTAGCACATGTGATGCGTTAAGGGGCTCCACCACCCGTCAGAACCGAAAAGTCGGCGCCGTTTACAAGTGTTTGCCCTTGTTCATTGATTTGAATGTCATAGGTGCGATCACCATTTGCATCTTGCTGACCCATCGCTTGTAAAACAGTCAGTGATTTAAGAGCCTTTTCCAGATTTTGCTGATCGGCAGCTGTTGTGGCTTTGGCTTTACCAGCTTTCAGTTTTGCTAAAACGCCGTCCAGACCCGTAACGCGGCCTAGCATTTTTCCTGTAACGCCCTTTGCGGCGTTCGCATTTGTAATAAAATTCCCTGTTAATTTGCCTGAATATTCAGCGCTTTGAATACTGAAATCATTAATATCAAGCCCCGTTGATGCTTTGGTTAAAATGCCGGGCAGGGTCATCATTGCTTGAAGGCCCGCAACAGATGCTGCATCCGGGCTGGCACTGGTTGATTCCAGCACTTGCTGGCCGAGTGCAGTCAATTCCTGAAGCGGCAGGTTTTTTAAACGCATATCAATATTGATCGCTTGCGGATTGCTGATGCCGTATAGGTCAACTGTGCTTGGGGCGGTAAAGCCATTAAGAGAGGCACGGAAAGCAAGGCCCGCAGAATTTGTTTTAAGCCCTGTCATATCCCACCCGAAACCAATTTTTCCGAGTGTAAATTTCTCAGGTGCCCCTGTCTGTTTATTCTTTTTTGATCCTGAAATATCAGTAATTTCAAATTGCGTTGTAAAACCTGACGAAGATTTTGTCAGCGCGTCTGTCACCGTTTTGTAAAGTGCCATACCATGTTGGGGTGAAACGCCTGCTTTACCTGTTAAAGCATTTTGTGATTCTGCAAGCGCTGTAAACTTATCTTGAAATGCTTTCTGCGCTTGAAAATCAAGATCAGAATAAGTGACATCTGCTCGGACGCCACCAATTGTAAATGAACCTTCACCCTCTGGCCCGGTAAAGGTTAGATTGCGCATGGTGGCAGTCGCCGGGCCCGAAAAAAGATTATTAGGGCCTTTTGAAAAGTTTTGATTAACATCTAAAGAAGCAATCTTCATCACGCCTTTATTTGCAGATGATGTGAGCGTGATGTCTGATAAGGCCCCTTTAAAGACAACAAAATTCTGAGCCCCTTCATCAAATACACCTGATGTCGATTGTTTTGGAATAGAGATTGTATACTGGGTTGGCGCCTCTCCGGGTTTTTCACCTTTTTTTGTCACCATAAAAGGTGTTGGAATGGACATGGTTAAATTCCACTGGCCCGCATTTGTACTGGGAATGGCATTGAATGAATAAACCCCCATATCAATCACCGTGCCGGAATCATCACGAAAGCTAAGGTGAGGGGTTTTAAAAGCGATATAGCTTTCTTTGTTTTCGGCTGTAAAGTTTCCCTTAGATGTGACGTTCATGCCCTGGGCTTTGTAACTGGTCACAATGTGATTAAAGTAAGCTTCCATAACTGTTTTAAATTTTGTTGTATCAGCTTGACTGACAGCCGCATGTGCAGGGGTGCTCATTAAAAGTAAGCTCAAAACAAACAATGAAAGAATGCGCATTTTCAAACCTGTGTAAAACATTGCTAGGGCCATAAATCTAACATGAGAAAAGCTAAAAATAAATGAAAATGCCCCTTTTAGACGGTTGGACAATCCTAGCCTTTCCGTTTATATGTAAGGGCCATTTTTCTGAGGATTATTAATGAGTATTTTAACGTCTATTCCCAAACAGTTCACCCTTTCTCAAGAAGGGATGATTTTGTGGCAGCCAGATATGACCAATCCCCTTCCTGGAGACCCTGTTGCAAAACTCTCAAAAGGTGAATTTGCACTCGCGCCTTCAATTGAAGTTCTGGAGGCTGATGATAAAGATGCCGTCTGCGCTTTTCTCAAAAGCTGGATGATGAATCATATTGCCACCACCCTTGAGCCGCTTGTTCGTTTAATGACAGAAGAAGAAGGTGTGTCTGACAGCGTTAAAACAATTTGCGCTAAACTCTTTCATAATCTTGGTATTATGCCCCGTCATGATCTTGAGGATCAGATTGCAGCGCTCGACCCCGAGGGGAGAAAGAAGCTGCGTGACCGCAAAGTAAGGCTTGGGCCTATTCTTGTTTTTCTACCTGATCTTAACAAGCCGGCGGCTGTGCGTATGCGCGCGCTGTTGTGGTCGCTTTATCATGGGCGTTCATTACCGGCGCCTTTGCCAAAAGATGGCGTTGTATCTTTCCCAGTTGATCCTTTGAGTGTGGATCCGGATTTTCAGCGTGCAATTGGTTATCCTGTTTATGGCCCGCGCATGGTCAGAATTGATATGCTCGACCGAGTCATATCAGCAGTCTATGACAACGCTAAAGACGGCCAGTTTCAGGCCCAGCACCAAATGGCAGAATGGATGGGATGTAAAATCCCCGATTTATATGCCGTGCTTGAAGCGATGGGCCATGTGAAAGTGAATGACCCTGCCGAACAAAAAGCGCTTGAACTGACCCGCCAGCAGCCAAGTGATGGGCTTGAAGAGACATCCCAAACAATAACTCAGATATCAACAACTCAGATATCATCTGAAGCGGGTATAGATACGCCACCAGAAATGGCTGTGCTTGAAGCTTTGTCCGCCGAAACGGTTGTAACAGAAACTCCAACGAATGTGGTAGCGACGGTAAAGCCAGAACTTGCAACATTTCGTTTGCGCCGTTCTCGCCCATCAGTGCAAAGGCCCCCGCGTGAGAAACAAAAATTTGATCCTAGCACGAATAAAGACAAACCAGTCTGGAAAGATAAAAATAAAGCACACAGTGAAAAAGAGGGGGATAAAAAAGATTTCAAAAAAGATTTTAAAAAAGATCGTCCTCATAAAAATTCAGGCAAACATTCAGGTAAGCATGATCGTGATGTTCGGGAAGACCGTGTTATTTCTGCCCATGCGCCAGTCAGGGATGATGATTCGCCCTTTTCTGTGTTGCAAAACTTAAAACTGAAATGAAATTATATTTAAATGCGATCCTCATAGGAGTTTCTATGTTCGGCCTTTTTAAATCAAGTAAAGTATGTGCGTCAGAAAAATCAGCCTATGATTTTTCCTTCCTCTCAATTGAAGGGGAACCGATGCCGCTTTCAGATTATAAAGGAAAAGTGCTTTTGGTTGTAAATACAGCCTCCAAATGCGGATTTACTAAGCAATATGACGATCTTGAAAATTTATATGAAGCGTATAAAGAACAAGGGTTGGTTGTAATCGGCGTACCATCAAATGATTTTGGCGCGCAGGAACCCGGCACGGAAGCAGAAATCAAACAATTTTGTGCCATAAATTTTAATGTGCAATTCCCCCTCACCGAAAAAGCAATTGTCTCAGGCGATGAAGCGCACCCATTTTATAAATGGGCGGCAGATCAAAATGTGGGCGGCATCGTTGCATCCAAACCACGCTGGAACTTTCATAAATATCTCATCAACCGCGAAGGTAAGTTAGTGGATAGCTTTGTGTCCACCACCACGCCTTTGGATGACAGCGTGCAAAAAGCAGTAAAAGCAGCGCTTGGGAATTAATTTCTAATAATTATGAAATTTTAACTTTTTGTTTACGACTTGCAATGTATTATAATCATACATATAAAGGGTGAGTATGGTTCGTAAAACACCCAGAAGCACTGTGATTCCTATGCCCCTGCGACCCGCGCAGCTAATGGGATTGATCAGGTCTTTAGCAAAGGAAAGGCAGGTTTTCTTCTCTAAGCATGCATTTGAACGGCAAGAAGAAAGATCATGCATTAACGAAATTACCCAAGCTGATGTTTTTAGAGTTCTTGAGCTGGGTAGTATGGAAGGTGTTCCAATACAGGGAGCCAAGAAGAACGAGTGGAAAGCAACTATTGTTTTTCGACCTAAAGGATCAAGAGGCATAGGCGTTGCAACAGTGCTGGTGGATAACTTGCAGAAGCTTCTAGTAACAACTGTTATGTGGAGAGATAGATGAAAAATAATAAACAGCCTTTTCAGTATTGGCAAAGTGGTCTTGATTATATTTACCTTCTTAATGGAGTTGAGTGGTATGAGCATAACAATGAGCTATTTTATAAAATTCAAGAAATTGACAGCTTGCATGAATTAATTGCTCAATCAATAATTCAAAGTTCCAATCCTATCAGGGGAATGGAGTTAAGGTTTTTAAGATCTTTATTGGGGTTGTCTCAAGCTTCTCTAGGGGCGCACATGGGAAGAAAAAGAGACGTGGTTGCAAAAGCTGAAGCAAAATCCCATGAAAAAGTGAATGGCGCTATAGATCGATTGATAAGATTTATATATGCAGGCACAAAATCAAATCCAAGAGAAATCAAAAGAATGATTGATTTAATGGATGATATAGCAGAAGAAGAATATCAGCATGAGATTAATTTAAATTATAAGAATGGATGGAATGCAGAGGTAGCTTAGTTAATTAAGCGCCGCGGGTGACCGTATAATCCGCAATCTCAATCAGTAGGGTTTTAAGTTCACTGTTAGGTAGTGGCGCAAGGGCATCTGCGGCTTGGCGTGCGTAGTTTGTGGCGACATCAAGCGCGCGCGTGAGTGCGCCGTGCTGCTGCATTAATTTTTTGGCATGGGCTAAATCGCTCTCCCGAATATCGTGCTCAACCAACGTGCGCTGCCAAAATAACTTGTCTTCAGCTGTCGCTTTTTCAAGCGCAAAAATAACAGGTGCGGTCATTTTTCCTTCGCGGAAATCATCACCCACAGTTTTGCCAAGCTTTGCCTGTTCGCCTGTATAATCCAAAACATCATCTGCGATTTGAAAGGCGAGGCCTAAATAAGTACCGTAATCGCGTAAGGCTTTCTGCATATCTAGGCCTGCGCTTGCAATCACGGGGCCTATTTCGGTTGCGGCTGCAAACAAGGCAGCAGTTTTGGCGTTAATGACACTTAAATATTGGTCCCATGTGGTTGCGAGGTTGCTCGCGACTTGCAGCTGCATAACTTCACCTTCTGAAATGGTGGCAGAAGCGTTCGATAAAATGCGCAGCACATCAAGCGATCCATCCGCCACCATTAACTGAAACGCGCGGGAGAATAAAAAGTCACCCACAAGCACGCTTGCTTGGTTGCCGAATGTTTCATTCGCCGATGGTTTGCCGCGACGTTCCACACTTTCATCAACCACATCATCATGCAAAAGCGTTGCGGTATGAATAAACTCCACAGATGCCGCAAGCGCAAAGGGGCGTGTTGTGGTGGTATCAAAAAGCCGCGTTGCGGCTAAAGTTAGAAGCGGACGAATGCGTTTGCCGCCAGCCGATATCAGATATCCGGCCAGTTGCGGGATGAGCGGCACGCTCGAATCCATATGGGTGAGGATCAAACGGTTGACATGATCCATATCCCCCGACAAAAGATCATTGAGACGCGTGAGCGGATCGGGCAGAGTAGGTTTTAATGCAAGCTGTACCATAAGCGATAAATAGCGCGAGACGCGTTAGGCGACAAGAGATATATGATACAAATACACGTACTCGATCATAAAGTCAGGCTTTTACAGCCAGAAAAAGGGGGGTTTCGTACTTCGCTTGATTCTGTACTGGTGGCGGCCACTTGCAAAGCGCAAGCGGGTGAGAGTGTGCTTGATGCCGGATGCGGCGTGGGGGGCGCTGGGTTTTGCATGCTGTGGCGCGTGCCCGATGCGCAGCTGACGGGTGTTGATATTCAGGCAGATATGATTGCGCTTGCACAAAAAAACGCAGAAATGAATGCGCGGCATGCAGAATTTATGGCAGCTGATATCCGTGATTTTGTAGCCGAGCATGAGCGCGTGTTTGACCATGTGATGTGTAATCCACCTTATCTGGAAGCGGGCACATACACACCTTCACTGAACGATCAAAAAGCACCAGCGATGGGCCACACGGGCACAGATATGACGCTCGATGATTGGGTAACAGGTGCGCACCGTGCGCTTAAATCAAATGGCACGCTGACGCTTATTCACCGCGCGGAATATTTGGATAAAATTTTGCAGGCACTCGGGCGGAAATTTGGCGCAACAGAAATATTTTTATTTTATTCTTATGCGGGGGATACAGCAAACCGCGTGATTGTGCGCACCATTAAAGACCGCCGCTCGCCTGCTATTATTCACGCGCCCATTGTGCTGCATGAAGCAGATGGCACCTACACGCAAGCGGCAGACGCGATATTGCGGGATGGGAAAGCGCTTTAAATCTTCGCTGCCTTCATTTTCTCGCGCAAGAAACCTTCCACGGACGATAAGTTAATTCGTTCTTGCGTGGTTGTATTACGGTCGCGCACGGTGACTGTGTGATCAGCAACGGTTGTATCATCAATTGTAAAGCAGAACGGCGTGCCAATTTCATCTTGGCGGGCATAACGCTTACCGATATTTTGTTTGATATCTAAATCAACAGCAAAGTTTTCGCGTAACTCCATATAGAGTTTTGTTGCGATGATCGGGTGCTGGTCTTTGGCGGTCAGTGGCAATATCGCCGCTTTTTTAGGCGCGATTGCGGGGTGGAAATTCATGTACATGCCCGCGGGCCTGTTTGTGTCCACCGTGTACGCTTCGCACAATACGGCCAGCACACCACGGGTAAGACCTGCTGCAGGCTCGATCACATGCGGCATAAAACGTTCATTTGTCACAGGGTCCATATATTCCAAATTCACACCAGAGAATTTGGTGTGCTGGGTTAAATCGAAGTTACTGCGATGGGCAATGCCCTCAAGCTCGCCAAAATCAGGGGCACTAAAAGGGAAAGCATATTCAATATCAACCGTGCCTTCGCCTGTTTTGGCATAGTGCGCCAGTTCATCTTGGTCGTGCTTGCGAATATGCAGTGATGACATTTTTACGCCGAGTGAGAGCCACCACGCTTTGCGCTGTTCAACCCAAAAATCAAACCATTTGCGCGCATCATCAGGGTGGCAGAACCATTCCATTTCCATTTGCTCAAATTCGCGAGAACGGTAAATGAAATTACGCGGGGTTACTTCGTTGCGAAACGCTTTGCCCACTTGTGCAATACCAAACGGCATACGCACACGGGAACTATCGACTACGTTTTTAAAATTCAGGAAGATCCCTTGCGCGGTCTCCGGGCGCAGATAAGCTTTATTATCATCTGAAGCCGTGGCCCCCACGCGCGTATCGAACATCAAATTGAATTGTTTGGGTTCCGTGAGGGTGCCAGGTTCAGTTGCATCGGGGCCCACAACTTGCTCTAAAGCTTCGTTATTTAAATTTGCTGCATAAAAATTCTTTATGAGATTAGAGGTAATTACTTTTTGCCTGCGTTCCGCTCCAAAACCAAGTTTTTTAAGTCGTGCTTCAACTTGACCTTCTTCTATCTCGCCTTCAAAAGCGATATACAATGCATGTTTGTCTTTTATTTTTGTTGGTTCTCCAGCATCACCACAATGCAAAAGCAATAAATGATCAGCTCTATATCTTTTTTTGGTCTCGCGGCAGTCAACCATCGGATCAGAAAATCCGCCCACATGGCCTGATGCTTCCCATGTTTTTGGGTTTTGAATAATGGATGAATCAACGCCTACAATTTCCAAAGGTTGGCCATCGGGGCCAATAGGGGGGGTTATCACCATTGAACGCCACCAAAGGTCGCGGATATTGTTTTTAAGCTCTACCCCCAAAGGGCCGTAATCCCAAAAACCGTTGATGCCGCCATAAATATCGGACGCGGGAAACACAAAGCCGCGACGCTTGGCGAGGGACACAATATCTTTCATATCAACAGTCATTTTCTTCTTTTCTTTCTTTATAAAAAAACAGGCGTGACCGCCTGTTTTTAAATGTGTTTCGGTTTAATAATTACTGGTTGTTGAGGCGATTGGTTGTAAAAGTTCTTGTATTGCCATTTGGCCCAGTCTGAGTTGTCGTGCGGGTCCGTCCATTTTCAGTGCGGGTTACATCGCTTTTGGTTGTAATCGTTTTACCATTTTCAAGCGTGGTTGTTCCTGAAAAGCTGCGGCCATTTTCTGTTTTTTCAGACGAACGTTCAAAAGTTTGTGTTTTGCCATTCGGGCCTGTGCGCGTGCCGGTTGTGGAATAGCCATTTTCTGTTTTTGTACGTGTTTTATCAACTGATCCGGTTTTTCCGTTTGGCCCTGTGTAACTTTTTTTGATTGCAGCTGAACCATCTTCATTGCGTGTAACAGATTTTTCTGCAACGCCTCCGCGTTTAAATGTGCGCTTAGCTTCCCGCGCTTCAGTTGAAGGCGCGAATAACAAAGCAGTAAAAGCAAGAATAAGGGTAAGCTTTAAAAATTTTGATATAGCCATAACAATCTCCTATTTTGATGTGTCGGATGTTTTGGGTGTTTCAGAAACGCGAACAGGATTATTCACGCCTACATTAGAAGGGTCTGTCGTTGTGATAATTTTGTAAAGTTTATTCGTACGAACATCGACCGCTGTACGTGTGCCGGTGGATGATTCCAAAGGATCTTGTTTGCTGATAATCCGGTTTTGGGTGTAGCCCCAGTCTGTACAGCTTGCCAGAAGCAGCGAACCGAGTGCCGCGCCTATTAACAAAGGCATGGAATAATTTTTAGTCATGAATGAAATCCTCAAGCTTGTAAAATGAATATAGGGTGGAATATAACGCTTTATGAGTGAAATGTCGAAACCTGTTCTGCTTCGCGAGGCGCAAGAAAGCGATCTTTCTGCGCTTCAGGCTTTAATTTTGAGCTTAAAGCATGATCCCGATCCTGCTTACGGGGCAAAGCTGATAGCCGAAAAAAGACTTGTATTACTTGCTTTTATAGACGCACAGCTTGCGGGTTTTGGTGTGTATAACCCTCAATCTGCTTATCCTTCCTTTTACCGACTCAGGATTCCGGAAATTCAGGATTTGAATGTTGCTCCCTATTACCGTCGTCAGGGGATCGCCACAAAAATGATGGACTGGTTTGAAAACCGTGCAAGGCAGGAAGGGCACGATCTAATCGGACTTGGCGTAGGCCTTTCGCGTGAGTATGGAAATGCACAAAAACTATACACAACCCTAGGTTATAAAGCCGATGGTGCGGGGGTTGTTTATGATGGGCAGCCTGTTCAGCCTGGTGATCGGCCACCTTTTGATCATCTCCTTTGCCTTATGATGGTCAAGTCGCTAAACTGACCGGCATTCAATAGTAGTAGATTCGATTTTTTAAAAAAATTTAGGAGCGCATGGTCATGGCGAAGTGGGTTTATAACTTTGGATCTGAAAAAACCGAAGGTAAGCGGGAGATGAAAAATCTTCTCGGTGGCAAAGGGGCCAATCTGGCAGATATGGCACTTTTAGGCCTGCCGGTTCCTGCTGGTTTTACAATTACAACCGAAGTATGCACTCATTTTTACGACCATAAACTTTCTTATCCGAAAGAGTTAAAAGCGCAGGTTGAGGCCGGCGTTAAAGCCATTGAAAAATCGGTGAATAAAAAATTTGGTGATGCAAAGAATCCGCTTCTGGTTTCTGTGCGCTCAGGCGCTCGTGTTTCGATGCCCGGTATGATGGATACTGTACTAAATCTGGGCTTGAATGATGAAACAACGCAAGGGCTGGCAAAAAAATCAGGTAACCCACGCTTTGCTTTTGATAGCTACCGGCGTTTTATTCAAATGTATGCCAGTGTAGTTCTGGGTGTCTCGCACCACGATTTTGAAGATATTCTTGATAAATATAAACGCAGCAAAAAAATTGAGAATGATACGGATATATCAGCAGATGGATGGTGTGATATTATTGCTGATTATAAAGATCTTGTGAAACTTGAAACACGCAAACCATTCCCGCAAAATCCGCAAGATCAGCTTTGGGGTGCGATAGGGGCGGTGTTCAATTCATGGCAAACGCAACGCGCTATAACATACAGAAAAATTAACGCCATTCCAGAAAGCTGGGGGACTGCTGTTAATGTGCAGGCGATGGTTTTTGGCAATATGGGTAACGATTGCGCAACAGGCGTAGCTTTTACGCGTGATCCATCAACGGGTGAAAATTATTTTTATGGCGAATATCTTATTAATGCGCAGGGCGAAGATGTTGTGGCAGGCATTCGCACACCGCAGCCTTTATCCAAAAAAGCGCGTGCCAAAGAAAAAAGCGCTATGCTTAGTATGGAAGAAACAATGCCTAAGGTTTACAAGCAACTTGCAGATGTACGCGTAAGGCTGGAAAAACATTATCGCGATATGCAAGATATTGAGTTTACAGTTGAAAGCGGAAAACTTTATATGCTGCAAACTCGGACCGGTAAACGCACGGCGGCAGCCGCGCTGAAAATCGCAACAGATATGGTCAAGGAAGGATTGGTTTCAAAAGAGGAAGCAATCTTAAGAATTGATCCGCATTCCCTAGATCAGCTTTTGCATCCAACCCTTGATCCAAAAGCCAAGCGCCATGTTCTTGGCAAGGGTCTTCCGGCATCGCCTGGGGCAGCATCTGGCCGTATTGTGTTTTCAGCTGATGAAGCAGAAGACATGGCAAAAGCCGGCATTGATGTTGTGCTGGCCCGTTCTGAAACTTCCCCTGAAGATATTCATGGCATGCACGCTGCACGCGGTATCTTAACAACAAGGGGCGGTATGACAAGCCACGCGGCTGTAGTTGCCCGTGGTATGGGCAGGCCTTGTGTTGCAGGGGCAGGCAATTTGCGGATCGATGAAAGCAAAGGCGTTTTATATGCCGGTGATGAAATCATTGAAAAAGGGATGCAGGTGACGATTGATGGTGGCACCGGCGAAGTTATGAAGGGTAAGCTGCCAACAATTGAACCTAAATTATCTCAAGATTTTGCAACCTTGATGCGCTGGGCTGATTCCGCCCGTCGAATGGCGATACGCGCAAATGCTGAAACGCCCATTGATGCAAAACAGGCGCGTGATTTTGGGGCGCAGGGTATAGGACTTTGCAGGACCGAACATATGTTCTTTGATCCGACTCGAATTCAAAATGTTCGTGAAATGATTTTTGCTGATAACGCCCCTGATCGTCAGAAGGCTTTGGCAAAATTATTACCAGCGCAGCGTTCTGACTTTATCCAGCTTTTTCAGATTATGCAGGGTCTTCCAGTGACGATCCGTTTTCTTGATCCACCTCTTCATGAATTCTTGCCCCATTCCAGTGCAGAAATTTTACAGTTTGCAAAATCTGCACGTCTTCGCGAAGAAGACGTTTTGCGCAGACTTGCCATGCTAAAAGAATCAAACCCCATGCTTGGGCATCGTGGTTGCAGACTCGGCATTACCTATCCTGAAATATACGAGATGCAGGCCCAAGCCGTATTTGAAGCAGCTCTTGAAGCCGGAAAGGGTTCGGCAAAAGCTGTAAAGCTTGAAATTATGATACCGCTGGTGGCCACATCAGCTGAAATGAAGCGAATGAAGCTTCTTGTTGACGATATGGCCGCACGTGTTTTTAAGGCCAAAGGCAAAAAGATTCCCTATATTATAGGCACCATGATTGAATTGCCACGTGCTGCGTTGCGTGCGAGCGATATTGCGCAAGATGCGCAGTTCTTCAGTTTTGGTACCAATGATTTAACCCAGACAACTTTAGGGATGAGCCGGGACGATGCAGGTGTATTTTTACCCGAATATGTAGATAAAGGTATTTTTGCAATAGATCCTTTCGCCAGCCTTGATATTGAAGGCGTGGGTGAAATGATTGAAATTGCAGCAACGCGCGGGCGTTCAGTCCGCAAAGATATTAAGCTTGGTATTTGCGGGGAACATGGTGGTGATCCGGCATCTATTATGTTTTGTGAAAAAGTAGGGCTTGATTATGTTTCATGCTCGCCTTATCGCGTTCCGATTGCAAGGTTGGCAGCAGCGCAGGCAGCACTTCGGCATAAAATGCAGACAACATCGTTACGCATTGTTTCTAAAAAAAACACAAAAAAATCTAAGGCGGCTTAACTCGTGCCTGTTAAATCACAGCCTATTATAACGCTTGCCGGAGATTTGGGCAGCGGCAAGAGTACCGTTTGCGGACGACTGGAAAAAGCCCTTGGATGGGGGCGTTTTTCAACAGGAGTCATCATGAGGGATATGGCAGCCAAGCGCGGCATCAGTGTTCTTGATATGAATGCGCTTGCAGATCAGGATCCTGAAATTGATAAAGAAATTGACAGCGTTTTCAAATCTCTGGGGCAAACGCCAAAGCCGCTTTTAGTGGACAGCCGCATGGCCTGGCACTTTTTGCCGCAGTCATTCAAAGTACGTATGACCGTCAATACACGTATTGCTGCGCAGCGTGTTTTTGAAGATCCCGCACGCGTATCAGAAGCACGAGAGTCTGTTGAAGATGTTTTGAAGAACCTCAAAGAACGACAAGCACGCGAAAATGTGCGTTATAAAGCGACGTATGGTGTTGAAATTCGTAACCCCGCAAATTACGACTTGATGATCGATACGACCATGGCGCAACCCGATGATGTGACAGCCCTGATTATAAGGCTAGCCAAAGATTATTTTGATGGAAAAACACCTTATGCTTATTGGGTTTCGCCACAAAATCTTTTACCACTTCAGCATATTGATGAAATTGATAAACCCACATTGCAAGAAGTGCACGCTTCAATCGGACGGCGAGGTTTTGATGTTCTTGAGCCTGTTGATGTTGTTGAGAGTGATCGATCCTATTTTATTTTAAATGGCCATAAGCGGGTCAGTGGCGCTTTGGTTTCGGGGTTGCCCTTTGTACCCGTTATTATAAAAGAGCAAGCAGCGCCAGCATTTCATGCAGATCATATCAAGGCCTGGCAGGAGCAACATAAATTTAAATTTTCAGCGCTGCCTTAATTTAAAAAGCGCGATACTGCTTCCAGAAAATCTTTTTCTTCAAAAACGCTTAGTGTTGCAAAAGGTGATGCGGTATCTTTTAAATTCCGTTTGCGCTGAATAACAGGCATACCCGCATGGTGGGCTGCTTCAACACCCTTGGCATCATCTTCAATAACCAGGCAGTCGCTTGCAAGTATTGTGGGATCCCCAAGCCTTTGAAGTGCTTTTAGGTAAGGATCAGGCGAAGGCTTTCGGTGTTCACAATCTTCTATTGTGATAAAGAACTTAAAGAAATGTTCTATCCCTTTATTCTCATAGGGCTTCATGACAGAGTTTCGCCTTCCATTTGACACAACGGCTTGTAGTATACGCTGTCTGTCAAAAGCATGAATAAGGGTTAAAACACCTGAACGAAAATCTATTTCTTTCACATGGGTTTCATACCACGCATCAATTAAAGCAAGGTAATCTTGTTCCGGCATAGAAAGCCCGCATTCTGAAGCCAAAAAATGCCAGTTCTGGGAACCGTTATTCTCGTAGAATCTTTGTTCGTCTTGCGGCCCCAAAATAATTCCCATAGGGGCAAGCGTTTCAACATGTTTGCGCCAGTGAAGTGTTGAGTTTTCAAAAATTGTATTATCTGAATCCCAGAAAACCGCCTTAATCATTGAATACGCCTTATTTCCTGTCCCAGACACTTTAAGGGTGATGATAAATGTTCATCCTTTATCAACGCAAGGGCTTTTCTACCTTGAACGGAACGAAGCTGACCCACAATCATCTCGCCGCATGTTATATCGGGCCTGTTTTCAGGGGCGTTTTCTTTAAAAATAAAGGCGCGCAGGTGCTTTTTACCCAAGCCACGATGATGCATGCGCGCGGTTAATTCCTGCCCCACATAGCAGCCTTTTGTATAAGAGACTCCATGAAAATCAGGAATATTTAACTCTTCTAATGTGGATAAGCCTATATCGGCGTCACGCGACCCATCGGCAATACCAAGTTCAATACGCCTTTCATCCCATTGCCTGATAATGTTGGTGTTAATCTCAAAGGGGGATGTGTGGATCAGGCGATATCCCAGTTCTGGGTGGCGCGGGTCTTGAAAGTAAGTCACCGCTGAATTTTTTGGATTTGTCAGGGAAAGCCCGCAAGACAGTGAGGCGTTAAAGTTGATATCAATTTTTGCGCGCAGGCGATACCGTAATAAGGCATTAAATAAATCGTGTGCGCGATCTTTTTCAGTTACAAGAAGATAAGTGTCGTCTTTGGCCAGAATAAACAAATCATGTAGAAATTTACCCTGAGGCGATAAAAGACATGTATAAAGGGCAGGCTGATGTGACAGAAGCAGGATGTCATTCGTCATAAGGCCTTGTAAGAAAGAAAGCTGGTCTGGCCCCGATACAACAAGGACAGCCTGATTGATAGCGGTTATAGTATTTTTTTCTGACATTGAAACGCCTTGATAAACCCTTTATCTATAGTAAAGCATGACAAATAAAACGAAAATTCTTTTTATCACATCCACACGGATTGGCGATGCGGTACTTTCAACAGGGTTGATTGCGCATCTGCTTAATGCATATTTAAACCCTTCTTTTACAATTGTGTGTGGGCCTTTGCCATCTTCGCTCTTTGAAGGGGTGCCCGGGCTTGAAAAACTGATTGCTTTGAAAAAGAAGCCCTATCACGGCCATTGGCTGGAATTGTGGTCTCATGTAGCAGGTGTCAGATGGGATGTGGTTGTTGATTTACGCAATTCTGCAATTTCACGGCTTGTGTTAGCGCGCAAGCGTTACATTTTTGGCCCTTCTATTGACCAGAATAAGCACAAGGTAGAACAAGCAGCTCAGGTTATGAATCTATCTTCAGTGCCTTCACCTGCGCTGTGGTTTACCCCTGAACAAAAGCATAAAGCAGCTTTTTTGATTCCAGAAGGAAGGCCAGTTCTGGCTGTTGGCCCTACTGCAAACTGGGCAGGAAAAACATGGCCAGCTGATCACTTTAAAGAAATTATAAGCTGGCTTACCGAATCAAAAGGTTTGATGCCAGATGCGCGTGTGGCCATTTTTGCTGCACCCGGTGAAGAAGCGGTTGCGTATGATGTGCTTAATAGTATTCCAAAAGACAGGCAAATTAATGTGATAGCAAAAGGAAACCCCGGCGAAATTGCAGCGGCTTTAACGCGGTGCGATTTTTATATCGGCAATGATTCTGGCCTTATGCATAGTGCGGCTTGCGTAGGGGTTCCAACATTTGGACTTTTTGGGCCTTCATACCCTCATCTTTACAGCCCATGGGGTGCGCATACAGCTTTTGCAAGAACACCAGAATCTTTTGATGAGCTGATTGCCTTTAAAGGCTATGACAGCAAAACGGTGGGCACATTAATGAAAACATTAACTGTACCAGCCGTCCAAGATGCGCTGATGGAATTTTTCAAAAACCAGAAAAAGGCAGCTTAATTACGGGTTGTAGCGCCCGTATTCTTTGTCTTGCTGATAATTTTCCAGTTCCCGTTCACCTGATTTTGTTCTGTGCTTCAGGCGAACATGGGTATCGCGGTAAACGCCGCGGGCTGTATCGGCAACTTTGTGCGGAACATATTCAACCCGTTCCCAACCTTTTGCCAACATGCAGGTTTCAAAATCATCATAATTTTGTGGTTCATTAACAAGAAAGCCATCACGTTCTGGTGTGTCAAAATCGCGCAGGCGATATTCCGGTCCTTGTTGTGCGGGCAGCGGCAATACTTTTTCAGGCGGCGTTGCTGTTTTGATTGAGCCGAGCCGTACAAGTTCACGTACTTCAACAACGCAGCGTGCAATATCACGATTCAGTGTTTGCTGCGCCTTGGGGCCTTGAAGCCATATAGCAGATGACGCGTCTTTTCTTTGCCAGAACTGGCCGTTCATCTCCAGATCTCTCTCTGCAGAGCAGGCAGTAACCAGAACGGTTGTAAGTGACAAAAGAATAAATTGGCGTGCGCGCATTATAAGGGGCCCTCAGATATGTTTTTTATGAGGATATCAAGGCTTTGCCGGTCCTGAAAGAGGTATTTGTGCCCTTTTGTCCCACCATGTTTCAAGCACGGTTCCATAAAGGGGCACGTTTTCAGGGCTTTTCAGAGACGAATCAGCTGCGATAAAATCAACGCCCGTATAGCCAAAAGGTATAAAAATAAACTGTTTCATTAAAGCCGAATCAAGCAGATGGGCAGTTTTAAGCAGATCGTTGCGGGTTTCAACATTGGCTAAATCTGCAGACAATTTATCGATGCCAGAATCGCAAATGCCTGAATAATTAAAGCGCCCTGGTTCTTTTGCGGCCTGACACCCCCAATATAAGATCTGT
>CAZYMI010000021.1:0-32864 GCA_964648505.1 uncultured Pseudobdellovibrionaceae bacterium
GTTAAAAGAGATTGCGCGTGACGTGCCGCTTGATAGATTGCTCATTGAAACAGATAGCCCATATTTGGCGCCGGAGCCTTATAGGGGCAAAACCAACCAGCCGGCCTATGTTATCAACACGGGAAAAATGCTTGCAGAACTTAAGTCAGTAAATGAAGAAACCATTGCAAGCCATTCTAAAAATAACTTTTTTTCACTTTTTAGTCGCGCTGTTTTAATGTCATGACAGAAGTCATAATCACTATTTTGGGCTGTGGCGGGTCAATGGGTGTACCTGTGCCCGGTAATGGCTGGGGGGCCTGTGATCCGAACGAGCCGCGCAACATACGCCTTCGTGCATCGGTTGCCGTTCAAACGCCAGAAACTACAATTGTTGTCGATACAGGACATGACTTTAGGCAACAAGTAAATGTAAATAATATCAATAAGATAGACGCTGTTCTTTACACACATATTCATGGCGATCACACCCATGGCATCGATGATTTGCGTGCCTTTAAAGAACGACAAAAATCACCTGTACCTATTTTCAGTATGACTGAAACGATTGAAGAGCTTAAAGACCGGTTTGAATATATTCTTTGTGGCGCAAAAGATGAAACCGGCCTTTACCCAGCGATGGTTCACCCCGTTAGCTGGTCAGATATAGATGTGTACGCGCCCCATAAAATCGGGAATATCCCTTTCCGTGCTTTTTTACAAGATCATTCAACTTGCAGATCTTTAGGGTTCCGCTTTGGCGGGGCTGGATATTCGACAGATATGGTGAATTTAGATGAAAAGGCGATTGAGATACTGCAAGGAATTGATATCTGGATCGCAGATTGTGGCGCTATGGGCTTCAACGGGCCCCTTATTCACGCGAATTTAGAGAGAATTATAGAGCTAAACGCTAAAATCAATGCAAAAAAGGTCTATTTGACCCATCTTACCCATAGAATTGACTATAATTCGACACAAAAAACCCTCCCTGAAGGGTATTTTTTGGCTTATGACGGCCTGAAACTTAAAACGAGCTTATAAATGCTGGTTGATGACTTTGATTTCAACTTGCCAGAACAGCTTATTGCGCTCAGGCCTCACCCTATCAGGGACGAGGCGCGCCAGCTTGTCGTTAAAGCAGGCCAAGCTTTTCACGATAACACCGTATTAAATCTAGCTGACCATTTGAATTCAGGCGATATTTTGGTCTTTAATGATACACGCGTTATACCCGCGCAGCTTAAGGCTATAAAAGGTCTTTCCAAGTTTTCTATTACTTTACACAAGCGTGTTCAAGCTACTTGTTGGGACACTTTTATAAAAAATAGCAGAAGGCTAAAAGAGGGCGATATCCTAGATTTCTCAGACCAATTATCGGCATCTGTGGATAAAAAAGGGGATAATGGCGAGCATAGATTGACGTTTCATGTGAAACCTGATCAAAACCTGCTAGGCGCTTCTTCTTTAGATTCGCTCATTGCTGAAATTGGCGTTATGCCTATACCGCCTTATATTGCCAGCAAGCGCAAAATTGATGAGCGCGATGCGCAAGATTACCAAACCATGTTTGCAAAACGGGAAGGGGCTGTGGCGGCGCCTACTGCAAGCCTGCATTTCACAGATAGGCTTTTAGGTAAATTGAAGGCCAAGGGCGTTAAAACTGTAACACTTACTTTGCATGTGGGGGCAGGCACATTTTTACCTGTGAAGGCGGAAGACACCGCGGATCATAAAATGCATACAGAATGGGGAGAAATTACTCCAGACGCTGCTAAAACACTGAATGATGCTAAGGCCGCCGGTGGTCGCATTGTGGCTGTTGGAACAACAACGTTGCGGTTGATTGAAAGTGCGGCTGACGCGAACGGTGTTGTGCACCCGTTTTGCGGCGATACGGCTATATTTATTACGCCTGGCTACCGTTTTAAGGCTATTGATATATTGATGACTAACTTTCACCTGCCAAAATCAACGCTTTTTATGCTGGTGTGCGCCTTTTGCGGAACCGAGGCCATGAAAAAAGCGTATGCCCACGCTATTGATAATCAGTACAGATTTTACAGCTACGGTGATTCAAGTCTGCTATTTAGGTTGTGAAGGTTCATAAATAGTCTTTTATAAATTGTGACGACGCCTATAGATTAACTATTAAAAAACGTTCAAGTTCAGAGTTTAACAAGATAAAGAAAAATGAAAAAAATATTTGTTATTGGTGCAACAGGTATGCTTGGGCATAAACTCGCGCTGAAGCTATCGAGCTATCATCATGTTATAGCAAGCGTGCGTGGTAAAATCCCTGATTTTTTTACACCACATATTTCTCACAATCTTTCAATCATGGAAGGCGTAGATGCTTTTAAACCAGAGACGGTCGAAAACGCTATTCAATCAGTTAAACCTGACTATGTTTTGAATTGTGTGGGCATTGTGAAGCAACTGGCCGAAGCAAAAGACCCAGTGACATCCATCTCGATTAACGCGCTTTTCCCCCACCAACTTGAAAGATTTGCCAATAAATACAATTTCAAATTGATACATTTCAGCACCGATTGCGTATTTTCCGGCCAAAAAGGGCCTTACACTCAAAATGATCCCTCAGATGTCAATGATCTCTACGGTATGACTAAGTTTTTAGGGGAAGTGAAGGGGCCGAATGCGCTCACTTTGCGTTCATCTATCATCGGCCGCGAATTTAATAACCCGACTGGCTTGATTGAATGGTTTTTATCGCAAAAAGGTAAAATGGTGAAAGGATTTGCGGGAGCTCTTTACACAGGGCTGACCACAAACACGATGGCAGATCTTATTGCTTTCATTATAGATAAAAAGCCGCAATTAAATGGTTTATACCAAGTTGCATCACAAGAAATTTCTAAGTTTGATCTTTTAAAGCTGGTCAATGATATTGCGAGAACAAATACCACAATCGAAAAAGATGATGTGTTCTTATGTGATCGCCGTCTATCCAGTATGGAATTCCATAACGCATCAGGTTGGCAAGCGCCCAACTGGCCTGAAATGCTGAAAACGATGTTTGACGAAGACAAAGCCTACTATATAACTAGCCCCTAAATATTAAAGATCTTTTCTCATAGGACGATGATGCTTACAAATTTTGATGGGAAACGAATTCTGATTACCGGCGGCACAGGCTCGCTCGGTAAGGTTTTGTTAAAAAGGCTTCTTAGTGGCAAAGAAGGCACGCCCGAAAGTGTTACCATTTTCTCGCGCGATGAAGCCAAGCAGCATGCGTTGCGCCTTGATTATCTTCATACAGATGAAGGATCTACAGATGAGGTGATTTACAATAACTTTTCTCGCAAAGTAAAATTTATTATCGGTGATATACGTGATTATCATAGTGTTTTACGTGCCTTGAAGAATGTTGATATTGTTTTTAATGCAGCTGCCTTAAAGCAGGTGCCTACATGTGAATATTTTCCGTTTCAAGCCGTGATGACCAATATTATGGGCGCTGAAAATATTGTTCGTGCTATTTTGAACAACGACCTTCCTGTTGAGGTGGTTGTCGGTATTTCAACCGATAAAGCCGCAAAACCAGTGAACGTTATGGGGATGACCAAATCACTACAAGAACGCGTGTTTTTAAGCGCGAATATTGATTCAAACAAAACGCGATTTGTTCTTGCACGATATGGCAACGTACTCGCTTCGCGTGGTTCAGTTATTCCACTTTTTCATCAACTTATTAAGGGTGGGAAGGATGTTACCATTACAGATGAGCGCATGACCCGCTTTTTGCTTAGCCTTGAAGAGGCTGTAGATGTTATCTTGTACGCTGTGCGCAACGGGAATAAAGGTGAAATGTTTATCCCCCGTATTCCTTCAGCTTTGGTTGTTGATGTGGCTTCCGTGCTTATCGGCGATCGTAAAAATAAAATGGTTGTCACTGGAATTCGTCCTGGTGAAAAACTACATGAAGCTCTTATTACAGAAGAAGAAGCAGCCCGCACGGTTGAACGCGGCCCATATTACGTGGTTGCCCCAATCTTACCTGAAATTCAGGTTGCGGAAGTTATGAAAGGCCCATTTTTGAACAAAGAATATACATCGGCTGATGATGTAATGACACGCCATGAAGTCGCTGCACTTTTAATTAAACGTAACCTTCTGGTTGATCATCAAGAGGGGCTTCACAGGGAAGAATTGCTGAGATGAAAATTGCCACAGCTCTAGGAACGCGCCCAGAAATTATACGTCTTTCGCTTATCATTAAAAAACTTGATATTTTGTGTGACCATATTCTCATTCACACAGGCCAAAACTTTGATCGTAATTTAAGTGATGTTTTTTTTGAAGAACTAAGTGTTCGCAAACCAAATTACTATCTTGATGTAAAAGCCGACACAACTGCCGGTCAGATCGGTCAAATTTTAGAGCGCTGCGAAAAGGTGTTTCGCGATGAAAAGCCCGATCGCATTTTGATTTTGGGAGACACAAATTCGGCTCTGTGCGCTATCATTGCTAAGCGAATGGGGATTCCAATTTATCATATGGAAGCAGGAAACCGTTGTTTTGATGACCGTGTGCCCGAAGAAGTAAACCGCCGCATCATCGATCATTCCAGTGACATTCTTTTGCCTTATACCCACCGTAGCAAGGAAAATCTTTACCGCGAAGGTTTTGCGCCCAATCGAGTTTATGTAACAGGTAACCCGATTGCAGAAGTGATTGAAGCGTATATGAACGATATTGATAAAAGTAATGTTCTTGACCGCTTAAAGCTTAATACAAGCGAATATTTTCTTGCCACCATCCACCGCGCAGAAAATGTTGACGATGCTGGACGCTTTGCTGACATTCTAAGCGCGCTTAATAAAGTGGCTGAGCAATATAAAATGCCCGTTATTGTGAGTACGCATCCGCGCACACGCGCAAGAATCTCGGGCCAGAAAATTGAAATGAACCCCCTTGTTCAGTTTATTGAACCGTTTGGCTTTTTTGATTTTATCAAACTTGAACAAAACGCATTCTGCTTATTAAGTGATAGTGGCACTGTGCAAGAAGAGGCATCTATTTTTGGTGTCCCATCCGTTACAGTGCGTGATGTGACAGAGCGTCCGGAAACGATTGATTGCGGCAGCAATATTATCAGCGGCGCAAATGCAGCAGATTTGCTTCGTGCTATTAAAGTTGTGACCGCACTTCAACCGCAATGGAAAGCACCAGAAGAATATATGAACCTTTCTGTTAGCGATACAGTTTGTCGGGTTTTGCTATCTTATAACCATCTATCTTCCAACCTTCGGGGGTAGTGAGGTGCCAGACAAAATTACCACACAAACATTCGACAGAATTATAAAAGCTAATAGCATGAAAAACTATTGGACAAACTTTTGGCATCATCGAGAAGTACTTTACATTTTATCTTACCGCGATATTGCTGTGCGCTACAAGCAAACGATTTTAGGGTATGTTTGGGCTTTTTTAAAACCGCTTTTCACAATGATTGCACTTACAATTGTTTTTGACAAAATTGCAAAGCTTCCTTCTGGGGGTATGCCTTACCCTGTGCTTGTATTATCGGGAATTGTTCCATGGTATTTTTTTTCAAACACCTTGGTAGATATTAGTAATTCAATAGTTAATAATAAAGCCATGGTTTCGAAGATCTATTTTCCGCGAATGTTTCTACCTTTTTCAAGCTTAGGTGTGGGGTTGGTCGATGTCGCTATTTCCTTATTATTACTTTTACTTTTTATGTTGTTTTATGGAGTCACACTCTCTATCACGATGTTAGTTTTGCCCTTTGTTATTTTTCTTGCCATGATGATTTGCACCGGCATAGGCCTCTTTTTTTCTGCCCTGAATGCCCAATATCGTGATGTGCAATTTATTATTCCATTTCTAATTCAATTTGGTCTTTATATTTCTCCCGTTGGCTTTTCGGCAGATTTAGTGCCTGAAAAATGGCGCTTATTATATTCGTTAAACCCTATGGTTGGTGTTATTGATGGATTTAGATGGGCTGTGAGTGGGGGTGAAACTTTTGTTTATCTGCCAGGTTTGTTGGTTTCAATTATTATTGCTATTTCAGCTGCATTTTTAGGAACAAAATATTTTCAGCATGTTGAACGAAAATTCGCGGATGTTATTTGAGGGTTTAAATGTCTAAAACAATTTTAGATGTGCAGAACGTCTGTAAAAAATACACTATTAAAAGTGCCCACTATCAAAGTTATAATACACTTTATGAAACTCTAGATATCCGTAAATACTTTAGCAAAAATAAAATTCGTTTAAAAAAATCTGAATTTACTGCATTAGATAATATTTCATTCTCAGTTCAAGAAGGTGATTGCCTTGGCATCATAGGCAGCAACGGTGCTGGTAAATCAACTCTGCTTAAAATTTTAAGCCAGATTACAGAGCCAACGAGCGGGTCTATAGGCTTTAATGGTCGTATCGCCAGTCTTCTTGAAGTAGGAACAGGGTTTCATGCTGAACTCACAGGGCGTGAAAATATATACTTAAATGGTACCATCTTAGGTATGACGCGCGCTGAAATTACAAGAAAATTTGATCAAATCGTTGATTTTTCTGGAATTGAAAAGTTTCTTGATGTGCCTGTAAAACGTTATTCATCCGGTATGTATGTGCGACTTGCTTTTTCTGTAGCCGCCCATCTTGAATGTGAAATTCTTGTTATTGATGAAGTTCTGGCCGTCGGCGACGCATCCTTTCAAAAAAAATGCCTCGGAAAAATGAATGAAAAATCAAAAGAAGGCCGAACGGTTTTGTTTGTAAGCCACAATATGCCATCTATACGTACGCTTTGTAATCGTGCAATTTTACTAAACGCAGGAAAGCTTGTATTTGACGGAGATCAAAATGAAGCTACTCATCGCTATTTGGAGCTTCAAGGAAAAGTAATTCCTGAAAAGGTTTGGGAGAATGATCCTCCAGGAAACGATTATTTCTGCTGTAGGGCAATTAAGGTCATTGGCGGAGAAGGTTCTTATAGCGGGCGCGTTCCCAATGATAAACCTCTAAAAATTGAAATCGATTATGACGTAATTGTGCCAAATACAATCATGGGGGCCACTATTTATATTCAAAATCTTGAGGGTGATATTATTTTTAGTTCTATTAGTAATCATGAAGATGCGTGGCACGGAAAGCCCAGGCATGTAGGATCATATAAAAGTGAATGTGTTATACCTGCTGACTTATTAGCTGATGGTATTTATACAGTCAGTGTTAATCTGTGGGCAGCTGGATACACAATGGTTGCGCCGATTGAATCTGCTGTTACTTTTGAAGTATACGATACAGGTGTTTTGCGCGGCGATTATTTTGGAGGCTGGGGGGGATTAATTCGCCCCCGGTTAGAGTGGAAAACAAAACTTATTACACCTGTGCTTCGTGAAACCACTTAAGTATAAAAAGAATGCGTATGAAATTATGGAATCGCTAAAAAAGAATTTTTATAACACACCACTGGAGCTAGACGATTCATGTCGTTCTTTCATTAAATTTGGTGAGCGTGTTTTAGATATTGGTTGTGGTATTCGTCCTCAATCTTATTTTAAACCTTACTTGCATGTGTGCCTTGAGCCCTATCAAGAATATATCGATATTCTTAATACTTGCTACGCACGAGACCCAGGCTTTCTTATTTTGACAGGAAAGGCACAAGAGGTTCTTGAAAGTCTTCCGGATGAAAGTTTTGATAGTGTGTTTTTAATCGATGTTATTGAACATTTAAAAAAAGATGATGGCTTTAGGCTTTTAAAACAAATGGAACGACTGGCAAGAAACCAGGTTTTAATTTTTACGCCATTAGGATTCATGCCTCAACATTATGAGCTTGGCGAAAAAGATGCGTGGGGCCTTGGTGGCACAGAATATCAGGAGCATAAATCAGGATGGCAACCAGAAGATTTTGATGGCCGATGGGAGTTTCACATCTGCCCAAGTTATCATCAGCCCCCTAAAGGATATGAGAATGATAAAACATTTGGTGCATTCTGGGCTGTTTTAAATTGTGAAAATTTTAAGAGCAGAAAACCTTTGTCCGTTCGAACGCTCTTTATCGGCGAGGCTGTTCTGTCTCAAAACCCACAATTCAGTATTAAAATTAAAGATCGCGTTAAAGATATACGAATTCAAGATTATAAGTATATCTCCCTTACTTCGGATATATCTCCACAAAAATGTCTCGTTGGCCGGTTACCATTTTTTAGCAGCCCCTTTAAACCACTTGTACTTCAAAGGTTTCTTCTTTCAGTCATTAAAGGCTACCTTCTTTATAGTTTAATTCGTAGCTATAAAAAGAAATTTAGTTTTGGCAAGGTTGTCTATGTAGGCCAAAGTTCTCTACATAGGCGGATTGTGAATGCGGTAACAAAAATAAGTTTCATGCAATTCGAAAATGAATCTAAAGCATAATCGAGCATGCTAAATTTTACTCCCCTTATCTCCATCATCATACCCGTTTATAACGGATCGAACTACATGCGAGAGGCCATAGATTCCGCCATTGCACAAACTTACAGAAATACTGAAATTATTGTGATTAATGATGGATCCAAAGATGATGGCAAAACACTCGCTATTGCAAAAAGCTACGGCGATAAAATTCGCCTGATTGATAAGCCAAATGGTGGCGTCGCAACAGCCTTAAATGCAGGGATAGAGGCGATGAAAGGTGACTATTTTTCATGGCTCAGCCATGATGATATTTACCCGCCCGATAAACTTGAAAAACAAGTCGCTTTTTTAAATACCCGAACAGATAAAAACATTCTTGTTTTTGGTGACTTTCAGATGATTGATGAAAACGGGCATAATATGGGCCGTGTTTCGACAGCGCATATTGATACGCGTAACATGCTGTTTGAACTATATGCCTTTCAATGCATTCATGGTTGCACCATACTGGTACCAAAGCGCGTCTTTGATAAAATTGGTACTTTTAGAACAGATTTACCGACGACACAGGATTATGATTTTTGGCTTCGCGCAGCCACAGAATTTTCTTATGCTTATATACCAGAAATTTTGGCCTATGGCCGCCAGCATGCAGGGCAGGGAAGCAGAACCCTTCAACATAAAGATGAGGTTTTAGAACATTGCATTAGAAATTTTCTACTCATCACGCCACAATGGCTAGACGCACACTATACTAAAGACGAAATACTTAACAAATATCTTGTACTTCTTCAAAACTTTTCAAACCCTGATTTTAAACCTATATTTTTAATTGTTTTTCGACAAGCTTGTCAACATTTAGCCTTCAAAAATCGAGCTTATACTATATTGTTCATATGCCGTGTGTGCAAGATTTTTTACACAGGCCTATTAAAAGGAAGTTTAAAAAGAATGATACCCTTAAAAATCAAAAATCTGCTTCGCCGCAATTTAAATGCACCGCGTGGAAATAAAGCTGGTGTACCAGCGACACTTGATTTTATAAAAATTTATAAAAAAAATATATTTGGGTCTAAAGAATCTCATTCTGGAAGCGGATCCACATTGCTGCAAACCACTTATATTCGTGAAGCTATTCCGCCTTTATTAAAAAAACTTCATGTTAAAAGCATGCTTGATGTGCCTTGCGGTGATTTCAACTGGCTTCGTCATGTGGATTTATCCGGCATCAACTACACAGGCGGAGACATTGTACCTGATTTAGTCACCAAGAATAATATAAAATTCCGAGCGCAGGAAAGGGATTTTCGTATCTTAAATATTATCACTGATGATTTACCCAAGGTTGATTTGATTTTTTGTCGAGATTGTCTAGTGCATCTGAAATTTGAAGATGGCCTTAAAGCAATTGAAAATTTTAAACGTAGTGGTTCGACTTATTTGCTCACGACGACCTTTACTGATCGTCATGTAAATGAAGATCTATTTGGTATTTGGCGTACGCTTAATTTACAAAAAGCCCCCTATAATCTTCCTGTGCCTCTAGAAATCATCAATGAAAAATGCACTGAAGGTGATAATCAATTTACCGATAAAAGCCTTGGTCTTTGGCTTTTAAAGGATATTTAAGACATGCGTATACTTGTTGTCGCCATGGTCAACAGCATCCATACTGTTCGATGGCTCCAACAATTTGACGATGATAAAGACCTGCAAATCATTCTTTTTCCATCAACATTTTGCGGCATCAAAAAAGAATTATCCCGATGGACCCGATTATTGGATCCGCTTACTCGATTTTTACCTTTTAAACGGGCGGTCGCTGTCTTTTTTCCAATCGGAAAGTTAAACAGCGCTTTACATCTTTGCCTTCAGTATTTTTTTAAAAATGAATGGCGCATCAGATGGCTTATGCATATTATCCGCCAAACAAAACCTGATATTATACATTCGCTTGAATTCCAACATGCTGGCTATCTCTGCCTGGAAGCCAGACAACGCATGAAAGATGCTTTTCCCACATGGATCGCCACAAATTGGGGAAGCGATATTTATCTTTTCTCGCAGTTAAAAGCCCACAAGGAAAAGATTGAATCTATTCTGCAACAGGCCGATTTTTATTCAGCCGAATGCGCACGCGATTATGAGCTGGCCCAGAATTTGGGTATAAAGGCGACGCCTTTACCTGTTATTCCGAATGCGGGCGGCATGCGTTTGCAAAAACTTGTTCAAAAAAGATCGGAAGTTGTTACCAGTAAAAGAAAGCTTTTGCTGGTAAAGGGATATCAGATGGTGTTTGGCCGTGCTCTTACGGTTCTAAGCGCAATAGAAAACATTGCCGATACACTAAAAGAAAAAAATATTAAAATTTGCTTTTTTTCGGCGACTGATGAAATTCATTTAGCATTAGAACTTGCTACAGACAAATATGGATTAGATATAGAAGTGATTTCAATTAATAATTATTTGCCACATGACGAGATCTTAAATCTTCATGCAAAAGCACGCTGCTATGTGGGCATTTCAATTTCTGACGGTATCAGCACTTCGATGCTCGAAGCTATGGCGCTCGGTGCATTCCCCATACAAACATGCACATCTTGCGCGAATGAATGGATAGAAGATGGCGTATCAGGCTTTATCGCACCGCTTGATGATCCGCAGACACTGAGCAAGTTAATTCTTGAGGCTATAAATAATGATGAACTTGTTGATCGCGCGGCAGAAATAAACTGGGATACGATTTCTAAAAAAGCATCTTATGAGGATGTAAAAATTATTGCGCGTAGCTTTTATGATGTAGCTTATCAGCGGTCTATCAGCGGCAAAGCTGGTTAGGGCGTTCATGTTTATAAATTTTCTGCCAAAAAGAATTTTTATAGGATTTACTTGTTTAATTTTGGCGCAGTGCGCCCCGATCAAAATTCTCAACTTTAACCTTCCGCAAGACAGTTATAGCGTCATCAAAAATTTGCCTTATGCCAAAGAGGATAGGGGGCGCTTTGATCTATATATTCCTAAAAATAGGGCGCAAGCCAATGCGATGCCAACTATTATCTGGATATATGGCGGGTCATGGAAGGGCGGGCATAAGCAAGATTATGCTTTTGTCGGCCATTGGTTTGCAAATAAAGGATATAACGTCGTGATACCCGACTACAGGGTTTATCCATCAGTTCGTTTCCCAGATTTTTTATATGATAACGCAAAGGCCATCAAAGCAGCGCTTGGCCATTCTGCGCTTTCAGGCTCATCGGGGGATATAATTCTAACGGGTCATTCTGCGGGCGCCTACAATGCCGCCATGCTTTCTTATGACCCGAAATATCTACGTTCGGTTGGTATAAACGCTTCTAAAAACGTTAAGGCCTTTATCGGTCTTGCTGGCCCTTATGATTTTTATCCCTATGAAATTGATACAACAAAACAGGTCTTCGGGCATATTCAAAACCCAGAAGTTACTCAGCCTTATTTGCATGTTACAAAACTAAGCCCCAGTACTTTACTGCTTCACGGATTAAAAGATGATCTGGTTTATCCCAAAAATAGCCGTACACTTGAAAGCGCACTGAAGAAAAAGGGGGTGCCTGTTACCTTGGTGGAATACCTGGATAAAACCCATGTTACTCTTTTAACTGGCCTTTCCACGATAGCGCCTGCACCTGAAATTCAAGATGTTATGGTAGAGTTTTTGAATAACATTACCTATTAATAATTGACATATTAATTTTAAGTGGGTTATAAAAACGCATGAAAATAGTGCAAAGTGAGCTGATTTTACCCAATTATACACAAAACCCGCCCGAATATTGGTCTGGGCAGGATATTATTGACTATATTTCACCTGAGGTATCGGACTCCCCAGATATTAAGGGTTATATTGATTATTGTTTAAACCTGCTCAGCGCAGGCCCGTTTGATCCAAAAGATGCGTTAAAGGATGCTGTGGCATTCCAGCTATACTGGCGGCATACCATTCACGCCATGTGGACTCTGGATGAAGAGGCATCTAAAAATTATGGCGCCTCCATGTGGGCTTTTTATAAGGCAACACAGTTCACACAAAATGAGAAAGAACGGATTCAAACGCTTAAGTCGCGCTTCAAAAAAGCAAATAGATTTTTAGAAGATTTTGAGATTAGCCTTGTTAAGTTAGAAATCGATATAAAATTAAAACAAGACTGGCTTATAAGCCGCGCCGAAGAATTAATGAGCAATGCTCCAGCTTATTTAAAAGGAACGCGACGTAATCGCGTCGTCCGTCCTGAATTACTTTTTTAGGCGTATAAATTGGCCTTTATTTTCTTTATTGCTATTACTTTGTATGTGTCTTTTTTTACTTGCACTTTATAATTCCATAATATATATTATCACTCCAAAAGACGGTGCGTAATTCACAGAGCCTGTACTAGAGCCATGAGCTTCAATGTTAGAGATTACATTCAAGATCGAATGGCCCCTGTTATACCAGCAGGTAAAAGCCTTTCGATTGTTTTAGGCAATACAGGTGGCGGGGTTTTTAATGAGAGTATTAAAACCTGGCATCCTTTTGGCCTAAATCTAAGACTTGATGGCCTGAGTGAGTTAAATGTAGGTGTTGAGCTCGATCCTGATGGAATCCTTAATATTGGTAGCTTTAGCTTTTCAGGTGACTTTAAGGGAAAAGGTTTTTCAAAGCTTGCCCTTGGGGTCATTCATGACCTAGCGGCACTCTCGCCTCAGGGTTTAAAAAAAATCACACTGACTGCGACTAATGAGAATGGAGTTTCTTATTGGTCATCACTAGGGTTTTTCCCGACATTCAAAGAAAACATGGGAGGTTGGCTTAATATCTCGAAGTTCCTGAGCCGGCAGCTGGAAGAACATGCAGGTGATTTTTTACCTTCTGATTATGCGCGGCTTCATGACATTGTGCATTCTGATGACCCTCGGGCAATTTGTGCATTCTCAACAACTGATATTCGCAGCATTGGTGGCGTTCCGGCTCAAAGCCTGCTGCATTTTAAAGGTAATAATCAGCAATTCTTTTATGGTGCGCTTGACGTTATCGACCCTCATTATCAGGGCATATTTGTACCTAAACTTGGCATATATATAACAAAACAGGCTAATACCCCGCCTGTGGCGCATGGCAGCTATTACTCAGAACCTTCACTTTTTCCTTGAAAAATCAACTGTAAAGCCTTTATAACCCATCATACTTAATGCAAATAGTATGAAAAATAAACGCAAGGCAACAGGTTAATCCCATATGATGAATACAGCAAATATTATAGGCTTTGAAACACTTGCGCAGGCTTACAAATTTTCGTCAGATCCCGGTAATAATCAGATCTCTTTTATTGCGGGTGATCGATCAGATGAGCGAGTGGTTGCCACATTCACCTTACCCGAATTGTGGGAAATGTTTAATGCCCGCGCAGACTTACTGCACGTCTTGCCTGAAATGCCCTTTGAAATGGCAAGCGGAATTCAACGCCAGCACGATCTGATTGGACTTGCAATCACTGCCTTGGTTCGCCCGATCGCTCATCGAACATCTCAGGCACCACAGCAAGGCATTGTTCCGGCCTAAAGCTGAAATAAGGCCCCTTTTAAAATTTAGGCCTAAAGGGTAGGTTTTGATATGTCCGGTATATCAGATCTTATAATGATTATGGCGCAGCTTCGAAACCCTGATGGCGGTTGTCCGTGGGATCTTGAGCAAAATTTCAAAACAATTGCCCCCTTCACAATTGAAGAAGCCTATGAAGTGGCTGATGCGATCGATCGAGGTAATATACACGATCTGCAAGAAGAGCTTGGCGATCTTCTGCTTCAGGTTGTTTTTCATGCACAAATGGCATCCGAACTTGGGCACTTTACCTTTAATGATGTCGCGCAAGGTATCGCAAAGAAGCTTATTCACCGTCACCCTCATGTCTTTGGTGATCAGAAAGCGCAAAGTGCTGATGCTGTGCTTGATATTTGGAATGCGCGTAAAGATCAGGAAAAAACCAAACGAGAAAGCGCACTTGATGATATAACAAAGGCCCTGCCCGCGCTGATGCGCGCGCAAAAACTTTCCGCCCGGGCCGCTAAAACAGGGTTTGAATGGGATAAGCCCGAACAGGTACTTGATAAGGTTGAAGAAGAAATAGCCGAATTGCGCGAAGCACAAGCAACGCTTACAAAAGCAGAAATGACCGAAGAATTAGGCGATGTGCTGTTTTGCTTGGTGAATTACGCGCGCAAACATTCAATAGATGCCGAAGAAGCTTTAAGGCTTGCAAATGCTAAATTTGAAAGCCGATTTCGTGGCATGGAACAAAACGCCAAAGCTGACGGCAAGGAATTTTCAGCCCTGTCGCTTGAGACGCAAGAAAAATACTGGCAAAAACAAAAGATTGTACGAAAATGATCGCTTATTTATTGGTATTTATAGGTGGTGGTGCGGGATCTGTTTTACGCTACATAACATCTTCTTATATAGGTAAGTATTTTATCAGTGGTTTCCCATGCGGTACACTTGCTGTAAATATGCTGGGCGCATTGATTATTGGCATGCTGGCGCAAAAGTTTGTAACCGCGGATAATATACGCTTTCTTTTCATCACAGGATTTTTAGGTGGATTTACGACCTTTTCCGCCTTCTCTCTTGAAAGCGCGTTGATGTTCACACGGCAAGATTATACAAACCTTGCTTTATATATAGCGCTTTCAGTTGCCGGTACGATTATGGCAGTGATGGCGGGGCTTTATATTGTTCGCGGCATCACCCCTTGACCCAGCCAAAAAAATCCCGATATTCAAACATAAATCATTTAAAAATACGGAGAAAAAATGACAGCTATTTGCGCAATTAACGGCTTTGGACGTATTGGACGATTGGTGTTCCGTGCTTTGTTTGAATCAGGCCGCACCGATATGGAGATTGTTGCGATTAACGATTTGGCTGATGCAAAAACCAATGCTTATTTGCTGCAATATGATTCAGTTCATGGCCGCTTCCCCTTTGAAGTAACATTACAAGGCAACGACACGCTTGTGATTAATGGTAAAAAGATCAAAGTGCTGCAAATAAAAGACCCCGCAACACTGCCTTGGAAAGATTTGGGAATTGATATTGCGCTTGAATGCTCAGGCGTCTTTACAGACCGAAAAGGCGGCCAAGCGCACTTGGATGCTGGTGCCGAAAAAGTTCTTATTTCCGCCCCCGCTACAGATGAAGATTTGACAGTAGTGTATGGTGTGAATTCTAATGCCCTTACATCCGCACATAAAATCGTATCCAACGCGTCCTGCACAACCAACTGCTTAACCCCTGTGGCTTATGTGCTTCATAATGCAATTGGCATTGAACGCGGGTACATGACCACTATTCACAGCTATACCGGTGACCAAAAGATCGTTGATACAATGCATAAGGATTTATACAGATCCCGAGCAGCGGCATTAAACATGATTCCGACCACAACAGGCGCTGCTAAAGCCGTTGGTAAAGTGTTGCCTGATTTAGCTGGTAAACTTGACGGCACATCTATTCGTGTACCTACGCCGAATGTATCAGTTGTAGATTTTAAATTCGTGCCTAAGCGCGATACCTCAGCAGAAGAAATCAACGCTGCCATTAAACAAGCAGCCGATAGCTCGCTTAAAGATGTTTTGGGTTATTGTGATGCGCCGCTTGTGTCATCTGATTTCAACCACGATAAACGCTCATCCATCTTTGCGCTGGACGGTACGAAAGTTCTTGAAGGCAAACTTGTGCGTGTGATGAGCTGGTATGACAACGAATGGGGCTTTTCAAACCGCATGCTTGATACAGCCGTAAAAATGAAAGCTGTTGGTTAATGCAGACTCTCACTGGCCAGCACAATACAGCCAGCACAGGGATAGAACAAAAAATCGGGATCATTATTGATCATTTAATCGCGGCACTTGCGGGAGATTCCACCTGCCCTTTAAGACGGGCTATTATTTTAACTGATATTGACCAACATCCGGAAACTACCCATTCCGAAATTATGGAACGTGTTGGCGTGCACAAATCAGCCGTCACGCGGGATGTAGAATGGTTGTACGACCATGGCTGTATTTTGCGCACAGAAAGCCAAAAAGACGGGCGCGAGGTGTGTATTCAAGTAACTGGATATTCAAAGAAAAACATAGATTTAGCCCTTAGTTATGTTCCGGGTGGCCATGAAAGCTTGAAAGATTTCCTAAATAGGTTTATGAATATATTCACTGGCCAGAAGCCGAGTCTTCTACAAGCTAAAATACTTGCCGCCATAAACGTTAAATCGGAAATGTCGCGGCAGGAAATGTTGGATAGTTTGGGCGTTCCAGCATCCACAGCGGCAAGGGCCTTAAGTATTCTGGTTGAAACAGGTTTGATTGAGAAAGACGACGATGGCCAACACATTTAAAATTTCAGCCGCAGGTCTTGAAGCGCTCTTGAATTTAGGTCTCACCATATCTGGGCCTAGCGGCAGCGGTGACACTGGCAGTATTTCGCAAGCTCCTTCTGCACCAGCACCAGCCCCAAAATAATTTTCGGCCTGTTGCCAATTTCCCTTTAAATTACTAAGGTGCATTCATTAGTTTTTATGGAGCCCTCATATGCGTTTGACCCCTGCTGTTAAAGCCATTCTTGCCAACTACGAATCCGATAACCCAGGTTCAAAGGAAAAGCTCGCGCGTATCATGATGCATGGCCGTTTAGGAGGCACCGGTAAAATGGTTATTTTACCCGTCGATCAAGGGTTTGAACACGGGCCCGCACGTAGCTTTGCCATTAACCCCGATGCCTACGACCCGCATTTTCATTTTAGCCTTGCTGTTGAATCGGGTTGCAGTGCTTATGCTGCTCCACTTGGGCCGTTAGAGGCTGGCGCATCAACTTTTGCAGGTGAAGTTCCCCTTATTTTAAAAATGAATTCAGCAAATTCACTATCATCAGGCAATGAAGAGCCAGACCAGGCCGTTACAGCTTCAATTGATGATGCTTTGCGCTTAGGCTGCGCTGCTATTGGTTTTACGATTTATCCTGGCTCAGACCGTATGTACGACATGATGGAAGAATTTCGTGAACTTTCTGCAGAAGCGAAAGCCGCTGGCCTTGCTGTTGTATTATGGTCTTACGCGCGCGGCGGTACTCTCTCAAAGGATGGAGAAACAGGGCTCGATGTTATTTCATATGCCGCGCATATCGCAACCTTACTGGGCCCGCATATTATCAAGGTTAAATTGCCAACAGATCATCTAGAACAGCCCGAAGCCAAAAAAGCCTATGAAAAAAATAATATTGCGCGGGCAACACAAGCTGATCGCGTGCGCGATGTGATGAAATCTTGCTTTAATGGCCGACGAATTGTTGTTTTTTCAGGCGGCGCTACGAAAGATGAAAACGGTGTTTATGATGATGCGCGTGCCATTCGTGATGGTGGTGGCCATGGATCAATTATTGGGCGCAATTCATTCCAACGCCCAAAAGCAGACGCCTTAAAAATGCTTTCAAAAATCATGGATATCTATGAGGGGAAAGCTTAAGCCCTGATGGCTTCTTTTTCCGATAAAATCATGAATGTTGATGTGGAAGGAATTGGCGACACAGTCAAGGAATCGCAAAGTATTTTCATGGATAAAATTCATATGTGGGGGAAGGATTTTTATAATCTTTTACCCAATTTTATGGCGGCCTTACTGCTTTTTATTGTTATAATTATTATGGCTCGCCTTGTCCGGCGCAGTATCATTTTATGGTCCAGTCGCAATAATAATCACAATTTAGGGGATGTTTTAGGCGCGTTTGTTAAATGGGGCATTATAATTTGGGGGGCTCTGATCTGCCTTACAATTATCACCCCTTCGATGAAGCCTGCCGATGTTTTATCAGCGCTCGGGATAGGGTCTATCGCGCTTGGTTTTGCATTGAAAGATATTTTGCAAAATTGGTTTGCAGGTATGCTTTTACTGCTTAAACGCCCTTTTAATATAGGGGACATGGTAACGTTAAAAGGGCATGATGGGATAATTGAAAGAATTGAATCGCGCTCAACACTGATCAAAACTTATGATGGTCGTCGTGTAATTGTGCCTAATGCAGATGTCTATTCAAGCGTTGTCGTCGTGCATTCAGCCCACGGAATTATTCGCGGTGAATTTGATATACAAATTGCACATAGTAACGATTTTGCAAAAGCACGAAAAATTATTAACGATATTATCGCATCTATCAGTGCAATCGAACTGTTGCCCGCCCCTGAAATTTATATCACCGATATAACGCCAAACGCTGTCATTATACGAGTTCGCTTTTGGGTAGACCACCGTAACGTTATTTTATCGCACATGCGAAGCTCTGTTTTAGAACTTGTGAAATCGGGTTTTGAGCAGTCAGGTATTAACTTACCACAGCTACTTGACGCGAATATTGTTCGTTAAAAAGTGTGGTGTTATTTAAACGATTTCATGGATGAAGACGCCCTCTTCTGTTGAAGAGCCGAGGCTCAGTCTGACAGGTATTTGCACTATGAGTGCGTCGGGCGCCTCTGCGGGCAACAACATTGGCATGGTATGAATACGCGCAAGCGTGATGTGTGGCGAATAAGTTTGAATTGGCGTAAGCGCCCGCCCGCCCGATTGTTCAATATGTTCGAAAAGTAATTTCTGCAAATTCGACAGTGCGGAATTTGCTTGAACCTTAAGCTCTACAATGAACTTTCCAGCATTTACTAAAGTGCCTGACCTAACTTGGCATTTTTCAATTATCAAATTTTCAATGCTTACGGCAGGCGCGAATGACTTGTATATACGCACAGCCCGTTCATTACTTTCAGCATAAAATTGGCATAGGGTTACATGCGGCAAGGCTTGATGACCGAGCAGATATTTATCCTGCACGTCTTTAAAATGGCTTTGTGCTAGATCAACACAAAAGTCATTATGTGCTTTATTGGTCAGCATATAGGCAATGTTAAAGCGTTTCATGGTTTTCCAACCCACAAGACTTGATCAATATTATTTGCGTTGGTTGCCAGCATAGCCAAACGGTCCACACCAAGCGCAATTCCGCCCGATGGGGGCATTCCATGTTCAAGCGCTTTTAAAAAATCTTCATCAAGCGGATAGCTTTCGCTATAAATACGCTGTTTTGTTTTCATGTCGTCAACAAAGCGTTTACGTTGTTCAGATGCGTCTGTCAGTTCGCCATAGGCATTTGCAAGCTCTACTCCGCACATATAAAGCTCAAACCGTTCAGCGTAACGTGGATCATCTGCTTTGCGCCGCGCTAAAAAAGCAAGCGATGCAGGGTAATCAATCAGAAATGTTGGGCGCCCAACGCCTAAAAAAGGCTCTATTTTAATTGAACAAATACGCAAAAACAGATCATCCCATTCATCGATGTCCGCTACATGAATATTGAGGCGTTTTGCGTGTGCGGCCAATGCATCGCGGTCATCTAAAACATCATCTAAATTCACACCTGCATAATTTTGGAAGGCATCTTTCACGCTTAAAATTTCAGCATCCGCAAAAGGATCACATGTGAGTTCGCCATAATTATATTCCGTGATATCGAGCGTGCGCGCGCAGTGCTGCAACAAATCAACGCAATCATTCAAAATATCCATGTAGCCGGCATTTGCACGGTACCATTCAATCATCGTAAATTCGGCGCTATGGAGTTTTGACCCCTCCCCATTTCGGAACACTTTGCACAGCTGGTAAATTTTAGGCAGGCCAGCCACAAGCAATTTTTTCATGGGGAATTCAGGGCTGGTGTGCAAATACACATCGCGCTCGGGCTTCAGGTCTATGCCTATCAAGATCGTTTTAAAGCCGTGTATATGGATATCCATGCAGGGGGTTATTTGTAAAATGGGGCTATCCACCTCATCAAACCCCTGCTCGTCAAAATAGCCCCGAATACCCCGAATAAGGGCCATACGTGCCCTTAAAAACGGCAATTTTTCAGCCATTTGGTCGGGTCGCCAGCTTGGAATTGCCGTCTTTATCATGCCTAACTACATATAAGGCCGCGAAAAGACTTGCAAGACAGGCCCGATTCCTATAGAAAACCGCGAGAATTACAGGAGTTTAATATGAAAGCAGATATTCACCCGGACTACCACGAAATCAATATCGTGATGACAGACGGGACAGAGTTTAAGACACGTTCAACATGGGGAAAAGCTGGGGATACAATGCGCCTTGATATCGACCCCAAGAACCACCCGGCTTGGCTGGGCGGCACTGTGCGCGTTATCGAGAAGCAACAGCTTAAAAAGTTCGAAGGCCGTTTTGGCACCTTCTTGTCTGGCAATAAATCAGAAGATTCGAAGGCTGAAGGCAAAAAATAATCTTTTTATCGTCGATTTATTCAAACCCCGCTTCGTGCGGGGTTTTTTATATAAAATTTTAACTATTATTTAAGGTAGAGTGTTTTAACATATTCATATCAGTAAAAGGTGTGAATATGGCAACGGAAGCACAGATACGAAGTCAAACTAAAGTACAGACTGATGGGCAAAACAGGCTTTCATCAGAAAGCTTTGTAACGCTTCCCAGGAATGATTTTAATAGAAATGGCGGCATGGCGCCTAACGCCTTTAATTCGCGCGATTTCAGATATACCCGTGAAGAAGTGATCGCCCTGCAAACCGGTATGAAAGCGCTTGGGTACGATCTTGGTAATTATGGTCCAAACAGAGACGGCGCTGATGGCGTTGCAGGCCGTGCGTTTCATCTTGGATTAATGCGCTTTGCTTCAGAACATGGCAACCTTCGCTTTAATACCAAAGCAGATTTAGGGGCAACAATGGAAGCTGTGGTGCGTGGAAATGCCCCTGCTGAGAATCCTGCTGCCCCTGCCAGAACAGCCGCGCCGTCTGTGCGCGTGATGCCAACAGCACAAATTGATGAGCGTGCTTTGGCTCAAGCTCGTGAACATCTTATTAGTCGCGAAGGATATCGTCGCACAGCTTATTACGATAGCGAAGGTCATCTAACGATTGGTATTGGCCACAAAGTAACACCAGCTGACAATATTCGCCCTGGTCAAACAATATCGGCTGCACGGGTTGAGCAACTTTTTAGACAAGACATGCAACGATCATTTAGCGCGGCACAGGTGCAAGCTCGTCAGGCTAATTGCTATACACCTGACATGATTTGCGCCTTAACATCAGTCAACTTTCAGCTGGGTACTGGGTGGAACAGAGACTTCAGACGCGCATGGGGCGCTTTACGCCGCGGCGATTTTAACGGCGCGATTGAAGAAATATATAATTCAGATTGGGCAACTCAAACGCGCAATCGTGTCGATGACTTCGCCCGTTCAATTCGTGGGCACGCAACAAGCCTTGCCAGTCGTGGTCAAGAACTTTTGAACGATGGGTATGAGGCTGGTCGTGGCCTTGTCAATGGCGCTACGACTATGGGTCGCAATCTTTGGGAAGGTGGACGAAACCTTCTTGAACAGACGCCTCTGGGCCGCATTTTCGGCTCTAATGCAGAACGCGGATACAGCACACCTGACAGCCCTGCCGCTGAGCTTGCTGCAAATACGGTAAAAGTGCCCGGCTTCCGCAATGATGGTGTCTACCAACCTTAAGCTGCTTCAAGCTGACGAAGGGCATTGGAAAGCTTGGTTCTAACAGCGTCTGCTTCCGCACGGCGTGATTTTTGTTCGCTGATAATTTCTTCAGGTGCGTTCGCGATAAATTCTTTATTCTCAAGCTTCTGATTTATTTTGAAGATATCAGATGTTAGTTTTTCAATTTCCTTGCGTAGGCGTGCGCCTTCCTTTGTTAAATCGATGATGTCAGCGATTGGTAAAATCAAAGTTGCTTCATCAACTACGGTTAGCACTGCACCTTTTGGCGGAATAGAAATAGCATCAATATTGGCAATACCTGCCATGCGCTTGATAATTTCTTCATGCGTACTAAAACATCCAAAAGTTTCTAAGCGGGCGTCCTTAACCAGTAAATTAATTTTAGCGGATGCGGGAACATTCATATCAGCACGTACCGAGCGAATTTCTGAAATCACTTTGATGAGCCAGCTAATTTCAGACATCGCGTCTATATCACGCATATCTTGTGAATAAACTGGCCAGTTTGCAGATACCAACCTGTCCCCCGCCTGGCGGTTGCCAATGGACTGGTACAGCTCTTCGGTAATAAAAGGCATAATGGGATTAAGCATGATATACAGCTGCTCTAAAACCCACGCCGTTGTTTTACGAGTCTCATCTTTTAAAGCAGTTTCCACATCAGCATTTTGCAAGATAGGCTTGGTAAATTCCAGATACCAATCACAGAAATTACCCCAGATAAATTGATACAAAGCCATCGCTGCTTCATTAAATTTGTAAGATTCAATAGCGTTGCTTACGGTTTTTTCTAAATCAACAATCGCACCAATAATCCATTTGTTTATCGTGCCTTCTGCATCAAGGGGGCTAAACCGTAGATCAGAGACACATTCATTCATGCGGGCATAGCGCGATGCGTTCCAGATTTTGGTTGCAAAATTGCGATAGCCTTCTACACGATCAACAGAAAGTTTAATATCACGCCCTTGCGCTGCCAGTGCCGTTAAAGTCATACGTAAGGCATCTGCGCCGTAATCATCGATTACTTCCAAAGGATCAATAACATTCCCCTTTGTTTTTGACATTTTTTGCCCTGTAGCGTCACGAACAAGCGCGTGGATATAAACTTTTTTAAACGGCACATCGCCCATAAAATGAATACCCATCATCATCATCCGGCAAACCCAGAAAAAGATAATATCAAAACCTGTCACAAGCACTTCGCCAGGGTAATATTTTTTTAAATCAGGCGTCTCATCAGGCCAGCCTAACGTTGAAAATGGCCAAAGAGCAGATGAAAACCATGTGTCCAGAACATCGGTATCTTGATTGATGCGCGTTTTTTCGCCGTAATGTTTGTTGGCGGCCAATTGCGCCTCAGCTTCTGTTTCTTCAACAAAAATTGTTCCGTCTGGGCCATACCAAGCCGGAATTTGATGTCCCCACCAGATTTGACGCGAAATGCACCAGGGTTGAATATTACGCATCCATTCAAAAAAAGTATTCTCCCAGTGCTTGGGAACAAACTGTGTTTGGCCGGCCTCAACGGCTTCAATTGCAGGCTTTGCCAAAGTCGCGGCATCAGCAAACCATTGATCTGTTAACAACGGTTCCAGAACAATCGATTTTGTTTTCTCGTCATAAGGGACGCTATGAGAGATATCATCTGTTTTTAAAAGAAGTTCCTGCGCTTCAAGTTCAGCGAGTAATTTTTTACGTGCCTCAAATCGGTCCAGCCCGCGATATTCGGCAGGTGCATTTTCATTTATGCAGGCATTTTTATCAAAGATAGATATCAATGGCAGCTTATGCCTTTGACCAATGGCAAAGTCATTAAAATCATGGCCGGGGGTTACTTTCATTGCGCCTGTGGCGAATTCTGGATCCACATAATCATCGGCAATAATAGGCAACAAACGCCCGACAATAGGAAGCACTGCAAACTTACCAATCAGTTCCTTATAACGTTCATCATCAGGATGAACAATAATAGCAACATCCCCCAGCATCGTTTCAGGTCGCGTTGTGGCGATAGTGATAAATCGTTCCTGCTGCCCTTCAATAGGGTAGCGAATATGCCACATATGGCCTTTCACATCTTTTGAATGCACTTCAAGATCTGAAAGTGCCGTGTGCATTTTAGGATCCCAGTTAACAAGGCGCTTGGCTTTGTAAATAAGCCCTTCTTTATAAAGCCTGACAAAAACTTTTCGTACCGCTTTTGAAAGGCCTTCATCCATTGTAAAGCGTTCGCGCGACCAATCACAGGTTGCGCCCAAACGACGCAGCTGATTAAAAATCTGCCCGCCACTTTCTGCTTTCCATTCCCACACTTTATCAATGAATTCGCTACGCGAAAAATCGCTTCTGGATTGCCCCTTGGCTGCGAGCTGTCGTTCAACCACAATCTGAGTTGATATACCGGCATGATCGGTCCCGGGGAGCCATAATGCATCGCAGCCCTTCATGCGCTGATAACGGGTTAAAATATCCTGCAGGGTCATTGTTAAGGCATGTCCCATATGAAGTGCACCCGTGACATTGGGCGGCGGCATCATAATAACATGGGGCTTTAAATTGCCTTCAGGCTTTGCATGAAAGGCGCCAGATTGTTCCCATACACGGTAATGCTTGGCTTCAACATCGCCGGGAATAAATGTTTTTTCGATCATGGGGGCAGTTTAGTCGTCTCTGGCGCGACGAGCAAGCTTTTCAAGTTCTTCTTGCACAGCACGTTCAACAATACGTGGCACGTTTTTATCGATCCAATCACGCAGCATGGGCTTTAGAATATCGCGCACAATTTCTTCAAGTGAAGGGCCCGAAGCAGCCCTTACACCAGAAGGTTTTTCAATAAGAACGTTTTCAGCAAGCTTAGCAAAAGCACCCATCGTTGCTGCAGCTGCGCTGTCAGAAAAAATTCCATCTTCACCATCAACACCCTGTGCTTCTTGTACGGAAACAGAAGGCACTTCAATAAATTGGTCTGGGTCTGGCTTAACAATTTCTGGCTTAGTCGGTTCTGGTTCAGTGAATTCAATAATATCATCAGGCTGAGACATGGGTTCAGCAGCAGGGGCTATCTGGGGCGCCTGTTCAATCATCTCTTCAGTCAGATTTAAAATTTCATCGTCTTCTTCCTCAAGATCAACGTCAGGGGCAGCCTGCGCCGGCATTGTCGCAGACGTCGGCGCAGCAGAAGCTGCTTTTGCAGGATCGTCATCATCTGAAATAATCTGGCGAATAGAAGCCAGAATTTCTTCGATTGACAGGTCTTGCGGTTGTTCTTGAGTTTCTGTGGTCATGTTCTCTAAGTTTGGCCGATCCAGCCCTTCTTGTCAAAGCGGGATTTTGCGGCTCAGGGGGCCTTATCCCCAGTCGTGTCAGGGGTTAAGTAAGGCATATTTTCAGCATTGAGAAGCCCTAAAGCCGAAGCAAGGGCAAACTGAGCCACAATTTCATTGCGTTTTGCGTTAATAAAAGAGGTCTGCGCATCAAGGACTTCCTGATCCGCATCCAGCGCATCAAGAATAGTCCTATCCCCCAGCTCAGCTTCCTGACGAACGCCATTTTGTGCAATTTCTGCTGATTCAACCTGCACTTCTCGGGACTGAATTTCAGCTACGGCTGCCGCCAGATTTTCGAAAGCGGCCGTTGATTCCTCCCGCGCTGATCTTTCAGCTTCATTAATTTCAATCAGCCGTTGGTTGGCAATCTCGCGCGCCTGTTTGACCCGAGAGCGGATCGCACCCCCTTCGTATAAAGGCATGGACGCAACAACCCCAATCGATTGCTCGCGCGCTTCATCATAAAAACCTGGCTGAGGATCAAAAGTTTTTGTTGCATCTCCCCGCAAAGATATTTGTGGTAAAAGCTCTCCCCTGACGCTGCTGATTTGTTCTAAAGCAGCATTATGCGTAAACATGGCACCATGAACATCCGGATTATTTTTTTCTGCGATCTGGGCAGCCAGCTCAACATCTTTTGGTAAATCAAAATCAATCTTTGGTAATTTAAGACCTTCAGGTTGAAAACCGACAAGCTGTTCAAACCGTGCACGCGACACGCGCAAATTGCCTTTTGCAGTCGTTAAATCAGCATCAGCTCGGGCGAGCCTAAATTCAGATTGCGAAACATCTGTACGGGTTAAATCACCCACATCATAGCGATCACGGGTCGCTTTAAGCTGACGGGCTACAAGTTTTTTATTATTTTCATTAAGCTTAACTAAGGCTTCATCGCGCAAAACATCCATATAGGCCTGCGCGGTCAGAAATAAAATTTGCCTTTCAACGCTACGCAGATCGGCACGGGCCGCATTAATCAGTTCATCCGCACGGCGCAATTCAGCAAAGGTAGTGCCTCCACGAAATAAAGGTTGGTCCAATTCAACCCCTGCTGACTTCGCGGTTGTGGTACCCCCGCCATTTGAAAAATTCTGGTTCGTCCCGCCCCCGCCTTCAACTTCCTGATCTGAATAAGTAACCGAGCCATTAACATCAACTTTTGGCAAATAGCCTGACTGGGCAATCCCTTTGTTTTTCATGACCGCTTTAAGGGACGCACGCGCTGCCAGAATAGAAGGGTTTTTTTGATAAGATTCCCTTAAAATATCTTTTAAATCCATGGATCTTTCTGATTCTAAATCCAAAAGCTTCTCAACTTCCTTTGGGCCGCCAGGCTTTTCATTTTGTGCAAAAACCTGCCCCGAAATCAGCACCGAAAAAGCAACAGAAGCAAATAAAAAATTCCTCATCACTCATACCTTCTGACTTTTTGGTCCACATCAATAGACCAGCTATCGATACCGCCTTTAACGCTGCGGACCCCTTCAAAACCATTAGCCTGAAGAATATCAGCGGCCATCTGCGAACGCCTTCCATGATGACAGAGCGTGACTACAGGCCTATCAACAGGAACACTGCTAATCTGGTTTTGCAAATCAGGTAAAGCAATCACATAAGCGCCTTGAACGCAGGCTGTTTTAACTTCTTCCGGGTTACGTACATCCAATAAAGTAATAAGCCCCTCGTCGAGAAGTTTTTTTGTTTCACGCGCTGTAATTTCTGGCACCATCTTAAAAAACAAACTTCTGTTCAGGTTCAAAGCCGGGTAAATAAGGCGCGCATGCTTCAAAAAGAACGCGAGAAGAAACAATTCCTCCGGTATTTTTTAAGTAATATATAACCTGTCCGGAAGGTAAATCTGACGCCATTTGAACAGCAACCAGACGCCCCCCTGGCTTAAGAGCGTTCAGTAAGTTTTTTGGAACAGTCTCGCAAGCGCCGTTTAAGATGATGGCGTCAAAAGTTTCTGGCTGAAACGTTAAACTGTCTGTTGTGGCGATGTTTTTCTCACACCCCGCAGCCTTCCAACTTTCATTTGCTTGTGATTGCAAAAGCGCGTCCGGTTCATAAGATGTTACATGGTTGCATATCTTTGATAAAACTGCCGCGCTATACCCTGCACCACCCCCAATATCAAGAACATGATCTGTACTGCATAGCGATAGCGCCTCAACCATTCGTGCAAATAAAACGGGTTCCATTAAAAATCGAGTTGGGCTGATTTGAATGCCATCATCCATGTAGCAATGGGCGCGATCAGTCTCGGGAACAAAAAGTTCGCGGGGCAGTACACGAAAGGCATTCAAAATAGCTTCAGAAACCACTCCGTTAGGATAAAGCTGGCTAATCACCATATTATTGCGCGCTGAGGAGAAGTCGGTCATAAAATAGGCCTCTGAAATAATTGACTTTTCTAAGGTTTTATATAGCGTCTTTTCATGGTTTTGGCTAGCCAAGCATAAAAAAGGATGCTAACAAGTGCCCTACAAGGATGGCGCGGTGGCCGAGTGGTTAGGCAGAGCTCTGCAAAAGCTTGCACGCCGGTTCGATTCCGGCTCGTGCCTCCAATTTACCTGTTTCTCACTCTATAAACAGCTGGATAGACAGCTGGAACTCGAAGAAATTTTTGTGAAACTAGTAAGAAGATTCTGACATGCACTCTATTTTATACAGAGTGCAGCCGTACTAGCGCGGTGCTGGTATTTGCGTACCTTGCTGACCAGATTGGCTTGAAATTGAAGCCAAATCGCACACAACTCTTAAACTGCGATCTGGATTCACAACAGATAAGCAAGGGCCTTCCCCGCTTTGCGCGGCAAGATTACGCAAAGCACGTTCATACCGAAAAGAAGGAACAGATGTTGCAAGACCTGTAAGAATTCTTTGTGCGCTCTCAGGATTTGATTTTTCAATATCGCGCAAAGCAGCTGCCACGATTAACTCAGCAACAAAGCGGTCATTCGGTCTTGACTCAGTTGCATTTAAAAGAACGCTTATCTGTTTTTCTTTGGCGCATTCATCGTCAAATACGCTATGACGACCTTTATTATCAGGGAAAATACAGGCTGCGCTGTTTGTTGTAGCAACATGTCTGATTGATGGCGTGGCGCAACCCGATAAAAGAGCTGTGCTGCAAAGCATGAAAGGCACTGAAATAGCTGTAACTCTCGCTCTGATTTTTGAAGAAATATTTATCATGGTGCGTAGCCTATATAAATTATGTAATTATGTCAACTATTATAATCGTAAAGACTGTAAATAATTTACTGTTACAGCCACATCTGTGCTTTCAGGCATAACAATAAAATAAGGTCTGCCGCCTTTACTGCTGGTGTGCGTATTCACGAAGTTATAAACACGATCAAAATCAGGATTGCTCAAATTTACACATCCATTACTGATGCGGTTATCTGCTGGCGATGCGCTTGCCAGCCTTTGCGGGCGCCTTTGGGCGGGGCTGTGGGTCCAAAGCCCATGAATACTATCGCATTCGGTAAAAGTATCATTACAGTCAAAATGAATAACGGTTGCGCGGTAAAATGCCTTATATGCTTTTGTATCCGTCATAGGCAAAAGGCTTGAAAAAACACTGGCTGCAGTGCCCGCCGATTCAACGGGCAGATCATCACCGATCTGACTTCCCAGAAGGGCTGGAAAATTGGCAACAATTCTGCTCCCTTCTACTAGATAAAAACGAGCATCGTTTTTATCTAAAATCATGTAATTTTCTTCCCCCAGGCTATCCATATAACCTTGTGTCGCCTCAACTTGCGCAGGAGTGGCCTGCGCCATACCAGCGGGCGTAAAAGCGAATATGAGGGATGTGACAGATTTCTTAAAACTTACCATATTACTTTCTCAGAGAAACAAAAAAACCGGTCTATTATGACCGGCTTTTTATAAGCGTTTTTTTATTATTGGCCAGGATTAGGAACAAGACCGCGAACTGCTCGCCTTGGCTGTTGTTGCTGTTGTTGTGCGTTAGCAGCAGGGGCTACTTCAACAATTCGTGCATCAGCCGGTGGCCGTGCAGACACCACAACAGGTGCGCTTGATTGTGCAACTGGTGCTGGCCCAAACAAAGCACCTTCAAGAGTTCTAACATCTGCGCCTGCGCGATAATTTGCGCCAACAACTTCAACGCCAGCGCTTAAAACAGGGGCGCTGCGTGTTGCAATAGCTGTCAGTGTTGGGTTGCCACTTGCAAGACCTTGCAAAATGACGGCATTGTCACCGCAAGCCTCAAGGAAACGACCCTTTGATTTGCTGAAGCTGACCACGTAAGCAGCAGCCTGCCAACCATCAACAACAGTACATTGAAACGCTGCTGCTGCTGCTGCTGTTGCAACTGTTGCACCAGGTAAAACAACCGTGTTATTCCGGCTTGTAAATGTTGGGTTTGCATTAACGGTACCATTCGCTACTGCATCGCCACCAGTACCAGTACCACCAGCACCGCCTTGACCTCCAGCGCCACCAGCACCGCCTTGACCTCCAGCACCACCAGCGCCGCCAGCTGCGATAGAACTTGAAGAAGCTGCAGAAGAAGCTGCAGCGGACGATCTTGAATCGGCATTCAGAATATTTGAATTAAGGTTTAAATTACTGTTGTCGTTTCTATTATCATTTCTGTTGTCGTTACCATTCACGTTTCTATTGTCGTTACCGTTTATGTTTCTAACATCAACATTAATGGGCTGAGGCTGAGGCTGCGTAACAACCGGCCTTGGTGTTGGTCCACATGACTGTGTTGTGCACGGTTGGCCTGGTGTAAAAACTGGCCCGCCCGGATTTTCCTGAACTGTTGTTGCCGAAGCTGCTGCGGCTGATACAAGTGCGGCAAATGGGATAAACGTGGCTGCTAATCTCGATGGTGTGAATTTCATTTTAAATTACCCTCTATTTTAGGAATGTGTGGTCTTTGCTGGATGAACTTTTAGGGCTAGTCATAAAATATGTCAAGTTTTTTATGTTAAAATAATAAAAAAATATTTGCATAAAAATGCCCTGTGATTTATAAGACCCCTTACTCATAAATAATTCCAAAGGATATCAGGGTCATGCACACACTGGCGGTTGCTCAATTTTCGGATCAATCCATTGAATCTAATGACTTAAATAGATTTTCTATTTCAAAGGTTTTCAGTACTGCCTCCTCAAAGGTTGGGTCTTTAGGGAAAGTTCTGGTTACTGAGGCCAGCTTAAGTTTTGCGGCAATCGGCCAGAAACTAGGCGTTTCTGACATGGAAGCTTTCGAAGCTAAGGCTCGCCGTAAGCAGCTAAAGGGCGTTGCCGCCCATGCAGGCGTTATGTTCGCTGTAAAATCTGCTGTTGCTGCAGGTATGGTGGGGTCCGCGTCCACACTCGCTCCAATATTCGCGACAGTGGCTGCATCAACAGCAGCTGCAACAATCATAAAAATTGGCCATCAGGCTTGGCTTGATCGCAAAAATGGTGAGAACACATTTACCGGAAGCATCAAAAAATCTTTTACATCTGGATTTGCATTCTCAACACTTAAATCACAATTTGCAAAAGCATCACTAGGGGGTGCGTTGGGTGTTGGCCTACATTCTCTTTTATCACATATTGATTTTTCAGGCTTCTCACTTGTTTCTACTGCGCACGCAGCAACATTACAACAAGCACAGGGTCCACAAATTCAAGTAGGCCCACAAATTCCAGCCGAACAAACAGTGCCAGGTGCCCCACCAAAACTAGAATTAAATTTAAATGATTTGCCTGAGGATACATCTGTTACAGGTGGTGACGGTGCCGTTCAAAATGGACCTGCTGCTTTAGAAAGTACAGACCCTCTCGCTCACTTACGTGCCCTGAATGAAAGCGGCGCACAATTGCCTAGCGCGGCACAAGCTGAACTTAATCGTGCTCTTGCAGGTAATTCTCAGGCGATGAAAGATTTTGCTATCCGTGAACTTTATGGCCGTGGCGTTGAAAAGAATGTTGATCATGCCGTTGAGTTACTCAAAAAATCAGCTGATCTGGGTAACCAGCAGGCTGTGCGCGATTTAGCATACCTGCAACGCACAGGCATATATCAGCCAGAACGTGAGATGACAGCTGCATTAAACCGCGCAGAAGCCGAAAGAATTGCACGCTTTACATCTGGTGGTACTACAGCGCCCCTGGCTGCCGCCCCCCTAAACAATATCGGCCCTGGCAATCCCGCAGCAGCTACAATCAATGATTTAAGCGTATGCACCGCCGAACCTGTCAGCATGACAATTGGGGAACGTGTACGAAACGCCTTTAAATTTGCATGCAGCCCATTAACATCAGATATAGCTCAACCCCGTGACAGCATTGCAGTTCAGCTACAAGGCGCATGGACAAGACTTGTGATGTCTGGAACCGCACCAACCGATGCTGCCGCTTGGATGCAAAATGATGCCCTGCCCCGTTTTACAAGGGACAATGCATCTTTTTTCACTGCTTCCGCGCCCCCTAATCCTGCGCCTTAAACAACAGAAATATTACCAGTTTTTCGGCACACCATGCATACCGCAGTAACTTGCGGTCATTGTTTCAACGGGTATTCTAAGCGCAGAAGCTGATTCTCGAACGCCAGCTTGAAAATCTGCGGGCTGGCAAGCAAACCATTCACTTCGTGAATTAAAAGGCCCTGCACATGCGTTTTCTGCACCGGGTATTGGTGTCATAGCTGCGCCAGATGTTGTTGCATGGCTTATCCCTAGATGTTCACCCCCAGTCGGTGCAGAGAAGAAACTTGCGCCGCCATCGGGTGGGGTAATCATATGCGCGATATTTGTAATGGCATCAGGTGCAGCCAGAAGCCCATGACCAATATGGGCCGCAAAAGCTTTTGTTGCGCCAAGCAAAGTTGTAGCGCCACCAAAGGCCATAAATAGCATAGATAGAACGCAAAGCTTATGAACAGCGCTCCATAATTGTGATAGTGGATTAGGTGCAGCCGCGGCTGCAAAGTCAGGTTTAGACGATTTCATCTGTGCAATCTTTCTGAAATAAAAAATAAAGAAACAAAAGGTTCAGAGCAGATTAAACAGGCGGCGCACGCGATTGATAAAAGGGATAAACGCTAAAAATCAATGCTTTCGGGTCTATTGCAGACGCATCCCGAAGCGTAATAATAAGCGCAAAGGCTAGACTAAAAACATCATTGTACATTGCCTTGCTGTGGTCGCGCGCAAAACAGAAAACGCAATCAGAAAATGTTTTTTTATGGTCATCTTGATTTTGTGTCTGGTTTTGCAGCGGGGGCAATCTGCCGTCTGGTAAAAGCTTGATGCCTTCAAGTGTGCATATTTCAATCAAGCTACCGCCACCCATGTCGCCGGACACAAATTTGCATGCGGGTGAAATACCCGCCAAAACAAACGCAACCAAAACGATGAAATGGGTTAAATGACGCATTGAAGGCATTATATAAACTGCTTTAAGCGATGCAACATCCTAAATCTGACAAACCAAGGGCAAGTAGGCTAAAAAATGCCCTTATTGACACAAGCGCGTATTTTATGTTTTCTCATGCCCTTAATACCGAGATTCCCTGATAGCTC
>CAZYMI010000022.1:0-1743 GCA_964648505.1 uncultured Pseudobdellovibrionaceae bacterium
GGCGAAGTGCAGCCCGGGCTTAAAGGTTGGGCTGTTAAAGCGTGGGTGCACCCGCTTGCAGGCCTGCTATGGGCAGGCTTTGCGGGCATCGTTCTAAGTGGCGCCTTATCAACCTTTGCGGCTTTCACCAGAAAAGAAAAATCATGAGTAACTATAGCCGTTATATACCCTTAGGCCTCTTGATCCTACTGATGTTCATCATTGCTATTGCATTAGCAAGGCCACTTTCGCCAAATTTTGGAACAAGCCCGCTTCTAGATAAAGCCTTACCTGTATTTGAGGCTATTAATCGTGACAACCAAACCATTACAACAGAAGATCTTATCGGCAAACCTGTGATCATCAATTTCTTTGCCAGTTGGTGTACGCCGTGTAAACTTGAACACCCTATTTTACTATCCGCATCAAAAAATAAATCTGTTCGTGTGATCGGGATCATCTATGGTCAGGATCCTAATCTGGATACGTTTTTGCAAGAAAACGGTAATCCCTATGAAATGATCTTGCGCGACCCGGGCGGCGCCATTGCTTTAAAATTAGGGGTCAGTGGCGTACCTGAAACTTTTGCGCTCGATGGTGATGGCCTATTGCGTTTTCATCAAGCAGGTGCATTATCTGAGACCTCACTAAAAACGCTTTTAAAAAATATAGGCGTGAAAGAATGAGATTTTTACTAACTCTCACCACACTGATCTTGTGCTTGTCTTGTTCGGTTTATGCTCAGACATCTGATGCTGAACGTGCACAAGCTTTGTTTGCAAGCATTCGGTGTGCCTCATGCCAGACACAAACAATTGAGTTTTCTAATGCGCAGGTTGCGCAAGATATGCGTGCTTTTATTTTAGCACAAATAAAGCAAGGGGCCAGTGATGACACTATCCGCGACGCGCTGCGTCATGCTTATGGTGATGGTATCTTTCTTTCCCCGCCTGTGCAGGGAAACACTTATCTTTTATGGTCTATGCCTCTTATTATTTTTATAATCGGCTTTTTTCTTATCAAGCCTTTGTATGCTAAAAGAGAGAAACAATGATTATGATTGCCCTGCTTGGTATGATCGTATCTGCGGTCGCTGTTTTTTTAATCGGTGCCCTTGAACGGGGTGAAAGAAAGCGTAAATTAATTCTACTGTGGTCGTTGCCTGTTTTCTTTCTTACTTTATACCTGTTTTTAGGCACACCTGATCGTCCTTCGGTTTTTGCAAAAAACGAACCCCCTTCTGTGCGCACAGAACTACGTGGGCTGATCCACCGTGAAGCAACACTTAAAATAGAAGCTCTGCGTAATTCAGATCATCCCAATCGTTGGCTGAATCTGGGCCTTTTGCAATTGATTTTAGATAAAAGCGATGAGGCCGTTGAAAGCCTGCAAAAAGCCTATGATCTCGATTCTAATAGCCACGACATACGCAAGGCCTTTGGCGCAGCCCTTATGACACAGGGGATAAAAATAGCGCAAGAAGAAGGCAATGAAGCACGCGCCCGCATAACCCTTGAGCGCGCTTTTAAAATAGCCCCACAAGATGCCCCTTATTGGCAAGCCTTAAAAAAGGCCCTCAAGGAAAATACGCAGCGCTAATTGCGGCACGACTGAATAAGCTTATTCACACGATTATATTCATTGATATTATCAACTTCCTGCTGCCGCTTTATTCTATCTGCTGACATGGCATCATTCACACGGGTGACAATATCTTCAATAATCCGGCTCATCTGTGCATGCGTCTGAGACTGATCGCTCACA
>CAZYMI010000022.1:1753-32501 GCA_964648505.1 uncultured Pseudobdellovibrionaceae bacterium
AAGGCCCGAACATAGAATACTTTTTAATAGCATTTACCATCTGCTGCCCGATGACCTGAGAATAATGATTGGCAATCAACCTTTCAACCTGAACATGTTTTAATTCATGCTGTAAAATTGCATTATGTTTGCATCCACCTTTGGGATATTCTGAAGCAATAAGAATTTTTGGGGTTAACTGAACGGTGATTGTAATCGTTTCATAAAACGAACAGGCATAACCTTGAAACTGGACGGTGCGATAGCTAGTGCCCGCCTTAAGCTGCACGGTGCCATGCATTAAACCGCCTGTATCTGTATGCACCGACTTACCGTAAGGATTAATTGTATCCACATGAAGATTATTCAGGTTTTTTTGGGATCTGCTGAAATCATATGTCAGCGGTGCCATTTGTGGCACCACCTTCACTTGCGGCGCTGTCTGATTTTTGCACCAGCTTGGCTTGGCCTGCGCGGACGCATACAAAAGATACCCCGCAGCAAAACTTTCAAGACCAATCATGTAAAATCCAACAGTGACAAAGCATAGGTAATTTACTATTGTACCATTTCAAGGCTTGCTTTGCCAAGGAGTCGACATGGGTCTTTTATTATATCTTTTGAGTACCGCTATTCAAATTTACATCTGGATTGTGATCCTTTACGTCGTTATTCAGTGGCTTGTTGCCTTCCAAGTTCTAAATTTGCGCACCCAGCAAGCGCGCAATTTGGTGAACCTGCTGCAACGCGCCGTTGATCCGGTGATGAAGCGTGTACAAAAATATATCCCACTGATTGGTGGAATAGACCTCTCGCCAATCGTGGTAATTATCGGCTTGCAACTAATCGAACAATTTATTTATCGCTTATTCACCTGATGACAGCCCGCATTATTGACGGCAAGGCCGCAGCACAAAAACTTCGTGATCGCATACGTCATGAAGTGTCGGGTATGGCGACCAAGCCCGGGCTTGCGGTTATACTTGTTGGCGATAACCCCGCATCAAAAGTTTATGTTGGCTCTAAAATCAAAGCCTGCCTTGAAGTTGGCATCAAGAGTATAGAACACAAGCTGGCTGACGATACCAAAGCGGATGAATTAAAAAAGCTAATTCTGACCTTGAATTCCGATCCATCGGTCAATGGTATTTTGCTGCAACTCCCCTTGCCTGCGCATTTAAATGAAAATGATTTTATAACGCTGATATCGCCCGATAAAGACGTTGACGGCCTTCATCCCATGAATGCTGGCCGTTTGATGGCCGGTGTGAAAGGGCTTGTGCCTTGCACACCCCAAGGATCAATGATGTTAATTGAAAATGAACTTCCAGATCTCTCGGGCAAAATAGCTGTTGTGATTGGGCGCTCGTTACTCTTCGGCAAGCCCATGGGGCAACTGCTTCTGGCAGCCAACGCCACTGTTATTCAGTGCCACTCAAAAACCAAAGATTTACCGGTGCTGTGCAAGCAGGCTGATATTTTAGTCGCTGCCGTTGGCCGCGCAAAAATGGTAAAGGCTGATTGGGTAAAAAAAGGCGCGGTTGTGATTGATGTGGGTATAAACCGCACCGATGCAGGGCTGGTTGGTGACGTTGATTTTGAAGATGTGAAAAATATTGCGGGTGCTATTACGCCCGTACCTGGCGGTGTTGGCCCCATGACAATTGCGTGCCTGCTGAACAATACTTTAATTTCTGCAAAAAACTAACGCTTCGGCGGGGGCGTTGTCATTTTATTGACACTACGTAATTTGCGTTCGCTTGCCAGTTCGTTTTCAATACCCTCAAGTGATTCAGCGAGCTTCTCGTCAATCGACCCGTCAGCTAAAATGCCACCTTTGGGTATAAGCCCCAAACGTTCCGCAACTTCCTGATAGGCTTCCGAGATATTGCCCAGATCCTGACGAAAGCGATCTTTATCAAGCTTTTCATTGGTTTTTGCATCCCAAAGCCTGCAATTGTCGGGCGATATTTCGTCGGCAAGAATAATATAAAGTTCATCATTTTCGCCCCATAGGCGACCAAATTCGAGCTTAAAATCAATCAGCTTCAAACCAATGCCTGAAAATAAGCCCGATAAAAAATCATTGACCCGCCATGCTAATGTAACAACTTCTTCCAACTCATAAGGGTCGGCCCAAGCAAAAGTAAGAATATGATCCTCAGAAACCATCGGGTCGCCAAGCGAGTCATTCTTATAATAATATTCAATGATGGGGCGGGGTAAAATAGTGCCCTCTTTTATGCCCAGACGTTTGCTTAAAGACCCTGCGGCCACATTACGCACAACCACTTCGATCGGTATAACATCAACCTGTCTTACCAGCTGTTCACGCATATTGATCGAGCGAATAAAATGGGTTGGAATACCCATCTGTTCAAGCTTGGTCATCAAATGCGCTGAAATTCTGTTGTTCAGCACACCTTTACCCGAAATGGTGCCTTTTTTCTGCGCATTGAAGGCTGTGGCATCATCTTTGAAATATTGTATGATTGTTCCCGGCTCGGGGCCTTCATACAATATTTTTGCCTTGCCTTCGTAAATGACCTTGCGACGGGAAAAAAACATAATTAAAGCCTCTTATCTTGAAGGGATAGGTTATAGCAGCCGCTTAAAAAAAATGCTATATCATACAAATGATTAGAAAGAGGTTCTGATGACGACTTTTGATAGCCGCGAAAAAGGATTTGAAACCAAATTTGCTCTGGATGAAGAAAGCCGCTTTAAAGCCGAAGCGCGTGCTTGTAAAAAACTTGGGCTTTGGGCTGCTGAACGCTTTAACCTGATCGGCGATGATGCGGAGATGTACGCCAAAAGCGTTGTTGCAAGTAATCTTGACGAACCTGGCTTTGACGATGTGATCGCCCGCGTGGATGCTGATTTTAAAGCCAGAAACATCACAATAGACCGACACGAAATAGCCAGCTTGGTCGATCAGCTTTTTGATGAAGCCATCTCGGATATGAAAGCCTAAAAAAAGCCCCGAAACAAATCTGCTCGGGGCCTTTTCTGTTCAACTCGCAATGTTTTTTATGCCGCTCACACCTTGCACAAAAACACGCTTATTTTCTTCTTTGGCGTTTTTGTGCGCTTTATTCCTGATCGGGACCACACTAGCGAGAGTCCAGACCTGAAAGCAAGATAAATTATATTTATCTGATATACCATAACATAACATTAGTGCTGGTTTTTTTTGTTTAAAACTGCTAATTCCAAAAGGATAGCATAAGGATTCTGCCCATGAAGGCCGCCATTATTGTATTTCCAGGAAGTAACCGCGAAAAGGACATGGCGATGGCCCTTCAAAGCGTTTGCAGCAAAAAGCCTGATCTTATTTGGCATAAAGATACCCAGATCGGTTCTTATGATTTAATTGTTCTGCCCGGCGGGTTTTCTTATGGCGATTATTTGCGCTGCGGGGCTATGGCCGCGCATTCTCCGATCATGTCATCCATACGCGCACAGGCTGATCGCGGCGTTAAAATTTTAGGGATTTGTAATGGCTTTCAGATTCTCGTTGAAACGGGATTGCTGCCAGGTGCTTTGCTGCGTAACCGTTCCTTAAAATTTCATTGCAAGCGCGTGTTCTTGCGTACCGAAACAATTCATTCGCCTTTTACAAAATCTTTTACAACAAAACAAATTATTAATGTTCCTGTTGCCCATGGTGACGGACAGTATTTTGCATCCCTAGATCTTGCAAAAGAACTTGAAGATCATGACCAGATCGCTTTTCGTTATGTTGATGAACATGGACAAACGACAAAAGCTGCAAATGCAAACGGATCTGTCAGCAATATTGCAGGCATATTAAATAGCAAAAAAAATATTTTAGGCATGATGCCTCATCCAGAAGATTCAACTCAAGCGCATCATATTTATAAAGACGGTCTTACCCTTTTCCAGAGTTTAGTGTCATGACAAAAGCAAATCTAAAATCCCAAGATTCTGTTGCTGATATCCGTGAACCAGAAGTCACAGAATCTCTGGCCGCCCAGTTTGGTCTCAAACGTGATGAATATGCACTGGCTCTTAAAATTATGGGGCGCATCCCTTCTTATACTGAACTGGGTATTTTCTCGGTGATGTGGTCTGAACATTGCTCTTACAAATCATCAAAGGTCTGGCTGAAAACCCTTCCCACAACGGCACCTTGGGTTATTCAGGGCCCGGGTGAAAATGCAGGCGTCATCGATATAGGCGACGGACAAGCTGCTATTTTTAAAATGGAAAGCCATAATCATCCGTCTTATATTGAACCTTATCAGGGTGCCGCTACGGGCGTTGGTGGCATTTTGCGCGATGTTTTCACCATGGGCGCTCGCCCTATCGCCAATATGAACGCCCTGCGCTTTGGCGACCCGTCTCATCCAAAAACCCGTCAGCTTATTGCGGGTGTTGTCTCTGGTATTGGGGGATACGGCAATTCGATTGGCGTACCCACTGTGGGCGGAGAAACAAATTTCCATGCCGCTTATAACGGCAATATCCTTGTCAACGCCATGACAGTTGGTATTGCGGACGCTGATAAAATATTTTATGCGCGAGGCGCAAGCGTGGGGCAACCGGTTGTTTATGTCGGTTCAAAAACAGGGCGCGATGGTATTCATGGCGCAACCATGTCATCGGCTGAATTCACTGACGGGGATGAAGATCAACGCCCGACTGTTCAGGTAGGCGACCCTTTTACTGAAAAACTTCTTTTAGAAGCCTGCCTGGAATTGATGCGTAAAGACGCCATTATATCCATACAAGATATGGGTGCAGCTGGGCTTACATCATCTTGTGTTGAAATTGCTGCCAAAGGAAATATTGGCGTGCATCTAACCTTAGATCATGTGCCGATGAGGGAAACAGTCATGGTCCCTTATGAGATTATGCTTTCCGAATCGCAAGAACGCATGTTGATGATTTTGAAGCCGGGGCGCGAAGATGTCGCAAGAAAAATTTTTGAGAAATGGGATCTTGATTTTGCGGTCATTGGAGTGACAACAATTGAACAGAATTTAAAAATCGATATGTATGGTAAAACATGGTGCGATATGCCTGTGCCTCCGCTGGTTGATGAAGCGCCGCAATATAGCCGCCCTACAAAAAAAACACCTGCACAAAACCCGATTGACACAAAAAAATATGATTGCAAGCCTGACGATTTGGGCAAGCATTTAACCACCCTCATGGCAACGCCTGATCTTTCATCCAAACGCTGGGTTTGGGAACAATATGATTCCCTTGTAGGTGGGGAAACAATTTCAAGCCCGGGCATCACTCAAACTCAATCAGGGTTTGCCGCAGATGCTTCACTGGTGAAGCTTGAAAATTCAAACAAAACAATTGCGATCACAACCGATTGTTCGCCACGCTATTGCTTTGCTGATCCTTTTGAAGGCGGCAAGCAAGCGGTTGCTGAAAGCTGGCGTAATATAACAGCAACAGGCGCAACGCCTCTTGCTGTAACCAACAACTTAAATTTTGGAAACCCTGAAAAACCAGAAATTATGGGACAGCTGGCTGATTGTGTGACCGGGATTGGCGCGGCCTGCATCGCTTTAGATTATCCGGTAATATCGGGCAATGTTTCTTTATACAACGAAACAAATGGTCAGGCGATTTTGCCAACGCCTGTCATAGGTGGCGTTGGTGTTATTGCCAATTATTCACAAGCTGTTGGTATTGCACCAAAAGCAGCAGGCCTATCCGTGCTGCTCGTAGGTGGTGCTGGCATCCATCTTGGACAGTCGCTTTATCTGCGTCATATTTTTGGCAAGGAAGAAGGCCCCCCACCACCGGTTCAGCTTGAGGATGAAAGACGCACAGGCGACTTCGTTCGTACACATATTCTCAACGGCACAATTTCATCGTGTCATGATATTTCAGACGGGGGATTGCTGGTGGCACTTGCTGAAATGGCGCTCGCCTCCTCTTCGATTGGCATAAATTTGTATGACCCTAAAACCCAGTTATGCGCCGGATTCTGGTTTGGGGAAGATCAGGGGCGCTATATTGTTATAACAAATGATGGTGATTCTTTAATCAAAGCGGCTGACAAGGCTGATGTTTCTATACTTGAACTTGGAAAAACAACATCAAATGCAAGCCTGACCCTTGAAGGGGGTTTTGATATCCCTATATCTGAAATAAGAGAAACACATGAAGCATGGCTGCCTAATTACATGGCTGCTGGGAATAAAATATAAAATATGGCAATGACTGCTCAACAAATCGAAGACCTTATTAGAAGTTCTTTTCCGGACGCTACGATTGAAATTAAAGATCTGGCTGGTGATGGAGATCATTATGCGGCAACCATTATATCAAAAGCTTTTGTTGGTAAGTCACGCGTTGCACAACATCAGCTTGTATATGCCGCCTTAAAAGGGGCAATGGATAAAGATTTACACGCACTTGCACTCACAACAAAAACACCACAATCATGATAAACAGGAGAGCTTCAATATGACGTCGCCCATTTTTGACCAAATCAAAACAGAAATCACAAACAATGATGTCGTGCTGTTCCTTAAGGGTACGAATACTTTCCCGCAATGTGGCTTTTCTGCTGCTGTGGTGCAGGTGCTTAATTCTTTAAGCGTTCCTTTTAAAGGCATCAATGTGCTTGAAGATGACGATATTCGTCAGGGTATAAAAGATTTCTCAAACTGGCCTACAATCCCCCAGCTCTATGTGAAGGGTGAGTTTATTGGTGGCTGCGATATTGTGCGAGAAATGTTCCAATCCGGTGAGCTTCAGGATGTTTTGAAAGAAAAAGGCGTTAAATTTTCTTCTGCAGCCTGATCTTTGACATCTATTTTTCTCTTTTAAAAAGTTAATTTCTGAAGTTTAAAATCATAGTTGTGCATAAAAAATGCATAGTTGTGTATTTTTTATAGCATCTTTCAACTGTTTGAAAAAATTATGCTTTTTTCTGATTTTTTATCTTGAATTACGAAAAACAGTTATGGTAAACATAACATACCGGCGCAAAAATGCTGGTGGGGAATTCAAAGACTTTCAAAGACTAATGTGTGTAAAAACAATAAGGGGAACTTCAAATGACAATCGCTTTAATTATGATTATTGCTGTAACAGGTGGGTCTTTTTTGGGTGTTATCGCGTATTCAACATACCAATCCAGCCTTACAGGGCGCGAACTTGGTTTTTCAGGTTCTCTGCAGACCTTGCCCGTATAAACGAATTACTAAAGGCGACGGGGGAGCCGCCTTTTTTAAAAAGAAGCCGGACCCTTCTGGTAAGGGGATACTAAAGGTGACCGGCCATTTTTTAATAAAACCGTCTGCGGCTTTAAGCCCAGACGGTTTTTTGTGGACATAACATAACGTTCTCGTTAGATAAGATGTATGCAAATAACATCACCCCTTTCATTGAAAAACCGTATTGAAAAAGCCACAGGTCGCCAAAAGGCTGATCTTGTAATCAAAAATATTTCTATCTTGAATGTTGTAACAGGAGAAACCGATCTGGGCGATATCGCTATTGCAGATGGCACAATTATTGGTACCTATGATTTTTATTCAGGCATCACTGAAATTGATGGCACTGGCCTGACAGCGGTTCCGGGGTTTATCGATACACACGCGCATATTGAAAGCTCCATGATAACGCCTTTTGAATTTGACAGATGCGTTCTGCCGCGCGGAACAACAACGGTCATCTGTGATCCGCACGAAATGTCAAATGTATTAGGATCAGAGGCAATTAAATATTTTCAATCTGCGTCGGAAAAAACCGTCATGGATATGTTTGTGCAGCTTTCATCATGTGTGCCAGCAACGCCCCTTGAAACTTCTGGTGCTAATCTGGACGCATCTACGCTTGTATTATATCGCGATCATCCAAGCGCAATCGGGCTTGCTGAGTTCATGGATATTGGCGGCGTTCTTGGCTTAAACCCTGATACACTTGAAAAACTATCCGCGTTTAGTACAGGGCATATTGACGGCCATCTGCCGGGCATTTCTGGTTATGCACTCAACGCTATGGCCAGCTGCGGAATCAGAAACTGCCACGAATCAACTACATTAGATGGCGCACAAGAAAAACTAAAAAAAGGCCTGAATGTTCTCATTCGTGAAGGCACCGTCTGCAAAGATCTTGAAACCCTACAGCCTTTAATTCAGGCACGGTTATCACCCTTTCTTGGCTTTTGCACAGATGACCGCAACCCGCTTGATATCGCTGAACAAGGGCATATCGACCATCTTATCAGAACATCGATTGCTAAAGGGGCTGATCCCGCAGATGTCTACAGAATTGCAAGCTGGTCTGCCGCGCAAGGTTTTGGCTTGCACAAAAACACCCCAAAATGGCAAGCACGAGGCCTGATCGCACCGGGGTTTAAGGCTGATATTGTTATCCTGAATGATGTCGCAACATGCGATATTCATAGCGTAATTAAAAATGGAAGAATTGTTTCGAAACGTACTTTTGATCACGACACATTACCACCTTCGCCCGGCCAAAACAGTGTCCAGATAAAACAAATCAGTGAAACTGATTTTCAAACAACAATCTATAGTACACGAGACCTTGTTGATGTGATTGAAATTATACCCGGCCAAGTTGTAACAGGTCATCTGAAGTTAGAAGCATCTGATTATTTTATGCTTGATCGAAACGGTACTGTTATCACCCCTGCACCTGATACTGATATTTTAAAAATTTCTGTCCTTGAACGCCATGGAAAAAACGGCAATATCGCAACCGGGTTTGTAAAAGGCTTTGGATTTGAAAATGGAGCTATCGCCAGTTCCATTGGCCATGACAGCCATAATATCACGGTTGTCGGGTCGAACGATAGCGATATGGCCCTTGCGGTTAACACCATCCGCAATAATCAAGGTGGCTATGCCATTGTTAAAGACGGTAAAGTGATCGGGCAGATGGCGTTACCGATTGCGGGTCTTATGTCTGACAAGCCCTTTGAAGATGTTCGCCAAGAACTTGAAGCTTTACGCCATGCTTCATCTCAGCTTGGATCGGCACTGGAAGATCCAATGATGATGCTCGCTTTTTTACCTTTGTGTGTCATACCCAGTTTAAAAATAACAGATTTTGGATTGGTCCGGTTTGACCCCCCACATGACAACGCTCCTGTTTTACTGAGTGACCAAAGATTACGCATAAAATAAAAAATGTCAGCTGGCCTGTAAGCCGGGTTCTGTTCATGTGTGGCGTTTTCTGCATCGAACAGAAACCACACAGTTGATAACCATTCATCTAGGCCTGACGTTACCGGCAGGCTCAAGCAACCAACCCGGGTGGAAATGCGAAAGTACATCTGACAGCAAACCGAAGCTTCTGTCCGACCACCCCTATTTGGTCTTGCATCTGGTGGGGTTTACCGTGCCAGTCCTGTTGCCAGTCCTGCGGTGGGCTCTTACCCCGCCGTTTCACCCTTACCTGATCCATGCAAGCACGGCCATCGGCGGTTTGATTTCTGTGGCACTTTCCCTCGGGTTGCCCCGGCCGGACGTTATCCGGCACCATACTTTCGTGATGCCCGGACTTTCCTCACCCGTTGCGGGGCGCGGTCATCCGGCCAACTGACGCTTCTTCTTTATCAGGAAGTGCGTGATAAAGGCAAATTAATCGCGCCAGAGTTATTTCATCCATAATGCCAACAGAACCAGATTCTTTAAATATTTCAGGATGATAGCGACGCTGAAACGCCGTTACAATTTCTGTAAACGGTAAGTCGGGATCATAACCCATACGGGTAAGCATAGCTTGAGCCAATTCTTCAATACCCAGCGCATCTTTAGCTGCTAGCTCATCCGATGTATTAGGTTTTGGCCAAAATCCAACACCAAGTTCCGCCAACTTTTCCCACGGAAAATTTTCACCCGGATCTATTTTTCGAGTAACGGCAATATCGGAGTGTGCAAGCACATCAAAAAGGCCCATACCATAGCGCGACAAGATCGTTTTGCACAATTTTGCTAACGCTTCAATTTGCTCGGATGGAAATAAAGGCAGACCATGCAGGTGCCCTGCATTCACAACTTCAATGCCAATCGACCATGAATTCAAGTCCGAAAATCCCTGCCAATAAGATTTTCCGGCATGCCAAGCGCGCTTATCCTCATCAACATGGCGTGTAATTGTTCCATCCAGATCAATCATATAATGCGTTGAAACACGACCAAAAGATGGATCAGGGCTATTATTGAGATAGACTGAGCGCGCCTCGTCTGCCGTTTGCGTACCTGTATAATGCAAAATAATAAATTGTGGGCGCGTACCGGGTGCGCGTAAATCAAAGTTTGGAGATGGCTGATCGATGTCTAACATGATTATCTTTTGTAAAGAATATAAAAATCGCCCCTATAAACCAGAACGCTATAATACTGATCATACCAGCTTGAAGCTGTTCTGTCAGGGCTGTAACGGCTGAAAATATCATAGGGCCTAGAAAAGATATGGATCGCCCGGTTAAAGAATAAATACCAAACATGCGTCCCATTTCGTGATCAGGCACAAGGCGGGCTAACATGGTGCGCCCCGCTGCCTGCGCAGGCCCAATAAAAATCCCCAGCCCAAGAGCGAAATATAAAAATGTTTTTGAATGGGTAATAAAAAGAATCTCGGTCCCCACTGCTATTAAGCCGCAAAGACAAACCAGAATTAAAATACGCGACCCAAATTTATCATCGTATCGCGCCAGCAAAAGCGCTCCAAGACCGGCCATCACATTTAACCATATACCAAAAACCAAAATTTGCGAGGCATCCAACTTATAGACAACACCCGCATATAACGCGCCCACGGCAAAAAGTGTTGCCAGTCCATCACGATAAATTGCGCTTCCAATCATAAACAAGCGTAAGTTCCTATCGTCCCAAACTTTTTTAAAACTTGTTTTTAATAAATCAAAAGAGCCTTGTGGGCTTACAGGTAAAGCTTTTGTCTTCGATAAAAGAAAAGGCAGAGAGAACATAAAAATCCACAGCGCAATAAAGATAAAGCTTGCACGAATATGCTGCGCATCAATAAAACTGATCTGCATTAAGCCTTTCCATCCGGCAATGCCTATAAATAAGATCATACTGAAAATTAAAGCAAAAACTCCGCCCACATAACCCGCGCCCCACGCAATGTTAGAAGCGCGCCCCATTTTTGCCTGAGACGTCACAGATGGCAAAAGCGTGTTGGATACAGAACCAACAAGTTCATATGCTGTATTGGCCAGAATAATTAAAAAAGCAGCAACAAAAAGACCCGATGTTTCGGGCACAGGTTTGATAAACCATAAACACGCCGTTGACACAATGAGAAGGCCTGTTAAACAGCGCAGCCATGTCATGATATGCCCGTATTTATCAACAACCATGCCGATGATGGGGCTGAGTATGGCAACAAAAAAACCGGATAAGCCAATATAAAAGCTCCACAACGAAGCGCCTTTAACGCCATCACCAATGACAGCATTTGTAAAATAAACCGGGAAAATAAAAGACACGATCCCAACAGCAAAAGCTGAATGAGCCACATCGAAAAAAGACCAGTTACGAAGATTGATCGGCCCAGAAAATTTCATTTACCGCCGCGCAACCATCAGTTTTTTTATTTCAGCAATGGCATGGGCGGGGTTTAAACCTTTTGGACAGGTTTTTGTGCAATTCATAATGGTATGGCAACGATATAAACGGAAGGGATCTTCAAGCTGATCTAGCCGTTCGCCTGTTGCTTCATCGCGACTGTCAGCAATGTAACGATACGCTTGCAGTAATATAGCCGGCCCTAAAAATCGGTCACTATTCCACCAATATGAAGGGCAAGATGTAGAACAGCAAAAACACAATATACAAGCTGAAGGGCCTTTACCATCAAGGCCGTTAAGCGCATCAGCATCTTGTGCGCTTTGCAGCCTTTCGCGTGAAGGGGCAGAGCTTTCCGTTTTTAGCCACGGTTCAATAGAGGCAAGCTGCGCATAAAGATGATTAAGATCTGGCACCAGGTCTTTGACAACCGAGCAATGCGGCAGCGGTGCAATTTTAACATCGCCCTTCACATCAGCAATCGGTTTCAGGCAGGCCAAAGTGTTGGTGCCATCAATATTCATTGCGCAAGACCCGCAAATACCCTCACGGCAAGAACGACGGAAGGTCAGCGTTCCATCAACCTGATTTTTAATATGGATCAAAGCGTCAAGAACCATAGGTCCACAGGCATCGAGATCAATTTCAATGTTGTCCCAAGATGGATTCTCACTTTTATCAGGATCATAACGATAAACTTTAAACACTTTGCGGCGTGCAGCTGCCGGTGGCGCAGATATCGTGCGGCCTTCTTGAGTACGAGAATTGGGGGGAAGTCTGAATTCAGCCATAACGCAACATCCAAGCAATTGATTTACAAGGTCAAATATAATCCTTTGACTTGAAAATGAAAAGAGATGATATCCGCTTTAAACCAGCCTTAAAATTATCTGCGTACTACGAATTAGCCCCTTTATACCGCCTTGGGCAACTTGCTGCCTAAGTGTATAAAGCGCATCTTTCCCTGCTTTTGAATCGCAAACAGAAGATTTTCTCGCTAAAATATGGTGCGCCCGACGCGAAAGGCCGGTTTTGTGGGTCGCTTTGGTTGCAACGGCGTTTAATACATCCAGTAAACCCTGCTTTTCCGGTGGTTTTTTATTCCAACGGCGGTCAAGAGGAATGAGCTGGATTTTATGTTGCATTCTTTCATTGTCTCACAACACATTGCTGTAATGCAAGAAAAGTGGATTTAGTAGCTTTTTTGCCTTAATAAACGCGCTTTTTAGGCGGAACAGCTTCAACTTCATTGGTTAAAGTTGTCAAAATAACCGGACGTTCGCCATGACGGGTTTTCCCGGCCTCATCAACCCATATAATGGAATGCTTAAGCCATTTTTCATCATCCCGATCAGGAAAATCTTCCCGCGCATGCGCGCCACGGCTTTCTTTGCGTTTTGATGCGGCATGTAATGTAGCAACAGCCTGCCCCATCAAATTATCAAGCTCTAAGGTTTCAACAAGCTCAGTGTTAAAAATCAAAGAACGATCTGTGATACCCAAATCTGCTTTACCGGAAAAGCAAGCGTCAATTTTATGGCAGCCTTCATCAAGCGTTTCACCAGTGCGGAACACAGCTGCATTATTTTGCATGACACGTTGCATTTGCAAACGCAAATCTGCTGGCTTAGTTGCACCTTTGGCATTGCGAAAATGATCAAGCCTTGCAAGCGCTTTTTCACCTTTATCTGCACCAAGTGGTTTATGCGGCGCATTCGGAATAACCGTTTCTGCTGCGCGTATAGCGGCTGCACGTCCAAACACAACAAGATCAAGTAATGAATTTGACCCCAATCGGTTAGCACCGTGTACAGAAACACAAGCAGCTTCACCAATCGCCATAAGTCCGGACACAACTTTATGCGGATCACCTGCACTGGGGCATACGACTTCTGTGCGCCAGTTTGTTGGTATCCCGCCCATATTATAATGAACTGTTGGTAAAACAGGTATGGGCTGTTTTGTCACATCAACACCAGCAAAAATTTTAGCTGTTTCAGCAATACCGGGTAAGCGTTTGTGAATAATATCAGCATCAAGATGCTCAAGATGTAAAAAGATATGATCTTTATTTTTACCGACGCCGCGACCTTCACGTATTTCAACTGTCATGGATCGCGACACCACATCGCGCGATGCCAAATCTTTTGCCGAAGGGGCATAACGCTCCATAAATCTTTCGCCCTCTGAATTGGTCAGATACCCACCCTCGCCGCGTGATCCTTCTGTAATTAAACATCCTGAACCATAAATACCTGTGGGATGAAACTGAACAAATTCCATGTCCTGCAGTGGTAGCCCTGCACGCAAAACCATTGCATTGCCATCGCCTGTGCAGGTGTGTGCCGATGTGCACGAGAAATAAGCACGACCATAGCCACCTGTAGCCAGCACAGTCTGATGGGAACGAAAACGATGAATGGTCCCGTCATCAAGATTAAGTGCGATAACACCCAAGCATTCCCCCTGATCGCTCATAATCAGATCAAGGACAAAATACTCAATAAAAAATTCCGCCTTATGTTTTAAAGCCTGATGGTAAAGCGTATGTAAAATGGCATGACCCGTGCGGTCAGCTGCCGCACAGGTGCGCTGCGCTGTACCCTTGCCGTAGTTGGTGGTCATGCCACCAAAGGGGCGCTGATAAATTCGTCCATCTTCAGTACGCGAAAAGGGTACACCATAATGTTCCAATTCGATGATAGCAGGAATAGCTTCACGACACATATATTCAATCGCATCCTGATCGCCAAGCCAATCAGAGCCCTTGATGGTGTCATACATATGAAAGCGCCAGTCATCTTCGCCCATATTCGCAAGCGCAGCCGATATACCGCCTTGGGCCGCAACCGTATGAGACCGCGTTGGAAACACTTTAGAAATACAAGCTGTTTTCAAACCCTTCTCTACCATACCAACAGTTGCGCGTAAGCCCGCGCCTCCGCCACCAACGACAACCACATCATATAAATGATCTGTTATGGGATAGGACTGCGGCATTATGAAACTCCAAAAATTTAAAAAAATTATAAGGCAATCTTGAGAACTGAAAATAATCCGGCGATAAACAGGGCTGTAAATGAAAGCTTCAAGGCAATTAACGTGATGATCTTCAGGCCTTCTGAATGAATGTAATCTTCAGCAACCACTTGTGTGCCTAAAGCCGCATGATAAAAAAATGAGGCAAGAGTTAGAATCATCATCACAGCATTAAATGGAACCGCAAGCCAGTTTGTGAACGTTGCATAGTCAGCCCCTACAAGAGAGACGATTGAAATGACCAGCCACAAAGTAAGCGGTATGTTGGCAATCGATGTGATACGTTGCGATAACCAGTGATCAACACCTGTATGCGCGGATCCAAGGCCCCTAGCGCGCGCTAAAGGATTTTTTAAAGCAGATTGTTCCCATTTCATCGGCATGATTAAAATTCCCCGCACAGCTTGATCCAGGTGGCCAGCGTTGCAAACGCAGCGCAAAATAAAACAAAGTAACCAGCGCGCGTGGCATGCTCAATTTTAAATAAATTTCCTGTATCCCAAATCAAATGCCTGATGCCGTTGAAAAAATGATAATACAAAGCCGCGCTCCAACCAAATAGTGCCAGCTTACCGATGGGGGATGCCATCAATTTTGCAAGTCCCGCGTAAGCTTCAGGCCCAGTTGCCGCCGCCACAAGAAGGCTTACGACCAATATAAGGCCAAGCGCTAAAAAACACCCCGATATACGGTGAAAGATAGAAAGCGCAGATGTCATCTGCGGGCGGTAGATTTGCAAGTGAGGGGAAAGCGGACGATGAGAAATGTGATGTACCATGCGAAGCATCATAATGGGGCAAGCCGCTGATTTCAATGCGCAATATCAGACAGGCCACGACATCCTTCACAGCTGGGATGGCTATCTAAAATCTTTCACAAAACGCTCAGCAATCTGGACAGCGTTTAAAGCGGCGCCTTTACGCAAATTATCGCTAACGCACCAAAAGTTAATGCCATTCTCAACGCTGACGTCATCCCGCACACGACTGATAAAAACATGGTCCTCACCTTGCACCTCGGCGGGGGTAATAAATTCCATATCGCTTTCTAGATCAATCAAAGTAACGCCCGGCGCCTTTAACCATAACTTCCTTGCATCAGAGGCCGAAAGCTCATCTTCAAATTCGACATTCACCATTTCAGAATGCCCTATAAAAACAGGAACACGCACACAATTTGCGCAAACCTTGATAGACGAACCAAGAATCTTCTTCGTTTCGACGACCATTTTCCATTCTTCTTTGGTCATACGATCATCCATAAACTTATCAATCTGCGGTATCACGTTGAAAGATATTTGTTTTTTAAAAATTTGTGGAGTTGGCGTTCCATTCATAAAAATACTGCGCGTCTGGCTGAAAAGCTCATCCATTGCTTCTTTGCCAGCACCTGAAACGGATTGATAGGTTGAAACTACAACGCGTTTGATTTTTACCTTATCGTGCAAAGGCTTAAGCGCTACAGTCATTTGAATGGTTGAACAATTTGGATTTGCTATAATATTCTTTTTTGTGTAACCTGCAATTGCCTCGGGATTAACTTCTGGAACCACAAGGGGCACATCGGGGTCCATACGAAAATACGACGTATTATCGATAACAACAGCACCTGCAGCGGCTGCCTTTGGCGCAAATTCAGCAGAAACAGAAGCGCCCGGTGATGAGAGAACAATATCTGTACCTTTAAAATCAAACTTAGATAAATCCTGAATTTTCAGAACATCTTTTTCGCCAAAAGAGACTTCACGGCCCGCCGAACGCTCTGAGGCCAGCGCAACAACTTCACTAACTGGAAAGTGCCGTTCAGCAAGAATGGAGAGCAATTCGCGCCCAACATTACCCGACGCGCCGACAACAGCTACTTTAAAACTCATATTACACCCGTTTTGTTAACTTTTACGCAGAGATTTCAGGGGTATAATCCATCAGCCTTCTTGGTCTTTGGGTCAACCCTTTTTTCGTGTTTTTTATGATTTTTGATGATTCTTCCAAAACCTCAGCATCTTTTCTGGCCGTCATGAGCCATGAGCTGCGCACCCCGATGCAGTCTGTCTTTGGTATGCTGGAACTGATTGAGCGCAACCAGCTGACAGATGACACCCGCCAGATGGTCAAAGCCGCACGAACTTCAGCGGCAAGTTTGCTTGAAATTCTGGACGATGTTCTGGACCTTGCAAAAATAGATGCTGATAAAATGGAACTTGAACAAATCGAGATGCCTGTGCGCACCCTAGTTCAAGGCGTGCTGGAAGCTTTACAGGTCAGAACACATGGCAGAGCTATTACGCTTAAAGATGAAATTGAAGATACTGTACCTAAAATTATTCTCGGTGATCCTAAACGCCTTAGACAGATTTTGATGAATTTGACAGGCAATGCTTTAAAATTCACTGAAACTGGTTCGGTAACTATAAAAGTAACACGCCAACATCAATACAACGATCACAATGTAACACTGAAGTTTGAAGTTTGTGATACAGGCATAGGCCTTTCAGAAGATGCTTTATCTAAAATTTTCGAACCCTTTGTTCAAGCGGATAATACAACGGCAAGAAAATATGGCGGCACAGGGCTCGGCCTTGCTATTTGTAAAAAACTGGTCGAACGCATGGGCGGTACGCTTTCAGTAAATAGTACAAAAAATGTTGGATCAACATTTTACTTTAATTTACCAGCCCTTGTTGTTGCAGATGATTTTCTTCAAGATCTGCCAAATCTTGAAGGGCTGAGTGTTTTATCATTAGAAGATCATCCCAAAGGCGCACTTGAAATTGTTCGGTCTTTAAAATCGATGGGGGCTATGGTTGAAAATGTTACCACCGTTGAAAATGCAAGAAAACTGATCGACCAAAGACCCTTTGATATCGCTGTTGTTGACCAAGGATTACCAGATGGGCTGGGGCTTGATTTTATTCGCTATGCCCTGACACGCCGCCCAGGCATGGGGCTTTTGATGTATACGGTGCGCGATGATGAAGGGTTAAAGCAAGAACTTCTCTCGCTAGGCGTTTCTTATCTTGCCAAACCCTCTGGCCGCTACAAGCTTGGACAGACAATTGCCGATATTCGCCTTCGAACACGTCCAAAAATCTGCGCTCATTTTCAACGCATTTTGATTGTAGAAGATACAGCGTCCATCAGGCTTTTAATTGAAAAACAAATGAAAGTTCTTGGTGTGCAAGCAGATAGTGTAGAAAATGGAGAAGCGGCCTTACAAGCAATGCAGGAAAAATCTTACGGACTGGTTTTAACAGATCTGCATATGCCAGGCATGGACGGATACGGGCTTATTCAAGCCATAAGGGAAAACGAAACAAGCGCGGATCACCACTTACCTGTTATCGTTATGACAGCTGATATCGCCCTTGCAGAAGGGCAAGCCTACTTGAAACATGGATTTGATGAAATGCTGATAAAGCCTGTTTCAATTGGTCAGATCCAGTTCATGCTGATGCGCTGGGGCATTCTGGATGCCCCCGATATAAACATACCTCCCGAGATTCTAAAAACAAAAACCAACGAACCGGTAAACTTAGAAGCACTTGCAGCACAGATCGGCGGGCAAAAAAAAGATGCCCTTGATATGCTTATTACCTTCACAGAAATGACACACGATTTAATAAAAAATATTCGGGCTTTCAGCGATAAAAAAGATTTTATCAATCTTGAAAAAGTTGCTCATTCTTTAAAAGGGGCTGCGCGTTCTGTCTGCGCGCCTCAACTTGGTGATTTAGCAGCACAATTGCAAATCATATCTGAAAGTAAGGAAGCCAAGGATTCCCTGATTGAAGATATTGAAAAAACTTACGAACAGATCAAGGTTTTTTCAAAAACTATTTCAGGGGTTTAAAAACTTATCCCGTTCAACTTCTTTGTTAAATTCACGAACAATCGGGCCGGTAAAGTCGCATTCTTTCATTGCAGTTTGCCGGATTGCATCCTCATCACGGATGAATGTTCTGGAATTTTTAACAAATAATTTTGAAAAGCGCCGTGCATAACACTCACAAAACTGCGCCGGGTCAGGATGAAATAGCTTGGCCCAATCAGAACAAGCCTGATAGGCCGTGCCCGCAGCTGCCACCGGATCCGGACAACTTAAATAAGAATCCATTGTTAATTTATTACGGTCAACGTTATTGCCTTCTTTTGTTAGGCCATCTAGATATTTTATTGCAGCACATGTGCAATTATAGTAAGCCACGCGCGGGGAACCAATACAGATCTGATAAATACCATTCATTTCATCAAGCTGTTCACGCGTGTGATGCTGAACAGTTTTCTTTTTAACCTTATCTTTCGGTAATGAGATACTTGGTTTTGCAGGCTCACTTTTACTTTGTATAGACTGTGCCTGCACTGATATTGCGCCTGCACTATTTATAATAACAAACAAAAATAGAAACGTAAAAACGGATATAAGAATTTTAATCTGCATCGCTTATTATACCATATTTTATAGTCGCGTTCGAGGCTTAACCAAAACGCCGCCGCTTAAAGGATTTGCAACGCCTGTTGTTTTTGGGAAACTAATAGGCAATCCAGCAATAGAGCGAGCTGCCATGTAAGCAAAGCCCTCCGCTTCTATAGCATCACCGTTCCATCCCAGATGATCGCAAGGCAATACCGGGCATTCCAGTAATGATTCAAGCATGCGCATGATCGATTTGTTTTTCCTACCCCCACCGCAAACAACTGCGCATTTTGGAAGACGGGGAAGCAAAAAAACACCCTTTGCAATTGAATGTGCCGTAAAAGCAGCAAGAGTCGCCGCTCCGTCGCTTGCACCAAGGTGCAAAATTTCATTATAAGACCACTCATTACGATCCAGTGATTTTGTTCCGCTCTTCTTAAAAAAACGATGTTCAAGCCATTGATCGAGTATAGCTTTATCAATCATACCACAAGAAGAAAGCGCGCCATCTTGATCGAAGCTCATGCCCGTTTTTAAGTAAACCCAATCATCAAGTAGCGCATTACCAGGCCCTGTATCAAAGGCAATCAAATCATCATCATGACCGGAAATATATGTCAGGTTAGAAACCCCGCCAATATTAATCACCACAATTGGTAACTCAACTCCACTTCGCTGAACAAGGTGTTGATGATAAATAGGCAGCAAAGGCGCACCCTGCCCCCCTTCTTGCACATCCCGTATCCGGAAATTATATACTGTTGAAATAGATGTTTTGTCTGCCAGCACTTGTGCATCACCAATTTGCCAGGTGAATTTACTTTCGGGCCTATGGGTTATTGTCTGGCCGTGAAAGCCGATCAAATCAATCGTGGTAAGATCAATAAAACTTGCTTTTATTGCAGCAAGATGCGCTTGCGTGACCATTTTTTCAGCCCTGTCTGTTAACAGGCTTCTATCGGTATGGCCAAAACACGCCTTAATATCTCGAATAATATCGGCAGCATAAGGATGAAATGAAAAATGCAAAAGCTCACTTTGTAATAAGCCGTCTGTCTTCAAAACAGCAACATCCACCCCATCAAGGGAGGTACCGCTCATTAATCCAATCACAGTCATGAGGCTTGGCTTTTCCATGAAGACCCGTTAGTTTTAGATATTGCATTCAAGGATACATGGACTATGGCCTCATTTAAATCTGAATTTTTAAAAACTTTAGCCGAACGCGGCTTTATTCACCAAGGCAGCGATAATGACGCGCTGGATCAGATGCTTGCACAAGGTGTTCAATCAGCCTATGTGGGGTTTGATGCGACAGCCCCTTCGTTGCATGTCGGGAATTTGATGGGCATTATGATGCTGTATTGGTTTCAGGCCACAGGCCATAAGCCAATAACATTGATGGGGGGCGGCACAACAAAAGTGGGTGACCCCTCTGGTAAAGATGAGGCACGAAAACTGCTTGATGATGCTGCAATCAATTTAAATATCAACAGTATAAAAGGCGTTTTTGCAAAGTACCTTACCTATGGACACAGCCCGTCGGACGCACTCATGATCAATAATAATGATTGGCTTTCAGGTATTAATTATATCGACTTTCTTCGTGATTACGGACGTCACTTTTCAGTAAACCGTATGCTGGGATTTGATTCAGTAAAACTCAGGCTGGAACGCGAGCAGCCTTTATCTTTTCTTGAATTCAATTATATGATTCTTCAAGCCTATGATTTTCTAGAACTGAACCGCCGCTACGGCACTTTGATACAAATGGGCGGCTCAGACCAATGGGGCAATATTATCAACGGTGTGGAGCTGATCCGCAGGGTTGATGCAAAGCCCAGCTTTGCTTTGACCTGCCCTTTAATCACAACGTCTTCAGGTGCAAAAATGGGCAAAACAGCGCAAGGGGCTGTCTGGCTGAATGCCGATATGAAATCACCTTATGATTATTATCAGTTCTGGCGAAATACAGAAGATGGCGATGTTGGGCGTTTTTTAAAATTCTACACCCTTCTGCCTGTCCAAGAAATTGCCAAGCTTGAAGCCTTAAGCGGATCTGAAATTAACGAAGCAAAAAAAATACTCGCTTTTGAAGCAACCAAACTTTGCCATGGCGAATCTGCTGCACAAAGCGCAGCACAAACAGCCCGAAAAACGTTTGAAGAAGGTTTAAGCGGCGATACATTGCCGACATTTAACGTCTCTGCTGAAAATCTTAATTCAGGAATAAGTGTTTTAGATTTACTTGTGACAGCAGGATTGTCGACATCAAAATCTGAAGCACGCAAGCTGATACAAGGGGGTGGTGCGCGCGTCAATGATACCTGCATCAACGATGAAAAAACGCTTATCGGAAAAGGCTCTCTCACATCAGAAGGCTTTATTAAACTTTCTGCTGGCAAAAAACGGCACGCCCTTATTCGTTGCTCTTAATTTGAAGATCTGACTTCAGAGGATCTTGTTGGAGAGGCGCTTGTTTAGGTGTGTCCTTAAGCTGCGCTTTGTTTTCAGATTGAATATCCGTCTCTGTTTTTTCCTGCTTTGTCGGCTTATCTGGTATACTGACATCGCGTTCAAAAAGAATTTTGCGCAAAATGCCGGGCGTTAGAACAGAAAGTGGGTTTACAGTTGCTTCTGGATTGTCTGAGGGGCCTTGCAAAGAATAGGTTGCAGCAAAAACACCGTCACCTTTATTTCCAGCTAAAATCTGGCCCAAAATAGGTATATTTGTTACAAGGCCATTCACACCTGAAACAGGCACAATCGTGCCTGAAAAATCAACAGTCTTTGTGCTTTGATCCGCTTTTCCTTCAAAAGTTAAGCCAAGAGAAGAGCCCGATGTTCGGCCATCACGAAAGATGTAAAGCGATCCTTTTTCTTGCGAATACCATTCAAAATCAGATTGTAGTTTTGCAAACGGCAAACCTTCGGTGCCTTGCAATGTCTGGCCAAGTCCTTGCATTGAAAGGGCGCCAATAAGGCGGGCCAGAAAAGGGGCGCGCACAACACGAAAATCTTTAATCTCAAGCTTACCTTTTAAATCACGCAGACCTGCTTGAATAGTATCTGCATTCATATCCATGGTACCTCCCAAAATATTAGGATAAATGCCAAAGGCACGTAATGTTGCCCCCGCATCAGCGGCATGAAGAGTGAATTTTTGTGGTTTATCGCTGTCAGGCCGATAATAAACTGTAACAGGGCCTGTGCCTGCTTTGGCCTGCAATTCTATTCCTGTCATTGTGCCAAATTCATTCAGGTCTATATCAAGCACTAAATCTTGCAAGCTTTCTTTTTCAACGCCCAGTGCAACAGGGGCAGAAAGTTTCATGCGAATACGCTGACCTTCTTGTGTTTTATTAGGGTCTTTTTTATCTTTATTTTTTAAAAGCGGACGCAAATCAACCTTTGGCCCACTAGCCACAATCGAAAGGAAATCATCGGCAGGTTTTATAAACTCAAGTTTTAAGGTTGTTTCGTCTGTTTTGATCTGTGCAATGCTGCCCGCTTTTAAGGAAGATAAATTATCTTTTCCTAAAGCATAATCCAAACTTATCCCTTCAAGGCTTAGGCCATTGGCACGAACATTCATACCATCAACTTTATTAAGATGCCCATCACGCATACGCAACGTGCCTTCAACTGCACCAGAAAGACCCGGTAATTTTTTGTATCCTAAAGGAGCGATATCAATCGTTGAAGGAGTTAAATCCCCCTTTAAAATCATCAGGGAAGAACCGTCTTGCTTATCTGTGATATCCAGATCAAGGGGTACAACACCTTGAAGTTCAGGAATATCTGCTCCAAAAGCTTTGCGCAATATATCATCGCTCGAAACTTGTAATAAAATTTTTGCTTTTACATCATTACCGGTTGCAGCTTCAAGCTGTCTGGTCCAATCCAACTTCACTTCACGGTCAAGAACCTGCCCTTCCCCTTTAACGTGAACAACACCGCCTTTGCTGGATATATCAAGCGCAGCATTCTCTAATGACAAACCATTGGCAACATCAGGAATGGTTGCATCTTGCACTTTAGCATCCACTGCCACTTTCACCTGTTCGGCAAGAAGCTCAGGTATGGCAGGAAAATTTATGCCTACCTGATATTGGCCTGAGCCCTGAATACCTTGCGTCACAACTTTAAATTTTTTATCCAGATTAATAGGGTCTTTGCGCGCATATTCAAAAACATCCCGTAATGCCCCCGATAAAGTAACGTCAATTTGCGCGTCACCAACGCCAGTTGCCATGAGCTGGTCAAGATACACTCTGGCTTTTACAACATCCAAAGTGCCGATCTTTCCGCCTTCGGAAAGAACTTCAAGGTTATCATCTTTAAATATTGCTGATCCTTTTGCGCCAGCATAAGCATCAAGCGGCGGACGATAATCAACACTCAGATTGTCGAAATCAAATTGCGCTTGCGGTAGATCAATACGAAAACTTATACCATCATGGCGCACAGTAAACGCAAGAGGCGTTTCAACCTTTATGTTTTTTAATTTTCCTTTTGAAAGCTTTTTAACAAACCAGTCATAGCCGTCTGAATTTTCGTGCCCCTTCGGCCACAATTCATCAATTCTATCGGTTTCAATTTCATCAAGTAAGGCAATGGCGCCTCCCTCAAAGCCAGACTCTTTATAATTAAATAACCCTTGTATTTTTAGGGGAAGATTAGCAATTTTACCTGAAGGCGTGTTCAGCAAAACCTGATGCAGCTTTGCATCATACTGACCATCGATAACAATACTATCAATTGTGACTGATTCTTGGAACAAACCGGCATTCTCGATCACACCACCGGGAACAGAAAGCCGGTAAGAAAGATTTCGACCTTGCCTTGTAAAGGCAATATCGGTTTGAAACAAATTAAGAAGCCAGCCTGCTTGCGTATCATGATAGCGAATATTTGCGTTCTCAATTGCTATCTTCTGAATTCGTGTGAAAATAGTTTCCCGACCTTCTTTCATATCAATCATAGCGCCGCCAAGAAAATCCAGAAGTGCATTTTCGTTTTCAGCTTCACTGACAACATTCACTTCCCCTTGCGCGCTTGCGCGTCTGGTGAAGCGAAATCTCGGTTCAATCAACGTAATGGTCTTTGGTCGAATGACCCCAAATAAAAGCGGGCCCTTGGCAACACCAATACGGGCTTTATTAATTGACAATCTTGCGCCTGACGCGGCCCTTAAGGAAATACGATCAAGATCAAGGTTGATTTCTTCATTTAAGTCTGGCCAAGAAATTTGAATATTTTGAACTTGAATTACAACGCCTGAACTTTTATCAGATAACGCGCCTAAAATATAACCCTTAGCAAAATCTAAATTAACAGGTGACTGAGAAAGGCGGATAGCAAAGCCTGACAAACCCAGCACGACAATAACAAGCACATACGCCAACCCTTCTAAGATATGACTGGTTGATTTGCGCATAATACGGAGTGATTTAAAAAGCATAGTTAAGACAATATTATGTTTTCACCCAATATCAAAGCCTTGACGAAACGGTTTCCCACATTCATTTTATATTCATGAAGGCTTCTCAATCATCCTCATCCCCTTTGACTATCGGGTCAAAAGCCCCGCACTTTCGCTTGATGGGGGATAACGATGCTTATGTATCCTTATCTGATTTCAAAGGCCAAAAACTGATCCTCTATTTTTACCCAAAGGATGATACGCCCGGCTGCACGCAGCAGGCCTGCGATTTTCGTGATCATTTCAAAGCTTTTAATAAAATTTCTATCCCTATTTTAGGCGTTTCAAAAGATTCCCCTGAAAGTCATGCTCAATTCCGAAAAAAATATAAACTCAATTTCCCACTTTTATGTGATGAAGATGGCGCTATATGCTCCCAATACAATGTTTGGGTTGAAAAAAGCATGTATGGTAAAAAATATATGGGTATTGAACGCACCACATTCTTAATCAATGAAAAGGGAATGGTCGAACATATCTGGAAAAAAGTAAGCGTGAAAGGCCATGTTGAAGATGTTTTACAAACGCTTACGCAAAAGCTTGGCGCGAAACCCCGTTCAGGCATAAAAAAGAAGACTGCATAATATTCATATCGCGCAATAAAGCATTTAAAGCGATGATATCCCCTTTGTCAAAACGATATGCATATCCGCTTTCGTTGAAACTGGGGGTAAAAAAACTATCTGTGCGCTTGGTAAAACGTTTTACCAAAAGATCAAGATCGGGCCCTGATAATCTAACCAGATCTGAACCTGAAAAAACAGCACGCACCCCATAATAATCTGCTATCGCTTTGTGTTGACCAGAAGAAAGGGCCGTTGTTACACGGCCCTGCTCGCATATAATTTCTGCTATCATCCACGCAATTCTAACAGGATCGGGGATTGCTGACATTAATAAGCCTTCTCGTGCTCAGGCTGCTTTCTTTTTCTTGGCTACAGCCGCAATTGCAGGTGCTGATACTTGAACCATATCCCCGCCAAAAGCTGAAGCATTCATATGATCATGAATATTGCTCATCAGAATATCTGTTTTATCATGGAAAAAGTGGTTTGCATCAGGAACAATGCGATGATCAATCGTAATGCCTTTTTGCATCTGTAGTTTTTGCACAAGCTTATCAACCGCTTCAACAGGAACAATCTGATCTTTATCACCATGAATAATCAACCCTGATTGTGGGCATGGCGCTAAAAACAGAAAATCATGTGTATTGGCAGGCGGAGCCACGGAAATAAAACCCCTCACTTCAGGGCGGCGCATCAAAAGCTGCATACCAATCCAGGCACCAAAAGAAAAACCAGCAACAACGGCATAGGGCGCGTTCGGATTAATTGCCTGCATCCATTCAAGGCATGATACAGCGTCAGAAAGTTCTCCCTCGCCGCGATCATGCGTGCCTTGCGATTTTCCGACACCACGGAAATTAAAACGCATCACGTTAAATCCGCGTGCGACCATCGCTTGGAACATCTCAAAGCTGACGCGATTATTCATCGTGCCACCATGTTCAGGATTGGGATGAAGGATTAATGCAAGAGGTGCATCTTTTTTTGCCGTGTTATGGTGATAACGTGCCTCAATGCGACCGGCAGGGCCATTAACAGTAATTTCAGCCATGTAACTCCTAAATAGATTGAATGGTCGGTTTAAGTTCAGGATTTCTCCCACACACACGCCCTTAATTCCGGCCTTTGGTTATTATTTAACCTTTTACAAAACATATACGAGTGCGATTCGCCAAGTCCAGAACTTTCGTGTAAGTGCTTGAAATCCTTGTGGATCATTGCTACGGAAAAGCTGAGTGTCTTTAGTTAATAAAGAAAATGATTTGTTTTTATGTTAAAAGAAAAAATATATTTGGACTATAACGCAACCGCACCGCTGCTGCCGCAGGCAAAAGAGGCGATGCTTGCTGCGCTAGAGACCTGCGGCAACGCCTCATCCATTCACAGCGCTGGCCGCGCGGCGCGTTCAAAAATAGAATCTGCACGCGCGCAGATTGCTGCCACGATCGATGTTGATTCAAAACAAGTTATTTTTACATCAGGTGCAACAGAAGCGAATAATACAGTTCTTCGCAGCTTTAATGGAAGACGACTGGTCAGCGCCATTGAACACCCTTCCGTACTTGAATCCGATGATGGTCTGGAAATTATTCGAGTTACCTCTGATGGTGTTGTTGATCTTGATGCGCTTGAAAATCAATTGTCTTCAGGCCCTGCCCCATCAATCATTTCTGTTATGTTTGTCAATAACGAAACAGGAGTGATGCAGCCCATAGCCAAAATTTCAAAGCTTGCAAAAAAATATGGTGCGCTTATGCACACAGATGCTGTGCAGGCCTATGGTCGCATTTCTTTTTCACGCAAAGAACTTGGTGTTGATTTCTTATCTATTTCAGCGCACAAAATGGGAGGGCCGCAAGGAATAGGCGCTCTTATCATTGCGCCAAATACTCATATAAACAAGCTATTACGTGGTGGTGGCCAGGAAAATATGCAACGCGCCGGTACTGAAAATGTTGCTGCCCTTTCAGGCTTTGGTGCAGCTGCACAGATAAACGCACAAAATATAAATGACTATGAAAAACTTTCAGTGTTACGGGATCGGGCGGAAGAGTTTATAAAAAATTCCTCTGCTCGCGTTCATATTTTTGGGCAGCACTGTGCGCGTGTTCCCAACACCTTATGCTTTGCGCTTGAAGGGGCAAGCGCAGAAACACTTTTAATTAATATGGATCTGGAAGGTATTTGCCTGTCTTCAGGTTCTGCTTGTTCATCAGGTACCGTCAGAACTTCGCATGTGCTCCAAGCCATGAACGTGGACGATTCTGTTGCACGCGGCGCGCTGCGTTTATCGCTTGGATGGAACAGCACTGCATATGATATTGCTGCTTTTGAAGCGGCGTGGACCAAACTTATAAAAAGGATTACATGACATGCCAAACGTAACATTCATTCTAAAAGACGGTACACAAAAAACAGTTGAGGCACCGCTTGGCTTATCACTCATGGAAATTGCAGTGAAACACAACATTACAGGCATTGAAGGCGCCTGCGGCGGATCACTGGCTTGCGCCACCTGTCATGTGTATGTGCATCCTGATTGGGCCGATAAAACCATGCCTGAAGACGGCGATCTCAGCGACGAAGAACAAGATATGCTGGATCTGGCTTTCGATGTTCGCAAAACATCGCGTTTATGCTGTCAAATTATCATGACACCTGAACGCGACGGACTTGTTGTTGCTTTACCAGGAGCTGTTGCATTTTAGATTAACGCTGTTCATCAAATGTGCGCTTCCAGCGCGGAATATAATCTTCGATACGCATGCCGGATTTGTTCAAACGTGATGCTGGGCGCAATCCTTTTTCTTCAAAATAAACCATTAAATCTATAATTTCTTCAGGCGTAGAACCTACACGGATCATATCAAGCTGTTCAGGGTGCACATAACCATCGTTCAACATCGATTCCATTTGTTTGAACGTGCCGTCCCAAAATCCACCACGGTTTAGAACAAAAATCGGTTTCAAGTTAGAATCTGGTTGCCCGACTCGTCTGATATCATTGTCAGCGGCCCCTTCAGCAAATTCATCCCAAGTACCAATCCCGCCATAAAGAACCAGTAGTGCATCACACCGGTTAATCATCAAAGCTTTGCGTTCAAACAAGCTGTTCACAATTGTTGTATCCGGATCATGTAATTCGCGGTTGGCAAATGTTGTAGGCGCAATTGCTTCAAGCCGTACGCCAAGTTTTTCACATTCATCGGCAAACACGCCCATCAAACCCTGGTCACCGCCACCATATAAAAAACTGCCAAACCCTGCTTCAACCATTTTGCGTGTGACCTCGCGCACGTCAGCCTCATGAATAGCCGGCCCTTTATTACGCGCACCCAAACACACCAGTATTTTCTTAAGATTTTGATTCATGTGCTATTTTTAGCACATCAAACATTGAAGCGAAACAGCCGATCAGATTTGTGGCTTTAATTTTTCTGGCTCAAATGATGGCGCGAGCCGTGACTGAATAACTTCAAGACTGTCTCTCGCTTTTATTATGGCCCCTTCACCACTTAAAAGCCTTGCCTTCACACCAAAGACTACACCTGAATCACGGAGCATATGATCTTCTTTAAGCATTCTAAAGTGACTTAGTGCCCGCAAAGGCTCTGGCCCTTTTTTTATTCCCGATTGCTGATCAGTTGTTGTCACACCACAGCGCGTACAATATTCACCAACTTCAAAGACGGCCTCGCCGATACGAATAACCTTCCATTCATTTTCAGCCCAAGCTGGCGCATCAATCACAATATTGGGTCTAAAGCGTGACATTGGCAAAGGGTCTTTGAGCCTTACATTCAAGGCTGCCAATGAGCCTGTTGTTGTAATCAAGTATGGACCACTATCAGCGAGCGACATCGGATAAGGCTCCGGTGTATTATAAATCTCATGTAGCCTTCTATATTGATCTTTAATAGCGTCAATCAATAATCCTGCACCGTACCTACTTTGTATACCAACAACAACATTACGATCTAAGACACCCGATAACCACTTACTTGCTTTGCTAATATGTACGAGGTGAACAGTATTTCCAAATATGTCTGTTTTAAATATACCGCCTCTAACGGCGTATGGGTCGATTCTAACTGAGGAGTATCTGGAGATATGAGAAAGTTGTAAATAAGTGTCGCCAAAATCAGCATCCTCTAGAAGAGATACTTCAACTGTTGCGAGCAGAGGCGCTTCACGTTGGGTAATCATCTTACCTGTATCCGCATCACAAACCATCAAGATACGATCGAGATTAAAACCCGTTTGTTTGACCTGAAGCACTCGTTGTTCGATAGGTCGCGCGCCCTTGAGCGGGTAACAAAAAACATTTTGAACTTGCATCAATACAGCCCTTTTTAAGCTTTAATTGTCCGATTTTATAAAGTCCTAAACCATAATAGTCAAATTATGTCTATTTCTTGCTTTTTTGATTTTTACCGCCTAAATTGCGGCCCATGAACACAACAATGAACTCACTCGGCATCAATAAACCGCCCGCGCAAACCCGCGTAGTCGTCGCTATGTCGGGTGGGGTGGATTCGTCTGTTGTGGCGGCCTTGCTGAACGAACAAGGTTATGATGTGGTGGGTATCACACTGCAACTTTATGATTACGGCGAAGCGCTGAAAAAGAAAGGCGCATGCTGCGCCGGGCAAGATATTTATGATGCGCGTCGAGTTGCTGAAGCACGAGGATTCCCGCACTATGTTTTGAATTACGAAAGCAAATTCAAAGACAGTGTGATTGATGATTTTGTTGAAACTTACCTTCAAGGTGCAACCCCTATTCCGTGCGTGCGTTGTAATCAATCTGTTAAATTTAGGGACCTTTTAAAAGTGGCGGAAGATTTAGGGGCTGATTGCATGGCAACTGGCCATTATGTTCAGCGCATTATCGGCAATGATGGCCGCGCAGAGTTACACCGCGCCGTTGATTTAGGCAAAGATCAAAGTTATTTCCTGTTTGCAACATCGCAAAAACAAATGGATTTTTTGCGTTTCCCGCTTGGCGGCTGGACGAAGGAAACAACCCGCCAGCATGCGGAACGATTGGGTTTAATCACGGCTGCCAAACCAGATTCGCAAGATATTTGTTTTGTGCCCAACGGTGATTACGCAAGCGTTGTTAAAAAAATTCGCCCCGATGCAGAACGCGTTGGCAATATTATCCATCTCGATGGCCGCGTTGTGGGCCAGCATGAAGGTATTGTGCATTACACGATTGGCCAGCGCAAAGGTTTAGGCATTGGCGGTGGTTTCACCGATAATAACGATCCGCTTTATGTGGTGCGCATTGATGCGGCGAACAATACCGTGATTGTTGGCCCCAAAGAGGCGCTGGCGCGTGATGTGATTATGATTGGCGATACAAACTGGCTTACAAATATAAAAGAGCCTATGCGTGTTGAAGTAAAATTACGATCCATGACCCGCGCGATGCCCGCCACACTTTCATGTATGCCAGATGATAGCGCGACCATTACGCTTGATACCCCACAATTCGGCATTTCCCCGGGTCAGGCCGCGGTCTGCTATATCGGCCAGCGCCTGATTGGCGGCGGCTGGATTAAGCAAACAGCGCAATCAGCCCAAAAACAAGCGGCCTAAAGCCATAGATCTTGACATTTTCTGGCCATTCGGGGCATATCAGGGCCTCGAAGGCTCGGTAGCTCAGTGGTAGAGCAGGGGAATCATAATCCCTTGGTCGGG
>CAZYMI010000023.1:0-31978 GCA_964648505.1 uncultured Pseudobdellovibrionaceae bacterium
GCTAAGCGGGCCCGAAGGCATGATCGTTGAAATTGCATGTTTGTAAACAAGTTGAACATGGGATTCACGGCGTAACAGCATCGAGAAATTATCAAACCATGTAACAATACCTTGCAACTTCACACCGTTAACGAGAAAGACAGTAACTGTTGCTTTTTCTTTTCTTATTTTGTTCAGAAAAACATCCTGAACATTTTGTGATTTTTCTGCCATTTTTTGCCTTTTAGGCACACCTTCAAAATTTTTCTATCACTGCTTTATTAACCAAGATGAATAAACTCGCAAGTATTAAACGAAATATTGCTCAATTTTTTGTTGCAAATCAGAACAATCTAATATGCTTAAATCGCTGTTAGGTACGTTTGCTAAACATGTCTCTTCAAGGAGGTTGTTTATGAAAACACTTGCGCAGCCTGAAGCTCCCGCCGCCTGCATATCTGTTTCAGTATCCCCAACATACCAGACCTGACGTGCAGGCGAAGGAAGCAACCTTAAAGCATGAAGGATTGAATCAGGCTCGGGCTTTCCCTTTTCAACAACACCTGCGCCAATTGCGACAGAAAAATAATGGCCCCAGCCCGTCGCCTGAATTTCGTTTTGTAGAAAGTCGTGCCTTTTGTTGCTAACCACACCTTGCGTTACACCCAAAACAGATAAGCGTTCCAGTAAAGCTTGAGCGCCTTTCATGGGGCGTAAAAACTTCAACTGGTTGCGTGCAATAAAATCAAAGTAGATATCCAAAGCTTCATCGGATCTGCTGCCAAACCAGAGGGGAAAGATTTCTCGCGCAGGCTTACGAATATTTTGCCTTGCTTCTTCAATAGACCATAAAGGCATTGAAAATTTTCCACGAACCAGATTAATACCCTGACGAATACCTTCAATGGTATCAACAAGGGTGCCATCCCAGTCATATAAAACAACATCGGGCTTACTCAGCATTTTATACAGCCCTTAGCTTGGCTGACGCTTCTTCTGCATCATCTTCAGCAGAACCTACATTCACATTGAGCGATTTTAATTTTCGGTGAAGCGCAGAACGCTCCATGCCCACAAATTGGGCCGTGCGAGAGATATTGCCCCCAAATCTTTGAACTTGGGCTAATAAATAATCTCGCTCAAACTGTTCACGGGCATCACGAAGCGGCATTGCCATTAAGGAATAATCCATTCCCTCCCGCGCTGTACCGCTTGGGTCTGATGTCAGATCCGGTGGCAGCTGATCTGCGCGTATTTCCGAAGAATCAGAACCTGACATAATCATAATCCATTCGATCGCATTTCGAAGCTGACGAACATTACCGGGCCATTTATGGGTTTGGAGCGCAGTGATCGCACTTTCAGAAAAGGCTTTAAGCGGCAATCCTGTTGCTTGCGCATACTGGGCCATAAAGTGTTGTATCAGTTCAGGAATATCTGTTGAGCGTGTGCGCAAGGCAGGCACTGCCAAAGGTACAACATTTAAACGATAATATAAATCTTCACGAAACTGCCCTTTTTCAATCATATCGGGCAAGGATCTGTTGGTTGAAGCGATGACGCGTAAATCCACCTGCACCCAGTCTTGAGTTCCTAAACGTTGGAACTTTTGTTCTTGCAAAACACGCAGAATTTTACCCTGCGTTTCAAGGGGCATATCAGATACTTCATCAAGTAAAAGGGTTCCTTTGTCTGCCTGTTCAAGTAAGCCGGGCGATGCTGCGGATCCGAACAGAGCCGACTCCAGCCTGTCTGGATGCATACTTGCACAATTTAAAGCAACAAAAGGCCCCGACGAGCGTTGCGAACTTTTGTGGACCAACCGTGCAACAATTTCTTTGCCTGTCCCAGGCTCGCCAGAAATAAGAACACGGCTATTGGTTGGCGCAACCCGCATAATGATCTGCCTGACAGCATTGATTGCCGATGACGTTCCGATCAAATCACTCGGCCCTTCACTTTGTTCACGAAGCGCACGGTTTTCACGCCGCAGACGCGCTGTTTCAAGGGCCCTGTCAATCAACACAAGTAGCCGGTCTGTTTTAAAGGGCTTTTCAATGAAATCATACGCCCCGTGACGTAGCGCTGTAACGGCCATTTCAATGGTGCCATGGCCACTCATCATCAGCACAGGTAGCTCAGGGTGGCCTGCCTTTGCACGCTCCAGAATATTCAATCCATCACGATCACTTTGATCGAGCCACACATCAAGCACAAGAAGATCCGGCACCTTACGCATCAATTGATCGTGTGCTTCTTTTACTGTTCCGGCCTCGCGGATCGTATATCCCTCATCCTCAAGAATGCCTCTTAAGATTGAACGAATATCTTTTTCATCATCAACGACTAAAATGTCAGTCATAAAATCTATGCTACCTGCTTTTTATCTAAAGCGTGCTTGGAAAAAATTAAAGTTACCAATGCGCCGCCTAAATCCTGCCAGCCCTCTTGTTGTTTAAGCCAGTCTTGCTGACCCAGTATAAGCTGACCATTATGATCTTCCATAATTTTCTTTACAATCGCAAGCCCTAAACCTGTGCCCTTATCACGGGTTGTCACGTAAGGTTCGGTCAATCGATCGGCCCCTAAGGTTTTTGGGAAACCGGGGCCCGAATCAGATAGGCAAAAAGCAAAATGCGCATGATCCGTCTGATAAAGCGCTGCTTGAATGGCATATGGCACTGCTCCATTTTCAACCAAGGCATCAATTGCATTTAAAATTAAATTCGTAATGGCCTGACGGATCAGCTGCGCGTCACAACTGACCAAAGCATCCTGCTTATTATTTAAAAGGCCTGATGTTATAAATTCTATTTCGGAATGAGCTTGGGCCTGAAATTCAATAACATCTTTTATGATGTGGCTTAAATTTTCATCTTGGAAAACAGGTTCAGGCATCCGTCCAAAATTTGTAAATTCTGTTACCATGCGCCCAATATCGCCTACGTGCCGAATGATTGTATCTGTGCATTGCGAGAATACGCCTTGATCTGCTTCTGGTACCTGCTTCATAAAACGCCGCCGCAGCCTTTCTGCCGAAAGCTGTATAGGGGTCAAAGGGTTTTTAATTTCGTGCGCAATACGCCTTGCAACATCGGCCCATGCAGCCTGACGCTGGGCTGATTTTAACGTTGTGATATCATCAAATGTCATGACCATACGCCTTAAATCGTCGCCAATAAGATCAGCAGCAAAGCGAATAAGAAATGTATGTCGTGTTCCTGCTGGGTGGTCATATTCGACTTCATGATCGGTCATTTTCCCACCCTTTAAAGCGGATGGGTCTGCAATTGATTTAAGTTCCGGAAGAAACGTAAAAATATTTTGCCCCGCTATACTTTCCCCTTCCATGCCCAAAAGACGCGCAGCCGCAACATTGGCGATTGTAATTTGCCCGTTTTCTTCAAGGCCAAGAACACCCGAACTCACGCCAGTCAAAACAGTTTCAGTAAAACGGCGACGTTGATCAAGCTGACGATTTGCCATCATAAGCTCATTACGCTGATCTTCAATTTGCCTTGTCATACGATTAAATGACCTGCCAAGATCTTGAAACTCATCAAAAGTCGCGCTTTCATCAACGCGTGCCGTTAGATCCCCAGCGCGCACCCTTTCAGACGCTGCCACCAAATGCCCAATAGGCTGCACAAGGCCTGATGCTACTGAAATTCCAAACCACACCGATCCCATCATTAAAAGCAGGGCCACAACAATAAAAATCATTGTGACGGTAATCTGCAAGCCTGTCGATTTCGTTTGCAAGGTTGCGTAATCGGTTGTCGCTTCTTCTGTGGCCTTTAAATGTGACAAGACCTTTGCATCTACATCACGGCTAACAAACAGGTATGCATCACTAAAGCCAGACAATCTGACAAGGGCGTTCACTTTCGTGTCATCCGCCACATCATCACCAGCAAGAATACCCACATCTCCTAAGTCCGCATTCGATAGAATAGCGCGGGGAAGATCGCGCGGCTCAAAACCAAGCCCCAAGCCGCCACGCGCAAGAATGCGGCCTTCACCGTTAAAAACAACAGCTTCCGAAAAATTTCTTAATAAGGCTTGCGTATCCATCATATGTGCAAAATTTTCAGGCGAGGCGTACAAAGCATCGGATTGTCGCGCCAAATCGTTTGACATTGCGAGAATATCTGCGCGGATCACCCCTTTATGTTCATCCAAATACGCCCGAGAAACCGCAAGCGAATTTGTAATCGCTGATTGAACTCTCTCTGAAAACCAGCTTTGAACACCAAAATGCAAGAAAAATGCAGAAAAAATTGCCATCATAATTGCAGGCAGAGCCGCCACAAGCGCAAACGTGTAAACCAAACGAATATGAAGCCTTGATCCGGCAAGCCCTTTGCGTCTGCCTATAAATAACGTTACCACACGGCGCGCGATCATCACGCAAAGCCCCAGCATGGCGATCAAGTCAATATTCAATAGCCAGACAACAATCTCAGGGTTTTTTCCAAAAGGTGGCGCTGCTGAAAGCGCAAGATACGTTGCAAGACACAAAAGTGGTGTTATGGCGAGTAAGGATAAAGTTACAAATTTCTCCCACCTGCCCTCGCCTGCAGGAAGCTGATGAAATATCTGGGCTGCACGCGCACCAAAATTTGCCCAAGCACGGGGCTTGAGGGTTTTCACTGCGGCCGTTACATTTTTTAAAGAACCGTTGCTTTCCATTCCGTTTGGGACTATCCCCTGTTTTGGTCTAACACTCAAGAAATAACTATGAAAATACATCCTTTTCACGTCATCATTGTTGCCGCAGGGTCTGGCCTTCGTATGGGCTTTTGCGGGCCAAAACAGCACCAAAAACTTAATGGCTTATCCCCCCTTGAACGCACACTGGCCACATTTAAAAGCTGCCGGGGGCTTCAATCTATTGTTGTTGTGTCAGATATTGATCTGAGCGCAGATGCCTTGATAGTTAAAGGTGGAAAAACAAGATTTGATAGTGTTTACAATGGATTAAATAGTTTTTCTAATTTAAAAAATGATGAGATAATTCTTATTCATGATGCGGCAAGGCCTTTTGTCTCAAGGGCTTTAATAGAAAAAATGGTGGGTGGCGTAGCAGATCTTCGGGCGGTTACTTTATCGATTCCCGTGTCTGATACCTTGCAAAACCATAATGGAGAGATTGTGCCTCGTGACCAATTACGCGCCATCCAGACACCACAGGGCTTTTTATATGGTGATATTTTTCACGCCCATCAACAGGCGCGTAAAAATGGAATTCAGGCATCTGATGATGCTCAGCTTGTTGAAGCTATCGGCATTAAAGTAACCCATATTGAAGGGGATCGTATGAATTTTAAGCTCACAACACCTGATGACTGGCTTATGGCAGAAAAACTAACAGCAGCAGAATATGAAACGCGCAGTGCTAGCGGCTATGATGTGCACGCATTCGACAACATCTTTAATCAAACAGGCGTGATCCGACTTGGAGGAATTGATATTCCCTACCCGTATAAACTTTTAGGATTTTCAGATGCTGATGTAGTTCTTCATGCTGTTACCGATGCCTTGTATGGCACCATTGGCCAAGCTGATATCGGGCATCATTTTCCCCCTGGCAAGGAAATTAATAAAGATCGCAACAGTGCTGAATTCTTGCAGCACGCCGCACAACTTGTACAAGAACAGGGCGGGAAAATAATACTCATTGATATCACTATTCTATGCGAGGAACCTAAAATAGGCCCCTATCGAGAAGAAATGAGAACACGTATCGCCCACCTTCTGGCCCTTGACCTATCCCGTATCAGTATCAAGGCTACAACCACTGAAGGCTTAGGCTTCACAGGCCGAAAAGAAGGTGTTGCCGTACAAGCTATGGCCACAATAACGCTACCAAACAAAAGGCTTTAATATTGTTTGCATTTAATACAAAGAATAACTGGCACTGGATAGCAACGTTTTTTGGTGTTGGCTTGATGCGCCCTGCACCCGGCACATGGGGATCTCTGGCTGCTTTGCCTTTTGGCATATTCGCTTTAATGACAGGGCACACTATCGTGATGGTTGGCCTTATATTTATTGTGGTTTTTTTGGGCTTTATTGCTTGCGATAAAGTAAGTACAGCCCTAAGCCCGAATACCGACCCAAAGGAAATTGTGATTGATGAAGTCGCTGGTATGCTGGTTGCCTTATCTGCTTGTACCCCTTCGTCTTTTGATGTTGCTTTGTGTTTTGTCGTCTTTCGTATACTTGATATTTTTAAGCCTTTACTGATTGGCTGGATTGATCACAATAAGTCTGGCGCCATTGGTATTATGGGTGATGATCTGGCCGCTGGCTTGATTACAGGTGCGTTGATAATAGGAATTGATTATGCAGGATTTAGTTGAACAACTAGGCGGGCAGCTTTTATTATCAGGCTGGATCATTGGAACAGCGGAATCATGCACGGCTGGTATGGTTGCCCAAGAACTTACATCCATTTCTGGTTCATCACGTTACTTCGATCGCTCTTTTGTAACCTATTCTAATCAGGCAAAAATTGAAATGCTGGGTGTTTCTTCTCATATCCTTAAAGAATTTGGCGCTGTATCTGATGAAACAGCGCATGCAATGCTCGACGGTGTTTTTAAAAACAGCCCTGTTGATGTTGCCATCTCTATAACCGGCATTGCGGGGCCCTCTGGGGGTTCGCCAGAAAAACCTGTTGGTCTAGTTTATATTGGCACAGCGTTACGCGGCGGTAAAAAAATCTCAACAAAAAATATGTTTTATGGAGACCGCCAAACAATCAGAGAGATAACCACCCGAACAGCCATTCTTCAAACCCTTAACCTGATTACAGACCCGTCATGACAAATGAGAAAATAGTTTTTTGTTCTGGCTGCGATTCAAACTACTTCCCTATGTTACTTGAATGGCTGCACTCCATCCGTCGATTTCCACAATCTGAAGGATCGTCGTTCGCTGTCTTAGATGCCGGGTTAAAGCCCGAACAGGTGAAAAAGTTAAAAGAAATGAATGTTCTTGTGCATGCACCCGAATGGCCTGCAAAAATTCCAGCCTATAAAATCAGAGGGCGGGAATATCTTAAAGCCTGTGTTTGCAGGCCTTTCTTACGTGATTACTTCCCCGGCCATGATTTGTATGTTTGGACTGACCCAGATGCATGGGTTCAAAACTGGTCGGGAGTGGATTTATTTTTACAAGGCGCCCGCCTCAAAAAATTAGCAGTAGCCGCACAAGTGGACCGTGCCTATCCACGCGCTATTCGTATTAAATGGATATGGCGTTGGCCTTATAAACTACGTGGTTTTTATTTTACAAATGCGCTCAAGGCTTTTGGGTTCAAAACTGCGCGCGAACTATACGCTTATAATGTTTTGCAAGCAGGTGTTTTTGCCCTGCACCACAATGCGCCCCACTGGGATGCCTGGCAAAAAACCATAAGGCGTGCGCTTAAACGTGGAAAAGTATTTACCGCAGAACAATTAACCATGGGGCATGTGATTTATCTTCAAGGTTTTCAAGCTGAAATACTACCCGCCTGGGCGCATTGGCTGGCTGAATTTAAGCCCCTGATCGATGATAAAACAAATCAGTTTATCGAACCTTTCTTGCCTCATATCCCCATTGGTTTCATGCATGTATCCGGCTTTGATGATATGCGTCGAGACAGAAAGCTTGTAACAGAATTTAAAACACTTGCAGGTCAAACACGCACGCGAAATTTTCGCAATCCGTTTTATGATGGCGAAGCTGAAGTGGAAGTTGAAATTTCTACGCCGTAAAGTGTTTTGGCACGCGCTTCAAACGCTGCGACCATACGTTTGACGGCTTCGTTGAAAAACAAGCCCATCAGACTTTTAAAAACAGGGTTGCGAAATTCAAAATCAACAAAGAAATCGATTGTGCACCCTCCATCTTCTTGTGGAATAAATAGCCAGTGATTGGAAAGATATTTTAAGGGGCCTTCCAAATATTCCACACGAATACGATTTGGTGCTTCCAGCGTAACACGTGATTTAAATCGCTCCCGTAGCATTTTATAACCAATGACCAGATCACCATAAACCAGATTACCGTCGCGCCTTGTGATCCGGCAGGCCGTACACCAGGGCAGGAATTTTGGATAAGATTCAATATCAGCCACCAAATCAAAAAGCTGTTTTTGCGAATAAGGTAAGCGGCGTTTTTCGGCATGTGTAGGCATTAACTTTGCCCCGATGTCAGCTTTAACCCCACAACGCCAATGATGATGAGCGCCATAAAAATAATTTTTGATGCTGTCATTTGCTCTTGAAATAAAACAGGGCCAATCAAAGCCATAGCTGCAACACCAACACCCGACCAAATAGCATAGGCAACAGAAATTTCAATTTTACGCACGGCAAAAACCAAAAACAGAAAGCAAATAATGTAGCTGACAAACATAATAATAGTCGGCTGAATATTACGCAGCCCGTCTGAAAGCTTCAAACAAGTTGTTGCAATAATTTCAAAAACAATCGCGCAAGAAAGAAATAACCAGGAAATCATAAGACCTAAGCCTAACCACTTTATCTTGCAGCCGCAAGCTTGGCTGCTTTTAAGCGCAAAAAGTCATCTTCCGCATGATAACTGGACCGTGTAAGGGGGGACGCAGACACCATAGCAAAACCTTTGGCGCGGGCTAAATTCTCATACGCTTTAAACTCATCAGGTGTAATAAAATCAAGCACAGGCGCATGTTTAGGTGTGGGCTGCAAATACTGGCCAATTGTCAAAAAATCAACGCCAGCTGCACGCAGATCATCCATTACCTGCCCAACCTCTTCGCGCGTTTCGCCCAGCCCCACCATCAAACCTGATTTTGTAAAAATCGAATCGTCTATTTCTTTTACGCGTTCCAGCAAACGCAGCGATGTGTAATAACGCGCACCGGGGCGGATTGTGGGGTACAAGCGCGGCACAGTTTCCAAGTTATGATTAAACACATCGGGGCGGGCCTTCGCCACTGCATCCACCGCGCCTGCTTTACCTTTAAAATCAGGGGTGAGAATTTCAATTGAGGTATCAGGTGCTTTAAAGCGAATAGCGCCAATGGTTTTCACAAAATGGTCTGCCCCGCCGTCATCCAAATCATCGCGGTCAACAGATGTAATCACCACATGTTTTAAACCAAGCCTACCAACGGCAACACCAATACGCAGCGGCTCCATTTTATCAAGCGCGTCAGGCTTGCCTGTGGCCACATTGCAAAACGAACAAGCACGCGTACAAACTTCCCCCATAATCATGAAGGTTGCGTGTTTTTTATTCCAGCATTCACCGATGTTCGGGCAGCCTGCTTCTTCGCATACTGTGACAAGTTTATGTTCGCGCGCGATTTGTTTGGTTTCCTCATACACTTTGCCCTGAGGCGCTTTTACCCGAATCCAATCCGGCTTTTTGCCCATAGGCTGGTCTGGCCGCCTTTGTTTTTCAGGGTGCCTTTTCGCGCGGTCTAAAATGTCAGGATTATATGTCATCTTTACTGCCTAATAGATGCTCCCTAAAAGTAGAATGCATCTTAATAATTAAATCATTGCACTGTCTCAATCGAGATATTTCTTCATCATTACTAAAGAAAGAATCAAAGGCTTTGTTAAACAAAGTCCGCAGACCAACAACTAAGTCGGTAATTTCTTGAAATCCATACAAAACACTTTGTTTATGAATTGTATCAAATGACTTTATTATTGATACACATACTCTGTCTTTCTGCCAAGATCCGGAAGAAATATCATTAAGAAGAATTTGTATCTTAATATACAACTCTTGTTTAAAAGGCCTATCTGAAATTTTAGTCTGATAGTCCATAATCTTGTTTGTCTGCTCAGCTATCTTCTTTGTTTGAATAGCTACAACAAGTGTAACAATTGCTGCAAAGGCAGAAATGAACGTGGCCACCCAATCTGCCGATGCAGATATTTGATCCCACAAATTAGAAAGACAAATACATTCCATGCCTAAAAATGTATCGCTTTTCCAAACGCCGACAAGGTGCTTTCATGCATCATTTCAGATAATGTTGGGTGCGGGAAAATGGTGTGCATCAACTCGGCCTCGGTGGACTCCAGCGTTTTGGCTATACCAAAGCCTTGAATCATCTCTGTCACCTCAGCCCCAATCATGTGAGCACCAAGTAATTCACCGGTTTTTTCATCAAATATGGTTTTGACCAAGCCTTCAGGTTCACCAAGCGCAATCGCCTTACCGTTACCAATGAACGGGAAGCGACCAACTTTAATTTTGTAGCCTGCTTCTAGCGCCTTCGCTTCAGTTAAACCAACCGATGCAATTTGTGGGTAGCAATAAGTGCAACCCGGAATGTTTGATTTTTTCATGGGGTGAACATCTTTTACGCCCGCAATTTTCTCAACACAAATAATGCCTTCGTGGCTGGCCTTATGCGCTAGCCATGGGGCCCCTGCCACATCGCCAATTGCGTATACGCCTGCTTCATCTGTTTGTAGCCATTCGTTCGTGATGATTTGGCCGCGATCTGTTTTGACTTTTGTATTCTCAAGACCCAAATTCTCAACATTGCCTACAACGCCAACGGCAGCGATCACACGATCAAAGGTTTGTTTTTCTACTTTGCCGCCCACTTCGATTGTGGCGGTCACATTATTCGCGCCTTTTTCAAGCTTGCTGACTTTTGCGCCGGTGATGATTTTCATACCTTGTTTTTCAAAGGCTTTGCGTGCCAGCGTTGAAATTTCTGCATCTTCTGCAGGCACAACACGGTCAAGCACTTCAACAACTGTCACTTCTGCGCCCATCAGGCGGTAAAAACTCGCGAATTCAATACCAATTGCGCCTGAACCAATCACCAGCAGCGATTTTGGCATGGCTTCCGGTATCATCGCCTCGCGTGAGGTCCATACCAATTTACCATCAGGTTCTAGCCCTGGCAGCACACGTGGGCGCGCGCCTGTGGCAATAATAATATGCTTTGCAGTAATCGTCTCAGTTACTTTTTTTTCTTTTTCAACGCTCAACTTGCCTTTACCCAGCAACTTGCCGTAGCCATCAAACACTGTCACTTTGTTTTTCTTGAGCAAATGGCCAATACCACCAGAGAGTTGCTTCGCTACACCGCGTGAACGTTCAACAACCTTTTTCAAATCAAAAGATAATTTTTCAATTTTAATACCAAACGCATCAGCATGCTGCATGGTGTGATAAAGTTCTGATGTGCGTAATAAAGCTTTTGTGGGAATACAACCCCAGTTGAGGCAAATGCCACCAAGATGATTCGCTTCCACCACGCAGGTTTTAAGCCCAAGTTGCGCCGCACGGATTGCAGCCACGTAACCACCCGGGCCACCGCCAATAATTGCGACATCAAAATTATGATCGGCCATAGGTTACACCAACATGCTTACAGGGTTTTCGATATATTGCTTGAATATTTGTAAATATTCAGCGCCGACCGCGCCATCAACCGCGCGGTGATCGACTGATAATGTGCAAGACATGACGGTTGCAATTTCAATCTTACCGTTTGAAACAACGGGTTGCTCAACACCTGCCCCGACCGCCAAGATGCAAGCCTGCGGCGGGTTGATGATGGCTGAGAATTCTTTAATGCCAAACATACCGAGATTGGAGATTGAGAATGTGCCGCCTTGGAATTCAGTTGGCTTTAATTTGCCGTCACGGGCGCGCGCTGCAAGATCTTTCATTTCTTTTGAAATTTCAGCAAGGCCTTTGGTTTCAGCTGCCTTAATAATTGGCGTAATTAAGCCGTTTGGTGTAGCAACAGCCACAGAAATATCTGCGTGGTTATATTGCAACAATGCTTCATCCGTCCACGCCACATTCGCTTTTGGATAAGCTTTTAATGCCATGGCGGCTGCTTTAATAATAAAGTCATTCACCGACAGCTTTAATTCTTTCTTTGTATTCAGTTCCTTACGCGCAGAGAGCAACGTATCAAGTTTGCAGTCCACGGTTAAATAGAAGTGCGGTATCGTTTGTTTGGATTCAGATAAACGCGCCGCAATCACCTTACGAATGCCCGAATTGGGTATCGCTGCGTAAGTCATACCGAGCAAATCTGCGAGTTGTTTTGCATCTGGCCCTGAAGATACTGCCGCACGCGGACCCGACGGAGCTGATTGCGGCGCGGGTTTTGCATGCTCAATATCAGCGCGGACAATACGACCATTAGGGCCTGAACCTTTAATGTTTGAAAGATTAATTCCTTTATTTTGTGCAATACGTTTAGCAAGTGGGGATGCAAAAATGCGCGAGCCTGAAGATGGAGTTGCAGCAGTGGGTATAGGCTTTGATACTGGTGCAACAGCTGTTTCAATTTTAGGTGTCGCCGCAACTGGAGCTGACTGCACAGAGGCAGACACAGCTTCGCCATCCTCAACTAAAATGCCAATTGGTGTGTTCACGGCTACGCCCACTGTGCCGGCTGCGATTAAAATTTTACCAAGCGTGCCTTCATCAGCTGCTTCCACTTCCATTGTGGCTTTATCCGTTTCAATCTCGGCAATCACATCGCCTGATTTTACTTTATCCCCTTCTTTTTTCAGCCACTTTGCAAGCGTGCCTTCTGTCATTGTTGGTGAGAGCGCGGGCATAAGAATATTTGTAGCCATTTTTACCCCCGTACCAATTTCACGGCCATATCCACAATATCGTCAATTTGCGGAATAGCGAGTTTCTCTAAGTTCGCAGCATAAGGCAGCGGCACATCTTTCGCACACACGCGTGCTGGCGGCGCATCCAGATAATCAAACGCATGTTCGGACACAAGCGCAGCAATTTCGGATCCAATACCCGCAAACGGCCAGCTTTCCTCCACGCTAATAACGCGCGATGTTTTCTTGACGCTTTCGATGATGGTGTAACGATCAATCGGGCGGATTGTACGCAAGTTGATCACTTCAGCATCAATACCCATATCGGCTAATTTTTTGGCCGCTTCAAGTGATTTTCCAACCATAATTGAATATGCAACGATTGTAACATCACGGCCAAGACGCTCTATTTTAGCGCGCCCGATTGGAATGACGTAGTCGGGATCATCGGGCACATCAAATGTTTGCCCGTACATAATTTCATTTTCTAGCATGATAACCGGGTTGGGGTCACGTATAGCTGCAATCATTAAACCTTTAGCATCTGCCGCTGACCACGGCGATAAAACCTTAAGGCCAGGCACATGCGCGTACCAGCTTGCATAACACTGGGAATGTTGCGCACCCACGCGAGACGCTGCGCCGTTCGGCCCTCGAAACACAATTGGGCAACCTAACTGCCCGCCCGCCATATACAAAGTTTTTGCTGCCGAGTTTATAATATGGTCAATCGCCTGCATGGCAAAATTCATGGTCATAAATTCTACAATCGGCTTTAAGCCTGTAAAAGCTGAGCCTACAGCAATACCTGCAAAACCATGTTCTGTAATCGGTGTATCGATCACACGCTTTGCGCCAAATTCTTGTAACAAACCTTGCGTTACTTTGTAAGCACCTTGATATTCAGCGACTTCTTCACCCATGATATATATGTTTTCATCGCGACGCATTTCTTGTGCCATAGCATCGCGCAGAGCTTCGCGCACAGTGTGCGGTGTTGTTTTGGCCATAAAGCGATCTTCATCAAATGCAGGGGGTTCTATCACCTGTCCTTGCGCATATAAAATATCACGGTCAAGTGATAAAGCTGGTTGAGGGGCTTGCTGCATTGGCGCTCGACCATGTCCGTTCGCACCATTTACACCATTCGCCTTTTTCGTGGCAGGCGTAGCAGCATCAACCTCAGCACCATCTGATAAAATTGCAATAGGCGTGTTGACTGCCACAGCCTCTGTGCCTTCAGGCACCAGAATTTGAGTAATTTTACCCTCGTCAACCGCTTCTACTTCCATGGTTGCTTTGTCTGTTTCAATTTCAGCAATCACATCACCAGCCTTCACCATATCACCTTCATGCTTAAGCCATTTGGCAAGCTTGCCTTCTGTCATCGTAGGGGACAAAGCGGGCATCAATACTTGTGTGGTCATTTTAGGCTACCTGTGCTGAATGAATGTCGGTGATAAGAACGTCAGTCCAAAGCTGTGAAGGATCAGGCTCAGGAGAGGTATTTGCGAATTCTGCAGCATCAAGAACAACAGCTTTAATATCAGCTTCAATCGCTTTTAAATCTTCTTCCTTAACGCCTTCTTGTTCCAGCATGTGTACGCGCAAATTTGCAATCGGGTCACGGAATTCTTTGAACTGCTCAACCTCTTCTTTCGTGCGGTATTTTGCAGGATCCGACATGGAATGTCCGCGATAACGATACGTCATCATCTCAAGAATATACGGCCCGTTGCCGGAACGAATATGATCAAAAGCCTGTCTTGCCGCTTTTTGTACGGTAAAAATATCCTGCCCATCCACTTGCTCGCCGGGAATTCCAAAACCAATCCCGCGCTCAAATAAATTACCTGCTGCGTGTCGAGCAGTAGATGTACCCATACCGTATTTATTATTTTCAATCACATATAAAACCGGCAACTTCCATAGAGCTGCCATGTTATAACATTCATGCACTTGTCCTTGATTGGATGCGCCATCCCCCATATACGCGACAGCAACGCCGCCATCATTTTTATATTTATGCGTAAACGCTAGCCCCGTTCCAAGCGCAGTGCTTGCACCAACAATGCCGTGCCCGCCATAAAAATTTGCATCGCGTGAGAACATGTGCATTGAACCGCCCTTGCCGCGAGAATACCCACCAATGCGCCCCGTTAGCTCAGCCATAATGCCACGCGCTTCCATGCCGCATGCCAGCATGTGCGCATGATCGCGATACGCTGTTACAACCGTATCTTGCTTTAGCTGCTGTGATTGAATACCTGTCACCACAGCTTCTTGACCAATATATAGGTGGCAAAAACCACCTATGAGACCCATACCATAGAGCTGACCCGCTTTTTCTTCAAAACGACGAATCAACAACATGTCGTGATAAAGTTTTTTCTGCTCGCTTGCAGATGGTAAAGGCAGATTGCTTGAGGCCTGTGATTTGCCTGACGATAACTTGGCTTGTTTGGTGGATGCCACGATCACTCTCCGATTTAAGATCAATGCACTTATTGAGAGAGTGAGTACAGTAAGTTGTCAAAAAATACCAGAATAAAAACATCTGTTGTGCAGCGCAACATATTGAGATCATTGATAAATTTGGAACCGGAAGATCAAACTACTGAGTCAAAATCAAATCCCGTTCACCGTCAAAGCGGTAACCTAAGACGATACGCGCACGTTCTTCCAAAAGGTCGCGGTTAATATTACCCGGGCGCAGCATGGATACTTTTTTCTCAAGCAGCGCATGTTCGCAGATCAATTCTTCTGATTCTGCCTTTAAAGCTGCTATTTTTCGCTCAACGCCGATTTGGCGAATATAAGACCTGTCACCCTGAATGAGATGGTATGAAAAATAAGCAAACAAGCAAAAACCCAAAACCAGAACCCAGTTTTGTCGTAACATATAACGTTTTTCAAAGAGCTTTTTCATACCTCTCTATAAAAACACATTTATCCACAGCCAGCAAGTCGGATAGCGCAATATTTTCAATGACTTAACAGGAACATACCAAGAACAACGATTCGTAAGCCTTTGAACCGATTCGCAAATTTGATTCAAAAAAATAAATGGCTTAAACGATTTTTAATTTATTATGTATATTGTTTTTTAAATTAAATGGGGAACACAATGAAACAAAACAAACAAGAGAAACTTACATTTAGCTGGGTTGATAAAGCTGACGCAACGAAAGACTTAAGCGATTTGATCAGCGACAGCAGAAAAGATTTAGACCCTATGAAAACGCGACGCATCAAAACAGGTGCGACGATTGCCGCCGTTACCGCCGCCTATTCGACATTCTTATTCGCTATTACGGATACAAATTTCTTATTTGTAAATGTTCTAACTTTTCTCGCTGGTGTTTATTGCGTTAACAGAACTGATACAAGCTTAATGCGTGAAATAAAACATAAAGAAAGATCAATACGTATTCTCAGTGGCTTAAAAACATATTTTAGAAATTCTGCTGAGCAGAAAGTCTCTATGCCAGATGATCTAGATTTATTTATACAAAAAATTATTGGGGGAACTTTTCCTGACTATCAACCGAAGAAAGAAAAAAGCAAAAAAAGACTTAAGGTTATGCTTGGCGCATCTGCTCTTGCGGCAATTGGCTTAACGACACTTGAAACGATTTCATCTGATAAATCGAGAGATTTTATTAGGTTTACAGAAATGTTTTTACCGAGCAGGAACGATGGGCGAATTATTCCCGCCCATTGAAACTAATTCAACTTTTGCAGAGGGCTGCTGCATACTGCAACCAGAAAAACCTCCCAAAGCATAGATTAGAGGAATTGCCAACGCACCGATCTTGACCGTGAAAAATAACGAATCAAAAGTATCGGTCTTTGCAAACTCGTTAAACTTGTTTCTGATATTCTTAATCATGGGAACTTTATAAAAGATTTTAAGAATAAAGTCAAAAAACGCGTTAATCTTTATTAAGAACACTAAGCCGCTTTTTTGGCCTTGCTGAACTTTGGCAAGCCTGCACGCAAAAAGTTTGTGCCCACATAGCGAGCGGCGCCATCCAAATCTTCTTCAATGCGGATCAGCTGATTATATTTAGCCACACGGTCAGAACGCGAGAGTGAGCCCGTTTTAATTTGCCCCGCATTTGTTGCAACAGCCAAATCTGCAATTGTGGAATCTTCTGTTTCACCTGAGCGGCGCGGGAGCAGAACCGTTCCCTGCCTGAGAAACTGCTGATTTTGCAGACACTTCTTGTGTGCTGGAGCAATGCAACACGCCACCTATAGTTAAAACAGACGCACAGAATCCGGCAACGATAGCTGCACAAAGCAACGTTGACTGAATGTCATCGTTGCTTCCCGCTTTTTTAAATGTGTCTTTTATTTTTTTTATCATAAACCTCTTTTAATCCATTTACGTCAAAAAGTCAAAAAACGCGTTAATCTTTATTAAGAACACTAAGCCGCTTTTTTGGCCTTGCTGAACTTTGGCAAGCCTGCACGCAAAAAGTTTGTGCCCACATAGCGAGCGGCGCCATCCAAATCTTCTTCAATGCGGATCAGCTGATTATATTTAGCCACGCGGTCAGAACGTGAGAGCGAGCCCGTTTTAATTTGCCCTGCATTTGTAGCCACCGCTAAATCCGCAATCGTTGCATCCTCTGTTTCGCCTGAACGGTGGGAAAGCACAACGCCGAAACCTGCTTTTTGAGCCATCTGCACAGCTTCGAGTGTTTCAGTCAGCGTACCAATTTGATTAACCTTCACCAAAATAGAATTGGCCGCTTTACGTTCAATGCCCTGCGCCAAACGTTTCGGGTTGGTGACAAACAAGTCATCGCCAACGAGCTGCACACGATCCCCTAATATTTTGTTAAGTGCAATCCAGCCTTCCCAATCATCTTCCGCCATGCCGTCTTCAATGGATGCGATTGGATAGTTGGCACATAGCTGCTCGTAATATTTAATCATATCGGATGATGTGAGCACGCGGCCCTCACCTTCTAAATTATATTTGCCGCCTTTAAAAAATTCAGTTGCCGCGCAATCAAGGGCCAGCACAACATCTTCTCCTGCTTTGTAACCCGCGCCATCAATTGCGCCCATAATAAAATCAAGCGCTTGGGTGGCAGATGATACCGCTGGGGCAAAGCCGCCTTCATCCCCCACATTGGTATTCATACCTGCCTTTTTTAGGTCACTCTTCAAACGATGGAAAATCTCAGATCCCATGCGAATAGCATCTGCCATACTGCTTGCACCAACCGGCATCACCATGAATTCTTGGAAATCGACAGGATTATCGGCATGCTGACCGCCATTGATAATATTCATCATCGGCACCGGCATAAAATGGGCCTGCGTACCACCCACATAACGGTAAAGCGGCAAGCCCACCTCATCCGCCGCTGCCTTTGCAACTGCCAATGACACGCCCAAAATAGCATTCGCGCCTAATTTAGATTTATTTGGCGTACCATCCATTTCAATCATCATATGATCGATGCTCATTTGGTCAGATGCTTCTGAACCCAGCAACGCTTCGCATATGTCTTCATTAATATGCTCAACTGCCTTTAAAACGCCTTTGCCGCCATATTTGCTTTTATCGCCATCGCGCAGCTCAACAGCTTCATGCGCCCCTGTTGATGCACCTGAAGGTACTGCCGCGCGGCCCGTTGCACCACTTTCAAGAACAACATCTACTTCAACTGTAGGATTACCGCGACTATCTAAAATTTGGCGGCCTGTAATATTTATAATTGCACTCACTGATATTTCTCCTGTTGCTTTGTAATGGCATCGATCTGCTTAAGCGTTTCAAGAACTTTAGGCATATCTTTAAAATACATCATATTGGGGCCATCAGAAGGCGCCCGGTCCGGATCGTGGTGGGTTTCCATGAAAACAGCCGCAACACCAACTGCAACAGCTGCGCGCGCCAGTACTGGCACCATTGTTCTGTCCCCGCCCGATGCATGCCCTTGTCCGCCGGGTTGCTGCACTGAATGGGTTGCATCAAACACAACCGGATACCCTGTTTGGGCCATAATCGGTAAAGACCGCATATCAGATACAAGCGTATTATATCCAAATGATGCACCGCGCTCACACAGCATGATCTGATCATTACCGGTAGATGCAATTTTAGCTGCCACATTCTTCATGTCCCACGGCGCTAGGAACTGTCCTTTTTTTACATTGATTGCCTTGCCTGTTTTTCCTGCGGATAAAAGCAAATCCGTCTGGCGCGATAAGAAAGCTGGGATTTGCAATACATCAACAACCGCACCAGCACGCACGCATTGTTCTTCGGTATGGATATCGGTAAGCATCGGAACATGGGGAAACTGCTTTTTCAGATCAGAGAAAGTTTTTAAGCCTTCATCAATGCCCATACCGCGCTGGCCTGAAAGTGATGTGCGATTTGCTTTATCGTATGATGCTTTAAAAATAAACGGTATGGAAATTCTGCTGGTCAATTCTGCCAAAACGCCGCACATGTCAAAAGCATGATCGCGGCTTTCCATCTGGCAGGGGCCTGCAATCAAAGTGAATGGCAAGTGATTAGCAATTTTTATGGAACCTAAAGTAATAATCTTCATATTCTATTCTTAAAGCCTCGCGGCTTGTAAAACAAGAACCCTAGAACATGGTAAAAACAAGCCTGTCGGTTACACGGGGCTCCATATGCGCAGGCAGAGTTACAGGGTTAGAGTCAATATAACTTACCCGTGCGTCCCTTAATAAAAGACGCACGATAACTCGATAATCGCCCTTATCCGTCGGTCTCAGCCCCTCAGGTCCACGGTGGAAACTATCCCCGCGATACAACATAACATCACCTGCCGGGGCTTGCTGTATAACATCACTAAGCGAAGCCTTCTTTTTTGTATTATTACCCAACAAAAAAATCGTGCTTGCAAAGCTTGAAACCAACGCCCCGCGCGACACTAAAAAATCCGACGGAAACTGTTCTATCTCATTTTCATCATCATCAATATGCGGATGCGTTGATTGATCACCAAAAAGTTCAGAGATGAATTTAAGCTCCAGAATTCTGTTGGCCGTATCTGTATAATATTCAAGATCATGGCGCATAAATGCTTCAATCAACCGGCTTAATCCTGCCAGGCTACTGGGGGTGCACACCTCAAGTGTTCCAGCATTCTTGATAATCATGGTGTCAGAAAATTCTTTTTCATGCTTGGCAAAAGTGCCCCTCTTTTTCTGAAGATCATAGCGATACGTTTCAGCCGTTCTTTCAAGATCTACAATACTGCGCCAATGAGGCATATGTACTGATGCGGTAATTAAAGGATCATCACTTATGTGTGGATAAGCAGCCCAAAGGGTAAATTGTGTTTTTGGATCAATCATCATTATACCAAATTTATAGAAAGCTGCGATTGTGGCGGCTTACCCTGACCATAAATCGCATCATCTTTTAAAAGCAGCGCTTTCGCAGTTTGCGCGTCACGAAAAGCAAGCCGTAAAAGATATCTCGTTTGTCGTTTGGCTGCGCCACTAAATTCACAATAAAACGGTGCTCTGTGCTGATCATTGCCATGAAAATTTATCACTTGATTAGCTGTCGCCCTAAAACCATTTTCAAAAAAAGTGCCTCCAGTTGAAGATACAAGATATAGCCTTGATGGAAGAAATGGTGTCAAACCCATAACTTTGTAATCAATTTCTTTTTCATCGTCATCAATATGAAACACACTTTCAGAAACATCCTCTTCAACATCTTTAAGGTCAAATACTGGCTCGCGTATTACTGTTGCTTCAAGAATACGCGCATACGTATCCGTATTATTGGTAAGATCATACTGGATGATTCTTGAAATAAGATCAGCAATCGGCTCAAAACGCGCAGGCATAAAAACACCAAGCGTATCTGGCTGCTTTATGAGGACAATATCTCGCTTGGGCGGCTTATAAGGGGACATTACAAGAAAGCGTAAAAAGCCATGCCACTTTGTTTTAGGCGGCTGACGCGGGTCAGTAGGCGTTGTCTGCGCTATCACGCTCGCGTCTGCATTAAAAATGACTTTTGGCCCGATCACGGCTATCACCTATTCAACCTGAATAGATGTAAGTAACAATAAATTTTGATTATGTCAATAATTAAACAAGTCTGCTTTGTTCAATAGCGGCCTTTATAAAGCCAACAAACAAGGGATGGGGATCAAAAGGTTTAGACTTCAACTCAGGATGGTATTGTACCCCAATAAACCATGGGTGGTTAATATTCTCCCCTATTTCAGGCAGCCTGCCATCGGGGGACATGCCTGAGAACACAAAACCCTTAGCAGATAAAACATCCTGATAGGCAATATTCACTTCATAACGATGACGATGACGTTCATGGATAAGACCTGCGCCACCATAGCACGCCTGTACTTTAGACCCTTTTTGCAAAACAGCAGGATAAGCTCCTAGGCGCATGGTGCCACCAAGCTCAGAACCTACGCTGCGCTCCTCACGCTCATTACCTTTAACCCACTCAGTCATTAAGCCTACAACAGGCTGCTGAGTTTCACCAAATTCTGTAGAACTCGCACCTTTTATACCAGCAAGATTACGCGCAGCTTCAATCACAGCCATCTGAAAACCAAAACATATACCAAAATAAGGCACCTTACGTTCACGAGCGAATTTTGCGGCCAGAATTTTGCCTTCCGTACCCCGCGCACCAAAACCACCCGGCACAAGAATACCATGCACATCTTCTAGATGGGTTGCAGTATCCTCGCGTTCAAAGATTTCTGATTCAATAAATTTCAAATCCACTTTAACATTATTGGCGATGCCACCATGCATTAAAGCTTCATTGAGCGATTTGTAGCTATCCGTCAGATTGGTGTATTTTCCAACAACAGCAATCTTAACTGTGCCTTCCGGTTCCTTGACGCGCCTAACAATTTCTTGCCACTTTGAAAGATCGGGCGCAGGCGGATTAAGTATATTAAACGCTTCAAGAACACGATCATCCAGGCCTTCCGCATGATAGGTCATCGGAACCTCATAAATAGATGAAGCATTGAGTGCAGGAATAACGTTCTTTTGATCAATGTTGCAAAACAAGGCAATTTTGCGCCTGTCTTCTTCGTTGATTTGTCTGTCAGCACGGCATAATAGAATTTTTGGCCATATCCCATGACTCATCAGCTCTTTAACCGAATGCTGGGTTGGTTTGGTTTTCAATTCACCTGCTGTCGCAATATAAGGAAGCAAAGTTACATGCAAAAACAAAGCGCGAGCATCCCCAATCTGGTTTGCAAACTGGCGTATAGCCTCCAGAAACGGCAAGCTTTCAATATCGCCAACCGTGCCGCCAATTTCGCACAAGACAAAATCGGCTGATCCATCTTTTTCTGCAACGAAAGATTTGATTTCGTCAGTGATGTGTGGGATCACCTGTATTGTTGCACCCAGATAGTCGCCGCGCCTCTCTTTTTGCAACACAGACATATAAATACGTCCGGTTGTAATATTGTCCTGCGCTGATGCAGGGCGGCCTGTAAAACGTTCGTAATGGCCTAAATCCAGATCGGTTTCCGCGCCATCATCGGTTACATATACTTCGCCATGCTGAAACGGCGACATGGTGCCAGGATCCACATTTAAATAAGGATCCATTTTGCACAAACGCACCTTATATCCTCGCGCTTGCAATAACGCGCCAAGGGCTGCGGATGCGAGCCCCTTCCCCAAGGAAGATACAACGCCGCCTGTAATAAATATAAAACGGGTCATTTATTATTGTGCTCCGGGTACCGGTGCTTTTGGTTTTGTTTTTTCGTCTGTCTTTTCTTCAGCGTTTACCTTGTCGTCTGATTTTTCTGTATCAGAACCGGTTGTTTGCTGTGCGGCAGCATCCAGCTTGCTTAAAATATCTGAACTGGATGTGTGTGTATTAGCCAAAATAGCAAGGGTTATACTGGTAACAATAAACAAGGCAAAACAAACAGCCGTTGCGCGGGTTAGCGCATTCGCTGTTGATTTAGGGGAAGCAAAATTTCCCGCCCCACCTGACATGGATGATGTCAGTCCACCACCTTCAGATCGTTGCATGAGCACCAGAAATATAATTGAAAGCGCCAATAAAAGATGAATAATTAAAATAACTGTTTCCATAGTTTTTAACCTATTTTCTAAACTTTTCTTTAAACTGCGTTGATAATTGATAGGAATTCGTCTGCCTTAAGAGATGCCCCGCCAACAAGAGCGCCATTAACGCCTTTGGTGTGCAGTATCTCTCTGGCGTTATCCACCTTAACTGAACCGCCGTACAAAATACGCATATTTTCAGCATGTGCAAGCTTTCCAGCAATCTTGGTGCGAATAAGGCTGTGCATAGCTTCAATATCAGCCGGGCTGGCTGTTTTACCTGTGCCAATTGCCCAGACGGGCTCATACGCCACGACCGTATTATTAAAATTAGCTGAACTTGGCAGCGAATCTTCAAGCTGCTGGGCGACAACCTGATCCGCCTGACCGGCACTTCTTTGCGCGTCTGTTTCGCCTACACACAAAATAACTTTTAAACCCGCCCGATGCGCAGCCCCTGCTTTTCCCGCAATAAGCCCTGATGTTTCTTGGTGTTCTTGACGACGTTCTGAGTGACCTAAAATAACATATTGGCAGCCCATATCTGCAATCTGTTCTGCTGCTAAATCGCCTGTATGCGCCCCGGGCGGATGTGCAGAGCAATCTTGCGCCCCTACAAAAATACCTGTCCCCATGGCGATACCTGCAACAAGCCCTACATGGAGGCTTGACGGGCAGAGTAAAATATCGGCTTTGTGAGGTTGGCTCGAGAGAGCTTTTACAAGCTCTTTTGTGAGTTTTCTGGCACTTTCTAAAGTGCCGTTCATTTTCCAGTTGCCAGCAATGAGTTGACGCATGGGCCCCTTTCTTACAGGCATAGGGCCAAAAAAGCAATCACCTGTTGCTTCCCCTCTCAAAGCTTTCTAGTCTCAAGCGGTTTTAGGAGGATTCACGATGCTTCAAGTTATGCGCTCTGGCTGGTTATATGCCTTTTTTATTGGGTTTCTGCTGATGGGGGGCGTTTCTTTAGTGCTGATGGATTACGGCGGATATTACAATAATGCTGTATCTTCAAATGATATCGCCAAAGCAGGGCATGTCACAATTAAAGCCCAGCAATTTGATCAAACGCTTAAACGCGCGGCCCAATCCCAAGGTTTGTCAGCTGAACAAGCCTATCAAATCGGCCTTGCAGATCAACTGTTGCGCATTCAAATTCTTGAGTATCTGCTGTCGCAAGAGGCTGGTAATTTAGGCATTGTCGTCAGTGACGATCAGGTTATCGCACAAATTCGTTCACAGCTTGGGGGTCTATTGTCCTCTAAGGAAAATGCAAGCGATATGGTGCGAAACTTTTTGCGCACACAAGGCCAGAGCGAAAAAGATTTCATTGCCCAGTCGCGTCGCCAAATTGCTACCAGCTTATTGCGTGGCGCTATTGCTGAAAGCATTGTAGCGCCTACACAAGATCAATCAGCCGATCTTGCTCGCGCCGCCGATGAAACACGCGCTGCTGAAATTCTTGAATTCCCTTTCACCGCCATTAAAAGCGTAAAAGCGCCCGATGATGGTTTATTGCAAGATTTTTATGAGGAACAGAAATCTGGCTTAATGCTTCCTGAGAAACGTGACTTTATCATCGCAACCCTGCCGCTTGAGCGTATAAAAAACGATGCCAAAGTTTCTGAGGATGATATAAAAGAAGCTTATGAAGAATTAAAAGATGAGAATTTTACCCTGCCAGAAATTCGCTTGCTTGAGCAGTCTATTTTAAATGATGCCACATCTGCCCAAAAGCTGATTCAAGCATTAAAGAATGGCAAAAAAATGCAAGATTCTGTTGCCGCCCTGAAACTTCCGCCCACAGCTTATAAAGGCGCTCAGGGGTTTGAGCGCAAAGGCATGCCTGAGGATATTGGCAATCTGGCTTTTGCTGCCAAAACAAACGATGTAATTGGGCCCGTACAATCCGCGCTTGGTTTTCATGTGCTGGTTTTAAAAGATATCCAGCCGCCGCGCGTAAAAGATATTAAAGACGTGCGCGAACAAATCAAAAAAGATCTGCTCGCAGACAGAAATAGCGACCAGTTACAAAATATTCTTAATGAAATTGATGACCGCGCGGGACGCGGCGAACCTATTAAAGACATAGCGCGCGATTTGGATATGACCACTGCCTTGATCCAGAAAGCAACAAGCTTGGATCCTCTGGCCGCTTACAAAGATGATAGCCGCGATATTTTAGAAGAAGCCTTTTCCCTTGCAGAAGGTGAAATCAGCCCTGCTGGTGAAATGAAAGATGGCACGATTTATATTGTCGGTGTTCAATCTATCGATCAGTCTCATCCAAAAGCATTTAAAGATGTGCGCGATGACTTATCAAAGCTTTGGGTGTTGCGTGAACAAACAAAAATTGCCCTTGAGCGCGCCCAAAAAATCACACAACAAGTAAATGACAAAACGAAAACACTTACCCAAGCCGCCACCGAAAATGGGCTGAATGTCGTTCGACTTCAATCCGTCAAACGGTCAGCAAAGCCCCCTATGCCACTTGATGCGGTTGCTTTTGAAAAACTATTTTCACTCGACCAAGGACATGCCGCTTTTGTACCCACAAAAAATTCTCTGATCATTTTAACCCCAACATCTGTTTCAATACCGGAAAAAACTAAAATATTCGCGAATTTAGAAAACGCTGCCCAAGGGCAAGCAGAAAGCGTTGTTGTTTTATATTTAAATGCCCTGCGCGACCGCTTTGGGGTAAGCATCAACGATAAGCTTTTAAGGCATCTTTATGCCCCCAAAAAAGAAGGTGCTCTGTAACCCTATTGACACAAATCATGAACAATGATAGAACATAACATGAATTATTTAAAATTCAGGTGATTTGATGCTAACAAAAAAACAACGTGACCTTCTTGTGTTTATAAACGAAAGACTAAGCGGCGGCGACATCGCGCCTTCTTTTGATGAAATGAAGCTTGCGCTTGGTTTAAAGTCAAAATCCGGTATTCACCGCCTGATAAATGGGTTAGTCGAACGGGGCTATCTGGCGCGCCTGCCAAACCGCGCCCGCGCCCTTGAAGTGGTCCGCATGCCCGAAACTCTTGGCACAAAAATAAACGAAACTGTTCGAACAATAGCGAATAATGTAACGGACGCTTTCAGGTACATCCCCCTTGTAGGGAAAATCGCAGCCGGAACAGCGATAGAAGCCATCGAACATAATGGGCCAACTATCCCCGTGCCTGCAGATATGTTGCGCGGCGCGGCTGAATATTACGCACTGAAGGTAGAAGGCGATTCAATGATTGAAGCCGGCATTCATAACAACGATACTGTTATCATTCGCCGCACGCAAAATGCTGATCAGGGCAAAATTATTGTTGCGCTTATCGATGAGCACGAAGTTACACTCAAGCGCCTACGCCGCAAAGATGGCAAGGTGATTTTGCAAGCAGAAAACCCTGCTTATGAAGATCGCGCTCTTGACCCTGCACGCGTTAAAATTCAGGGCGAACTGGCTTCTCTTATCAGGCAATATGATTAACGATTGGTTGCAACCCAAGGTCTTCTACCTCTGTGCGCTGACACTGTATCAACCTTAAAAGCGTGCCCACGATCTGTGTCCATAATTAATATATGCGTCCCTTGATATTTCAAATCATTTCCACCGATAATGATGGCTCGGCACTGCTTATTTCTCTTTTTAGGCTCAAAGCCAAGGGTAAAAACAAGCTGTGCGCGGCTACAATCTTCAATAAATGCTGAAGGATGCCGAACAAAAGCAATAGTGCTCGTGTTGTCTTTATAAGAGCAAGACAAAGCATCGCAGCTTATTTCCTTCTGACCCTGAGAGATTTTATTTTTTTTATGCAGCGATATTACTTTTGATTCCTCACCGACCCCTAGAGCTTGCTTTACATCTTTAAGCCAACGTTTTTCATGAATGTTTGACGCAATCCAAAGCGTCTGATTATCAACACGTACAACAAATTGCTTCCCTGATGGTGCGACAACGATATCCGGGCTTTGTTGGAAAAATAGTAACAATACACATAAGGCTAATGGCAAAAAGCAAACTCCCCTGCCCCAACCGCGCAAAGCAACCAAAAAAACACCTGAAATCATCAGTAAAATAAAAACGATGGACGGAAAGGACGCTGGCTTAAAAACAGAACCCGGTAACGATGCTACGCTATGCGCAATATCAAGGGTCCAAATAATCCCCAAACTCATGCTATGCAAAGCCCACTCATAAATACCAAGTGGCAAAAGCACATAGCACAAAGTTGAAATAGGCATGATAAAAAAAGTCATGATAGGAACAGCAAGGGCATTCGCTAAAACGCCATAAACAGCGAGCGACTGAAAATGATAAAGCGATATAGGGGCTGTCGCTATCGTCGCAATAATTGTCGTCATAACAACCCCTGCCGCATAATAGAAAATTCTAAGTATTGGATTGGCCGCTGTAAAAAGAACAGATAATCGTGCGCGATAAGCCTGATAAAAAGCAATTAAAGCTGCAACGGCTGAAAATGACATTTGAAAACTGGGGCTCAATAACTGTTCCGGCCAGACCATCAAAATAAACAACGCCGTTATAGCCAGCAAACGCATCGAAATAGCAGAACGATCGAGCATCACAGCCAGCAAAACAATTGCGGCCATAAGCAAGGCACGCTGCGATGGAACAGACGGCACAATAAAAGCTACATAAAAACATGCCGCCAAAAGCGCACAAGCTGCCGCAATTTTTTTAATCGGAAAACGCAACGCTATCCAAGGTACCAGAGAGAGGATAAAGCGTATAAGAAAAAAAACAATTCCAGCTGTCATATCAACGTTCAGGCCCGATATCGCCAATAAATGCGCCAGTCCGGAATTGCGCAAAGCCTGCCAGTCATCATCGCCAATAGCTGTACGCTCGCCTGTTAAAAGGGCAATTGCAATAGGCGCAATTCGTGCATCAAGCGTGTCTGTAACAATGTGGCTGACCCTTGTACGCCAATCTTCCATCAGCGAAAAAAATCCTTTTTGTTTCGCGCTTCCCACAACAGAAAATTCACCGTATGAAAAACCATATGCGCTGATACCTTGAAAATAGGCGTGCCGCTGAAAATCATATCCTCCAGGCATAACAGGGGCTGCGGGTGGGAATAAAGAAGCGCGTAACAAAACACGGTCTCCCACCTCAACAGAAGGCGGCGCTTTCCGGACTGTCAGCCTGACAAGATTTAGTGCAGGCGGGGAATCACGATTTAAAACCTTAATATCTCTTAAAAGAAGCCTCAGACCCTTCCCTTGTTCAAGAAAATCAATTTGTTTAACTGTTGCTTCAAGGGCTACCCCATTTAAATCTCGCTTTAAAAGGGGCGTATGCAATCGGTCCGCACGCATCTGGGCTATAAAAATACCTGCCGATAAGCACATGAACGCCATAATCAAAAGCCAAAATAAATAAAACCTTTCTTTATAAGGCATAAGGTAAAGTGCGAGCCCTGTTGTAAGCGAAAAGGCAGCCCAACTCCAAAGACGATGCGGTTCATAATCCAAAGAAAAATAAAGTCCAATGCCGCATGCAAAAAATACAGGCACCCAGATCACAAGGTGATCTCGGTCCATCTCAAGCAGTCTGCACAGTTTTTCTTTTGTTTGATTTATAAACGGTACACTTGCCAACATGGGTATTTGGTCCTTATTGTTGGATATAGAATGTAAAGGCTTCACCCATGATTGTCACCCGTTTCCCACCTTCGCCAACTGGTATGCTGCATATCGGCAGCGCACGAACAGCTTTATTTAACTGGCTTTATGCCCGTAACAAGGGGGGTAAATTTGTTTTACGCATTGAAGATACAGATCGTGCAAGGTTTAAACCGGAATGGGTCCAAGGTATTTTTGATGGGCTAAACTGGCTGGGATTAAATTGGGACAACGAAAATGTTGTTTATCAGTTTGACCAAAAAGACAGGCACGCTGAAATTGCAAACATCTTACTGGCCGAGGGAAAAGCATATTACTGCTACTGTTCACAAGAAGAGCTTGAAGAAATGCGCGCCCATGCAAAAGCACAAGGCTTGCCCACAAACTATGACCGACGCTGGCGTGATCGTGACCCAAAAGATGCGCCCGCCAATATACAACCAGTTATTCGTATCAAAGCTCCTTTAACAGGCGAAAGTGTAATTCATGATGAAGTGCAAGGTACAGTGACGATTGACAACAAACAGCTTGATGACTTTATTTTACTCAGGTCAGACGGCACACCTACCTATATGCTTTCTGTTGTTGTTGACGATCACGATATGGGTATTACACACATTATTCGTGGTGATGATCATTTAAACAATGCCTTCAGGCAAAAAGTGATTTTTGAAGCGATGAGCTGGCCGGTTCCAGTTTTTGCCCATATCCCATTAATTCATGGCCCCGATGGCGCAAAAATGTCAAAAAGGCATGGCGCAACAGGGCTTTTTGAATATCGCGATCTGGGTTACCTGCCTGAAGCTGTGTGTAATTATCTGATGCGTCTTGGATGGAGCCATGGTGACGCTGAAATTTTTTCCAGGGATCAGGCTATTTCATGGTTCGGTGACCTTAAAGATATTAATAAAGGCGCGTCACGTTTTGACTTTGAAAAACTAAATAGTGTAAACGCGCATTATCTTCATCATGCGGATGATGCACGCCTTTTAGATCTTGTTATTCCTTTCATTCAATCAAAAAATATTGCTGTGACCCCTATTGGAAAGGCGCGCTTACTTGCAGCCATGAACGAACTTAAAACGCGCGCAAAAACGATATTAAATATTGCAGATGATGGTGCCTTTTTTTGTAAAACAATACCTTTTCCTTATGATGAAAAAGCGGCTTCACACATTTTATCTGCTCATACTTTAGGTATATTTGAATCATTCAAGGAACATTTTAATACTTTGGAAGTTTGGCAAGGGGACGCGATAGATTCTGCATGCCGCGACATTGCTGCTCAAAAAACATCGGGCAAGTTGGGGGCCGTTATGATGCCTTTACGAGCTGCCATAACAGGCACTACAGCATCACCCCACCTTGCTAAAGCTATTGAAATACTGGGTCGTGATGAAACTTTAATACGAATTAATGCTGCCATGTCTTATGGTAATAAATAAATCCTTATTCTTCATTGATTGATAACCATCCCCCGCTTAAAATCAGCGCAGCTTAAAAATCTAGGATTTTTATTTTTTAAACAAAAAGGATTCTTTTAATGAATAATACGAAAGCCGCAGAAAAAACATTTACCCTGACAAATGACCAAAATGGCAAAAGCTGGAAGCTGCCCGTTGTGTCTGGAACATTAGGTCCTGATACACTCGATATAAGAAAACTTTACGAGGATACCGAGACATTTACGCTTGACCCTTCTTTTACGTCCACAGCAAGTTGCAAATCTCGCATCACTTATATTGATGGTGAACAGGGCATTTTAATGCATCGTGGTTACAAAATTCAAGAACTCGCTGAAAAGTCAAATTTTCTTGAAGTGTGCCATTTGCTTTTATACGGCGACCTGCCAACACAAAAACAATTTGAAACCTTTAGCCACAACATTACCTACCACACCATGGTGCATGAACAAATGCAGTTCTTCTTCCGTGGGTTCAGACGCGATGCGCACCCTATGGCTATTATGTGCGGCGTTGTAGGTGCGCTTTCGGCTTTCTATCATGACTCGCTTGATATATGGGATCCCAGCCAGCGCGAAATTTCAGCGCATCGCTTAATTGCTAAAATGCCAACCTTGGCTGCAATGACGTATAAATATGCCGTGGGCCAGCCTTTTGTTTATCCACGCAATGATCTTGGTTACGCAGAAAACTTTTTAAATATGACGTTCTCTGTACCTGCAGAGAATTACAAAATTAATCCAATTTTGGCAAAAGCCATGGACAGAATTTTGATTTTACATGCCGACCACGAACAAAATGCTTCTACTTCCACCGTGCGTCTTGCAGGATCATCACAAGCAAATCCTTTTGCGTGTATTGCTTCTGGTATCGCTTGTTTATGGGGCCCTTCCCATGGCGGTGCAAACCAGGAAGTATTGGAAATGCTTGCAGAAATTGGTAGCAAAGAAAGAATTCCAGAATTTATCAAACGCGCTAAAGATAAATCAGACCCCTTCCGTTTGATGGGTTTTGGTCACCGCGTTTATAAAAATTATGATCCTCGTGCCCAAGTTATGCGTCAGTCCTGCTATGAAGTTTTGGAAGAACTTGGCGTTAAAGATCCTTTACTTGATATTGCAATGGAACTTGAAAGAATTGCACTGCAAGACGAGTATTTTGTTGACCGCAAACTGTTCCCGAATGTTGACTTTTATTCTGGTATTATTTTGAAGGCGATGGGTTTTCCAACAAGTATGTTTACTGTGCTTTTCGCTCTTTCTCGTACAGTGGGTTGGATCAGCCAATGGAAAGAAATGATCGAAGAACCAGCCCTTCGCATTGGTAGACCACGTCAGTTATACACAGGCGCTGTCGAACGCCCTTACGTTCCTATCAAAGACAGACTTTAAACTTTTCTCGGGGGAGAAGAAAAAAGGCTGCTGATAAAATCGGCAGCCTTTTTTGCTGGCGGGTACGGATCATCACACCCAATAAGCTTACGAATCCTTTGAAATTCTTCTTTATCATCGGAAAGCTCAAAGAATTTTTTAGCAATTATTTCTCCGCTGCACTGATCTTGAATGCATTCAGGAATGACTTCACGTTTCAATAAAATATTGCCAAGATGCGCAAAACGGGTATCCACAAGAAGCTTGCCAACAAAATAGGTTAAAGGGGACATTTTGTAACACATCACATGCGGAACTTTTGCAACCGCAAGCTCAAGACCCACTGTGCCTGATGTGATAATCGCACGTTCAAGGGTTGCCATAGCGTTGTATTTTTGTTGAAAACCAAAAATAAATTCAAATCGAAGCCCAGAAAGAAGTGCTTCAATTTTACCTTTAAATTCAGGAAAACTTGGCACAATAAAGCATGTGTCTGCGTTATGCTGCGCAATTATTCTTGCGGCGCGTGCAATCTCGGGCCCCATTCTTTTTATTTCACTTTCCCGTGATCCAAAAAACAACCCTACTGTGCCTTTTTGCGGCTGAACATTCCCTTGAAATGCCACTTCTTGTGAAATTGGATGGCCAATAAAAACAGCCTTTAAGCCATGGGGTATGAAATATTCAGGCTCACATGGAAAAAGACAAATAATGCCATCCAAAAATCGGGCTATTTTTCTTGCGCGATCAGGCCGCCATGCCCAAACGCTGGGGGCAACATAGTGAATGGATTGGCCCTGATAAACTTTTCGTTGCTTGATCTTTTTTT
>CAZYMI010000024.1:0-23613 GCA_964648505.1 uncultured Pseudobdellovibrionaceae bacterium
GGTGGGTGAAGCGTCACAAGGCCCTATTTACTGCGGTTTTGATCAAGAACCGCGTTTAGGGACCTAATAACGCTCCACCCTTTGTGTGTAAGAAACAACTCCTTACGGCGTCGCTCCTGCTTTGAAACTTTCATTTCCAGCAAACCAAAGGGCTGGTTGTTGGACCTGTAATTCGATAATGCGCCGACAATCCGAGAGACGGTCGACAGCGCCAAACCTGTTTTATCAGCAAGTTGTGTCAGGGAAAGGCCTTCATTCAAGGCGATTTCCGCAAGACAAATGCCGTACTGGATCGGAAATTCCGGATCCAGCTTTTTCAGCTCGCCCATCACATCCAGAAAGCTGAGCAGTGCTGGACGAATCTGGTTTTGTGGAAGCTTCTTGAGCGCTGCTGTCATTGTGTTTTCCAATTCTTTCTTCAAATAAACGCGATGCCGGCGTTATTATAATGCGCATAAACGGCAGGTCGATAATTATTTCTTTCCTGTGTGGCTTTGTCCGTATAAAGGCCATAAACCATAAGCGCGCGATATTTCGGCGCAAACGGCAAAGCGGTTTAAAAACCGTCCATAAAGTATCATCGCACTCTCCCCAGACAACGATATATAATGTTTTTTGTATTAAGGCCGCGTCCCCACGCTTCACCCTATCGTTGTATTTACATATACAATAATTTATTGCGATAATGCAACTATTCTGAGGTCTACATCCTTTTGGTTAGGGATAGTATTGCGATGCAACACTAGTAATGACAGTGCTTTTTTTAAAACAGTTACTGAAATTTGTTGAAAAACAGACTCTTTATTATGACTTAGGATATACAACCATTCCTTGCAGGTACGACAAGTCTCTGAGATAAAAATATGATCGCCTATAAGGCTGATAGTGGGTGGCCCCAGCCCATAAATAGTAACCGGCTGGCTGTTAAAGCTGATGGGCCGCGAATCATGTTGGCAAACGCAGTTTGATATCACAAGGTCGCTTTCTTTTACTGTCAGCAGGGTATTATAATCAAAAATGCAGTCGACAAATTGCGACTTAGCAAGGCAGGTTGATGTAAAATCAGTCTGTATAAAGCAGCATTTTATAAAGATTGATTCGCTTAAATTCGCGCCCGTAAAATCATGTCCGTTGAAGGATTGATCTGTAAAACAGGCTCCATCCAGTGATTGATAACGATAGTCTTTTTTATTTTTATAAAAGGTCATTTTTAATTCTTTCTAATTATTGATAGATATCAACCATTGATACATAATCAAATTTACAATGAGTCGTCAAGTGACGCACAGAAGGCTATGCTGAGGCATGCAAGAAACACCCCTACGCAACGGTATTGCTGTTATTGAAGCCTATGTCAGAACTCTGCCTGAAGGGCCGGGGGTTTACCGCATGGTGTCGGCAAAAGGTGATTTACTGTATGTCGGCAAAGCCAAGTCTTTGAAAAAGCGCGTGGCAAGTTATACGCAACCAGAAAGACTGCCGTTGCGCTTACAGCGAATGGTCGCAGCAACTCACACGATGGTTTTTGTAGAAACAGCAACTGAAATAGAAGCGCTGTTACTTGAAGCAAACCTTATTAAAAAGCTAAGGCCTTACTATAATGTTTTGCTTAAAGATGATAAAATGTTTCCTAGCATTTTACTTAGAACGGACCATGAATATCCGCAGATTTTAAAACATCGCGGCGTTCGCAAAACAAAAGGGCATTATTTTGGACCCTTCGCATCATCTGTGGATGTGAATAGAACATTGATCGATTTACAGCGTGCATTTTTGCTGCGTAATTGCCCTGATTCTATTTTTTCAACGCGGAAAAGGCCGTGTTTACAGTATCATATTAAAAGATGCACAGCGCCTTGCGTTGCCAAAGTATCGCAACAACATTACGCAAGTCAGGTTCAGCAGGCGAAAGATTTTTTATCCGGTAAGAATGCCCAAGTGCAAAAAGAGTTCGCTGCTGACATGCATAAAGCCAGCGAAGCGCAAGATTACGAGCAAGCAGCAAAACTGCGCGATCGTATCAAGGCTTTAACATCTATTCAGTCTTATCAGCGCATTAATGTAAGTGCGCTTAATGATGCTGATGTGATCGCCATTGCTCGGATGGATGGATTAAGCTGCGTGAATATTTTCTTTTTTAGAAATGGGCAGAATTTTGGCAATCGCCCACATTTTATCCGCCATGATCCGCAAGAAGATACAGGGGAAATTTTAGGGGCCTGCATGGCGCAGTTTTATGCAGATAAAGAGATACCGCCCCTTATTCTGGTATCGGATGCGCCCCAAGATCAGAACTTATTAATGGAAGCTTTTGCCAGTAAAACAGGCCATAAAGTGACCATCACGACCCCAAAGCGTGGTACAAAATATGATATTATTTCGTTTGCACGAACAAATGCAGAGCGCGAGCTTTCGCGCTATCAAACGGCACGCATAGCAGATGCAAATCTTTTACAAGAATTGAAAGAAATTTTTAATATTACGCCCAACCTTGAGCGTATTGAGGTGTATGATAACTCACACCTCGCCGGAACAAAAATGGTGGGTGGCATGATTGTTTCCGGCCCTGAAGGGTTTATTAAAAAAGCGTATCGCAAATTCAATGCGCGCCATACAAAAGCTGGGGATGATTTTGGTATGATGCGCGAAGTGATGATGCGTCGCTTTCAGGCATGGGCAAAAGAGGGGTCCGATAAAGAAGTTGATGAAGATAGTTTACCCGATCTGATGTTGATTGATGGTGGGGCCGGGCAGCTAAGCGCTGTTTTGGAGATTTTAAAAAATCTTGGGTTAGATCAGCGTATTTGCGTTGTTGCTATTGCCAAGGGTCCAGATCGTCACGCCGGGCGGGAGTGGTTTTACCTGCAAGGGTCTGATCCTTTTCAGTTGCCTGCTGGCCACGCCGTTTTACATTATTTACAAAGGTTAAGAGACGAAGCACACCGTTATGTCATTGGCGCTCAACGTGTCAGGCGCATGCAAGATTTGGATAGGTCGCACCTTGATGAGGTGCCGGGAATCGGCGCTGTACGAAAAAAAGCCCTTCTGGCATATTTTGGGTCTGCAAAGGCCGTGGCTGATGCCAGCCTAGAAGATATTCAAAAAGTACAAGGAATTTCAAAGGACTTAGCAGATAAAATTCATGCATACTTTAAACAATCTGTTTAATTTTATCTTCTGTAGAAGTTTTATTCATTTCAGCAAGTTAGAATAATTTATTGAGACATACTTTAGAATCTTGCGGTTCTTAACAAAGCCGTGCTAGGGTCAGCCCGTTCAGCCAATCACCATATAGCGTTACGAGTTGCACATGTTTCACCGTCAGGACAAGCCCGGACCAAAAATCGTTCTTGCGAACGGCCAAACCCTTATGATGTCCGAGTCTCGTGAAAATCAATCAGTTCAAACCCAAACCAAGGAAAGTACGATGTCAGCAGACACCACCCCAGAAAACCAACAGTCTCAGCAGCCGCAATCGTCTGCACAACCGCAGACGCCAGCTGCGCCTTACATGAACAGGGCGCCTATGGCTGCCGTTCCGGGTCGTATGCCTGGTATGGGTTATGGTTATCCTTCTTATGCAGGTTCATCTGCAGCCAATGAAGCGATGGCAGCAAGTGGCCGTAAACTTGTTATCGGTGAAGGCATCACAATTTCTGGTGAAATTGATGCGTGCGATCATTTGGTTGTTGAGGGAACAGCGCGTTTATCTTTAAAGGGCGCTAATATTATTGACATTGCTCAAACAGGACAATTCTTTGGCACGGTTGAAATTTCCGAAGCAACAGTTGCGGGAAAATTCGAAGGCGAATTAACAGTCAATGGTCGTCTGACAGTTCGATCCACTGGCACTATCACAGGTTCAGTATCGTACAAAGAACTTGCAATTGAAGCAGGCGCAATCATTGATGGTAAAATCAATCCGCTTAAAGATAAAGGAGCCGCGTCACAGACGCAGGTAAAAAAGCAGTCGGCTGAGACGAATACAGCTAAACCAGCACCACAGGGCAATGAATTGCCTTTTGGGTCCGTCTCAGCAAACGCAGCTGAATAATTTATCTGAGACATCATTTGAGTCTCAATTTTTATTCTATTCAAAACAAAACCAGTCAGATTATTCGATCTGGCTGGTTTTATTTTAAGAGCAAAAAATTTATACCAGAAACATTAGGTCATTTATTCGCTTTATTTGGTGCGATCTTATTTCTTGTGATGGTGCTGACAATTTTGATAAGCATTCAGAAAGAGTCTTATCAAAATGCTGTGCGTGCTGAAATGTTGGAAGACTCCAATGACTATATAGAAACATTGCGAGAACTTCTTCGTGAAAATCCTAAAACGGTTAAAACGCTTCTGGGTGCAGAAGTAGTCATGCTTTTTGGCATACCCCAATTTGAAAGGCGGGATCAGGGTAGTGTGATATGGCAGTACAAGACAGATGTCTGCATAGTCGATTTGTTTTTTTTCCTCAAACCTGAAGATCTTATGGAGAAAACAGCAGTTCATTATGTAGATTTACGGAGCAGTGATGGTGAACCACTCTCAGACCATGATGTGCCGTCCTGTTTTAAGGCGCTGACAACTTATCCTTAAACCCGCATTGTAAATAAACAGGACAGGCAGCACAGTCTGGCTTGCGCGCCTTACAAATATAGCGGCCATGTAAAATGAGCCAATGATGAGCATGGAATAAAAATTTTTTTGGAATAATCTTCTCTAATTTACGTTCTACATCTTCTGGGGTTTTCCCTTTTGCCAGCCCGGTCCTGTTGGACACCCGAAAAACATGCGTATCAACAGCAATTGTGGGTGCGCCGAAAGCAATATTCATGACCACATTTGCAGTTTTTTGTCCAACCCCAGGCAGCGCCATAAGCTTATCACGCGTGTCTGGAATTTCACCATGGTAATCACGGACAAGAATTTTCGAGAGTGCAAAAATATTTTTTGCTTTTGCATTAAAAAGTCCGATTGTTTTTATGTGCTTGCGGATACAGTCTTCTCCGAGTGAGAGCATTTTCTCTGGAGTATCGGCAATTTTAAAAAGGGCTGCGGTTGCCTTATTGACGCCTGCATCAGTTGATTGTGCTGAAAGTACAACAGCAACAAGTAAAGTGAAGGGGTTGGTATAGATTAAGTCACTTTTTGGGGCAGGATTGTTTTTTTCAAGAATGGAGAAGAATTTTTGAACAGCGTCAGGTTTCATGAAAGGCCAAGAACATCTTTCATGCTGTAAAGCCCCTGATCTTTATCAGCAATCCAGCGCGCCGCTTGTAAGGCGCCACGGGCAAAAATATTGCGATCAGTTGATTTATGCGTCAGTTCAATACGTTCGCCTGCGCCATAAAAACCCACAGTGTGATCACCAGTTATATCACCCCCACGAAGGGCTGAAAAACCGATTGTATCATCAGGTCTGGCCCCCGTTTGGCCTTGCCGCGATAAAATAAAATCTTTTGTATTGTAATGACGCCCCTGCGCAGCGGCTTTACCTAGCAGCAGAGCCGTACCTGAAGGGGCGTCCAGTTTCGCTTTGTGATGCATTTCAAAAATTTCGATATCGAAACTTTTGGGCAGTGAAGCGGCGGCCTGTTCAACCAGGGCTGCCAGCACATTAACGCCTAAGGACATATTTGCTGAAAACAATATCGCGGTATGCTTTGATGCAGCTTGCAAAACTTTCTGGTCATCTTCACTTAAACCTGTTGTTCCGATCACAAGTCGTTTTTTTAATTCAACGGCAATTTCGATATGCTGGCATGTTGCCTTTGGTGATGTAAAATCAATTACAACATCGCAAGAACGGAATAAATCATGCGCATTATCCGTTACATAAAAAGAATGGGTCGAAGGGCTGCCGGGCAGGATGCTGCCACCAGCTAAAACCAGATCCGGTTGATCTTTAATATTATCCACAAGGGCTGTGCCCATGCGACCCAATATGCCAGCGATGCCTATTTTAATTGTCATGAACTACAGATAGCAAATATTTGTGCAAAATAAAACCGGCGACTTTCTGCCGCCGGTTTCGGGGTAAAATTAAAAATATTGCGCTTAGAATAGTCGCAAAACCGCCTGCTGTGACTGAGAAGCCAGCGAGAGCGATGTAACGCCCAACTGCTGGCGTGTCTGAAGTGCCAGCAATGTTGCACCTTCTTCGTTCTGGTCGGCGACTGTTAAGTCATCGGCACCAGCGCGCAGGGTACGGATTGTGTTTGATGTGAAATCCTGACGTGTTTGAATAATAGACAAGTCATTAGAAATCGAAGAACCAAAATTACGAACAGTGTTGGTTGCTCGACGGAGTTCATCAATCGCACCTTGTACTTGGGCGGTATCTGTGAACGAACGCTGTGTGATACCAAGACCAAGAGCCGTGAAATCAACACCTGTTGTCGTCAAAGAATTCGACCGGTCTTCGTTAAAGAAAGTCACGAGGTTGTTACTGTTCAGTAAGTTTACACCTCGATAACCGGCATCTTGTACCAGATCATCAATTTGCAGACGCACTTTTTGGTAGTCTTCTTCAAATTGCGTGATATCAGATGAGTTACCGGAAAAAGTGAAACGTTCTGAAATGCTGTTACCAGCAGTAGTCAAAGCAAAATCAGATCCACCAGTTCCGAATCCAAAAGCGCTTGTTGCGGCACCGCCTACTGCAGTAAAACGTACGTCCACGTTACCAACAGTGTCTGCAGCCCTTACTTCAATACGCCCTGTTGAGGTATTGAAGCTTGCTGAAACATTGTCACCGAGGGTGGCATCGTTGTTAATACCGTCAACAACATCTTGAATAGTATCGGTTTTCAGGAAGTTGAGGTTAGCACTTGTTTGACCATCTACAGATATATTCAACTGAAGCGTGTTTGCAGATGAGGTGAAGTAAGCCGCTGTGTTCAGTGTTGAAGAGGCTTCATAAACAGCACCATTTTTAGCAGCAGCATTGGCAACGTTTGAGGTGATTGTTCTACCAGAAACAACTGTACCACCTTGGCGAGTTGTACCCGCACCGCCAGCACCTTCTGATGTAACAAAGTTTGACAGACCAAGAGCCGCAAAACCGTCAGCACCTGGCGTTGTTGAACCGTCTGCAATACGAACCAACCCACCAGCAACCAAAGATTCGATTCTGAGCTGACCTTCTGAAGTAAGAGAGGCACGGATGTAAGGGTTGATTGTTGTGTCAGCATTGATTTCTGCGACGATGTTATCAATCGTATCAGTCGTTGCAATGTCGATATCCGCTGATGTTTTAAGGCCTGTTGAAGAAGAGAAAAACGAGATTTTCAGATCATCACCGTTGGCGATAACACCGCCGCCGCCCAATTTTGTAAGTGCGCCAGCTGTTGAAAGATTAACTGAACCTCGAACAGCAGCAAAACCAGCGGCAGCACGAATAGCTGTTTGAGCTTCGTTGGCAATTGAAGAAGCCTGATCAAGCAAAGTTGTTAGTGATGTAACGCCTTGGCTTGCCGCTTCAATTGTTCGGATAGATTGACCAATACCATCTTGCAGACGGCCAAAATCCCGGGCGCGGTTTGTAAGGGATTGAGAAGCAAAGAAGTTTTGTGCGCCATCCAGTGCCGAGTTAATTTCGCGGCCAGTTGCAAGGCGCAGCTGGGTACGGTCAATCAAACTTTGGGTGTTCTGGAGGGAGAGTAGGTTGGTCCGCAACGCGGAGCCTAATACGACGTCGGAAGTCATTTGGATATTTCCTTTCCTAGGGTTATGCGACTGAAATCCTTTTCAATCGCTTTGATAATATCAAGCCTAGGGTTGAAAAATATAACAAAAGATTAACTTCAGGTTGCGCCCCTTTTAACCCTTTGATTGAAAACAAAAGCTTTGAGTATGGATGTATGTGCCTGCTTTATACCAAGCAGGCCCAAAAAAGAAAAAATGATGATTGAGAGATGAATTTGAAAATCAGATCAAAATAAAACCGGCGGCTTTCTGCCGCCGGTTTTTCTGATGTTCGGGAATGGGGTCCCGAAAAGTCTTAGAACAATCTTAGAACGGACTGCTGTGACTGAGAAGCCAGCGAGAGCGATGTAACGCCCAACTGCTGACGTGTCTGAAGTGCCAGCAATGTCGCACCTTCTTCGTTCTGGTCGGCGACTGTTAAGTCATCGGCACCAGCGCGCAGGGTACGGATTGCGTTTGCAGTAAAGTCCTGACGGGTTTGGATGATTGTCAGGTCGTTTGCAATGGACGATCCAAAGTTACGAACAGTGTTGGTCGCGTTGCGCAGTTCATCAATTGCACCTTGTACTTGGGCTGCATCTGTGAACGAACGCTGTGTGATGCCAAGGCCAAGAGCCGTGAAATCAACACCTGTCGTCGTCAAAGAGTTCGACCGGTCTTCGTTAAAGAAGGTGACAAGGTTGTTATTGTTTAACAAGTTAACGCCACGGTAGCCAGAATCCTGGACCAGGTCATCAATTTGCAGACGTACTTTCTGGTAATCCAACTCAAACTGAAGTACATCGGCTGAGTTACCGGCAAATGTAAACCGTTCGGAGGAGGTGTTGGTTGCAGCTGCCAAGTTGACATCTGTTGCGCCGGTACCAAATCCAAAACCGTTGGCACCGCTCAAGTCGAGAGCACCACCTACAGCTGTAAAGCGCAGATCAAGGTTACCGACAGAATCGGCTGCTTCAATCTGGATACGGCCAGTTGTGGTATTGAAGGATGCCGTTACAAGGTCGCCGAGTGTGGCGTCATTGTTGATGTTATCAACAATATCTTGAATGGTATCTGTTTTTACGAAGTTCAGGTTGGCGCTGGTTTTTCCATCAACCGAAACGTTAACCTGCAACGTGTTGGCTGATGTGAAGAACAGGCCGGCTGCAATCGTCGCACTTGCTTCATAAACGCCGTTTACTTTGGCGGCGCCGGAAGCTTGTGATTGGATTGTACGGCCAGCAACAACTGTACCACCTTGACGTGTGGCAGCGATGTTACCTTCTGTTGTAACAAAGTTTGATAAACCAAGAGCCGCAAAACCGTCAGCACCTGGGGATGCCGTACCGTCTTGAATACGAACCAGACCACCCGCAACCAGCGACTCAATTCTCAGCTGGCCTTGTGATGTTAAGGAAGCGCGTACATAAGGGTTAACGGTTGCGTCTGCGTTAATTTCAGCAACAATGTTATCAATTGTATCTGTCGCATCAATGTTGATATCGGCAGATGTTTTTGTACCGGTTGTGTCAGAATAGAAAGTAATTTTCAAGTCATCGTTAGCTGCGATAACACCACCGCCGCCAAGGGTAACAAGTTTGCCGGCAGAAGAAAGGTTCACAGATCCACGAATGGATGAGAATCCAGCAGCTGCACGGATAGATGATTGTGCTTCTGTTGCAATCGACTGCGCCTGTTCAATAAGGCTGGTGAGTGATGTAACGCCTTGGTTCGCAGCTTCAATCGTACGGATCGACTGACCAATGCCATCTTGAAGACGGGCAAAGTCATTCGCACGGTTTGAAAGAGACTGTGAAGCGAAGAAGTTTTGTGCGCCATCCAGTGCCGAGTTAATTGTACGGCCAGTTGCAAGGCGCAGCTGGGTACGGTCAATCAAACTTTGGGTGTTCTGAAGGGAGAGTAGGTTGGTCCGCAACGCGGAGCCTAATACGACGTCGGAAGTCATAATCGTTATCCTTTCCTAGGGTTGTACGATTTTTATGTTACGAAGCCCACATTCCTTGGGCCTCATTCTCCATACTATAGCATGAAAGTTAAGAGAGCGTTAATAGCCTAACTCATTGATAATGCTATATATTATTTTTTAAATCAGCCGATTTACGCTTTTGATTCGTTTCATACAGACGAATTCATTCGTGCTTATTTATAAAAGCCTAGTTACGCAACCAGCGTTTTTCGTACAGCCAAACTTTTTAAAGTGCGCGGTAAAGCTTCATCAAGAATGGCGGCGGCATTGTCAGACTTACTGATATCAACACCATTTAGCGCAATGTTGAGAGTACCTTTCTTGGTTTCAGCAATCAGCTTGTTGCGAATATCAGTGGCCGTGTTATTGCCATCACAAAAACGTAAAACCATAACCTCAAGTGCGTTGACGGGGGTTTTAACATGGTTGGTATTTGTAACCCAATCACAAGATTTTGTACGGGTTTGGTATTGTGCAAGCGCATAAGCCTTAGGCTTGTCACTGACAATAATTGTGTGTCTGGGTGGAAAAGAATGCGGGTTTAAAGCGCCCCTGAACACCAAGATCAATAAAACGGATTTTAGCGTATGCAAAAGCTCTTCTTCAGTGTTTTCTTTTAATGCTTCTTTTATAGGAGTCAAAAAGTCATCGAAGGATAACATTTCACCGCGCCTTGCAATGACAAGGTCCATGACGATTTTTACAATCGGGTTATCTGATGAAATGGTGGTTGTTTCATCATGCGTTTTATACCCGAAAACGGCCCCTTGCGTTGTTGCAGGGTCAGCAGACATATAAGTTGTAAAGTAAAGCTCAGGGATGCATTCTGAATCAATAGCACTTTTTGCTGTCAGTTCAGGCTGGCTTATGATGCTCCAGCGAAATTGCCTGTTACTGACAAAATCCATATATTGTTCGCGCGTGATTGGATCGGTGATTTTTGAGAGCTCTGCATCTACTTCAGGCCCTAAATTGCCTGAAAACATATTCATTAAATTGCAATCACCCACATAGTTCAGATTGTGTTTTTTGATTTGTTCAAAGAATTCAATGAAGAAAAACTGATTATTATTTTGTTCCAGATATTCATGCAAAATATATGAATCATTCTGGCTTTTCTGAAAGGTGTGCCAAACCTGTTCAACAGCGGCACGCATCGTTGCATTGGGGTTAAGGTGTTTTTTAAGAAAATCGAGCAGGTACTTCGCCTGTGCGATTTTCTCTTCTGCTTTTTCAAATCGTTTTGTATGAAGAATCATCATCTCGCGGATGGAACGCAGCGTAAACCAGCCGGGAAGGGCATTGAAAGTAATAACCGCCATTCCTTTTTTGCTTAAGTGGCTTTTGCAAATCTCCAGAATTTTTTCACGCACAAAATCAGGCACCCATGAATAGACGCCATGAACAATAATATAATCAAATTCACCAGCATCTGCAGGGAACTCCATAATATCCATTGTCTGAAAATCAACATTGGTCAGACCAAGCCCTTTTTTATGGGCGTTGGCTTCTTCAATTTGCACAGGGGAAAGATCGATACCAAAAAAGTAAGCATCAGGCGAGTCAACTGCTAAGGGCAGGATATTGCCACCTCCCGCGCAGCCCAATTCCAGAACACGGGCTTTTTCAAAGCCTACAAAATCCATTTTCATGAATTTTGCGATTGTCTGCAGATGTTCGGGATGGGACTGGACATAAGGGAAGCTTTGATAAGGCAACTCATCATAGGTTGCATCGATGTGGCGAAGGGGTGCTTTTGATGATGTCATGTCGATTCCTTAAGTTCGTCATAGCTTAGCAGAAACAAAAGCGCCCCCGGAAGCCCTCGCCGTAATTCTTACGGGTCAAAGGGGTTTCCGGGGGCGGAACCTGAACGGTTTTGAAAAACCCGTTCTGGATTACCGCAGGTTCAGAAGCTCTTGGGTCATCTGGTCGACGGTTGTGATAACCTTCGTACCGGCTGAGAAGGCCCGCTGACCAACAATCAGCTTGGAAAACTCATCCGCCAGATCGACGTTTGATGATTCGGTTGTCGATGATTCTAAGAAGCCTGCACCGCCACGGCCTGCTTCGCGCAAGTTTTCTTCGCCCGACAGGTCGTTTTTGGAATAGGCTGTACCAGATACTTCTGTCAAACCATTCGCGTTTGCAAAAGTAACAATGGGAAGTTTGTAAAGCTCTGCTGATGCACCGTTGGTAAAGCGGGCAATCACAAAGCCGTCGCGGTCAATTTCAATACCAGACCGCAAGCCCAGTTCAGCACCGTTCTGGTCAGAAAAGATAACGTTATAGTTCCCGGCAAATTGGGAGAAGCGGGAAATATCAACTTTGATATCCTGCGGAGCAGATCCGTTACCCCAATCGATATCTTGTAAGTTAATCCCGATTTCGTTGAGGGAGTCAGGGGCGGCATTTATCGTTCCATCGGGTCTGAAGTTAATAAGACCAGATGTTAAAGCAACACCGCTAGGATCTTTCACAATCACTTCCCACCATCCTTGTGTGTTTGGCTGGGCAATATTGTCAAAAGCAGGGAAATCGCCTTGCTGAGGATAGGTTGTACCCGCATAAGGCGGCAGCAATGGGGCTTCAGGTTCGTATGTTAAAGGCGTACCATCGGCATCCGGATCAGCGACCAAAGAGAGAGTGTTAGGAGCTGTCACAGGAGTTCCGGTGACGTTAGCAAAAGTGATGTTTTCAGTTGGGTTTTTTGCAGTGAAGATTAGTCGTCCTTCGCTGTTCAGGCGCGCTTCGATACTGTTTCCACCATTATAAGCATTAATTTGTTGAACAAGCTGCAAGACTGTTGTTGTGGCTGTGATTGTAAAAGTTTGAGCCGCCGCCGCGCCAACAGTAATAGAAAACTGGTCGCCTGGCGCGATACCTGTAAGCTGGCCAACCAGAAGATCGCCGTTTTCTAAACCAAATGCGCCAGATGTTGCGTGCGCTTCGGGCCCTATGTTTTTGCGGAACTCGATTGATAAATCTTGTGCGCTGCCAAGGGAGTCAAATACACGCAGACCGCGTGAGAAATGTGCAGGCTGTGTCACGGGCACTGGAAGTGTGCTGGCCGGTGCTAATAAATGCGTGTTGTAAGGATCCTGATTGGCATCAAGGTTAATCGAAAGCTCAGCAGATGATGTCGGACGCGTTAGACCGCCAAGAAAAGCAACATCAACAGGTACAAGTGACGACAAATCGCCTTGGGAAGAAGGCAGATTGCCATTCGCATCAAGTGGCCAGCCATATAAAAAGAAGCCAGCTGTGTTGGTCAGAAAACCTTGTGCGTTTTCAGAAAAAGAACCATTTCGGGTATATAAGAATTCCTGATCAGGGTTGTTTGCATCACGCTTGACCGCAAACAGACCGTTCCCAGAAATGGACGCATCTGTTGCAGAAGAAGTTTGCTGAATAGGACCTTGCTGATCCACACGCTGAATACGGTTGACGGCAACTGTACCGGGCGAATAGCGCGATGAACGACCTTGTGTGGTTACAAGCGAGAAGAACGCCGCTTCTGATCTTTTAAAACCGGTTGTGTTCACGTTTGCAATGTTGTTTGAGACGATGGCTGTGCTCTGACCTTGGGCTGAAAGGGCAGAAACACCTGTAAATAATGATCCAAATAAACTCATGATGGGTCTCCTTTAAAAACTAAACAGTGGTTGTTGGTTGTACGGGTTCTGGTGGAATTTTTGCATTGATGACGTTTGATAGGGGCACGGCGCGCTCGCCAATCAGGAGCAAAACTTGCCCATTTTGGCTTTCAACACCCTTAACCCTGCCTGTCACAACGGTTGTGACATCAATTTTTTTGCCGTCTTTATCTACGGCATCGACCCTAATTTCGTATGTACCCGCCGCAGCTTTTTGTGACCCGCCTGTCAAGGATCCATCCCAGCTTAGATCTTTTCTGCCTGCTTCAAGCGATATATCGCGCGTGAAAATTGTACGGCCACTTGAGTCTACTACACTCATGGAAGCGTCTTTGGCACCGGCAGGTAAAGCGGTTGTAATTTCCACAGGTGTTGCGCCATCAAAACCAAATTCAGTGCTGACATAATTGGCATCAAGCCCAACATATCCAAGTGAACTTGAAAGCGCGTTTGAAAGCTGCAACTGAACAAGTGAATCAAGCTTTTGATTTGAGTTGATAGATTGTTCAACTTGCGAGAATTGTACAAGCTGATTTGTAAACTCGTTTGAATCAAGGGGCGAAAGAGGGTCCTGATTTTGAAGCTGCGTGGTCAGCAGGGTTAGAAACTGACTAAAGTCGCTGGCAAGGCCAACAGTTTGCTGTTGGGTCTTTGCGGCCTGATTAATTGCTGTATCAAGTGTTACTGTAGAGGTCATGGAATTCTTCCTTTCAAGATTTATGCCAGCAGGTTGTAGCGTGTTATGCCGGTCTGTGGATCAACAAACCAGCGCAAGCCGGTATCGATCTCCAGAATTTGATCGTTGCTATTGCGATCGCTGTTAAAATTATTACCTTTTTGATTTTGATCGGGGTGACGATCAAAAGCTCCATCATGTCCAAGCTGGAAAGAAAGTTCCCCGCCTGATGACAAACCTATGCTCTGCAGTGTTTGCTGAAGAGTTGCCTGATCTTTTTGGAGCAGCAAATATGTTTCAGGTTTTTCAATTGTTAAAACAGCCTTCAGGCTTTTATCTTTGTTGACTTCTATTTTTACATTCACGCGCCCAAGTTCAGGCGGATTTAGTTGAACGGTTAGGTCTTTTGTTGTCCCGTTCGCGGCTTTTGTTAAAGTGGCTGCAATCACACCGGTAACAGGGTTTGCGCCTTGCGCTATATTTGCTTTAGCTAAGGCCTGTATTTGTGCAGCTTGACCGCCATTTTGAAGGCCGCCTAAGGTAAAACTGCTATCAAAAGAATTGGCTGCGGCGGAAGGATCAAAAGACACAAGGGAATCCGGAACAGATCCGTTGATTAGAGTGGCGCCGGCTTGAACGCGCCCGGCATTAATTGCCTTAAGGTAATCACCAAAGTTAGCCGGAGAATCTTTGGAGGACGCACGCAGCGCAGATAAATCAATATCAGCATCACCTTCGGTATTTTCACTAGAAAGCTGACGCAAGACATTGTCAAAATTTTCATCACCTTCGGTAGACGAATCCAAGCCAGCGCCGATCTCAAGGCTATTGAGTTGAGCCGCTTTTTTGGCATCGATACTGTCAATACCATCACTCGTTTTTGCGGGCGCAATTGTTTTTGTTAAAAGGTCTTTAAAAGCTTTTGAGCTTTGTGCAGAGGTTGCTGGTAAACCAATGCCAAGTGCAACCAGATCAAAAGCCGATATTTTTTTTAAATCTTCATCACTCAGATTATTAAGAGCTTCTAGCTGCTCAGGCGTTAAATCGCTTACGATTAATTCAGGGATACCATTGTTAACAAGGCGTTCTTGAATATCTCCTTGTTCTGTGAGGGAGGCTGCTTGCCCCGTAAGAGCAGAGATATTGCGCTGATTATCAGATTGAGGCTGATTAATTAACAGACCGGCAAAAATATCCGGCAGAGGTGCGTTTTCTTGCGTCTGTTCTTGTGCTGGTACTTCAGCGTTTTCCGTGAGTTCAGGTGTAGGAAGAATAGGAGTAAGTGGTAAAGCTGCTTTTTGTAGAATTGCAGTATTTTCAAGAGCAGCACCCTTGGTTGTCGTGGGCGCCTGAAGCGTGAACAGAAGGTCAGAAAAGGCACCTTCAGAAAAGGGTGAAGCAGTTTCGGTATTTTGATTTGTGCTTTTTGTTAGCGTTGCGCTTGAAGGTGATTGTGCTGCGCGCTGCGTATAAAGTGCATGAAGATCTGCCATGTGTGCCCCTATGCCTGTTCCTGAACGCCCATTGAAACACTACGCCTTTGGTTTGATTCAAGCTTTCCGCTTGCACCATACCGAATTGATTTTCCTGTAACGCTTTCACGGGCTGCGTTCATAATGCGGTCGCCCAGCCGTTTTGTGCTTTTTGCCATGCGGTCTAGGGCTGATCGGTTTTCTTCTGCAACAACTCGAAAGGCGCTTTCGCGGGCTTCAAATTCGCGCTTGAGTGTTTCGTCAATTTTTTTAAATTCTTCTGTTCTTGAAAAAATGTCGGCTGCGCCATTTTGGTAATCATGGGCTGCAGCAAGCTTACGATCCTGTAAGGCAAAAAACGAAGGTGTATCTGCCTTACTTACAATCGATGTTTCTTCGATCATTACTTTTGCGAGGGTATCGATAATGCCGATCATTCTGACCATACCATGGGCAGCGTCAGCACCTAAAAAACCTTTATTCTGTTGCTGATTTTGCATTAATCTCTACTCCTGTTACATCAATAGCGTCATGAGTGTGATCGTCGTTGCTTTCACCGCTTTGAATTTGAATAAGGTGCTGCTTTACGGCATCTGCAATTCCAATGCCACCGGCTTTAGCCATAATTTTTCCGTATTCTTGAATCATAAAACCACGAAAAATTTCTTCTCCTTTTCCACCGCCGAACATATCGTCTACTTCTATGCCTTCGAACATGGGCTTGAGCATTTCAGAGAGCATGACCGCTTCAAACTCAGATCCAACCACCCCTGCTTTTTGTGATTTTTTGAGTTCAAGATCGTTCGATGCCTGCTGAGCTTTTAAAAGCGTCAGGGATGTATCGGGTGAAAAGTTGTTGATTGGAGGCGCCATTTAAATCGTCCTTATAGTGTTTCAATTTCAGCTTGAAGTGCGCCCGCGCTTTTTATCGCTTGCAAAATTGTGATGATATCGCGTGGGCCGATGCCTAGTTTGTTCAATCCGGTCACAAGATCTTGAAGGGTAACGTTGCCTTCTAGGGTTGCCAGTTTGGCATCGGGGTTGTTGTTCACTTGAATATCGGTGCGCGGAACAGTTACGGTTGACCCTTGTTCAGCAAAAGGCGAAGGTTGAGAAACCTGCGCAGTTTCAGTCACTCTTACAGTCAGATTACCCTGGGCGATGGCAACGGTTGATACACGCACATCAGAACCCATAACAATTGTTCCTGAGTTTTCGTCAATCACAACTTTCGCGACCTGATCAGGCTGAACAGGCAATTGTTCAACATCTGTAATCAGATCAACGATAGATCCCGGGTAATTTTGGGGCCGCTTTAAGGTGACGCTTGCGCTATTATCTGCCAGCGCAATATTGGCTGATGTAAATCCATTAATTGCGCGCGCTATGCGTCTGGCTGTCGTAAAATCAGGGTTGCGCAGCGAAAGACGGATCTGTTGAAGATCTTCTAGTTTAAAGTCGATTTCTTTTTCAACTATTGCCCCTTCAGGAACGCGACCAGTCGTTGGAATATTTTGAATAACAGTGGCGGCACCTCCTTCAACAGAAAAGCCAGAGATCATCACAGGACCCTGCGCGACAGCGTAAGCTTCGCCATCAGCACCCATTAAAGGGGTAACAAGTAGCGTTCCGCCTTGAAGGGATTGTGCGTCCCCAATAGCCGATACAGTCACATCAATTCGTGATCCGGTGTTGGTGTAAGGGGGCAGCGTGCCTGTGACCATAACAGCGGCAACGTTTCCAGTGTTTAAATTTTGCCCCCGAACGCTTACGCCCAAACGTTCGATCATTGAAATAACGCTTTCGCGTGTGAAGGGCGCGTTGTTTAAAGAATCTCCAGAACCGTTCAAGCCAACAACAAGGCCGTAGCCAATCAGTTGGTTATCGCGTACAGATTCTATATCAACAATGTCTTTAATACGGGTGGTGCTGGCTTGCGCAGCTGATGATATAAAACCTAAAACCATAAGCAAAAAGCCTGTGAGCATAAAAAAAACTGCTTTTTTACCGGGGCTTAAGGAAGCAAAAAGCTGCTGCGTTGTTATAGCCATTGGGATGAAACTCCGTTTTTGACCTGTGTATCCGATAAAAGGCCTTGCGAATTTCATGCCAGTTTCATGAAAAGATTTGTCTTTTTACAGAAAATATAGATAACCTTTTGATAAGAATAGACTTTTTATTCTTTGTGACTGATTTTGAAGAGGATGCGGCAAATCCTGCCGACTTTCTATATGGGGGGTAAATGCAGTATAATGTAAATATGAGAGGTCAGGAATCATGCCCATGAAAGTTACCCATGAAAGTTGAAGGCCCGGGCGCCGGAACCCCTATTGGTCGAACACGTAAAGCCGATAAATCATCGTCTTCATCAGATGTGTCTGAATTTAGCGGGTTGATGGGGGCTGATGAGGCAGCAGGTGCGGCTCCTACAACACAATCAGCCTCTATTGCACGGGTAGACACACTGCTGGCTATTCAAGGTGCTGAAAACCCATCTGAAAAAGCAGCTAAGGGCCGTATGCGCAAGCGTTCAGAGGGGTTGTTAAAGGAGCTTGAGAAAATTCGTATCGGTATGTTGACCGGAAACCTGACGGTTGGGCACATGGTGGATATTGCTGATGTCGTTGCGTCTCATCGTGAAAGAATAATGGATCCCTCTTTAGCTTCCATTCTTGATGAAATTGATCTGCGCGCTCAAGTTGAGATTGCTAAAATGCGCATCAGCCTTGATCGCACATCATCTTGAGCCGCTAAATCCAAGCAGCAAAGGTGTTGATGGCGATGTTTTCGAAGCTGCAAAGCCTTGTTGACTTTCTGCATTTTGCCCCGGCTGAGATGTGCTTGTTTGAATTGGACCAAAAACGCGGCCTTTAAAACGATCTTTCAGCGTATTTATTTTTGTGACAGCCATTTCACGTCTATCGTTCCAGCGTTCCAGATCTTGCGCGTAGCCCTGAACCTGTAGTCGTTCATTTTTTGTCAATTTTACAAAAGGATCGACTGCAATCATTCTAAGTTGACCGGTGAATGCAAGGCGATGTTTACTGAACGGGCCTGAAATTTCTGCGCAGCGACCAGCATGATCCAGGGCTGCTTTTGGTCCTCTCTCAGCTTCAATTACATCGGTTAAGCCGGCAAGCTTTGTTAGGCATTTATCGCGCCGTGCGCCCAATATATTACTTGAAAGCCCCGTAACACCGCGCAGATGTTCTGCTGCAACAGATGCACCACTTCTGGCCATAACATGTTCATTTAAACTTAGAACGCGATCAATATTGCGTGCACGGGAAAAATGCCCAGGCGACAGCTGAGCCATTGTCATTGCTATTTCCGAATATTTAGCAGGATCCGAATAAATATTTATTTTGCGGAATGCTTTTTCTGCCATTTCTATGGCGCGTTTATGTTGCTTACTGCCGGGTTTTGCAGCCTCTGCAATAGAAAGCGCAGCTTCAAGCCGTGCGTCAGCATTTCTTTTTGGAATAGCATCTGCAACCAGAAGAGCGCTATCAAGAATTTCCCCACGTTTATGATTTTTTGGCTTAACCAGTTCAGAAGCAGATAGCAAGGCATCTAGGCTTTCCTGCCAACCCAGGGTTTTAGACTGGAACCCTGTTAGTGCCAGTTGATGAATTCGTTCCGCCTGATCGAGTTTTATTTTTTCAGGATTTTTACCAAACATAATGCTTAGGATTGACGCTTCGTCAGCTTTTAGGGCTTTTAAATGGGCGTCGTTAATCTCTTTTAAAAGACGATTTTGCCGCGCCACCCGCCCAAACCTGCCAGATAAAACACCCATTGTCATAATTTTAACGGTAATAGGTTAAAAAATTATATATTATGTTTAATATAATTGAAATTTACACGCTCTTGGCGTGTGGGCCTTGTAGTCGTATAGTGCGCCCCCGTAATCGGGTATAATCCTGATTCACATGCGTTAAGTCTTTAGTAAAGGTGCCTTAAGAATGAGCAGCGTTATACTTTCACCTGATTATGATCCCCGCAAAGACAAGAAATTCATGAATCCTGTCATGAAAGAATATTTTCGTCAGAAATTGATTAAGTGGCGTGAAGAACTGCTGCGCGAATCTGAAGAAACGATTACACAAACTCTTCAGGCGACCGAGCTTCAAAAGCCGGATATTGCTGATCGTGCATCAGAGGAAACTGACCATGCGCTTGAGTTGCGTACCCGTGACCGTGAACGCAAACTGATTTCAAAAATTAATGAGGCCTTGTTGCGTATTGAAGACAACACATATGGTTTTTGTGAAGAAACAGGCGAACCTATTCCTGTTGCAAGACTGGAAGCGCGGCCGATAGCAACCTTATCGGTTGAAGCACAAGAGCGCCACGAACGCATGGAACGCACTCACAGAGACGACTAAAGCAGGTTGTTGGTTAGCAGCGTGCCATCCATTAGAACGGGAATATCACATCATAAACTTGCTGGCCGTAGCGTGGCTGCTGTACATCTGAAAGCTGGCCTTTTCCGCCATACCCAATACGGGCTTCAGCAATCTTATCATAAGGTATAATGTTCTGGTTGGTAATGTCTTCTGGGCGGATCACGCCTTGCAGCTCAAGGATGCGGTTTTCAAAATTGACACGCACTTCCTGACGCCCTTGTATAACAAGGTTTCCGTTGGGAAGAACCTGTGTGACAAGGGCTGCTAGTCTCAGATCAATTTCTTCGCTTCTGTCAATTTCACCGTTTCCGACGTGGTTTGAATCGGCATTACCATCAACAAGGCTGGAAGGGTCAACAGCTTCTGGCAAAACTTTGGCAAACTGACTTTCAATACCCAGAATATTGGGCAAAGCAGCAGTTTCGCTTGATGTACGAGTGCGCGTTGTTTCATTTTCAATTTTCCCTGTGTCGTCTATATTAATCATCACAGTTAAAATATCGCCTACTGTGCGTGCACGCTGGTCTTTGAAAAAGGTTGTACGTTTATCTTTTGCCCAAAGCGAATTCGCAGACCGTGACACTTCCTCTGCCCGTGGCATAGGCATTGAAACAGGCTTGTAATCAGGCTGGGTTGTTGGGTTTTCAATTTTTGATTGTTCGGGTGCTTTGCCAATATTAGCCAGGCGTTCAGATGCCCCGCAAGCGCATAATGTCAGAGCCGTTGTTGCGATCAGGGCAAATTTGAATGTCTTGATCATATGCGTTTCCTTTTCTATTTTTATTACTGTACTTCGACTTGCTGATCGCCCGAGACAATGCCCGAGATGATTTTATTACTTGAGATATTTGTCACCCGAATAATATCGCCTTTTCGGCCCGGCTGTGCGGCTTTGCCGGTGGTGTTGAGTGAAATACCATCTGATTTGTAAACCAGTGTTACGGTCTGGCCGCGTTCAACCATGACAGGGGATTCAAAATCATTCAGGACAAGGGGTTTTCCTGATGTCACAAGCTTGCGGGGGGATAAACCAATAACATTATCAGCATCCATCACCCAGTTTTTTTCAACTGTTTTATCCGATACTGAAATCCAGTCCAGATCCGCAGCAGAAATAACATCACCTTTGGTGAGTGATTTTTTCAATACAGGTAAAGACAATGTGCGTTCAATAGTACCGGCAATCAGGCCCCGTTTGATAGGGTTGGCGGCAGAAGGGGCGGCAACATCGCCTTGAAAACTATTGTCTTCAGGATTGAAATTTAAAGATATCAGTTCAACACCCATTTCAGTTCCGGCGGGTAAAACCAGATCGGGCTTTGTAAGCAGGGTTAGTTTTACAGGCCCGGTAACGCCTTTTACTTCAAGCTTTTCAGTGATCAGTTTCACGAGTTGTGGCTCACCAATTTCAAGTCCGGCGCGGCGTATTGTCACTTGTTCGTTTGCTGTTTTAGGTAGCCATTTAAGATCGAGCGCTGACGCCAGTCTCATGAGTGTGCGGGCATTGAGCACCATATCCTTACCAGGTTTTGGCGCAGGCCCCAGAACTTGAAGGGCCCTTTCTGCTGGAATGCCTTCGAAAATATCACCAATTGTAATCACATCACGATCGATAATGCTGATATTTTTAGGCGCAACAGCAAAGGCAGCTTTTGCTTGAAGAGCAACCAGAATGGTTATTAACAAGCTTGCCATCAACCATGTCACGATGCGTGATGTTCGTTTTGTGATGGATGTATTGCTATTCATCTGGTTTTACTCCTTATTTTAACGAAGCTGGTTTACAGTGTTCAGCATTTCATCGGATGTTTTAATAACATTCGAATTCATTTCGTAAGCACGTTGTGCGGTAATCAATTCTGTTACCTCTTCAACGACATTGACGTTTGACTCTTCCAAGCTGCCTTGGCGAATTTCACCAAAATTATCTTCACCCGGGTTTCCGGTTTGCGCGGAACCTGATGAGTCCGTTTCTAAAAACATCGTATCGCCGATTGCCTCAAGCCCACCGGGGTTTACGAATGTGGCAATTTCGATCTGGCCAACATTTGTTGTTGTTGTTTGGTTAGGTTGCGCAACAAGAACTTCGCCGCTTTCGTTAATTGTGATTGATGTGGCGTCAAGCGGGATCGTCAGGCCAGGTTGAAGCAAATATCCTTGCTGGGTTACAATTTCACCTTCGTCATTCAAGCCAAAAGATCCTGAACGTGTATAGGCTGTGTCGCCATTTGGTAGATCAATTTGGAAAAAACCATCACCTGAAATAGCCAGATCAAGTGAGTTTTCTGTATTACGAATAGGACCTTGTTCGTGCAGGCGTGAAACAGAAACGGGTCGAACACCAAGACCAAGCTGCAAGCCTGAAGGCGGCAAAGTATCTTGATCGCTTGATGAAGCGCCCGGACGCACAACGTTTTGATAAATCAGATCCTGAAATTCTATGCGCTGCCTTTTAAAACCAGTTGTTGTCATGTTGGCAATGTTGTTCGATATAACATCGACGTTCATTTGCTGGGCCAGCATGCCTGTTGCGCCAATATCTAATGATCTCATTGTGTTTTACTCCTTAATTTTTAGTTTCCGCTGCGGGTTAGGCGTTGAATGGTTGATCGTTGTAAATCATGTTCTGATTGCGCCATGCGCTGAATAGACTGGTAGTCACGCAAAATCTCGATCATGCGGGTCATTTCAACAACGGCTTGCACATTGGCCCGTTCCAGAAGGCCTTGACGCACTTTTGTATTGGCAGCAGGCGTACCGGCCTGCGGTGCGTTATAAAGTCCGTTTCCTTCAATCACTAAAGATTGCTCGTTTGCAAATTCTGTGACCTGAAGTTTGCCGATTGATCCGTCTTGGGTTGAAATTGTGCCATCCGTGCTGATCACAATTTCTGTCGCATCATCTGGAATTGTGACGGGGCCGCCTGCGCCTAATACAGGCTTTCCATCTGCTGTGGTGATTTGTCCGTCGGCGTTGCGTGTTAGGTTCCCGGCGCGTGTGTAACGAATGCCATTTGGCGTTTGAACACTTAAAAATCCCGGGCCTTCAAGCGCTATATCAAGCGGATTGCCAGTGACTTCTGTCGCGCCAGGTTTTGTATTTTCAAACTGTCCTGACCCATACACTTGTGAATAACGGTAAGTCTCACCTGTTGGATCATTCACATATTCTCTAAAAAGCAAATTTTGCTCGCGATAGCCTGGCGTGTTAACGTTTGCGATATTATTCGCAGCCAAGGTCATCTGCGTTTGCAAAACCATCTGGCGGGATAAGCCGATATAGGTATTGTTTTCCATTTTAATCCTTTGGGGCCTTCATAATGGTTTGCCCCGACAAACGAGATTTGCACGTCTTGTGCCAAAGATTTTTTTTGTTATAAATCAGTGTGTTAACGTTTACTGGTCTAAAAATTACACAAATTAAATACAAGAAAATGCCCTATAGGCCTTGGGGTGTTCCGGCAAATTTGTCCTGTGTGGAAGAACCTTAAGAAGCGCGGCAAATCATGCTAGATTGAAAAATCTGATTCCAAACCCCATTTAAACTCGGCATATCCAAATGAGCAGCGCAAAAAAACCAGAACCTGAAGACGACAACGAAAAAGCATCGGCCGAAGGGGCTGAAGGCTCCTCCGAAGATTCTGGGGAAGAAAAGAAAAAATTTTCGGCAAAAAAAATATTGATTATAGCTGTTCCGCTTATTCTCCTGATTGGCGGCGGCGCAGGGGCCT
>CAZYMI010000025.1:0-22650 GCA_964648505.1 uncultured Pseudobdellovibrionaceae bacterium
TTTTCAACGTTGCGTGGGTCAAATGCGTTTGGTCCTTGAACTTTAATCTTTTGAAAAATCAATATAACCTTTATAAGGCCCAATATCAGGGACCTCAACACTATACTGGACATGCTTGAAAAACTAAGGCGCATATCTTGGCTGAAGCCGATCCGTAATGCGGGAACCCTTTCTCTTGGCCGAATGGCACAGGGCGTTTTTTCGGTCATCTATACTGCCCTTGCCGCACGCGGGTTAGGGCTGGAAGATTTTGGCGCGCTTGTTCTCATACATGCTTTTGCACTTGCGGTATCGCAACTGGCGCGGTTTCAATCCTGGCAGGTTTTATTGCGCTATGGGGCGCAGGCGCTTCATGCCGGGGATCATTCTTTTTTGCAGCGTGTCGTGAAATTCAGCGTCTTGCTGGATTGCATTAGTGTTTTGATTGCATTTTTCATAATGTTATTTATAAGTGAACCAGCAGCCCAGCTTTTTGGATTGCCGCCTGACAAAGTTGCGCTGGCCCAGCTTTACGGGTTTTGTGTGGTCTTTATTAATTCAAATGCAACACCAACAGGCATGTTGCGACTTTTAGACCGGTTTGATTTGTTGTCAATACAAACAGCAATCGAACCCGCCTTTAGGTTATTGGGCGTTATCATTTTATATTTAAGTTCTGCGGGCTTGCACGGTTATTTACTGGTCTGGTTATTAGCAATTATTTTAGGAAAAGCTTTTTTGAATTTTTTTGCGTGGCGTGCATTTAGGCAGCGCGGTTTGCTTTCAGGATTCACCTCATCGTCTAAAGATATTTTTACACTTGCGCCCGGCGCATGGCGGTTTGCATGGGGTACTAATCTATCATCCAGCTTGGGGCTTGTGAGCACGCAGTTACCAACGCTTGCTGTAGGTAGTTTTTTTGGGCCTTCCGGCGCGGGGTTATTTAAGATAGCGCAACAGCTTGCGAATTCAGTAACAAAAGTAAACAGCAAGCTTTTAGTGCCTGCAATATATGGTGATCTTGTGCATTTGATTGCTGCACAAAAATGGATGGAAGCGCGCATTATGGTGACGCGCACAGCCTTACTTGTTGGCGTCGCAGCTTTTGCAATTTTTATTATTTTATTCTTTCTTGGTAAGCCTGTTATTACATTTTTGGCAGGGCCTGAATTTGTTGGTGCTTATCCAGTTATGCTTTTACTTGCGCTTGCAGGAATTTTTGATGCGCTGGGCGTGCCACTTGAACCGCTTTTAGTTTCAGCAGGGAAAATTGGCCTCACAACAATTATTCGTTTTGTCTCAGCTTTAATTTATGCATTCTGTCTTTTGTTTTTGATGCCGCTTTATGGCCTCAATGGTGCAGGGCTGGCCACAATTATTTATGATATTGCGACAGGGCTTTTGTTTGGTGGTGCAGCTTATCATTATCTTGTCAGGCGAAAATAACGATGCGCATTGGTTTTTTGCTTAATCATTATACCGACCATCAAGTTTTCCACAGCGTTCCAATTGCTTTTGCTTTATCAGAAATCTATCGTGATTGCACCGTTCAGATTATGGCCTCTAATCCTGATTTTCTGGATACAGCGCGCAGGCTGGGCAGCAAGTATCCCGGTCATTCTTGTCAGTTTATTGAGCTTAAAATATCGCCTTTTGCCCGTATGGTTGAAAAGTTTGCAGGTCAATTATTTTTTGTACGCAAGAAATCTACAATTAGATCTAATATTGATTTTTACAAAAATCTTGATGTGCTTGTGGTGCCCGAAAAAAACTCGCTTACTCTTAAAAAGATTCCCGAGTTAGCCCACCTGAAATTTGTACGTATACGCCATGGTGCCGGAGACCGGGAAACGGGTCTTGACCAATCTAATGCCCAGTTTGATTTGGTGCTTGCATCAGGCCAGAAAATGAAAGATCGCTTAATAAAATCAGGTATTTTACAAGAAGGTCAATGTAAAATTATTGGGTATCCAAAATTTGATCTGGTTACAAGTAATCCCCAGCCAAAGCCCATTTTTGAAAATGGAAATCCGATAGTTATCTATAATCCTCATTTCAAATCGCGTGAATCGTCTTTTGTGAAATGGGGATATGATGTGCTCGATTTTTTTGTACAAAACACCCAGTATAATCTTATATTTGCGCCGCATATTATGTTGTATAAGCGTGGTCTTCAAAACGGGGCGAAACCGCTTGGTCGTTATAAGGGACTTAAAAATATACACCTTGATATAGGCAGCCCGGCAAGCGTAGACATGACTTATACAAGACAAGCTGATATTTATTTAGGTGATGTCAGCAGTCAGGTTTATGAGTTTCTGCTCGTGCCGCGCCCTTGTATTTTTCTCAATGCGCATGGCGCGTGCTGGCAAGGCAAAGACGTGTTTGCAAACTGGACCTGCGGTCAGGTGCTTGATGAGATTAAAAATCTGCCGCAAGCTTTGGTAAATGCGCAAGCTAAACAGGCGGTTTATGGCCCTGTTCAGAAAACCTTGTTTTCTTATACTTTTGACCTTACCGAAGTGCCATCAGCTACACGAGCAGCCACAGCAATTTATAAGAAATTCAAATAAATACATAATATTATTGACATAATCAGTTGTTGTAGGATATAAAAAACACCTTGGAGCCAAACACGGCGCCTGAGACAAAAGAAGGCCAGATGGTTCATCGGGAAACAGTCACACTTTTTAAACAGGGGGCATCCTGGCCTGAAAAGGTTTTTCAGGCTGATGCCCTATGGTCTGAAGTATCAAAACTATTGATGATTTATAAAACGGCCCTGCCATCAACGCTACGCAGGCCGGATGTCAGGCTAGTTGTTGAAAATATATCAGGCGTTGATATATCGTTTCTTAATCCGGCAAACCACACGAACGGAAAGCCCGAACATATACCTGCTGAAGGCGATCTACGCGCTGCAATGCTGATGATGAAAGGTGCATCGCTTTCAGATCAATATAAAAAAGCACATGATTTGGTGGTTGAGTTTAATTTGGCAACTGAGGGGATAAGTACAAAATTTTTAACAGCGCTTCGTAGCGGTGTTTTACAAAATGAAATTCAAGAAGCTTATGGGCCAGCATCCTTTAGCGATCAGATGGCAAGGCTGGAAGATGTGATCTGGGTTGATCATCAGGGGGAAAGCAAACAAATTACACCGCTTTTGGGGCTGCATGCCGCTTTTGGTGCGCGCGCCGCAACACATGAAAATGTTTTTCTTGTTGATTGCCCGATGTCTGTTGAAGGCACGCAAACAACACCGGAGTCAATTTCAAGTGAAGGTATTTGTGTTGCTGTAACTATTGATCCGCATTCAGGTGCGCACACAACAAAGCCGATTGCCGTTGATGTTGCGAAAACCTATTACGGAGAATATTTTTATTACATGCCTGTTGCGATTATCACGCCTAATGGCGAAGTGCGAGAACTGCGTTTGCCTCAAAAGCAGCAGGCCGGTCCTAAAGTTTCTTTGTAATGACAGGCATGTATCTTTCTTATTAACGGTTACGCTACTTTTTTAAGCGCGGTAATAACCGCAAGCGCATCGGCAGGTTCCATACGTTTGCGGTAATCTACATCCACATCATGGTGAAGAATTGTATGATTCTGGCTGATGACATAGGTTGCGGGCACTGGCAATTCCCAGGTACCTGCCGAGTGCAGTTTTGGTAAATCGTGACCCAGTTCTTTATATAAGGCAGCTAAAGTCGGCGGTAATTTAAATAAAATACCAAAAGAACTTGCCGCGCTATTCCGGCCGTCGCTTAACACCGGATACGCAAGTGCATTTTTTTCTTGTGTTGACAGTGACGCATCGGGCGATTGCGATGAGATGGCCATGAGTTGAACACCTGCATCACGGATCTGAGGCAGTAAACGCTGGTAGGCGCGCAATTCAAGATTACAGTAAGGGCACCAGCCACCACGATAAAATACTAAAATAACCGGACCTTGTTTTAAGGTTTCATATAAAGATACCAAGCGTCCAGACGCATCAGGAAGAATGAAGTTAGCAACGGTGTCGCCCGTTTTTAAAGCTTTTGCAAGAAAGTTACTGGCAATCAGTTCCTCATCTGCATCAGCCATGATTTTGGCTTTATCTTTAGGAAATTTCATTAAAAATTCGTTTTTGAAAGAATTGAGTTCAGCAAGAAGGGTCATGTTATGCTCCTGTCGTCATAAGTTTTATTATGCTGCCTTGATAAGTTCGCCCATAAGGGCGAACGAGGAAGAATTTTATAGGGCTTGGTATTAAGCGGCCTTATTTCTTTTTGATGGATGGGTCCAAGCATTAGCTTTCATAAAATCATCCATGGGTGTTTTTGTGATGTGGTTTGTATAGTTGCTCATCACTTTAAGCGCGATACCTGCGATCACATCAAACACATTGGCTTTGGTGTAGCCGGCAGTAATGAACTGATCGACATCAGTACCCATTACATTGCCTCGTTCAATCAAAACTTTTCTTGTGAATTCACGTAAGGCTTGAAGTTTTTTGTCAGGAATCGCTGTGCCATCACGCAAGGCTTGCAAGATTGCATCATCCATTTTGATCATTTTTGAAAGGGTGGAGTGGCCTGCCATGCAGTAATGGCATTCATGTTCAAAGTTGGCGGTCATCAACACAACTTGCTGTTCAACAGGTGTAAAGCTTGTTTGTGATCCAAAAATATCCCAAACCGCAAGATAGCTGTTTAGAGCAGCAGGGGATTCGGCCATAAAGCTTTGCAGGTTTGGTACAAAGCTAAAAGCGGCTTTTGCTTTCTCAAGACCTGGTTTTGAAGCGGAAGGGGCGGTTTCAATTGTGTATTGGTTGAAGTTTGTCATGGTGGTCCTCTGTATTGGGTTAAAAATCGTTTTGGGTTGTTGTTACATTCTTAGTATTTCTTATTCTAAGTAATAATATTAGACTTGATTTTTTACTTATATATATTCTATATTAGAATATATGGATCGTATTCATTTAATGAATGCCTTTGTGCATGTTTGCGAAACTGGCAGTTTTTCCAGCGCGGCTAAGCTGTTAGGGGTTGGGCAGTCTGTGGTCAGTAAAATGATCAAAGCGCTGGAACTGGAAATGAAAGCCACCTTGTTCACGCGCACAACCCGTAAAATTACCCTCACTCAAGAAGGGGTGCGACTATTGCCACATGCCAAGGCGATTGCCGAGCGTTTCCAGATGGCTGAAGAAGATATTCATAGCCGTGAACGCGAACCGAAAGGGCGTATCCGCGTTTTAACATCAGACGGGACTGGCCGGACCTTATTCATTCATTACTTAAGCCAGTTTCTCAGACGTTACCCGCATATCCAGATTGATCATATTATGAATGATAAAATGATTGATCTGGTCGAAAATGATATTGATGTAGCCTTCAGATTGGGTGTTCTGCATGACAGTGCCTATAAAGCAAGAAAAATAGGGTTGGCACGCCGTGTAACGGTTGTATCGCCTGACTATTTAAAGGATAGGGCTGCGCCCATACATCCAAAAGATCTTACGCACCATAATTGTATTATTTTTAGTCAGCTGAATGAATATACAGGGCAACGCTTAAAAAATAGCTGGGTTTATCAAGACGCAAAGGGGGAATCGATTGAAGTTTCGGTATCAGGTAATTATACAGCAGATAATACCTCAATTGTGCGAGATGCAGCGCTTAAAGCGATCGGTATTTACCAGGGCCCCAATTATCTTTTTGGGGATGATCTTCAATCAGGAAGGCTTGTGCAGGTTTTACCGGATTTTGAGATAAGCCCATTTCCAATTCACCTGCTTTATCCACATCGTGATTTTATTCCCTCGCGTTTGAAAATCTTTATGGATTTCTTTGCCTATGAATTTAGCCTTAACAGCTGGGTTAGTTTTGCAAAATAAAGCAATATTTGTACATATTATGCTTTTCTTTCTAAGCTAATTTATGCCATAAGCATCAAACACAAAAGAGATCTTATGCTGAGTATATCAAATTTAACCTACCGTATTGGCGCACGAACGATACTTGATGACTGTGCGCTCAATGTCATGGACGGGTGGCGCGTGGGTGTTGTGGGTTTAAATGGGGCTGGTAAATCGACCCTTTTTAAATTAATCACAGGCGCTTTGCAAGCAGACGGAGGGGTTATCAGTTTAAGCTCCAATCAACGATTAGGAATGGTTCGTCAGGATATCCCTGAAACTGATGCGCCACTTGTTGATGTTGTTCTGGCTGCTAATGAAAAAATGGCACAGTTGTGGCGTGACGCTGAAAGCGAAACTGATGCTAATAAAATTGCTGATATTTATCAGGCGCTTTCAGATATGGACGCTTATTCCGCCCCTGCAAAAGCAGCAACATTATTGACTGGCCTTGGATTCAAAGAATCGCAAATTTATGAACCATTTTCGTCTTTCAGTGGCGGCTGGCAGATGCGGGTTATGCTGGCAGCTGTTTTGTTCGTAGAACCTGATTTTTTATTATTGGATGAACCGACAAACCATCTGGATCTTGAAGCGATTATGTGGCTTGAAGCGTATCTGGTATCGTACCCGCATACCATGATGATTATTTCACATGATCGGGAGTTGTTAAATAAATGCGTTGATCATGTTGCACATGTAGATCGTCAGAAAATTACGCTTTACGGTGGGAATTACGATGCGTTTGAACGTGAACTTGCTATGCGTACCGGTCTTCAGCAGAAAATGTATGAGAAGCAACAGGCTGAACGCGCCCACATGCAAGCCTTTATCGATCGTTTTAAAGCAAAGGCCAGCAAGGCCAGTCAGGCGCAAAGCCGTGTTAAAGCGCTTGAGCGTATGGATATTGTTGATGCTGTGATTGCAGCCCGTTCTATCAAGTTTAACTTTCCTAACCCAGATAAAATTGCTTCTCCGATGATTTCTATTCGTAAGGCTGATATTGGCTATGTCGAAGGTAACCCTATTTTGCGGCATGTTCATGAGAATATTGATCGTGATGATCGTATTGCCCTTTTAGGTGCAAACGGTAATGGCAAATCAACCTTGATGAAACTGATCGCTAATAAGCTGGGCGCAATGGATGGCGAAGTATCGCGGGCCAGTAAGCTCAGGATCGGATATTTCTCGCAGCATCAAACAGATGAATTAGATATTCACAGTACGCCATTTGAAGAAATGACGAAACTGATGCGTAAAACTATGCCTGATATTACCGAACCAAAGGTCAGGGCAAAATTAGGGGCTTTTGGATTTTCGCGTGATTTGGCTGATAATAAAATCAGCGCTCTAAGTGGGGGCGAGAAAGCCCGCTTGCTTTTTGCCTTTATGAGCTTTGATGCTCCGCATCTTTTATTACTGGATGAACCGACAAACCACTTGGATATTGATGCGCGTGAAGCTTTGGTTCAAGCCTTGAATGCCTATGAGGGTGCTATTGTTATTGTGAGCCATGATCCAAATATGGTTGAGCGCGTGGCCGATAGATTATGGTTGATTAAAGACGGTAAATGCACAAATTTTGAAGGTGATCTTGAAGATTATCGTAGCTTTACAATTAAAGCACGCCGCGACGAACGAAAAGATGAACGTAAAAATGCATCAGGTAAAAAAGCTGTAGACCACGAGAAAAAAGAATCAAAGCCCCATAAAAATCAGAATAAAAATATTAATAAAATTGAAAATGAAATTGCACGTTTAACAAAAGAAAAACAAGAAATAGAAGCAGCAATGTTAGCGCCTGATTTTTACGCTCAAGCCGCCCATGCGGCATCCACTCAAAAGCGATATGACTCTATTTTAAAAGAGCTTAGCGCGTATGAAGAAAACTGGCTAGTTGCACAAGCAGGCTAAGTATTTTTATCCATCAATTAAATCATCATTTTTAATTGGAATAATATGAAACCTTTTGACAGTTTTGCAGCAATTGATTGGTCTGGTGCTAAAACCATATCGACATCATCAATAGCTTTGTCCTATATGACGGCGCGTTCATTGCAAACCCGTCTGGTTCATTGCGATGAAAAGCAGCAATGGTCCAGATCAAAAGTTTTTAGTTGGATTATCAAGCGCGCATGCTCGGAAGAACGAACATTTATTGGCATCGACGCCAATTTAGGTTATGCTAATGATATTATCATCAGTCAATATTCTGATGTTAGATCTGCATTTGATTTATGGGCTAAAGTAGATCATGTGTGCGAAACCCTTCCAAATTTTTATGCAGAATTTTTCTGGAAACATTCTAAAATGGCTCCTTTTTTCTGGCTTGATGGCACAAAGCCTATAAAATTTAAAAACGTCCAAAGAGAAACTGAGAAGGCTTGCAAACAACAAAATTTTGGAAATCCTGAGAATCCTTTTAAATTGCTAGGACCCAAGCAGGTTGGTAAAGGGGGGCTTGCGGCTATGCGCATGGCGCATCATTTAAAGCTTGTATTACAAGATAAAATTGCATTCTGGCCTTTTGATACAGAAGAAAGAATAGACCATGCACATGTTGTTATTGCTGAAATATATCCCAGACTCTTTATAAAGGCAGCCGGTATGGGAACTTATAAAATTTCAGATACACATAGCTTGCAAGAAGCTTTAAAATTTTGGGGTGCTAAAATTATAAGCAATAAAAAATATTCAGATCATCAAACAGATGCGTTGATTGCTGTGGCGGGTATTAAAGCGTTTTTAAAAGATAGCCCTGAAATACTAAGACTGAAAAGTCAGCAAAGATACAATATTTTGCGTGAAGGCTGGATTTTTGGCGTAAAGATGTAGAGTCAAAAAAGCATGGCTGCAGGAGCAGCCATGCTTTATAGTTTAACATGATAATTTCGGATAATTAAACTAGGTCAAAGCGATCAAGATTCATAACCTTATTCCAAGCCAGTACAAAATCATCAATGAATTTTTGTTGGGAGTCTGCGCAAGCGTAAACTTCAGCGATAGCTCTGAGCTGAGAGTTGGACCCGAAAACAAGATCAACAAGAGTACCTTGCCACTTTAAGTTACCCGATAAACGATCATGCCCATCGAGTACCCCTTGAGCTGTTTTCGATTTTTGCCATTTTGTATTCATATCAAGCAAATGAACAAAAAAATCATTCGTCAATGTTCCGGGGTTTTTGGTGAAAATTCCGTAGCTGTTTTGCCCAGAGTGTGCCCCTAAAGCTCTCATTCCGCCAATTAAAACGGTCATTTCAGGCGCGGTTAAGGTCATCAGGTTAGCACGGTCAAGCAGCAATTCTGCTGCTAATTCTTCGTGGCCTTTACGGATATAGTTGCGAAAACCATCTGCAACAGGCTCCAGCACGGCAAACGAAGCAATATCGGTCTGGTCTTGGGAAGCGTCTGTACGACCCGGAGAAAAGGGCACCTTGATAGTATACCCTGCTTTTTTTGCCGCCTGTTCAATGGCCGCACAGCCGCCAAGCACAATCAGATCAGCCAGAGAAACTTTTTTTCCGCTTGTGTGTGAATTGTTAAATTCCTTTTGAGTATTTTCAAGAACAGAAAGAACTTTTACAAGTTCCGCGGGTTGATTTACTTCCCAATCTTTTTGGGGCGCGAGTCTTATCCGTGCGCCGTTAGCACCGCCTCGTTTATCACTATTGCGAAATGTTGACGCTGAAGCCCAAGCTGTTGTCACAAGCTGTTGAATTGTAAGGGATGATGCCAAGATCTTTGTTTTTAGTAAATCAATGTCACTTTCATCAATCAACTTATGGTCAAGGGCAGGCACGGGATCCTGCCATATCAGCGTTTCTGTGGGCACAAGCGGGCCCAGATAGCGCGTTATTGGCCCCATATCGCGGTGCGTTAGTTTAAACCAGGCGCGTGCGAATGCGTCTGCAAATTTTTGTGGGTTTTTCATGTAGTCGCGTGAAATTTTCTCATAAATCGGATCTGCGCGAAGTGCCATATCCGCTGTAGACATCATCGGCGCATGACGTTTGGATGAATCATGCGCATCTGGGACAGTGTTCTTAGCAGCGGCATCTTTAGGGGTCCATTGATGTGCGCCAGCAGGGCTTTTTGTCAGTTCCCATTCATAGCCAAACAAATTTTCAAAATAATTATGATCCCACTGTATAGGGTTATTTGTCCAAGCGCCTTCAAGGCCGCTTGTAATTGTATCCCCCCCTTTGCCAGTGCCAAAGCTATTGATCCAACCAAGGCCCTGGTCTTCGATGGTAGCGCCTTCAGGTTCAGGACCTACATATTTACTCGGATCAGCTGCTCCGTGGCACTTACCAAAAGTGTGACCGCCTGCAACAAGCGCGACAGTTTCTTCATCATCCATGGCCATACGGGCAAATGTTTCTCGAATATCACGAGCGGAAGCCAAAGGGTCTGGATTGCCATTCGGACCTTCCGGATTAACGTAGATAAGTCCCATTTGAACGGCGGCCAAAGGATTTGAGAGATCTCGATCACCGCTATAGCGTTCATCGGCAAGCCATTTTCCTTCTGGTCCCCAGTAAATATCTTCTTCCGGTTCCCAGACATCTTCGCGGCCACCGCCAAAACCAAAAGTTTTAAAACCCATAGAATCTAAAGCAACATTACCAGCAAGAATCATAAGGTCCGCCCAAGAAAGTTTGCGGCCATATTTTTGTTTGATCGGCCATAGTAGTCGGCGGGCTTTATCAAGATTTCCGTTATCAGGCCAGCTATTGAGAGGGGCAAATCTTTGTGTGCCCGAACCCGCCCCGCCCCGGCCATCAGAAATGCGGTATGTGCCTGCACTGTGCCATGCCATACGAATGAAAAGAGGTCCATAATGCCCATAGTCTGCAGGCCACCATTCTTGTGATGATGTCATGAGTTGATTAAGATCATTAATCACTGCATTCAGATCAAGTTTTTTAAACTCATCTAAATAGTTGAAAGACTTGTCCATCGGGTTTGAAAGTGAAGAATGCTGATGTAAAATTTTTAAATTAAGCTGATGAGGCCACCAATCTGCATTTGTGCGCGCACCAGCCACGGTATGATTTTGTGGGTTACTTGAAAGCGGACATTTTTCGTTGGATGACATTATTAAACCTTTTAGTTGATTGGCGTTCAGGTTTTTAAATTATGAAAGACTTTTCAGTTTGTACACCTTAAAATTCAAAAATACATTGTCTTTTAATAAATAAACTGATTTACGATAATTTTCTTATCAGCCTTTAAAAGGGAATAGGTAGGGGCTTATTCGTTACGCAAATAAAGAGCAGGCGAGGATGAAAGCACCTTTCCCATGATAGCCCAACTGATCCCTAATGTTAGAAGAATTCCCATGATAACCGTGATGAGTGCAGGAACTGGATAAAAAACCCATGTCAGGTCCATCAAAAATCTCATGACAGCCCATGAAATCAGGCTGCCAGACAACAAGGCAACCGTAGCAGAAACAATCCCTAAAACAGAAAATTCAAATAAAAAACCTGTGATCAGCGTAGAGCGCTTTGTGCCCAGAACTTTTAAAATTACAGTGTCATAAATTCTTTGTGTGCGTGTTGCAGCAAGGCTGCCTGCAAGAACAAGGATACCGGTTATAATCGCAATCAATGCTGTCCCTCTGACAGCATTGGCCATGTTACCTAAAATCATGCTTGCGGCATTAATGGCATCTGATAGTCGTATCATCGATATGTTTGGAAATACGCGCCCGATGTTACGTTGTATCAAGGTTTCTTCAGAAGGATCAGCAACCACGGTTGCAAGCCAGCTGTGGGGTGCTGACTCTAAGGTGCCCGGTGCAAAAGTGATAGCAAAATTAACCGTAAAATTAGCCCAATTTACAGTGCGTGTGTTGGCAATTGTGGCCTCAATATCGCGCCCTAAAATGTTGACCACAATTTTATCGCCGGGCTTTACATGAAAAGCACGTACAACATCATCAACAACCGACACCAGTGGCGGGCCTTTATAGTCAGCGGGCCACCAAGTTCCCTCAACAATTTGTGAATGCGCCGGTAAATCTGATGTATAGGTGAAGCCGCGATCATTTTGTAACAGCCATCGTTCAGACTGACTTTTTAGAGCCTCTTGTGCAGGAACGCCATTGATGCTGACGATACGTCCGCGCAGATTTGGTGACAAAACCAGCGCTTTTGTGCTTCTTTGTTCTAACAGCAGTTTTTCAAATTCTTGTTTCTGAGAACTTTGAATATCCATGAAGAAGAAAGCTGGTGCATCTTTGGGTAAGTTTTGGATAATGCCGTAACGCAAATTGAGCTCAATTAAAGTGACGCTTGCCATGATTGTCAGCCCTAAACCCAAAGAAATAAGAATATTGGCTGTCGCGTTACCGGGTCTGTAAAGATTGCGCAGACCAAGGCGTAAAGCAGGATAACGTGGCAGTGGTATTTTACCAGCAATATAGGCCAATAAAACACCTAAACCATAAAAAAGAGAAAGGCAGGTCGTAGCGCCTATAACAAACCAGACAGCAAACAGCATGCTTTGTGCCGTTAGAATTGCTGTTAGGATTAAAATGATTGTAAATATAGATGTTGCGATCTGAAATTTTATTGTGGGGCGTTTAAATAAAGTTTTTCGGGCTGAATGAAATAATTCCAAGGGTAATGTTCTTACAGCTTGTCCTAAGGGCCAGGTAGAAAACACAGCGACCGTTAGCAAACCGAAGGTGATTGGAATAACAAATCCTTGCCATGTGAGGGTTGGTTCAATTGGGAAAGGCAGCAGATCTGAGAGTAAAGAGGCCGCAAAATAGGGCGCAAGCGCGCCAACAAGACTTCCTGCAACCGTGCCAGCAATTCCAATCAGGGTGATCTGCACCGCATAAATTTGTACAATTAAGCGTACAGGTGCACCAAGACATTTTAAAACAGCAATTGTTTGAAGTCGTTCTTCAAAATGCGCGCGAATTCCGTTGCTGATACCAATACCGCCAATTAAAAGCGCAGATAGCCCCACAAGGGTTAAAAACATGACCAGTCTGTCAACAAAGCGTTTAATTTGTGGGGATGCATTATCTGCATCCGTCACTTTCCAGCCGGCGTCGGGAAAAGAATCTGAAAGGGCATTTTTTACATTTTTTAGACTGGAATCTGGGTTTAATTTTACGCGCAGATCATAATAAATCATGCTACCAGCACGAAATAAACCTGTTGAATCCATCGCGCTTGATGAAATCATAGCCCGTGGAGCAAGCCCGAAACGGGAACCACCTGCCCGATCAGGTTCATGCGTGATAAAGCCGCGCACTGTGAAAGTTGAATCACCAAGCTTTACAATGCTTCCAATTTTTAAATCCAGTTTTTCTTTCAAGGCAGGATCAAGCAAAATACCTTTGCCTTTTAATGAAGAAATAAGATCAGACCCCACATCACTTTCTAAAGTACCATAGAGGGGGTACTGATCTGGTACCGCTTTTAATTCTACAAGTGCGTTATCTTCACTTTTTGTGTTTGTCAGCATGACCCTTGCTTCGATTGTTTCAAGCGTCTGCGCGGATTGGTTTGTAAACCACGATTTTAATTGTAAGGGCGCGGGGTTATAGATGTTGCGGATCACTAAATCCCCCCCAAGAATAGTGCGCCCATTTTTCTCGATTCCATCCAGAACGGTCTGACTAGTGAATTGAAGGGCAGCAATAACACCGACACCTAAAAACAAGCACAAGAAAGCAATTTTGAGTGATGATACAGCGCCTTTAAGATCTCGTATGGCATAGCGGAAGGGTAATATCATGTCTCAATAATCTTTCCGTCTTGCAAATTAATTTGACTATCACAAGCTTTTGCAAGTAGAGGGTCATGCGTGATAAGCACAAGCGTAGCGCCATGGGCCCGCACACGCGAAAATAATAAATCCATTATAGAACGCCCCGTTTGCTGATCTAAATTTCCGGTTGGTTCATCTGCCAGTATTAATTTGGGCTGCATCGATAAAGCCCTTGCGATGGCAACACGTTGCTGTTCACCACCAGAAAGTTGGGATGGATAATGATGGAAGCGATGCGAAAGGCCCACGTCAGACAAAAGCGCGTGCGCCTGTTCATTTGCGTTTTCAAGGGCAGCTAGTTCCAGCGGAATAGAAACATTTTCCAGTGCTGTCATTGTTGGGATAAGGTGAAAATCTTGGAATATAATCCCCATATTGTCCCGCCGTAAGGTAGCAAAGTCATCTTCATTCAAATGTGTGATGTCTTTGTCTTCAAATAAAACACACCCCTTACTTGCGCGTAGTAAACCTGCACAGATCATTAAAAGAGACGTTTTTCCTGAACCGGATGGCCCTACAACAGCAATCGCCTTGGCTTTTGGTAACGATAAAGAGACTCCTTTTAAAATAGAGACATCCCCGTTACTGGCTGGTAATGTTAGGTGAATGTCGTTTAATGTCAGCAGCATGGGTAAAGTAAATTCCTTATAAGTAGTGGGGCTGGATATCTTGTCCTTATGGGCTATATTCATTTCATGATATAGATTTTCTTTAGAGAATAGCGATGCCATTTGCACTTTTTTTTATAATTTTAACAATTTTATCTCCACGCGCAATAGCAGCGGAATCGCTCAGGGTTGTAGCTTTAGGAGATAGTTTAACATCAGGCTATGGGCTTGAAGCAGGTGAAGATTTTGCCACAAAATTAGAACAGGCCTTAATTGCAGATGGCGTTAATATAAAGGTTGAAAATGCAGGCGTTTCTGGTGATACATCAGCAGGCGGGCTTGCGCGCTTGGACTGGGCTATTCAAGGGGATATTAAACCGCATTTGGTTATTATCGCTCTTGGTGGCAATGATATGCTCAGAGCCTTAGACCCATCTGTGACCAAGAAAAATATAGCCGCTATATTGGAAAAACTAAAAGCTCGCGATATACCCGTGCTTCTAGTTGGTATGAAAAGCCCAACAAATTTGGGTCCTTTATTTCGCGGAAGGTTTGATAGAATTTATCCAGAGCTTGCTAAAGAATATGATGTTTCGTTTTATCCTTTTTTTCTTGAAGGCGTAGCCATGAACGCTGAGCTAAACCTTGCTGATGGTATCCATCCCAACGAAAAAGGCATTGCTGTTATGGTTAAAAATCTGGTTCCTGTTGTCAAAAAATCTTTTGATCAATAAAGCTTAGTAAAAATTAGAATTTAATCTGATACTTTTTTCACAAATTCTGACTTTAGGCCCATTGGTCCAATACCCGGTACTTTACAGTCAATGTCATGATCTCCACTAACAAGGCGAATATTTTTTACCTTTGTGCCAACCTTTACAACAGTAGAGGAACCCTTAACTTTCAAATCTTTAATGACGGCCACAGTATCGCCATCTTTCAGCTCCGCACCATTCGCGTCTCTCACAATTTTTATATCTCCCATTTCTGCTGGAGAGTCTTTTGACCACTCATGACCGCATTCTGGGCAAACCAGTAGCGCTCCATTCTCATAAACATAAGAAGATTCACATTTTTGGCAGGGTGGCATTTCGGTCATGATAAGATTGCGTACTTTTTATATCTGATATTTTTACAAGGCTATTTAATAGTAGTACATTTGCATTACTATTCAAAGCTGGAAAAAGTAACCATACTTAAATGCGCAGCATAAAGCAGTTATCCTCTATTTTAAGGTGTGCTTTGTGTCTGTGTTGAATCCTCTATAGTTTTTTTATTCATTAATCCTTCTGGATCAACTGTAATTTTTGTATTGGTTTGTTGAGTTTGAGAACCATCGTCATCAGTTATTGTTTCTCTCGTCGTTGAATTTTCAGTAACTGTACCGTTAATAACGGCTTTTGAATTGATTCACTTTTCGTTTTATTCTGATCATTAGAAAAATTGAAGATAGCAAGACCCACTATGACGAGGACGACGGCGACAATTGCAAAAGTTACGTTATTCTTTTTCATGTAAAACTCCTGAATATTGTTTCAAATTTAGTCATATGTTTTTGTTGTCGAAGAAGTAGACTTATTAAAAAGCCCCTTTGGATCGGTTGATGTTTGAGTTTCTTGTGTCGCAGCCTTATTACCATTTTTATCATAATAGACATTGGTATTTGTAATACGTTCTGTTGTTGTGCCCTTGGCGCTAGTTGATCTTTGGGTGTTTGTGTATTCACCTGGGGCAAGTGTTTTTGGGCTTGTTTGAGGATATTGTACGCAAGAAGGCATCACAAACATCGCACTTGAAATTATTAGAGCTGACATCATGTTTTTCATTATTATCTCCTTTAAACATAGTACATAGGCGTTCCGATCCCGTTGATCATTCTTTACAATATATTTTTCTAGAAGCATAAGCAGCATTAGCTTGTAATTTTATAGTTTCTTTTTCTGAATTGCCTTTAAGGCTTCCGATCTTTTTTCACGAATAGCTTTTTGTTTTTCCGGATTATGTTGACAACCAGATATTTGCCGCATCAAGCTCAGTCAAATGGTCGCCTAAAAATCTGTTGAACAAAAAAATAGCTGTCAGAAAAGGGTGCGAAACGGCAAGATATTTGAGAAGCAATGCTTACCATTCAGCAAACCAGAGACGAGAAGGATCGTGTGCGCAGCCCAGTGATGATCTTTGTTATAAGATTGCTTTATCAAAGCTTACTTTTAGGTGATTGTGAAGTGGGTGGATTTTTGGTGTCTTTGTGATTAGTGCCGTACAGGCCGTTCGCAAGGATATAACTTACAATACTCTGAAATGCCCCAGTAAAGTTTGTATCGCCTGCACGAATTCTTTCAAGTTGGTGTGTAGATGATATATTTAAAAGCGGATTATTCATCATAAACCAACCCGATTTCTGAACTTGAAAATCTTTGGGGGAATTTAATCTTAGATGAGGATAGGTTAAAGCAGAAAAGCCTTCCAATGCTTTTTCGGTATAAGGTGGGCGAGCTATGATTGCTATAGGAAAATTCTCAATAATTAACTCGTAATTTTTCCATGTATGAAAACTTATAAAATTATCTGCCCCCATAATCCAAATAAAGCGATCATCGGGAAATCTCTTTTTAATTTGTGTAAGAACATCATAAGTTATGTGCGTACCTAAAGGCCGAGATCATCAGCAAACCCAGTTCCATAGGATTATTGAAGAAGTAAGCGTCAATTTGATTTAAGCTATTCATAATTGTTGTTACTGTTGTCATTGGTCTTCCCCGTATTTTTAAGTTTGTCAATATTCAGTCTTTTCATTAATCCAATTTTATTGGATATAAGCTTACTTTTATATCGTTTAATGTTCTATGTCAACTAAAAATAAAATAATATTTGACTTTTTTAAAAAAATAGTTAGTTTCTGCATTAATTATACACAACTATGCATTTTTAATGCATTACGGAAACTAAAATGCCCTATTCAGTTATCACGCACCAGCAAATTAAAGCCGCCAGAAGTCTTCTGGATTGGACCCAAGATGACCTCGCGGAGCGCTCTGGCCTGTCAAAATACTCGATTGTGAATGTGGAGAGCGGTAAAACTGCCCCTCAGCGCGGTACACTCGATAGTATTATTAATGCATTGGAAGCCGCAGACATAGAGTTTATGGATGGCGGGGTTCGCAAGAAATATGATCATGTTCGTATACTAAATGGAGAGGATGCAAACGAGAGGTTGCTTGAAGAAATTTTTGTAACATTAAAAGACTCTGGCGGAGAGGTTCTTATTTCTGGTCTGAGAGAGCCATCACAGAGCGATATACAGAAGTATGAGTTTATAAAAAATCATATTGAGAAGATAAAAGAGAATGGAATCACCGAGAGAATACTTATTGAAGAAGGAGATAAAAATCTTGTTGCTCCACATGAGTGGTATAGATGGCTTCCAAAGAAGTATTTTTCTCCCCATACATTCCAACTTTTTGGACACAAACTTGCACTCATAAATTGGGGGCCACCTCAGCAAGTTATTATCATAGATAATAAACTGTTTGCCGAAAGCTACCGTAATTTTTTCAATTTTAGTTGGGATAATGCTATTCAAGTGCAAAAATGATTCAAGAAGACAACCTAATAAATTATAACAGGCACAGTATTCTTATAGATCAACAAAGCCTGAACTGCGGCAGCCTTTGTCAGGCTTTCAGTTTTGTTAATGAAGGGGATCCTTATAACTCAAGCCTATCTTACCACATGCTCACAGGTCGAAGAGGAGTTGAGATTATATCATCGAACCGTGCGGTTGGTATTATAGCCCGTCATCCGAATGCATCAGACTCTGACATCTTATTCTTTCCAGACAATAAAGTGAGCATAGATATCGTTTCAGCATTTCTTGATGCAACCCGTTGTGATGGTGCGCTTACGATAGGACGAGTTCCCGCTGATATATCTGACGTAACTGCAGCGCTGCTCAGTCAAAAATTTGGTAATAAATATACTTTCAGCGCTGTGGATGAAGAAATCCTAGACTGGAAATATCCCGTTCATACATTAAGCACAGAAGCTGTTTATCGTCATACTGGACATCAGTCTAAAGATTTTAGAAAAAATATTGCACGGGCGCGCAGCAGTTCTATAACTCACCGGTCTATTGTAGATAAAGCCGACGCCTTAATACTGAGAGCAATTGCACAAAAATGGGCAAAAAGCAGAAATCATAACTTAGGTGAAGAATATGTCAGAGATTTGGAACCATATACATGGCTCGCCACTAGTATAACATCTGGTACTCTTGCGCTTGATGGTCGAATTGTTTTTGAGTCAGGTCAGCCTGTTGCTTTCATTCTTTGGGAAAAAGATGGTAAACAGGGGGTATCGTGTTCTATAGCGTCTTTGAGCGCGACAAGCCACAAAGGCTATAATGAATATCTGTACTTTTTAATGTGCCAAGATTTGTTTGAGAAAGGCATTATAAAAGTATGTATTGGTGGCTCTGAGACAGATGGCCTTGATCGTTTTAAAAGAAAAATGAATCCTGTGATTTCAACACAATTAAAGACAATAGCTATTCTGCCAAAATGAAAGCTTTATTTCGAACCCAAGCGATTGATAAACCCAACCTCGCAAGAGTTATTGATGGGTGCTCTCAATTTTTAAGAGTGCCCCAAGATCAATTAAAGCAGCTTGGGCAAATATTTTCTACGCAAACAAAACAAGACAGATTTGCGCTTTCTTCTGCCTATTATGGCCTAACAGGTCGTAATGGCTTAGACAAGAACTTTCTAATTTTGATAAAGCAGCACAATTATTGGGAATTGATCCACGTCATAGCCCAGATCTGATACAGATGATTACTCAAAAACAAGCATGTTTGCCCGGCAAAGATCTAATCACCGCCATAACTGAAAAGGTCACCGTGGATCACCAGAGTATCGTTGTAAGGGTTAAGACAGCGGCGCTTTCATCTTTCATAGCTGAACATTTAAGGATCGGCATGCCGCAGCCCGCAGATGAAACCGGAGAACTGAAAATTCCCTATATCACTCGGCGTGCCCATAGAGGCGCCATCATGATCGATGTCAATAGCGTGAACACAGAAAAGGACCCACTCGATCTCCCGTCAGGTGAGCTCCGCAATCTTGTCCGCGGCCTAATCTGGCGAGATGAGCATTTTGGCGGCATGACCTTGCGCGATATTGCAAAACGCGAAGGGTTTTCGGAAGGTTATGTTGGGAGGTGTATTTTTACAACATTTAATTTCAAATCTCTGTTGTAGTTGGACCATTAAGTGTTTGTTGTGATTTAATCCATGTCCACTTTGTGTATTCCCGCGCAATGCGTATTCGTGCTTCCTTCAATGGTAAATCTTTATACTGACTGACTGTCGGATTATCGTTAAAGAACCGATCCACTTGGGCTTGCGTCATCTGCGCCCCGGCGCGGAGTAAAAAATCATAAAGGTCAAACGGATGATCTTCGCTTAAACTCTTTGATGCATTATCTTTTCCAAATACTGCATCGGTGAACCGCCCCACTGCTTTTGCTTCACCATCAGAAAGCGGTACTTTCCCAAACCAATTACGCCCTTTGGCAGATAAGACGACCGCCGCTTCGTTCTCCATAGAAGCTATTTCTACAATTTTAGCTTTGATAGGCTTTCCATCTTCATCTTTCATATCAATAGTATCACCAATCTTAATAGTGCTCTGCGGTACGCCATCAGGTGAAAGTAATTCTGGTGGTGTGCCATCGAATGTTGTCGGAACTGTGCGCGCTAATTTCCATGCTTCCATCATCCAGAATATATCTCGGTACTTATCGTAACCTTCCAATGCAGTCTCAATTTCGACTGGCCGTCCGAACGGGTAGTCTTCAATTTTGATAGTCACAAGAAACGCGAATGATGGTTGGCCTTCAATGTCTTCATTCGCGAGAAAAGTATGATTGGTAATCACCACAAACGCTGGCTGGATTGGCTGTCCTTCCACAGTCATGCTATCTTGCGCCTCGCGCAGTGTTTCCTCTGCTTTGGCCGCAACAACCCGCCAATCTGCTTCCGTACGCAGGGTAGGAATGTTTAATTCAAACCAGTAAATAGGATTGTTTAATTTCTTCTTAGATGCCGCGTGTAATTTATCACGAATATAATTGCGTAACTCACTCTGGAAATCTGCGTTCGACACATCATTTGTGGATGTTTTCCATTGCTCTTTCCGCTTTGCTTCAATTTCATAGGTTGTACCCGTGTTCTTTGATTTTGCTCTAAACTCTGGTGTCGGCTCGGAGCTTGCTTTTTTTTCAGCATTGGAAAATTCGAAGCCAGCTACTGCCAGCGCCGCCCCAACTATACTTTCGTAATAAGTAGGCATGAAATTCGTTGGATTTCTCAGCTTCTTTATCATTGAATCAGGAATTTCATCATTGTGCGCCATAAGATAGAGTGCATAGGCCAGATGAAGCCAGCAAGCGATGAAGCCCATCATCGTGCCGCCTTTGAGTTTTCCTTCGGTTGGCTGACTATCGCTGTATTTTTGGAACTTTTCGAGCCATCGGAAAATCGGGTGTTTACCATTGCCTTTTTCGCGCTCTCCCCATTCAGAGCCAAGCGTATGCTTCATAAATGCCAGCAGGAAATCGGGAAATACAAGCCAGTTTTTTGACCAATGTATTCTATTGCCTACAGCGACTAGCCTGTAGCCGTGATCTGTCCAAGAAAGTAGCGGGTTGCCGTATCCTTGCTGTTGTTGGCGAACTTTTTCTTTCGCTTCATGCAGACGCATCATTTCTTGAGCACGCTTCATAACTTCAGCATGCATTTTGACCTCACTAGGACGAGTTTGTGATCCGCCCTTATTTAGACAACACTTTTTATATTTATTGCCGCTTCCACAGGGGCAAGCTTCATTTCTGCCAATTTTCATTTTATTTCCTGTAATCAGGTATAGTTAATCTATACTAATTCTCTAGAATCTCCTGTATCTGCCACACCAAAAATTTCACAACTGAGAGAGCCGGGCATTCCAGCCCATAAATTCTCATTCTCAGTAGTGTGACGAAAAGGGCATCCCGCGCAAAGGCCGCGGATTGCGGGCCTCACGGGGCACTTTCTCTCTGAGTATGGCGGATGGCTATGTAGATGGCTGTGCGGGTAGTCTGGTGATAGTAATTCTCAGGCCTAGAGAAAAGTTCGCGATGGACTGATGGCTAAGAAGTGTTTTTTGGTAAGGCTAAGCTTCTCTGAGTGTCAGAAGCTATAACGCAAGCCTGTAATTAATCTTTCATCACAGAAACTTCTATTAAAGCAGTCTGATTTCTTGAAATCAGAATCAACGTATTTAGCAATAAGATCTACATTTTTTATTGGGCTGTACTCAAGGCCAAACTCCCAATCAAAGCTATTTGGAATATAAAAAAAAGCAGTGTTGTTCTCAACGCTGCGATGTGCGATGTGAGATTTGATTCTTAAGTTATCCTCAATTGGAATGCGAACCTCAATTTTGGGATAATATTCTCGGCCACTATTTGCGAAATGATTGGGTGAATACCTAAGAGAGGCTTCGGAATAAAAGGGCCCAAAATTATACCCAATAGCAAAATCAGCTTCAAAAAAATTGTAATCTAAAGAATCGTCAGAATTTGGGTACGTGAAATATAATCCCCCAGCTCTTAAATACAACCGATCCAGAGTTTTGTGATAGGCAATGTACGCATCAAGTTCTTGATCTGCCTGGTCATTATCTAAGAACTCGACTCTGGATATAAATGCTCCTGCAAACAAACCAGAGTCATGGAATAATGTTGTTTCAAATTGTGGGGCAGGCAACTCTTTTGTTTGTGTTATGCCCCGTGAGTAGTATTCAGAAAGAAAAGAAATCTTGTTAACAAGTGTAAACTCAGATGCTTGCGCCAATGTTGGACAGCACAAAATCAAAAGAAGTATAGAAAAAAGTTTTTTGCACTCGGTTTTTTTCATGACCACGCATTTTCATTGTCTCCTATGTTTATAGTGGCATAATCTATGGTTGTAAATTTGTTATAACGTGTACTTTTAGGAAAATGCTGGGTGACTCTCCGCTCGCTCACGTGTTGTTTCTTTAAGTGCAGTGCCTGCGGAGATCTTTGCGCAATCTTTATAGTACGTAAGCAGTTCTCCAAGAGACATTATAGGAACGGTTTTTATAATGGCCCGCAATTTAGGTAAGTTATGGTATGGAATTGAGGGCCAGTTATGATGCTCCCAATGATGCCAAGAAAGATGTGGTGCCAACAAAGGAGCTTGCCACCAGTTGAGATGAAGGCGATGTGTTGTATCCGTGCCGTGATGTTCTGTCCTGACCCGCCCCCTATAAATGAGTCCATGGCAGGAGTGAATCCGGCTAATGTATG
>CAZYMI010000026.1:0-20339 GCA_964648505.1 uncultured Pseudobdellovibrionaceae bacterium
AAGCCGGACCCTGCATGGTGGGTAGTTTGACTGGGGCGGTCGCCTCCCAAATTGTAACGGAGGCGCGCGATGGTAAGCTCAAGACGGTCGGAAATCGTCTTCAAGAGTGCAATGGCATAAGCTTGCCTGACTGCGAGACTGACAAGTCGAGCAGAGCCGAAAGGCGGTCATAGTGATCCGGTGGTTCCGCATGGAAGGGCCATCGCTCAACGGATAAAAGGTACTCTAGGGATAACAGGCTGATAGCGCCCAAGCGTCCCCAGCGACGGCGCTGTTTGGCACCTCGATGTCGGCTCATCTCATCCTGGGGCTGGAGAAGGTCCCAAGGGTATGGCTGTTCGCCATTTAAAGAGGTACGTGAGCTGGGTTCAAAACGTCGTGAGACAGTTTGGTCCCTATCTGCCGTGGTTGTTGGAAACTTGAGAGAAGCTGTCCTTAGTACGAGAGGACCGGGATGGACGTATCTCTGGTGTACCGGTTGTCGCGCCAGCGGCATAGCCGGGTAGCTATATACGGACGAGATAAACGCTGAAAGCATCTAAGCGTGAAACTCATCTCAAAACTAGGTTTCCCTATCAGAGCCGTGGAAGACCACCACGTTGATAGGCCAGATGTGGAAGGGCGGCAACGCCTGAAGCTAACTGGTACTAATTGCTCGATCGGCTTGAATTCATGTCATGTTGTAGTTTACTACAACTGTCTAATTCACGCGCAGCAGTAAATGCGGCATATAAATGTAATGCGAAACAATTCTCGCGTTCATTAGTACGTGCGATCTTCTACTAACTTTATTTTTTCTGCCTTTGAATGACTTGGTGATTCTAGCGGGGGTGCAACACCCATTCCCATTTCGAACATGGCCGTGAAAAACCCTAGCGCCGATGGTACTTCGATTTTAATCGCGGGAGAGTAGGTCGTTGCCAAGTCTTTCAAATGCAGAAGAAATTCCCGAAAGGGCACGCTTTAAACCTGTTACGAATTCATCTTGATCGTCAGATCATATTCAACCCCCCCTCACCGGCGGGTTTTTTGTTGCTTTTTTGCCACATGGGTACAAAAAGTGAACATTAATGCTTGACCTTAATCTTTAACGTCTGTAAATCTCAAGTTCTGGGCCTCCACCCTGACATCGTGCGTGATTAATCAATAGATTCTTGGGCAAGATCTTTTTGGCAGCAGATATTGGGAGAGTTACCCTTTAGAAATGCCCCCAGTTTAATCAACTGGACAGCGACATACATCTGCAGATGTATTTTTCTGGGCCGTACTTCTCTAAGATCGGCTTTAAAGAATTCTAAGAGACGTAGTTCTTAAACCTTTAATGGCTTAAGTGCGCACGAAAGCTAGAAAGGTAACGAGCCATGCTCGTGATCAATCTAGTTATAAAGATTGATATAAAGCGTTTAGCTTTTTTGGCTTTACTGCTGAAATCAATATTATAATTAATTTGAGCGCGGCCCCATGAGGGGTCGCGCTTTTTCATTACGTAAGTTTTGTACCCAAAATTCTATATATTGTCTGCTGAAGTATAATCGCTGTAGTCAATAAATGTGGTTGGTTTCTGGGTGCAATTTTTTATTTTCATGAATCCGTGTAGGCTGTTGCCAGATCGTTAAATTGTTACCAGCAGGCGAGCGTCATATGTGGATTAAAATTATCGCGACATTTTTGCTCATCTTTGTGCTGGGCTTTTGTTTTATGGGCTATATTTTTGCCATTCCTGGGGATGGGGATGCCGAAGGCAGCCTGCGCACCATTCAAATCGCCATGCCCATTATTGCGGGCATCACCGTGATTGGGTACGCTTTTATTCTTTGGGAGTTCTAAATAAGGGGATGGGCATGTCAGCTTCACACATTCAAATGCTAAAAAGTCTAATCAAAGACGTACCCAATTTTCCGCAAACAGGCGTGGTGTCTCGCGATATATCGCCGATGTTCCCGCACATGAATTCCCGAAACTATTAATAGGTTCAGCGTCTTATTTATGGCTCAGTTTTTGTTTTTTTAGGTCCAATCTGTTATTATTCATAATATGAATAAAACATTAAGTCAGGCATGGTTTGATGGAGGACGCCCGCACAAAGATGTTGGCCGGCCCCAGTCCATTGAAGGGACGCTTGCTAAAATTGCCCTGACAGCAGTAGATCCCACCCATAGCGAAAGATTCACGCGTAGCTGTCATCATCATGCGGCAATGGCAATTCGAAAATTTATAAAAGAATCTTCTATCAGGCCCGATGACGAAATTATTCTTCTTGGTCTCGGTGATCGCGTTTATCATACGATTATCGTCCGGGATGGAAAACCAATTGTAGATAGCTTGCAATCAGGGTCCACAAATATCACCTATGATCATGTGAAGGGTGCTTATAAAGGTAGGCTAAATTACAGCTCTAATGCAGACGAAGAAATTTATGCGCTCCGCAGAATAAAATTTTCTGATTTTAATCAAAACTATATTGGTAAAATAACTTTATCTCGATATCCCTAGGGCTCAGTTTTTAATTATTTTTGATCATTTTTCGCAGATATTTTGTTTCTCAATCCACCGGCCGCCAGCATCCAGACATGAATCAATTTGAAGGAAGTGGGCGCTAAAACCACTCCAAATACTAATAAATAGAAGGACTCCAAGCGCAAGTAACAAAGCAGATGTAACGCTGAGCGTACAGACCCACACCCACACTTTCCAAACAGACAAAACGGTCTCTTTTGCGCTTTTCATTTAATAAAGGGGGCCCCTATTTTTTCTTCTTAATCAGGTTATAGTATCTTCATGAAAAGTGAAGATTTAAAAACCCTGCAATCTTTCATCAAAGACGTGCCAGACTTTCCGCAAGCAGGTGTTGTGTTTCGCGATATATCGCCGCTGCTCGCGCAAAAATTTCCCGAGGTGATAGATGCATTCGGCGCATTATTTGCGGCGAACGAACTTCAAAATATAGATGCGTTCGCGGGTATCGATAGCCGTGGGTTTGTATTTGCCTCGGCCCTTGCGCAAAAATTTGGCAAAAATCTTGTGCTTATTCGCAAAGCAGGCAAATTGCCACCGCCCAATGTGCGCCGTGCTTACACGCTTGAGTACGGTAACGCCACGCTTGAGATGAAAGCAGGCACAGGCCGCATTGTCGTGATTGATGATGTGTTGGCAACAGGGGGCACGCTTGGTGCGGCGGCTGATTTATGCGTGCAGGCGGGCTATGATGTGGTGGCGCTTGCGGTGCTTATCAACCTCAAATTCCTCAATAATTTTAGCTGGAAAGGCACGTCTGCCCGTGCCTTGTTTTCTTACACATGAGTGCTGATGATGAGTGTTAATCTGCTTTTTGTTTTAGCACTTGAAGCTGAAGCGCGCGATCAGTTTGATGATGTAAATGTTTTATTTACAGGCGTGGGTAAGGTGAATGCCTCTATTTCCCTTACAAATTTACTGGGTCATAGAACACCGGGCTGTATTATTAATGTGGGGACTGCCGGATCACAAAAATTTAAACCCGGCACCATTGTGAATGCCACCCGTTTTATTCAGCGCGATATGGATGTACGCCCTTTAGGTTTCGCGCACTATCAAACACCTTTTTCGAAAGATGAAATTATTTTGCACTATGGTGGGCGTGCAGAAAATTTTCCTGACGTTATTTGTGGCACAGGTGATAATTTTGAAGCGCGTAAAACAGGGCAAGAACCGTGGGATATCGTGGATATGGAGGCGTATGCGCTCGCTTTAATTTGCAAGCGCAAAAGGGTGCCTTTTTTGTGTTTGAAGTATATATCAGATGGCGCGGATGGCGCGGCGAAGGCAGATTGGGATAAAGCGCTTGATATAACAGCCCAGGCCCTAAAAGGGGCTGTAAATACGCTGCGCTTTATTTAAAGCCTTTGTTTTAAAAAGATAATTTAGGGTTGCTTTCGAGGGGCATGGGCGTTATAAACCAATCTCCTGAAAAGTTTAGTTTTTCTAAATTCAGGCGCGGGATGGAGCAGCCCGCCATTTGCCGAAAGGCAAGAGAAAAAATTGTCCCAAGCCCTCAAGGGTTTGTTTCTTGGTATCGCGGGGTGGAGCAGCCCGGTAGCTCGCCAGGCTCATAACCTGGAGGTCGTCAGTTCAAATCTGGCCCCCGCAACCAATTTCATCAAAACGAACTTTTCTCAAACCGCCTTATGGCGGTTTTTGCGTTTGGAAAACCCCATATTTTGCGGGCTTTCGCGCCATACCTGTTCGCGGGACCTCTGCACAAACATGACGGCATTTTGCCCCCATTTGGGGTGTTTGGGGCGTTTTCTCTCAAAACCTCACGGCTTTTTCAAAACGACCTTCAGGTTGTCATGTGCTTGATTATCAAGGCTTTGATTGTCCGAACATTTTTGGTTTTTTTTAAGTTCGATTGCTCCCCCAATAATCGAAAAAAACTGATCATCGTCGTTTTCCTGACAGACCGCATACCAGTCATTTGAGAGTTTTTGCTGGACTATTCCCTCCAGCGAAGCATGTATGCGAAACGTGAGGAAAGACGATGCAAAACAATGACTTAGAACAAAAAATAGCCACCTTGCCCTTTGAATCCATGAAGGAGCTGAAGGCGCTGTGGCAGAGCTATTTCAACGAACCCGCGCCCGTGTTCAACAAAGCCACGCTGGTGCAAAAGCTGGCCTACCGAATGCAGGAGCTGGAATATGGTGGCCTGAAACCAGAGGTGCGGCAGCAGCTGCGCGATCTGGCCAATGGTGGCAAGCTGAAACCTGGCCGCAAATTCAAGATGCGCATTCGCCCGCCCGCTGGCACCAGCGAGAACGTGGCGTTTGCGGCCAGCGCGTTGATGGAGTGGCCTGAAGCCGGATAGACGTTAAGCGCATTACCGCAATCGCCTATTTCTACGCAGCTTTTCTTTTGCTGCTGTAGTCGATCCTCTTAATTGTTTCTGGTAGCCCGCTTGTAACATGCAAATTGGCATGGTTTTTGCGTCTTATTTTAAGAAAACCATAGTGAGGAGGATTACATGCAAATTGGTGGTATTAGCTTAGCTTCTTCGGCGGCAATTGAATCAAGAATTAAAAAGACGGTTGAGTTTACTCAATCAGGCCAAGGGCCATTTTCCAATTCATTACAAGCGAATGTGGTAAAAAATACCGCAACTAGCGCTAAAGCGGAAAATTCTGCCGCCACCACCAAAGTCAGCAATGATATTGACTGGGCTTCGGTTAACCTAAATCTGGGTAATGCCAATGGCGGCGTGATTTATACTACCGATGTTTCCCGCGTGGCCGAGCTTGCCATGAAAGATGCGACCTCCAAGCTCGATGCCGCGTTCGCGCAGGCAGGTATCTCAAACAACCCACCCGTTAATTTTACATTAAGCCGATATGACGGTAGCTTGGAAGTCGGCAATCATCCCCAGAAAGACAAAATCCAAGCCCTTTTAGCGAGTAATCCTGAGCTTGCTCATGATGTGCGCGAGGCGTTTGTGCTTAAAGCAAATGCGACCGTTACCGAGAAGGGTTCGCTCTATGCCGATGCCTATCAGCGCACTTACGCCAGCAAAGGCAAAGCCGCCGCTGACGCACTGACGAGTTTATTCCTCTCGATAGGCGATAAAGCGCCAAACTTCCGCTATAGTGCCGATGGGCTTGCTGCGCTCTATGATGGCCAGAGCGAAAATAGCTATCTTGCATCAATCGCAGGAAGATTGGGCACAAGTGGTAGCGTCAACCTCACTATTTGATTGAAATCATTATCTCGCTTATTTGGCCTCATTTCTTAACATGTGAAATGCGATCAAATGCGTTGCGCCTGAAATTCCAACACCGAACAGTGGAATTAGCGCCATAGGGAGTACAGCGACCGTTGCCATGCGTGGGTCAAGCAGTAGCGTGTGTGTTAATCCAGTACCCACGGCCACCACAAAATCAGCAAATCCAAAGCGGTGAAACCGACGAATCGATGCACTGGTGAGCGGTTTACGTGCCGTGTAGAACGCAAGCAGCCCTGCAAGAAAATCACCGGTTCCCGCTAAAATCCAGAAAATGGGCGGTAGATCGCCTTGCGCACCATACCAGAAAAACATCAGCCCGGCAGGTACACGCCACATGTGAAAGAGCAAAATGGGCCGGTGGCCTATCTCACGGAAATATTGCTGTAGTGAGGGCGAATTGAAATAAATCGCTGTTGGAATAATAATGCCGAGCGCCACCAACAGCGCATACCACGGCATTGGGAACATTAAAAATACGCCCTGATGGGCAAGCACGGCAACCGCCGTACCCCAAATTGTGATAGCGAGTGCAAGATTGCGTGTGATGGATTGTTTAGTGTTAAGTTCAAGTGTCGTCATAATGGTTCTCCTTTCAGTTGTTTTTGCTAGATCAGCGAATAAATCCAGCGCCCCTCACTGCGTTTGTAGGTAAGATATTTCATCCTTGATGGCTGATTGCTTCATTAACGCTGCATGCTCGGTAACCCAGCGTTTATTCTGCATACAGTATTCCGTATTGAAAATTTCAGGCAGCTCCATTCTTTTTGCGTAGCGGTTCTGGTTGTAACCGAAATAAAACGGCGTGAGATTAAAATCTACAAACGCTTTTAAATGGTTACTGACTATTTTGCGCGCATATGGCAAGGAAGCATAACGGCGTGCAGTTGTTTCGAAACTCTCGGCAGGTGCTCCGGTTAGTTCTTCCATGACGTGCGTCACGCCGCCTCCTAGCTCAAACGCACCCTGCCTATGGTCTTGCATGTAATGCGTCAACATGAACGCCTGATACGGATCAACCCCCTGCTGGCGCGCTACCTTCATAAACATCCAATACGGTAATTTTACCTTGAGGAGCTTATGGCCTAGTACTTTTGAAACAATCGCCGCCATTTCTTCGCTCGACAGTAGTGTCGTTCCGGTCGGGCGATAGCTTTTACCTGCATGTTTCGTAGGATCATCCGTCAACAAGGCTGATGCTGCTTTTGCCATGTCTTCATTAGAAATCGGTGCTGATTTCCCTTCATGCATCAGGATGGGGAAAAAATGAAGCAGCGATGCAAAGTCGATCACGCGCAGAAAATTATCGGCAAACATACCGGGGTTAAAAATAATATGTGCCACACCGGGAATCATTGAGAACAACTGATCTACCAGCGATGTCTGACGTGTCATCAGTGCCGGATGATTTGCGTTTGATGTCCACTGACTCATCTGCACGATAGATTCGAGCTTCGCTTCACGTGCGGCAACGGCAAACGCACTTGCTGCATGGATCATGAGCGCATGCTGGCGGAGCTACCGAAAGACTTACGGCAAACCTACCGCCTGCTGATGGAATATAGCGTCACCGAGGCCGCCGAGCTTCTGGGTATTTCCCGCACGACCATGTCCAGCCGCTTGAAAAAGCTCAAGAAATTCATTGAGGACAAGACGGGCAAAAAATAAATTCAAAAAAACTGTTCGAACATCGTCGTTTTCCGGCGCGCCTGCATACCAGCCTTTTGTGACCACAATCATCAAAGGAAAATCAATGGATCAGGCACAAAATGGCGATATCGCGATGTTTAAGTGGGTGCAGCACCAGCCGGTGGGCGCGCTTAAAATTCTCCCCGATGAGCGATTACAGGAAATTCGTGAAACGCTGGTGAAGGAAGTGCGTGAAGTTGGCCGCGCCCTGCAGTGGATTGATGGGATTATCAAACTCAAGGCCATCGAACGTGATAAGACGGAGGGCGGCGTTTAAATGGAAAGCCAGCCGCCCGCCAAAATCGTCCCCTTAAAACCGCCGGATGTGCAAGCGGTTAAATCCCGCTTGCTGCAAAACCTGCCGTATGTACTGCGTGCGCTTTTGCCCGCAGGCGTCGTGCGTGGGCAGAAATTCATGGTGGGTAATGTTGCGGGCGATGCGGGCGATAGTTTGATCGTTGAGCTGAGCGGTACCAAGGCGGGATTATGGCATGATTTTGCAACGGGCGCCGGTGGTGATGTGCTCGATCTCTGGGCAGCGATTAAAGGCTTTGATCGGCAGAGCCAGTTTCCCGTCTTACTACAGGATATTCAAAACCAGCTTGGGGCGGGGTTTCAAGAGAAGTCACCAGCACGACAATCACCCGCACCAAAACTGGGCAAGCCCACCGCCAAGTGGGATTATACCGATGCACAAGGCACGTTGATTGCCAGTGTGTATCGGTATGATCCACGTCCAGGGCAAAAGGAATTTAGGCCGTGGGATGCGCTGCGCGGGGTGATGCGTGCGCCGGAGATAAGACCGCTTTATAATCAGGTGGGTCTGAAAACGGCTGATGCGGTGGTACTGGTCGAGGGTGAGAAATGCGCCGCTGCGCTTATTGATCTTGGGATATGTGCCACCACGGCGATGCATGGCGCCAAAGCCCCGATTGATAAAACGGACTGGTCACCGCTCAAGGGCAAGCGCGTGATCGTCTGGCCAGATCATGATGAAGCTGGGCAGATCTATGCGCGTAATGCCGCCAGTGCCGCCGCGCGCGCTGGGGCGTTATCGGTTGAGATATTGAAAATCCCACCTGATAAGCCCGCTAAATGGGATGCTGCCGATGCAGTGGCCGAGGGGTTGGATGTTCAAGCTATCTTGAAGAATTGGGAGCGGATGGTGGCCAAAGAAATTCCGCCGCCGCGCAAAACCCTGCCGCTTTACAGCATTGCCGAGTTGCAGCGGGATAACAGCCCGATACCGGATGATTTGATCGCTCCGCGTGTGCTTACCCCTGGCGGATTGTTGGTGCTGGGTGGTGCACCGAAAGTTGGTAAGAGCGATTTTTTGATTTCACTTCTCGCGCACATGGCCGGTGGTGCGCCGTTCTTAGGTATGAGCTGCGCTCGACCACTGCGCGTATTTTATCTGCAGGCCGAGGTGCAATATCACTATCTGCGCGAGCGCGTGCAGCGATTGGCGATGAGTGATGCCGCCACACTTTTTCTTGATCAGAATTTTATCATCACACCACAAATATCCATCACATTGAATGATGCTGGGATTGCGCTGGTGAGCGAGGCGGTTAAAGAGCGTTTCAAAGACCAGTCACCCGATATTATTGCGATTGACCCGCTGAGAAATGTTTTTGATAGCGGCGGCATGGGCGGCGAAAACGATAATGACGCCATGATGTTTTTTCTGGCGCAGAGATTGGAAGAACTGCGCCGCCGTATCAATCCCGATGCAGGGATTATTCTTGCCCACCATACCCGCAAAGCGTTCAAGAAAACGGCAGAGGAAGATCCGTTTCAGGCTTTGAGCGGCGCTGGAGCACTGCGGTCTTATTATTCATCCGGCATCATTCTGCACCGTGTAGACGAGAAACGGCCAGAGCGGCTGTTGATTTTTGAGCTGCGTAATGGCCCTGAAATCCCTGCCAAAACCATTCTACGCCGAGCGCAGGGCTGGGTTGAGGCCGATATTGATCTGGCAACGCTGATGCGCCAGCAGGAAGAATTGCAGGCGCAGGCCGAAAATATCCGCAAGACCGACACGATCATCCGCCTGATTTTTGATGAGGCGAAACACAGCCGCATTTATACCGCCAATCAATTCGCAGAAAGTTTTGAGAATAAAGAAGGCCTGGGCAGTGCCCGCACCATCCGTGATCGGATCAGCGCGCTGGCCAGTAAAGGCCATGTGAAGTTTTTCAAAAATGCAGATGCCTATGGTCTGCCGCTTCTGCCGCGCAGTCGTCAGGGATATGTGTGCGTTGACGGCATGACGCTCAAAAGCGGCGCGCTGGTCATGGCTACGCACATGAAGCATCCCGACACGGGTGAGATCTTCCCTATCGCCGATCTGTTCAATGGGGGTGTGTTATGAGCTGCCGTCTCATTGCCGACTGCCGACTGATTGCCAACTCACCGCCGACTGAAACTCGCGCAAAGCCGAATAAAATATGGGTTTTTGCTCAAAAGTTCAGTCGGCAATTGCCGTCTCAATTTATGCTTCTGCCGACTGAGATTAAGCCAGCAAATTCAACGGATTATTTCAGTCGGCAAGTCGGCAACACCCCTCCCTCCTACGGAGGGGAGCTGACGCCGCCATCTCAATTGGCGGCCCTCGCTCACCCCATCACCCCATCTGCAAAAAAATGAAAGGAACTTTGCATGCATGATCACTTTGAGCCAGAAAAAATCTTAAGCCACGATGAAAGTTATGTGGAGGATCGCATTCAGTCTGCCGCCCGTACCTTGCGGCGATTGCCTGATGTGAAAGTGCAAGGGTATTTCTCGACCTGGCCGACCATCATCCGTGAGCCGATGGAAATCCTACAGATGGAACCAGAAAAAATGCGCGTGCGTCCCTCGCAGCAGGACATCACTGACATGGAAGAAGTTTTGTTCATCTGGCTCAAATGGATTGAACCTGAAGAACGCCGTCTTGTGTGGCTGCGGGCGGAGCGTGTGCGCTGGAAACTGATCTGCGCCCGCATGGGCGTTGGCCGCACCAAAGCGTGGGAGATGTACCGCCGTGCGCTGACCCGTATTGCCGCGCGTCTTCCCTTCATACCCGAATAATCAAAATGAGCAATGAAATAAGCGTTTATTCAACTTGATGTTCTTGCCGAATGAAGCGTTCATGACATGAAAACCACCCGCGAAAGGAGCGATAAAATGCCTAAAAAACCAAGCAAATCCAAACCAAAACCGCCTGCAAGAAGCAAAGTTAAAGCGGCAATTAAAACCAAAGAACAAGGTAATGGTCACCCCATTGATGAAAGCCATCTCTCTGCGCCGATGAAGGCTGCACTGGCGGGCGTTGCCGCCATGCCCGTGAAGCGCGAAACAAAACTGACCGCGCTGGTTGCCCTGTTGTCGCGGCCAGAGGGGGCAAATATCGAGGATATGATCGCCGCTACGGGCTGGCAAAAGCACACGATCCGCAGCGCACTCTCACATGCGCTCACCAAAAAACATGGTTACCAAATTGTCTCTGAAAAGCCAGAAAACAGCGCGCGTATCTACAAAATTACGGGTCGTGCGCAATGATTACAAAACAATCAAAACGCCTGATTATTAGCGGTTTTATGATGTCTTATTCAGTTGATAATCAGCCGAAATGAAGCGTTCATAGAGATGTAAGCAAAGGAGAACGCCCCATGAAAAAGACAATTAAAAACACCGAGATTTTAGCAACCGCAAACAAAGAATGGGGCTTTTGGGGAACAGCCGAGCGCAACGGGTATGATACTGAGCTGACCTGGAACACCGCTAGCAAGTTTTTAATCGCCGCGTTTGATTTAACCGCCGAACAAGCCCGCGATGTTTTAGATGCGCGCTTTGGCAGACACTTGGCTGACGATCTGAGCTTTATCAAAGGCACGCTCACAGAAAAAACCATCACCGCGCATTTGAAACTGCGCATTGCCGATGCAGGTTGGCGTAAAAGTTTTGAGACTTCGATTACTGAGGTCACGGGTAAAATCTTCCCTCGCACAGCCAAGCTTACCAAGGCCGAGCTGATAAGCCTGATTGCCGAAAAACACCTGCGCATTGAAACACTGGAAACCCGCAACGCGGACGGGCTGGATTTTCACGATGTGGCGGTCTGGAGCATCAAGGATGCGCTGGAAGCTGCTTTTGAAGCAGGCCGCAAGGCTAGAAAATAAGGGGCAGAAAATGAACAAACGCATGCAAGAACGGGCAGATGCTTATTACACGGCCAAAGAGAAAATTGTGGCCACCATGATGAAAATTGCAAATCGCATCCACAACCCGCCACCAGCTGAGCGTAAAATGCCAGAACAGATTGTGGCGCACGACATCACCAAGCTGAAGCAGGCGCATATGAAACTGCGAGAGATGGCTGACATCCTCGGTATTGAAACCCAAGCGCTGGAGGTTTGAGTATGGCTAGAGAAATCATTCAGGTTGTCTACGCCCGCAAGCCTGTCGATTGGCACGAGATTGAATCGGGCAGCCGTCCCGATTGTGGTGAGGCTATCCCAACCCAAGTGTCTGAAACGCGGGAAATGACGGAAGCTGAATACAACGCCTTCATTGCCCGCCCGCTGGCAAAACATGAATGGCTGGCAGGCAAAGGCGGCTATCAAGGCAATATCAAACAAGCCATCGCGCTGGTATGCCCTGGGCGTGAAACCCTCTATGTCGACCCCTCAGGCTCTGATTATGGGCGGTATGTCGGGCGGGCGGTGGTGGCTTGTCAGGATATTCCGATCCCTGAGGCCACAAAATTGGACTGAAAATTATCAAATCTCTTGCTTCAATGCTTATTATTATATACATTTTAACCGTTTTGTGTATATAATAGTAAGCATTGGAGATATGAAGATGCCGAGAAAAACAGCCCCTTTACCTCCCACGCTTCAGGATATCCTGAAGATACTGGGAGAGAATATCAAGCTGGCACGTCTGCGCCGCAAGATCACAACGGTCATGCTGGCCGAACGGGCTGGCATGAATCGTGTCACTCTGACCAAGGTTGAAAATGGTGATAGTGCCGTCACGTTGGGCGCTTATGCCAGCGTGCTTTTTTGTCTTGGGCTGGAGAAGGATCTCTTGCTGATAGGTCAGGATGATCCGCTTGGTCGTAAACTTCAGGATGCTGAAATAACGCAAACAAAAGAACGTGTTGCGAAACGGAAAAAATTATGAACACAAAACGCCAAACACAAAAGTCAATTCAAGTCTGCGCCGATTGGCAAGGCATGGCAGAGCCTGTGGTTATGGGTACGTTGTACGCCACACCATCACGCGGGAAAGAAATATTTTCTTTTGAATATGATTCCGCTTGGCTGAAATCTCCCCACACTCTCATACTTGATCCTAATCTTGGTTTATTTTCTGGCCCGCAATATACGCGGGAGGGGCATAATAATTTTGGTCTGTTTCTTGACTCTTCACCTGACCGCTGGGGGCGTGTTCTTATGCAACGGCGCGAAGCCCAGCAGGCCAAAGCCGAAAACCGAGACATCCGTACGCTGATGGAATCCGATTATATGCTGGGTGTTTACGATGGTCACCGGATGGGCGCATTGCGTTTTCGCTTATCTGATGATGAGCCGTTTCTTGATAATCAAGCCGATATGGCGGCGCCGCCCTGGACGAAGCTGCGTGATCTGGAATATGCCAGCTTGCAGTTGGAACGTGATGATGCAGAGAGCGATAAGGACTATTTAAGCTGGCTTAAAATGCTGATAGCCCCAGGGGGATCACTTGGCGGCGCACGCCCGAAGGCGAGTGTTTTGGATGAGCATGGTCATCCATGGATTGCCAAATTCCCCAGCCGCCGGGATGAAATCAATATCGGGAAATGGGAGTACCTTGTTTATCAGCTGGCGCAAGCGGCTGGAGTTGAAACCACGCAGTCAGATATACGCAACTTCACAGGGGAATATGATACCTTCCTCAGCAAACGTTTTGACCGTAACGAAAGTGGCGAGCGTGTGCATTTCGCCTCGGCCATGACGCTATTGGGCAAGCAAGATGGCGATGGTGCCGACACAGGTGTCAGCTATCTTGATCTGGCTGAATTCTTGATGCGGCACGGTGCGCAAGCGAATAAAGATCTAGAGCAGATTTGGCGGCGTATTGTATTTTACATTTGCGTTTCAAACACCGATGATCATTTGCGCAATCATGGTTTCCTATTGCGTGATGGCGGTTGGGTACTGTCACCAGCCTATGATATTAATCCCGTCGCTACAGGCGGCGGATTGGCACTGAATATCTCGAAAGACGATAACAGCCAGAGCCTTGATCTTGTCCGCAGTGTTGCACCCATCTTTCGTATCAGTAACGAGAGAGCTGAAGAGATTATCGGTGAGGTAGTGGGCGCCGTTCGTGGCTGGGTAGAGATAGCAAAGCAACTCAAGCTCTCTCCTCGCGAAATAAGTCTTATGAAGAATGCATTCCGTGTTGCTGAGGAAAGTTAGCATCTAAACAGCATTTTTCCTTCAGCTTGCAACGTAATATTCACTATTTTCTGCCATCAACCGCTTGAAATCTTAACCATTTCATTCTATAATTTCAGTAAATACAGAAATTAGAGAAAGAGTTAAGGTTATGATGAACCTGCCACCCATGATCCAGACTTTCGTCCTCCATTTTGGGGAAATGGGGTCGCGCTGGGGCATTAACCGTACGGTGGGGCAGATTTACGCGCTGCTGTACCTATCCTCCAAGCCCTTGAACGCCGACGACATTTGCGAGGCGCTCGGCTTTGCCCGCTCCAATGTCAGCATGGGATTAAAGGAGTTGGATGCGTGGCAGCTCATTCGTCTTAAACATCTGCCCAATGACCGTCGTGATCATTTCACCGTTCCTGAAGATATTTGACCTTTACGGCGCACGAGGTTTATTTGCCGAAACCAAAACTGGCGATCAGCGGCCCTGGCGGTGTTCAAGCGACCTTTGACTGGCAGGCGGCGAAGGCGACAAGCCCAGCGCGCATGCTGACTGTTGTCCTCAAAAACGATGTAGCGAGTTACGCATGATTACCTTGAATCTGAAACGAGAGAACTTCTGGCTTGATCTGATCTCTGGTGTACGCGTGCATGTGCGTCCGGCATCCACCGCGCTTGTCATGGCGGCGCGTGTCGAAGCCCTGAAAGAAGAAGCTGAACCCGCTCTGCGTAGCACGGCGCTGATCAAACGATTGGCACAACTCGCCATCATCGAGTGGGATGGTATCGGCGGCGAAGATGGCAAAGCGTTGCCCGTCACGCCGGAGGGTATTTTTGCCCTCATGGATTTGTGGCCGATTGCCGAGGCCTTCGAGCGTCTTTATCTCGGCCCTGCGCTTTTGCTGGAACAGGAAAAAAACGGCTAACGGCTCGTTGCCGCTGGCATTTTGGCGGCGGGCCGGATTACTGCGCGTCTTGTGAGGATGCTGATTTACCTTGTGCGCGGGGTGAGCCGAACGCGGACGGCGAATTCTGCCCGTATCGGCAGCATGAACTGCACAGTATGGAGGCGTGGCAAGCCTGGGATTTGGCGCTCCGTTGCGGCGGGCAATTGCGCCTCAGCCAAATGGTGGCCATCGGCATGGATTTTTCGGCGGCGCTGCAAGTTGCGGCATCGCTCGGTCATGACCGATGTGCCACCGCAGAATTCTTGCCTGCTATCGAAGCGGGTATGACGACAGCTTTTAACGAAAAACTATCCAGTGAGATGAAAAACCGATGACTGTGCGTAATCTTGCCATTCGCTTAAGCGTGACCGAAGGCGGTAAGGTCAAGGCGGAGCTGCGCGATATTGGCGATAGCGGTGAAAAATCACTCAAGAAAATTGAGCTGGCTGGCAAACCTGCTTCACGTTCACTGCTCGCAATCAATGCCGCTGCTAATGATGTTAAAGGCTCGGTTGCTGGTCTAACCAATAATCTGGGGCCGCTTGGATCAGCGCTCACGGCCATTGGACCTGCAGGCATAGCCGTGGGTGCCGCTTTGGCTATTGTCACGCTGGGATTAAAAGCCGCTTTACAAAATGCGGCAGAGGCCGAGCAGTCCTTTAATCGGCTTTCTGCTGTCCTCAAAGCCACGGGCAACTCATCGGGACTATCAGGCAAACAAATCGCTGGCTTTGCCGATGAGATTGAAGCATCAACGCTGGCTACTGCCGAGCAGGTGCAAAATGCGGCGGGTGTGTTGGCAACCTTCCGCTCGGTTGCAGGCGATACTTTCACCCGCACCTTAACGCTGGCGCAGGATATGTCGGCGGTGTTTGGGCAGGATTTAAGCTCATCCGTCACCCAGCTGGGTAAAGCCCTTGAAAATCCAACCGAAGGCTTATCGGCCCTGCGCCGTGTCGGGATCAGCTTTACCCAAACCCAGCGGGATTTGATTGACGGGTTTGTTGAAACAGGCCAGCAGGCCGAAGCGCAACGGGTTATTCTCGATGCGCTGGAGCAGCAAGTGGGCGGCGCTGGGGCAGCAGAAGCCACAGGGTTGATTGGCGCCACCAACCGCCTGTCCGATGCCTGGGGCAATCTGCTCGAAGATATCGGCCAGACAGGCATTGTGGCAGGCACGGCGCAAGGGGCACTAAATGGTTTATCGTCCGTGCTGGAGGGGATGCGCAATCTCCTCAAAGACGATCCCGTTGGCAAACAGCTGGTGGATGCACGGCTTAAGTTGCAGGAACAAGAAGAGCGGCTATCGCGCCTACAAAACTTCAAGACTATTCCTAGCGGCGGGGTCAATCTTGGCCGTATGATTGAGCGGCAGGAAGGCCGTGTTGCTGATCTGCGGTCTGAGGTTGAAAAACTCATCGGCCAAGCGCGGGCGGAAGCACAAGCCTTTGAAGCGGAGCAGAAAAAACTGCAGGCCGCGCAAGAACAAGTGGCGCGTGATCGCCGCGCCGAACTTTTAAGCGGTGAGCGCAAGAAACTGGATCAGGCGGTTGATAAACTGGCGACCGATCCAGCCGACCGCATCGCCAAAGTGAATAAAGAACTGGAAACCACCAGGCAGCGCATCGAAGCCTTGCGTGAAAAAGACGACAGTAACGCAGGCACGGTGAATACCGCCATTAAACAAGCCGAAGATATCGCCCGCCGTCAAATTGAAGCGATTGAAAAGCCCGCCCGTGATGCCGCCACCCGTGTCATGGAAGCCAATAGCAAAGTGGTCGATGATCTGCAGCGGCAAATGATCGGCATGGGCAATAAACGCCAAGCCTTTATTGATCAGGCGGTGGGGCGTTTATCCAAAGATGCGAGTGAAGCGCAGCGGGCGCAGACCCGCAAATTAGCGGCGCAGATTTTTGATAATCAGGCTTATTCCGAAGCGCAAAAAGTCGTCGAAGATCTGAATAACCAACTTGGTCGCCTGAGCGATAAACGGGCAGCGTTCATTCAGGATGCTGTTGGCCGCTTGTCTGATAATGCCAGCTCCGTTCAGCGCGCTGAAGTCGAAAAACTGGCCGCTGCCCTTTATGATCAAGGCGAAGCCCAGCAAAAACTGAACAGACTTCAACAAGACGGCGAACAAGTCACCAACGCCACGCGAACGGCAACGGAATCTTATAACGCCGAGCTGGTACGTCTAAAAAATCTGCTTGATGCTGGGGCGATCAGTCAGGAAACGTATAACCGCGCTGTTGCCAATGCTGAAAAGCAACAGCTTGATGCCCGTAAGGATGCTGAAGCCGGAGCCTTGCGGGCGTTCCGCAACTATCGTGAACAGGCTGAAGATGCAGCTTCAGCCGTGGAGAGTGCTTTTACGGACGGCATGAAAGCCACTGAAGATGCGATTGTGGATTTTGTGACCTCTGGCGGTAAAAGTCTCAAGAGCTTAGGCGACATGGCAAACTCCATCGTGGCCGATATCACCCGCATGGCGGTGCAGAAATCGATCACAGGGCCGCTCTTTAATATGATTGGCGGCAGTATCGGTGGCGGTGGATTTTTTGACAGTATCCTGGGCAGCATCTTTCATGAAGGCGGTGAAGTTGGTGGATCGGCGCCGCAACGCCGTGTGCCTGCCTATGTGTTTGCCAGTGCGCCACGCTATCACTCAGGCGGCGTGGCAGGTCTAAAGCCTGGAGAAATCCCAGCCATTCTTGAACGTGGTGAAGTGGTGCTGCCCAAAGACGGCACCCGTATGGGATCGCCTGTCAATGTCGTCATGAATATCAGCACGCCAGATGCCAGCAGCTTCCGCAAAAGCCAGTCACAAATCACGGCTGAAGCGGCACGAGGCATTCAACGCGCACGGAGGAATTTATGATTTATCTTTGATGGTTTTGCGCAAAGAAGAAATTTCAGCAAGAAAATCTGGTGTGAAGTCACGAATGATTGATTCAATATCGCGTCGCTGATGAAGGAGGGTAATGATAACAGGAGTTTTGTTTATGATCTCAAAGACAATAAAATGCTTTTCAGCGGGGATCATATGAAATGGCAAGGATCGTCCTTCTCGTTGTTTGGCACGATGATCATCAGCCTTCAAACTGCTCATGGCTGCATAAATACTATCGATGTAATGACGTGCTTTTTTCTCGCCCCACTGATCTTTTGAATGATCATAAATATCACGCAGATCTGTAGCCGCGCGGCGGGTGAGATGAAATTTTGGTTTGGTCATTTCAGCTCACGCAGTGCCTTCATATCTTCATCAAAATTTCCGCTCGATGCGAACACAGCACCAGATGCGAGGTCACGATAGCCTGCAAGGATGGCATCCTGTTCTGGGTTGGTGCGGCGTTCCATATCACGGCGTATGAGGTCGCGGATATATTCGCTCGGCGTTTCATAAAGCCCCTTGGTGCCAACCATACGTTCAACAAAAGCGGCTAGTGGGCCAGATAAACGGGCATTAATGCGGGTAGAAAGCATGAGAATCTCCTTTTCTATCTCCTTCAAATATAGCATTTGTCGCCATAAATGTCAATATTGTCGCAATATATGCGACAAATATACCAAATAAAGGGATCTTTTCAATGTCCTTCCACGAAGTTCGCTTTCCCGATGATATTGCCTATGGGGCAACTGGCGGGCCTGAATTTGCCACGTCCGTTGTCGCAACGGCCTCCGGCTATGAGCAGCGAAATATCAACTGGTCGGCTGCGCGTGGTCGGTGGGATGTGGCATCCGGTTTAAAGAAGCAGACTCAGCTCGACACCCTATCCATTCTTCCGAATGTCGAGAGCAAGACAGGAGTGCGCGCATGACGACCGCACCTGAGAGCACAGAGAAAAGCCCACTAGCGCAGTGGCTGCAGACGTTGAATTTTTTAGAAGTCACACCCAATGAGGCGCAAGAAGATGACACGATATATCTGATCAAGCAGTATGCGCGGCTGCAGATTTCATCACTCAAACAATTGCAGCGCGATTATAAAGATGTGTTCGGACAAGAGTGCCCTGCAAAGATGAAGCGCAATGATGTTATTTTGGCTTTGCTCGCGCACATCCAAGATGAGCTATACAAACCGCTAGATCCGCGAACGATCCCAAATCACATGACGGAAATTGACTTTAATGAGGACAGGCTCAAGCATTACTCACGGGGGCGTGCCGCGCGTTTAATACCTGGCACGGTTATAGAGCGCGATTACCATGGCCAGACTTATGTCGTTTATTGCCGTGATGGATATTACGAATACAATCAGAAGCGATATAATAGTCTGTCCGATGTGACGAAAGAGATTACGGGATACCAGTTTTCTGGGACGGTATTTTTTACCAGAAAATCGAGGATGTACGTGCTTTGAAAATCCTCTCAGCTTTGATCAAAAAACGCCCCCGCATGGGGGCTTTTCATTTGGTGAATATCAGGCTTCTGTGCAACAAAATATGTTTGTGTAGGATAATCAAAATGGTATGTTGAACCGTGGGGTGGCATACACAACCAATTTTTATTTTATATTTTCAGGTAAAAAACAGACAAAAAAAAGCCCTTCATCTTTTTGAGGATAAAGGGCTTCTGAATTTCAAGATTATTATTTTTTTGAGGCCGTATTTAAAGTATTATTCGGCGCTATTAAGTTGAAGTGATCCAATACCAGCAGCAACATTGACGCCTTGCATACCTTGAATGCTCAAGGGTTGTAAGGCAAATTTTGGATGGTCGCCGCCAAGAACAAGAACGTTTGCGCCAACGCCTAACCCAACCGAAGCTTCAGCGCTAACACCAACAAATTCACCTTTTAAAGCAGCTTTAGGCACATCAGGCGTTGCCGCTAATACACCCCATAACATCACGCCATTTTTTGTGTACCCAATATCTACACCGTATTTGCGGATGCTGCCGGTGTATTTTTCAACTGTGCCATTTGTATGTTCGTAAGTACACTTCACATCTTTTGTTGATCCAAAAATAAAACCAAAACCACCATCGACTTCGCAGCGCAAAAACCCTACTTGTACTTCTGGTGTGTCAGCCGCGTAGGCTTGTGTGCCTGACAAAAGCAGAAGAACTGCAAAAGCCAGCATTGTGTTTTTTAGTCTAATCATTATGTTCCCCTTTCATTGGAGAGTTTTAGGTTAAGGTTTAAAATCATTTGTGAAACGAATAAGCATCAAATTTACTAAATCTTCAAGACCGGACGTGATATCCGATAACGAATTGCTTTGTGCGGGCCGTGTTTCTTCCAGTAATGAATGATAAATAATCGTATTATTTTTTAAACGTACAACAGACAAGGAAATTGAAGCGCGCAGAAGCGGCGGGCTTTGTGTATCGTTTCCATTATATTCAGCCTGAAAAGCACGCACCTGTGAGATTATTTTGTAATGAGCGCGATTGTCTATAGCTGAGTCTGTTATAAAGCTAATATTGTACCGTTGTTCTAATGTTTGCATGATAAAATCTTGTAAAATAGCATCAAGCGGGCCGTTCCATCGTGCTTGTGCAAAGTAATCTAAATTACGCATATTGTTTTTA
>CAZYMI010000027.1:0-18322 GCA_964648505.1 uncultured Pseudobdellovibrionaceae bacterium
GATGCTGAAAAAGCTTGCACTCAGCGTTATATGCCTTGTTCTAATTTTTTTAGTGATATCAGAACGCATGTCTATTTCATTGGCTTTGTTTGCGGCTCTGTGGCCCATTGTTGTCGTTTTATTCTGGATCAAGCCGCAAGAAAAAACTGTCAACACCCATAAGCACTCTCCAAATGATGCGGATGACGACCATGAGATGGAACGTGATGAAGCATTAAACCTTCTTGGTCTGGAAGATCAGGCAAGCTTAGAAGATATTCGAAAAGCACATAAGCGCCTGATGACAAAAGTGCATCCAGACCGTGGCGGCACTTCTGCGCTTGCTGCAAAAATCAATATGGCGCGCGATATTTTGCTGACCTGAACACTAATCTGGCATAAATAATTTCATGACAATTCAGCCTGTACGCAAAGCCGTTTTCCCTGTTGCCGGCCTTGGAACACGCATTTTGCCTGCAACAAAAGTTCTGCCAAAAGAAATGCTGCCGCTTCTTGACCGCCCACTTATTCAGCACGCTGTTGAAGAATGCATACTTTCTGGCATTACTGATTTTATTTTCGTTATCTCTAAAGACAAAGATATACTAACAAAACATTTTGAAGAAGCGCCCGAACTTATGCCTATTCTCAAGCGCCGAGAAAAAAATGAACTTTTATCCATCATAGAAAAATCAACACTAAAAAAAAATCAAATCAAATGCGTTTATCAAGAAGAAGCGATAGGTCTTGGCCACGCTGTATGGTGCGCACGCGATTTAGTGGGGGATGAACCTTTTGCTGTTCTACTGCCAGATGACGTTTTTCTTCATGTACCTTGCCTTCCTGAAATGATCGCGGCTTACAATAAAACCGGCGGCCATTTTGCGGCTGTTATGGATGTTCCGCGTGCCGACACAGCCCGTTATGGCGTTGTTGATATTGATACAGACAAAGGGCAGCTTGTGTCTGTAAAGGGTCTGGTTGAAAAACCAAAGCCTGAAGATGCCCCCTCCACCTTATCCATTATCGGGCGTTATATTTTGCAACCCTCTATTTTTAAGCATCTATCTGCTTTTGAAAAAGGGGCGGGCGGTGAAATACAGCTAACCGATGCTATGGCAAAACTGATCGGCGTAGAAAATTTTCACGGTTTTCGCTTTTCAGGAAAACGCTATGATTGTGGAACAAAACTTGGTTTAATAACTTCTAACGTTGCTTTTGGCTTGAATGATCCCGAGATCGGACCAGCCTTACGCGATTTTATTCTCACTTCAGCCAAAGAAATCACATGACGAACCAAAATTTTGATCCCTACGTGATGGAACTCCTTGCCTCCCGCATTTGTCACGACCTTATATCGCCGGTTGGCGCTGTTAATAATGGCGTTGAATTCCTTGAAGAAATGGGCGCAGATGCAGGGGAAGATGCCATCAAGCTGATTTCTTTTTCTGCCGCGCAGGCTGCTGCCAAACTTCAGGCCTTTCGTTTGTGCTACGGGTCTGGCGGGCGCGACCCCAATATAAAACCTGAAGATGTACAGAAAACCTTTGCCGGTGTGATTGCGGGGGATGGGAAAATCCGCCAGCTCTGGGACCCGTTTGGTCCGTTGGGGCCATCCCCTCTTCCGGAGGGATTTTGTAAAATATTAATGGGCCTTCTGCTTTTATGTCAGGAATGCCTGCCTAAAGGTGGTGCCGTTCTTGTTGAGCCTGATGGTGCGCATACGAAAATTATTGCTCAGGGAACAGATACGCTGATCCGTGAGAACTTAGAAAAAGCGCTCGACCTGAGCTTGCCTGCATCTGAGCTTGATACAAGACTGGTGCATGCTTACGCTATTTCTATGATTGCATCGCGCTACCATTTAAAAATCAGCCTTTTGGATAAGTCGCCTGAAAAAGCTAGTTTTTCCCTAATGAAAATAGCTGTTTAACATACTCCTGAAATCTTATCTTTGAGTTTGGCTTGGGCCTAGCTTAATCATGCCTTATAGTGGAGTTTATTCACTTGTCCTTAAGAAGTTTAGGGCACTCTTTTCTTTGGCTCTTAGATAATGAACGGAGAAGCCGTCCATGGATGAACTGATAGCAGAATTTTTGACTGAAACCTCAGAAAGCTTGGGGTCATTGGATAACGATCTGGTGAAGCTAGAACAAAATCCGAACGATAAATCTCTTTTATCAAATATTTTCAGACTGATGCACACCATTAAGGGAACCTGTGGCTTTTTGGGTTTGCCACGCCTTGAAACTGTTGCCCACCGTGCAGAAAATGTTTTAGGTCGATTTCGCGATGGGGATCTTTTAGTAACACCAGCTTACGTATCCCTTATTTTACAATCGATTGATCGTGTGCGCATGATTCTTGATTCAATTGAAAAATCGGGTAAGGAACCTGAAGGATCCGACTCTGACTTGATCGAAAAACTTGATGCCGTTTATGAAGGGCGGGACACTCAAATCATATCTACCGAACAAGCCCCTGTCATCGAAACTCCACCAGAAAAAACTCGATTACAAAACATACAACACGATACCACTGGCGAAAGCGGAACAGTTGCAAACCAAACGCTACGCGTTAATGTTGATGTTCTTGAAAAGCTCATGACCATGGTTTCAGAACTGGTGCTGACCAGGAACCAGCTTCTGCAGATTTTAAGAGGGCAAAAAGAAAGTAATTTCTCAACGCCACTTCAAAGGCTCAACCATGTCGTGTCTGATTTACAAGATGGCGTCATGAAAACGCGTATGCAGCCTGTTGGCAACGCCTGGACAAAATTACCTCGCATCATTCGTGATATATCATTAGAGTTGGGAAAAAAAATCGACCTTGAAATGCACGGGGAAAATACAGAGCTTGATCGTCAGGTTCTTGATATGATTAAAGACCCGCTGACCCATATGGTTCGAAATTCTGCCGACCATGACATTGAAATGCCACAAGACCGGATTAAAGTAGGCAAACCCGAAACAGGGCGAATTATTCTAAGCGCTTTTCATGAAGGCGGACACATCATTATTCAAATATCAGATGATGGAAAAGGATTACCGCTTGAGAAGATAAAAAATAAAGCCTTACAAAATGGGCTTGTGACACAAGAAGAACTTGCAACATTAAGCCCTCAGCAAATTCAGCAATTTATATTTAAGGCAGGGTTTTCAACAGCGGAGAAAGTAACATCCGTTTCAGGCCGCGGTGTTGGTATGGATGTTGTGCGTACCAACATAGAAAAAATTGGCGGCGCAATTGAAATGAACTCGATAGAAGGAAAAGGGTCAACCTTCACCATAAAAATCCCTTTAACCCTTGCGATTGTTTCGTCGCTGATTGTTGAAGTGTGCAATGAACGCTATGCTTTACCGCAACTGGCTGTGCGCGAGCTTGTTTTAACAAACCAAACATCCCAGACCCAGATTGAAACGATAAAGGGTGCCCCCTTTTTCCGTTTACGCAACAAACTTTTGCCGCTTGTATCACTTGAACATTTATTGAAATTATCCGACATCACAAATGATCTGATAACAGCGCTTACAGGTCAGAAAAAATATATTATTGTTACTCAGGTAGGGGGATACCAGTTTGGTATTATTGTTGACCGCGTTTATGATACCGAAGAAATTGTGGTTAAGCCTGTTGCGCGTATTTTAAAACATCTGGAGATTTTTTCTGGTAACACTATTTTAGGTGATGGCTCTGTTATTATGATCCTTGATCCGCTAGGGATTGCCAAGGCAACAGGCAAGCTGGATGTATCTTCAAAAGAAGAAGATACAAGCGGCGCCACCGATACGCATAATAAAGCTGAAAAAACATCACTTCTTCTGTTCCGCGCGGGAGAAGGCGCACCAAAAGCTGTGCCACTTGCGCTCATATCACGTCTTGAAAATATCAAAACATCACACATTGAACATGCTTCGGGTAAAATGATGATCCAGTATCGTGATCAACTCATGCCGCTTATGCCTTTTGACCATACAATCAATATGAACCTGGCACAAAAACCTGTTTTGGTTTTTACAGACCGAACAAGTTCCATGGGTATTGTGGTTGATGAAATTATTGATATTACCGAAGAACATATCAATGTTCAGGTGTCTGGTAATCAAGCGGGTATTATCGGCAGCACAATTATTGACGACAAAGCAACCGATATTGTCGACGTCGCCCACTTTTTATACGCCATGAATAAAGACTGGTTTAAAAATCATTCAGACGAAGCGTTCATTCAAACCGGTTCTCTAAGCAGCAAGCGCCGCCTTCTGCTGGTAGATGATTCGCCTTTCTTTCGTAACATGCTGACGCCACTTTTATCCATCGCAGGATACGACATCACGACTGTTGAAGGCCCTAAAGAAGCTTTGTCATTATGCGAAGCGGGGTACCTTTACGACCTGATTATTTCTGATATTGAAATGCCTGATATGGATGGTTTTGAATTTGCTTCTCGTATTCGTGCGGGCGGTCCTTGGGCCCATCTGCCTATGATCGCACTTTCTTCGCATGCGACAACGCAAGATATAGATCATGGACAAAAAGTTGGTTTTACAAAATATGTGGCAAAATTTGATCGTGATACGCTTTTAAACACTTTAAGTGAAACACTATCATTACACACAGGATCAGCGTCATGAAAAACTCTGCCTTACCTGCTGTAAAATCTTCAATTCAGGTACAAAGCAAGGACTTTCTGAGTGTCTTAATTGATGAGCAGATTTTCGGGATTCCTATTTTACAAGTTCAAGATGTTCTGGGGCCACAAAAAGTCACACGGGTTCCTCTTGCTGCCCCTGAAATTATGGGTTCTTTAAACTTACGCGGTCGAATTGTTACCGCAATAGATGTTCGTAAGCGGCTTGACCTGCCCGCCCTTAACGAAGACAAAAAGCCGATGAGCATTGTCGTTGAACTTGATAGCGAGCTTTACAGCCTTGTTTTTGATGGGGTTGGTGATGTTTTGCGTCTAGATAATGAACTATATGAGCCAACACCAACCACACTCGATGCCGTCTGGAAATCTGTTTCAACAGGCATTTACAGGCTTGATAACAAATTACTCGTCATTTTAAATATCGAGCGCCTGATAAAAGGTCTTGATTATACTACAGATAACGATCTTAATTGACCAAAACACAGGAATAAGAACGATGAAAACCTGCCTAATTGTTGACGATAGCCGTGTTGTACGAAAAGTTGCGCGACGCATTTTGGAAGAATTAGGGTTTACGTGCGATGAAGCTGAAGATGGCCAACAAGCCACTGACTTTTGTTTGGACAAAAAACCAGATCTGGTCATGCTGGATTGGAACATGCCGGTTATGAACGGGATAGACTTTCTGATTAAGTTAAGAGCGATGGATGGCGGAGATACACCTTGCGTTATTTTCTGCACAACAGAAAACGACATGAACCATATTATGCAAGGCATGCAGGCCGGAGCCAATGAATATATTATGAAGCCTTTTGACAAAGAAATCGTGCAAAATAAATTAGAACAAGTTGGCCTTCTTAACGGTTAAAGCCAGATACTGGATATTTCGTGAGCACTCCTGAACAAGATAGTCTGTCAAAAATTCGTGTTATTCTCATTGATGACTCTGCGGTTATTCGTGGCTTAATGACCCGCATTCTTCAAGAAGATTCTGACATTGAAGTCGTAGGTTCTTACCCAAATGGTCTGATGGGCCTGCACGGCGCTGAGAAAGCCAAGCCTGATATTGTTATTCTCGATGTTGAGATGCCGGTGATGGACGGTATTACAGCTTTACCAAAAATTCTAAATGTATCCCCTGATACAAAAGTTTTGATGTGTTCATCCCTTACAATGCGCAATGCAGAAATCACACTCAAAGCGATGTCTTTGGGCGCAACTGACTGTATTGCCAAGCCTACATCAACCTCTGATATATCAGGTCAAGGCATATTTCGTGAACATTTAGTAACCTTGATCAAAAGCCTAATAAAAAAACGGGGTTCTCAAAAACTAGTGTCTGCCCCCGTACAACCATCCCCTTCTACGTCTAAATTACATGCCGGCAGCAAAATTACTTTGCGGGATCAAAGTAAGGTTTATCGGGGTAAGCCGTCTTTAATTTTAATCGGCAGCTCAACCGGTGGGCCACAGGCTTTGTTTAGTGTTTTGAAATCCTGCAAAGATTTTGATGTGCCTATTTTAATTACGCAGCATATGCCCCCTACATTTACAACCATTCTTGCTCAGCATATTACAAGCCAGACAGGCGTTACTGCTTTTGAAGGCGCAGAAGGTATGCAAGTTGAAAACGGCAAAGCCTATATTGCTCCGGGCGGCTTTCACATGGAAATCACGAGAGGACTTGACCAGATTCTTACTCTTCATTTAACAAGTGACCCGCCTGAAAATTTCTGCAGACCTTCAGTTGAACCCATGATGCGCAGCGCCTTAAAAATTTATGGCCAAAAAATTCTTGCCGTTATACTCACAGGCATGGGCCACGATGGTTTGCAGGCCTGTACACAACATGCTGAAAATAATGGCCGTATCATTGCGCAAGATGAAGCAACATCAGTTGTCTGGGGTATGCCTGGGGCTGTTGCAACCGCAGGATTATGCAGCGCTGTTCTGCCTCTTCATGATATTGGCCCTGCAATCAAACAAATTATGCTCCTGAAAGCCTAACGATGAAAATTGGTGATTTTGATATTTATAAAGATCTTTTATACAGCAAGTCAGGACTAATGCTAACGCCTGATAAATCGTATCTGCTTGAATCACGTTTAACACCGGTTGCAAAAAAATGGGGTTATCCAACCCTTGAAAGCATGACTGTTGCGCTTCGCGCGATGCCTGATGATAAAATGGTCAATGATATTATAGAGGCCATGACAACGAATGAAACTTCTTTTTTTCGAGACACAAAGCCTTTTCAAATTTTTGAAAAAGAAATTCTACCGGCTCTTTTAAAGGCGCGTACAAATCAAAAGAAAATACGCATCTGGTGCGCTGCTGCATCTTCAGGTCAAGAACCTTATTCGCTTGCCATGCAGCTTCTTGAAAAAAAATCTCAATGGGCAGGTTTTCAAATTGAAATTATCGCAACCGATATTTCGCAAGATATTTTGAATACAGCGCGCGCTGGTATTTACACGCAATTTGAAGTTCAGCGTGGATTACCTATCACTCATTTAATGAAATATTTTTCTCAAGCCGATGATAAATGGGCATTAAAAGACGATGTAAAAAAAATGGTCCGGTTTGATTATTTTAATCTTCTGGAACCGATGGCGCGACTTGGCCGCTTCGACGTTATTTTTTGCCGCAATGTTTTAATTTACTTTGACGAAAAGACAAAAAGCCGCGTTCTGGATAATATGTCTGCCCTGCTTCCTGCTGATGGCTTTTTGCTACTTGGGGGGGCAGAAACAGTCTTGGGAATTACAAATAAATTTATCCCCATGCCAAACCAGCGCGGCCTTTACATTTCTCCCCATCATCCGGCAAAAGCCTCTCATGATTTGTTGTCTCAAGGTAACGCTGTAAAAACTGTTTGACCCCCCTTGGTTTCTACGCTTTGCCCTGATAGAAACAGGCCATGCAAACAAAAACTGATAAAAAAATAACCCGCGCCCTTTTGTCTGTTTCAGATAAGACTGGCCTTGTCGATTTCGCAAAAAAGCTTGCTGAACATAACATCGAGCTTCTTTCAACAGGGGGAACAGCAAAGGCTCTGCGTGATGCTGGCCTTAAGGTAAAAGATGTATCTGCCCATACAGGTTTTCCAGAAATTATGGATGGGCGGGTTAAAACACTGCATCCTAAAATTCATGGTGGCATTCTTGCGATCCGCGATCATGAGGATCATCAAAAATCTATGAAAGATCATGACATCGCGCCAATCGATCTGGTGGTTGTCAATTTATATCCTTTTCGTGAAACGCTTCAAAGTGGCGCTGATACAGATACGGTCATTGAAAATATTGATATTGGTGGCCCTGCCATGGTGCGCGCCAGCGCAAAAAATCATGCCGATGTCACAATCATCACGGACCCCGATGATTACAGCAGCGTCATTCAAGAACTAAGCGAACAAAACGGTACAACCTGCTATGAGACGCGGCGTAAACTGGCTGGAAAAGCCTTCGCGCATACAGCTGCTTATGATAGTGCCATAGCAAAATGGTTTTCATCTCAGACCCAAACGCCATTCCCAAAAGAATTTTCAATGGCAGGAAAACTATTACAAACCTTGCGATATGGTGAAAACCCCCATCAACGTGCTGCGCTTTATTGCGATGGCACAAAACGTGCTGGCGTTTCCACAGCAACGATGCTTCAAGGCAAAGAACTTTCTTATAATAACTTAAATGATACTGACGCAGCTTTTGAACTGGTCAGCGAATTTGAAGCGCCTACTGTTGCTATTATAAAACATGCCAATCCTTGCGGTGTGGCAAGCGCAGATACGATGCTTGACGCTTATAAGCTGGCTTACAGATGTGACCCTGTCAGTGCCTTTGGCGGTATCATTGCTCTTAACCGTAGCCTTGATGCCCATACAGCCAAAGAAATTCTGAAAATATTTGTGGAAGTTATTATTGCTCCAAGCATTGATTCAGACGCGCTTGAAATTTTAAAATCAAAGCCCAATGTACGCGTTCTTCAAACTGGGATCATGGCTGACCCTACAGAAAAACGCTATGCGATCAAAACAATTTCAGGAGGGCTTCTTGTCCAAGATCAGGATTTTGCACGCATTACAGCGGCAGATTTAAAGCTTGTGACAAAACGCGCCCCTACTGAAAAAGAACTGCATGATCTTTTATTTGCATTCACCGTTGGCAAGCATGTGAAATCAAATGCCATTGTATACGCAAAAAACAGCGCCACAGTTGGTATCGGCGCGGGTCAAATGAGCAGACTTGATTCATCCCGTATTGCCGCCCGAAAAGGACAAGACGCAGCAGATGCTATAAAAGCCCCTGAAAATCTGACGGTAGGCTCAGTCTTGGCTTCAGACGCTTTTTTCCCTTTTGCTGACGGCCTGATCGCCGCAGCAGAAGCTGGAATTACCGCGATTATTCAACCGGGGGGTTCAATCAAAGATGCCGAGGTCATTGCCGCAGCCGATGAACGCAACTTAGCCATGGTTTTCACCGGTATAAGGCATTTCAGACATTAAGAATTAAAGGGAGCGTGAAGGCTGTGCTTTTCATGTCCCCCTTTTTAGTTTCTTCGAGGCGTTTCTTTTGATTCCATAAATCTTTAGTCTTTAATAACTTTCTTGTTTTATTATGACTACAACAAGGGTGGATTTCATGGTCTGGGCAGCTTTAGGTAGAATGGCATTAACAACAATAGGACCGATGGTTCTCGGTTCGATGTTTAATAAAAGCGCAGGGGCAGAAGGGCAAACAAATAACGGCCCTAGCCTTTTCAACAGAGTGACAGACGGAGCTATTGGCTTTGGTGTCGGTGAAATTGCAGAAAGGCTTATACCTGGCCAGCAAGAAGGCTTAGGTTCAGCCCTCGGTATGGCTGGCCTTGCTGGTGCGTTTAACACCACTGGAAGCGATGAGAATAGCATGGTCCGAGTACTTGGAGCCGTTGCAGGCGCTATGGTCGCGCATTACGCACTCGGCGCTATGGGATTTGACACAAACTCGCTTGTATCTAAAGGCATTATGGCTGCCGTCGCATTTGGCGGCGCACAGCTTGCGGGTTCTTTAACAGAAAGTGCCCCCTCAACAGCTGCGCCAACGCAAAAGCAGACGCCCGCGCTCCCGGCGCCTTCTATGTAGATACCCCACAACACATCATTCAACAAAACCGCCTTAAATTGGGCGGTTTTTTTATGTATCCCTCATTTGTTTTAAATGTTTTAAAATAATTTAAAAAATGGCTTAAATTTATCAAATATTAACTGTTATATGTAAAAATTTACCTATATTGATTTTATGCTTCCGTCTAAAGATCGATTAAATATGTAGGTTTTTTAGATATTAAGCAGAAAAAACAAGATGTGATCGAATTTTCTTGCATTTTGCACCATAGAATCGATAGGCTTAAAGTAAGAATAAAAGAATGAGAGGGTTATTATGGGTTGGAGTGATTATTTTACCGAGGCTGCAGGTGGATTAGCAGGTGCTGCTGGAGCCGCTTACTTTAAAAAGAGCCCTCTTCTTGGTGCTGTTGCCGGTGCAGGCCTAGCCCATCTTGGAGAATCTTACTTTAACGGTAACAGAAGCATGAGCGCAGACGCTAATTCTGCAGGCAGCTTTCTTTCAGATAGCTTTCAGACGGTTTCTACAATTTTTGGTGATTTGTTCAAAAATTACCCATTAATGGCAACCGCTATTTCTGCAATTGCCGGATACGCTATAGGTAATGGTCTTGGTGGAGGTCTTGGTGGTATTGCTGGTGCAGTTATTGCAGGTACGCTTGCTAACCAATATGGTAACAGCCAGCAAGAGCCTACTGCTTCCCCTGCGGCTGCTGTAGCACAGCAGGCAGAAGCTCCTTCTCTTGCGCTTAGAGCTCCTGCTCCTGCCGGGCCATAAGAAAAAGCTTTGAATAAGAATTACAAAAAGCCCCTTCGGGGGCTTTTTTAATGCAACGAACCCGAATATCTAAGTTATGTACTATAAAAGGATGAGTAAAAAATAAAAACGAACAGAGAAAGATTGAAGCAAAGAATAAGGTAATAACTACGATTTGACTACGCCTAAAATATGCAAGAAACCACTAAAACGTTTAAAAAATAAGAACTGCACAGACACATAAATGCACCTTAATAAAGGCCCATCTTAACAAAAGATTATATGCATCAGCCTTTATGATCTTCTTCTAATTTAGCGTGCTGCTGGTGCTACTGGCGCGGCACTTGCACCACCGGCGCGTGCCTTTAAAGCACCAACAGTCACACGAACTGCTGCACCCAGATTGGTTTCGCCATCCGGACGTGCCTGCTGCATGAAGCCCCCGCTTAAATCCCCAGCGGCAAAAACCTTACACGATCTTTCATTAAAATCGCTTAAGGCAGACATAAAGGCGCTTTCAACCCTGTCAGGTGAAACACGATCTGCAATTACCTTATCCGCAGCCGCAGAAATCGCAACGAGTTGACATTTAGCCGCATTATCTGTGGGGCGCAATGCAATCATCAGCGTATCGGGGTTTGCCTGCAAAGCCTTATAAGCAAAGGATTCGCGGAAGGTCGGATTACTATCAAAGTAATCGCGTAGATTGTTCATTTTCTGCTCGTTGGCGCGGGCCGCCGCCTGTTGTTGAGCCTGCGCACGTTCTTGCGCTTGCCGTGCTGCATTTGTAGCCGATGATGATGCTGACACAGATGTATCCGCACCCTTATTTGCCGGCTCGTCAGATCCCCCAGTAAGACTCATCAGCGCTAAAGAGCCTGAAATCAGCGCTCCAACAACTGTGCCTTTCAATGCACCACGATAACCGCTTCCTAAAAAGTAATTTCTAAGATTCTTTTTATCTTCAGGTGTTCTGGGCGCAAGAAGTAATAAATCATCAATATGTAGGCGTTTAATTTCATAAGGATTAAACCATTTTTTGATTTCTGCCTCTGTAAAATTTACATCTTCAGGCTTTTGTCCGGGTTTGGCAACAATACCAGCATAAGCATTCTTTTTAATCTGTGGTTTAGCCTTATAAACTTCGCCAACAGTCAACCCCGTATCTCTAAGCGATAACGTTCTGTCTCCTTCAATTTTCGAAAGGTAGGCGTCTTGCAGATCCCGTAAATACAAAGCCAGCTTATTTCCGAAAACTCCATATATTGCTGATGCAGTAATGCCGAGACCATCCCACTCTGCTTTACGCATCGCTAAGGGAGTTTCATAAATGCTTCTATTCTTAAGCGCATTATAATGTGTTAAATAATGTGGATCTAATCTTGAGGGATCATTCATAAACATTGTGAGTGGTAATGTCTTCAGAATGCCTGAAACATAATTCACGTGCTGCCTATGAAGATTATATTTCTCAAGATTTCCATCACTGAATTGCCGATAAATTTTTGATCTTGTAAATCCAACGGCCCCGCCTGTAATACCTAAAAACGCAGGCACTGCAAGCCACCAAGGAACGATCGCAAAAGGCACTGCTGCCGTTGTTAAAACAAGGCCTGCAATAATTTTATTTTTTGTTGTATTTAAAGGTGAATCTTTATCTGTAAACGCTAATCTTGTTGATGATAAGCCCGTTCCCAGATCAGCAATTTCCTGCTTATAATCTTCAAGCTTCTTAACCCCAAGAAAACTGGCAAATCCAATAGGAAGCAAACTTGCGGCAGCCCATGCAACAGGCAGAACTGAAAAAGCCCCAAGCCCGGCAATTGCGCCAAGACCAAGCGGAACTGCCATAAAAGCTTTCCATGATAACCATGATTTAGGGCGTAACAAATCTTCTGAATTCGAAATTTTTTTAATATGTTCAAGCGCCTCTTTCGCTTCTTCAGGGGGCAAAAGATTACGTGCAGCATTTCTTATTTCTTCTGCGCGTGCAGCAGCGGCAGCGGCAGCATCATCAGCAGTGTAATAAGTATAATCTGGGTCGTCTGGATCAACACCATGTCTTGACCCGCCACGATCATTTAAATTTCCAGCGCCCATATTTTCTCGTAAATCTATTCCTTTGCGCCTTAAAAAATTAGCAAAAGATTTCCTATCAAGCGCGTCCGTAAACTTTTTACTTCTTTGTATTTCAGGCTTATCAACGATCGCCTTTACTATCTGAAAGTAATAGTCTTGATTGTTGAAGCCAATCAAATCTAGAAACTTTCTCTCCTGCTCTGAGTCGTTGTCAAATAAACTGTCAAGTTCTGCAAAACTTTTATCAAACCCGGCCCTCGTTAAATCGTCTTTTAATTTGCCTTCAGGGTTTGTTTGGTCTAACATTCTATCATAAGCAGCGCGTTTATCCGGGTCGCCAAGCGTATCATACGCTTCGGAAATTCGTTGGGATTCCTCAAGCGCTGCTTTTTTTATACCCTCAGGGGCATTCATATATTTATCGGGATGCGATTCTTTCATCATGGCTTTGTAAGCAGCCGAAATGTCTTCTTGGGTTGCGGATCTGTCCACCCCTAAAATCTGATAAAAATCTTGATTATCTTCAGCCATTTTTATTCTCACCCTTTATAACTGCAAGACCCTGTATCGCGGATTCTTGCGGTTTTTGTCAAACTTTGCCCGTTTATTTCTTTATGGGGCTAATTTATCATAATTATGCTGTAACTTCAATAAATTATGGTTAATATTTGGAAGATTAACAAAAAAATGACATATTATTAAAAATACCCTTTTAAATCAGAGGGATAGGCCTTATAACGACGCCATGTCACAAACCAAGCTACCCAAGCCGCAAGAGCATATCAGAAACTTCGCCATCATCGCCCATATCGATCATGGAAAGTCCACGCTGGCCGATCGCTTAATTGAAACATGCGGCGGCCTTGAAAGGCGTGAAATGCGCCAGCAGGTTCTTGATTCAATGGATATTGAGCGTGAACGCGGCATCACAATCAAAGCGCAAACCGTGCGCCTTGCCTATAAAGCCAAAGACGGAATCGAATACCAGCTTAATTTAATGGATACGCCCGGCCATGTGGATTTTTCTTATGAAGTTTCACGCTCACTTGCATCATGCGAAGGGTCTTTACTTGTGGTGGATGCTTCGCAAGGGGTGGAGGCGCAAACTCTTGCCAATGTATATCAGGCGATAGAAAATAATCATGAAATTATTCCAGTCATTAATAAAATTGATCTGCCGGCTGCAGATGTAGAACGTGTGCGTGAACAGATCCAAGATGTGATTGGTCTTGATGCTTCAAATGCCGTGCCTGTTTCAGGAAAAAGTGGGCTTGGTATCGATGATTTACTTGAAGCCATTGTACAACGTTTACCCGCTCCTGAAGGAAACCGTGACGCACCCTTAAAAGCTCTTCTGGTCGATAGTTGGTATGATAGCTATTTAGGCGTAGTTATTCTTATCCGCGTCATTGATGGAAAAATTAAAAAGGGCCAGAAAATAAAATTCATGAGTTCGGGCGCAGAACGTGATGTGGAACGGGTTGGTATGTTTACACCAAAACCAGTGCTGCTCGATGATTTGTCTGCTGGTGAAATGGGCTTTATTACGGCGGCTATAAAAGATATCTCGGAAACCAAAGTGGGCGATACCATCACGACTGAACGCGGCGGCGCGACACAAGCGTTACCCGGATTCAAACCATCTGTGCCTATGGTCTTCTGTTCTCTGTTTCCGGTAGATAGCTCTGAATTTTTAAAGCTGAAAGAATCCCTTGGAAAATTAAAGTTAAATGATGCCGCCCTGCATTATGAGCCTGAAAATTCACAAGCTTTGGGCATGGGTTTTCGATGCGGGTTTTTAGGCCTTCTTCATCTTGAAATTATTCAAGAACGTTTGGTACGTGAATTTGATCTGGACCTTATCCCAACAGCGCCTTCTGTTGTCTATAAAATTTTTAAAACAGATGGAACCGTTTTAGAGTTATACAATCCAGCCGACATGCCAGATCCGGTGCGTATCGAACATGTTGAAGAACCTTGGATCAAAGCAACAATTTTGACCCCTGATGAATATTTAGGCCCGCTTATTCAGCTCTGCCAAGATAAACGTGGTATTCAAAAAGAACTGACCTATGCCGGAAGCCGCGCGATGCTTATATACCACTTACCCCTAAACGAGGTGGTGTTTGATTTTTATGACCGTCTGAAGTCTATTTCGCGGGGCTATGCAAGCTTCGATTATCAGGTTGATGAGTATATTGATGGAGATCTGGTTAAAATGGAAATTCTTGTTAATCAGGAACCTGTTGATGCGCTTTCCATGGTTGTACATCGTTCGCAAGCGGAACGCCGCGGCAGGCATTTATGCGAACGCCTAAAAGAACTTATTCCACGCCAGATGTTTAAAATTGCGATTCAAGCTGCGCTTGGTGGAAAAATTATTGCGCGTGAAGATATTTCTGCCTTCCGCAAAGACGTAACCGCAAAATGCTATGGCGGCGATGCAACGCGTAAGCGTAAATTGTTAGAAAAACAAAAAGAAGGCAAAAAGAAAATGCGTATGTACGGATCAGTTGAAATTCCGCAATCTGCCTTCATCAATGCTCTGAAAATGGGGGATGAAAAGTAATGATACGTGAAAAAACCCTTATTCTTTTTGGTTTTTTCGTCCTCAGCATTCCAGCCTTAGCAGGGGAAAAAGTTTTACCCCCACCTGCCCCAAACGCACCTTCAGCGCCCCACGTTCCAAGCCTGCCCCAAAAGCCGGAAGTGGGTATGCACCATGTGCGTGTTACCGACCCCAAGCCAGATAGTGCGCAAAACCAATCAATCACTTTAACAAAACCTGAAAGCAAAGAGACACCTACTAAGCTGAAAGAAAACGATCCAAACATTCTTAAAGATTTTTCACTTATCCCCAATACAGCTTTGTCGGATGAAAAAATAATTACAGGCAAGGCACCAAAAGTATATTTTACACCTGCAAGTGATCTGCATGCCTGGAAAAAAATTTCTGCGCTGATGTCGGGTGCAAATACAAAAACAATCGATGACGCGATCAAGGAAGTGGAATCAAGCCCTGCTAATATATCGCCTTCCGGCCTTTTTCTGGCAGCTGGAATTTACACACAGCGCGGCGATCTTAAACGCGCAGCCCAACTTTACTATCTAGCTCAGCTTCGGGCGCAATTTGATAAACTCCGCTGGCCCAAACCATCCCCTTCTTCAAGCAGACAAGACGCTGAGCTTTTTAAACTGGCAGAACTTTATGGCCCCCCTATTAATAGCTGGGTTATGGCCGATTCAAAGCGATTACAAGAAATTGTAAATGAGGCCAAGAAAATGGATGAAAAAACACCTTATAGCTATCATCCCGGGCATACATTAGCGTTTGGTCGCGACGAAAAAGAATGGCCCTTACTTCATACAAAAGCTAGAGAAATATTTTCAACTGAGTCACAAAAGATCATCGATTCACTCAAAACACTTGGCCGATAAGCTTTTCACCCCCCTGCCAAGCACTAAATATTCTGCTATAATAAATTCACTGAAGGGGCTTCCGTTTATGTCTGATCTTAATATGTCCTTGCTGCGAGAAAAATTTACAATCCGTGATAGTCGCGGAGAGGATATTGCAGGGCACCCTGTTACAGCCTTGTCCAACCGAATGGTCATTCCTTTACATGATGATCGGGGCCGCAAAGTGGAAACTTTTATTGTGCGCGCTCAAAATATGCATAGTTGTGCCCGCATGGCTTCAAAAATAATTTCAAGCTATCAGCGCATGGGACCCATTTTAAACCGCCCCATTCCCTTCGATTGGGATGTAACCTGGGACGGAATGATCGAAGAATATGAAAGACAATATAATTCTGCCCGCTGGATTTGCGTGTATGCAAACGGCAAGTTAATCTATAAGTCAGGATCTCATCATATTTTTCTCGACCTCATTGAAAAATGCGATGATGAAAATCGTGATAACTACGATAATGCGGTCATTCTTGCCGAAAAAGCCTTCAGTAAAGCTGGAAAAGTTGTCACGATTGAACACGATTCAAATGTTGCCTTGGTTTTAAATGTGAAAGCCTATGAAGCACGATGCGGCATTATTCTCAGAGGCGCTGCAAAAACAGCAACCTTTAACTTTATTGCAGAAACCAGAGACGAAGAAAACGTCATTAATTCAGCGAATTGCCTGTCTGTTGCCGCGTCTTATCTGGAAGGCATTCAGCTTGCTTATGTGATTGGCAGCATTAATGAGAAAGTAAAACTAGGATTGTTAGAACAATATTCAGATGACTGGCGCAAAGCTGAAAGTGCACGCCGAAGACTTGGCCGTCTTAATGCTGAAATTCGTAGTTTTGAAAACAGGCTCGATGTGCGTTACCGTCCTGAAAAGCCCGAATTTGGTATGATTGTCGAAGAAGCTGAGCGCAATATTCGTGAAGCTGTGAACGCGCGCATCAATGCGGAGAGTGAAAAGATTTGAAGCAAGACAGTTGTTTATACAAAAATATTTTTTCTTTATTGCGTATTCGTCATTGGATAAAAAACCTTTTTATTTTTATCCCTTTATTCTTTACGCCCTCGCTTTGGTCGGCACCCACTTTTTTATCAGCGCCTTATGTTTTGTATCTTTTTCATTTATTGCAAGCGCCATTTATATCTTAAATGACTGGATAGATCGAAAAGCCGATTCCCTTCACCCCTTAAAAGCAAGCAGGCCCCTTGCAGCAGGAAAAATATCAGGGCAATACGCAGCCTTCACCGCAATGTTGTGTTTGGCAATTGGATTTTTTATCGCCCTATTCTTAAACAAATATGTTCTTGTTCTTGTTCTTATTTTATTATATTTACTAAATAATCTAATTTATAATTTTTACTTTAGAACAAAAGATCTGCTTGATATCTTCTCAATTAGCATTGGGTTTGTTATTCGTGTTCTTATAGGTGCTGTTGCTTTAAACATAGAACCAAGCAGCTGGTTACTTACCTGTACTGGTCTGGTTTCATTATTTATGGCCGCAGAAAAAAGGCGAGATGATTTAAACCGTTACACTGATGTGTCTTCCAGACCATCACTTTCAGGTTATACGCATGAATTTTTAATGGCTGTGTCTATTATTCTACTTGGATGTCTGGCTTCTTTCTATCTGATCTATGTCACAGACCACACGATACAATTAAAATTTAAGACACCCTACCTTCCTATAACTTCGTTATTTGTTTTGTTTGGCGTATTAAGATATCTGCAATTATCTTTAGTTTATACCCGCAGTGGTTCACCACTCGACATTATTATCTCCGATAGACCGCTAAAAATCAGCGTTCTGTGCTGGCTGATATTTTTTATGATCGTTTTTTTAACGCACTAAATCAGCAAACCGACTTTTGTTGCAAACTTTTTCTATTCTTCCCGTAACATCAGAAAGCAGATCAGAAAAATGAAGCAAGTTATTATTATTCTTTTTTGTTAAAATTAAAAGCCTAGTCCCTTTAACACGAAAAGCATTGTAAGTCTTTACATCAAGGCCAGAAAAATCCTTACAATAACCTGCCGATTCAAAAACGATAAGCGTATCCGCTTGCTTCAAAATTTCAGGGGCCTTATCCTTTCCATACGGAAAGTGCCACATCTCTCTCGAAAAGCTTTTTGGTGAAATTGCCCCTGCTGCAAAATTAATCCAGATGGACCCAAGATCTTTTTTGTGCAGATTATATCTTTGATAAAACACTTCATAGTTATCTGCTGTCTCTAAATCATAAGTTTTCAAAAAACTAAAAAAAACATAATCCCGTATTAGCTTACCGC
>CAZYMI010000028.1:0-14244 GCA_964648505.1 uncultured Pseudobdellovibrionaceae bacterium
AGATTTGTCAAGATTTTTGCACTGATATTGCAAAAATAATTTGACATTCCATATTTGATTATATAATTTGTAACCATGTTGCTAATTAAGCAATGTAAACCATTTAAACCTTAACAGACTTAGAAATATGGGGAAGACCAATGACACTAACAATGACAGTTTTAAACACTTTGAACCAAATCGATACTTACTTCTTTAACAACTCTATGGAACTGGCTTTGGCCATGATCTCGGCCTTTATGGTCGGTCAAATCTGGGGTTTTGTGAAAGCAGCCAAAGAAGGGCAGTAAGTAAGCACTAAGCAGACGGCCTAGCCGTCTGGCTTTGGGTTCAACCAGGAATACTCAACACCACATTTGCGCCTTTGAAGTAACTGCGTCCCCAGACCAGTTGCATCTCACACACGCATACCCCGTGGGGTTGATCTATTCTTGCAACGCTTAAAGTCAGACGACTGGGTCGGAAGAAGGCCTAAATAAATTCCTGATCTAAAGATCGGCAAAACGTAGCATGTCAGCGTGTGCGCATAAACACGCCTGCCCTACTTTGTGCCTAATTGAGATCAGTGATGTGTGGGGAAGATGAAAGCCGTGTGCTGGGGGATCAGTGCACACCTCAGGTGTGGGGAATTTTGTCTTCAAAAAAAGAATGGTGAAGCGACAGGTAACGTCCGATGCATGTGCATTTGGCAAACCCTGCCGCTTTGCTGAAAAACAACGAAGACAAAAAAAACAATAATGGGGAAGACCAATGACTAATACATATAACAATGACGACACAAACAACGTAAACGCCAAAGCAAGTTTTACAGATGCTGCCGAACAAGTTGCTTCATCAGAAGCTAATAATGGCGCAACCGATAAAATAATTGTGCCTGAGCCTTTATCAGACAGTATTCTTGACCAAGTTGTGGGGCGCAAACCGATTGGGCTTACGACCAAGATTGATTATAAAGACGCGCGTGCGCCTTTTAAAAACATCAATACAGGCCGCGAACTCATGGGAGAGGAAGAAGGCTTTATTATCGGCCAGCGCGGGATACACAAGCTACGCATACAACCTGGCGACCATATGATCACAATTGCCAGAACCGGCGCTGGTAAAGGTACGGATGTTGCGATACCAAATTTACTTGATCACGCAGGCTCGGTGTTTTCTGTTGAAATTGGCGGCGCAACACTTAATGAAACAATTGACTATCGTAGAAACATCTTAAAACAAAAAATCGTTGTGATTGACCCATATGGCGAGACGAACGAACCGTCTGATAGCTTCAACATTCTTGATGCGCTCAATCCAGAAAGCAATCGATTTGAAACGGACGTGTCTTTAATTGCAAGGTCACTTCTAAAAACAACGGACGGGGACAAAGAGCAAACGCCCTATTTTGAGCTTGGACCAGCAGCAATTTTAAGATCTTTTATTTATTACGTTATTACCAGCAATGATATTCCACCAGAACGTAAAAACTTAGGCGAAGTTCGTCGCCTGCTTGGCACCTTTGGTAGCTCTGAATGGACTGCCCTGATGGAGAGCTTTGCAACAGATAGCGGGCCGATGTCTCACGCTATCAATGAAACGGGAAACTATTTTAAAGGGCAACTTGGACAAGAGCGCGATGAGAATAAGAATAGTCTTATCTCAACCATTACATTTAAACTTGATTTTCCAATGATAAGAAAATTGATGAATACATTTTCACATTCCACTTTTGATCTTAAAGATCTACGGAATGATAAAATGACGGTCTATATCGTGATGCCGGATGTCAATATCTACAAGGAAATGTCTGCTTTTTTAAGAATGATGTTGGAAGCAGCTTTCAACGCCTTGCCGAATCTCGGCGATGCAGGTAGATCGTTTGAACATAAAGATCGTGTGCTCTTTATGATCGATGAATTTACGCAGCTCGGCAAAATCGATGAGGTTGCAACAGGTATGCTCACATTGCGTCAAAAAGGCGTGACGCTGTGGACAATGTTTCATGATATTGCCATGCTCAAAGAAGTCTACGGGGACAACAGAGCCTCATCTTTTCTGGGTGCTGCAACTTGCTTGCAGGTCTTCAATGTAAATGAAGAACAGACACTTGATTATATAAGCAAGCGTGCGGGGAAATCAGTTGTTTATATTCCGTCCGTTGCAGAAACCCTCAATGTGACGGGCCAAGATACAACAAACTGGTCGCGCGCAAAAACCATTGGTGATAGCACGCAGCACGTCGAAGGCATAGCAATTGGCGATGGTGAGACCTATCAAACAGGTGTTACAAATAGCTTTGGTGAAAGCTTGCAGGTTAATATTACCGAAGGAGGATCAATCCAAGACACAACAGTAGAAAATGAAAATCGCAAAGGAACCGGCAAAGGTATTTTTGGGCTGAAAGGTAAACCAGAAGGCACGCAAACAGGGGGCTCTCATACAGAAGGGAGTAACTTTGGTGTTGGCGTTACCTCAGGCGTCAATCGTGGAGACACAATAAGCTCTTCTACAGCCCACAATAAAACAACCACACGAAATGTTTCAAATAGCTATACGGAAAGCAGCTCTATCACCGATACAACAGGTGGCGGGGAAAGCATTGGTGGCGGTTATACCTATAGCATAACTTACACAGGTCAGTTATTACCGCGCCTTGAAACGTCTGATGCCGCAGAACTTCTCTCGGAGGGGCAAATCTTGTTCATTAGTGGAAGGCACAAGAAAAAGAACATCCATTTAACTTTGCTTGAAGGACGTGTGAGCTATTATTCAGACCCTGTGTTATATGCCCGCGCTTACGGCCCGCATGTGATTGGGGCGCCAAAGCTGCTCTCACCGCTTGAAAAACCAACATTACCAGAACCACATGCACGAACTAAGTCTGATCAGATTGATGATTTTCCTAATGATGTAGATACAGGCTTTGTGCCCTATAACCTTGTGAATCCAATCGAGAGTGATGAGGCAATTGAAACGAGTGATGGCAAAGCACAAATTGCCCTGCGTGAATGGCTTCAAACAGGTGGCTTACGGCATGATCTATATAATGTTGCCGATGCCGCAAAGCGAGCCGACGAACGCTCCCGCGCTTGGTTCACAGCAGCTGAGGTAAAACTAACCGCGCTATGGAATGACATTGATAGTTATGCCCAATATCTTGAATTACATGAAGCGACCGCAAGGGGCCGTGCACGCCTTCTAGAAATAGGTTTTGGCAAATTTAAATCAGCCTATGATCTGCTCGAAAATTATCGCAGCACGCTCAAAGATGATTACGCAAGTGAAAATGCGTATCGTACAGTTGAAGATCAATACAAAGGCTATATTGAATGGCTGATCGATATGCGCACGGAGTGGCACGGTATTGATGTACCAACACGCCCAGCCGCAATAACTTCAACGTACACAGGCGCAATTGATGATGCGGTCATAACACGTCACTTAGATGATATTGAGGTGATGCCAACGGTCCCTGCCCTTGCACTTGAACCGAACTTTATTTTTGCTGATAAAGCAGACGCCCTTAAAGCAGCATCCGCAAGACAAATCGGCAAGGTTTCAAATGTGCCTATTCCTGATTACAAACGCGCACTTGTAGACCTTCAAGTTGGCAATCAACCCGCAAAGCCTTTACTAGAAGAAGCGACCCGTAAACGTGAAAAAGGCCGCGCCTTAAAAGCTTTTGCCGTGACTGTTGGCGCATTACTGACAACAGCTTGTATGCAAATGGAAAAAGAGAACCTGCCTGCGATACAGCCACTACCTTATGATATTGGCTACTGGCATTTTGATGACCGAATTGATTGCAATGCCGGTAAACAACAATCTTGTATACAACTTGCTGCTGTTGAAATGACAGAGCGTCATAACGACCGCATCAGGGGCAAGAAAAGCACCCTTGAACTAGCACAGGCCGCAGGTGTGCTTGGCTTAGGTGGCGGGTTATTCTTGTTTGGTGCGCTGGGGGTTAAGACCAGACAATCCCGCAAACTAGCGCAGCAATACCGCGAGACTGTAAAAGAAAAACTACAGGGTTCCTTTGAAAGCCAGAAGGCACGCGCTGCTTTGTGTGAAGCTGAGCATAACCGTGCACTCAAACAACTGAGCCGGCTCAAAGATATTGCGGGTGATTTACGCTTAATTGATGCAGGCCTTGACCAGCAGGAAGACAAGCTATTCGCTGCGTGGGGCACGCTTTATACCTATCGCGATAAACTCGATGCTTGTAACGATGTGTTAGAGGCGAGACGAGATAGCTTGCACAATAATTTATGCCGCTGGGAAGGCTGGGGTAAGCTTGAAGCGCAAACCCACAGGCTTGGAAACATTGCGCTCACACGCAAATCCAAACAAGCAACGGCCCTGCCATGCGAGGCGCCAAGCCAAGGCAAAATCTTTGATAATATGCAGTGTTTTGCACCTAATCCGCGGTTTGGCTATACTGGCACGGCACAACAATCCGACCCAACGTTGAACGTGTAGGAGATAAATATGACACTCAAACCCGCCTACATGCAAAGCCCTGATTACCCACACATAATTGCTCAGCGCCGTTGGGATATGTTTGTGGCAGCTTACGAGAACCAATCGATCCGCGATGCGGGGTCTGATTTGTTTTTAGCACTTCAAGAACATTATAAGGATGCATCTGGCTCGCTGCACTTACCAACATTGGTGGGCGCACTGGCCGCCATCACTGGCGAGTGTGCGGTTACGGCCTGTCATCCAGAACTCTTGGGCAGTACCAAGAACCAGATGATCTCGTCTGAGCCTGTATCGCTGTTATTTTTTGGCAACGAAGCGCAGCTTCAAAATGGCATCGCACCTACACTCATGAACGCCCTATTGATGATGAAAGAGCCGCCCGCAAGCCTTGGCTCAACCCATTATGATGTGGCTGTGAATGTCTCACGTACGACCGCTGAATTTATGGGCAAAGAAGTGCCAAAACTGACTTTGACCGATGCTGCTGATTATCCGCGCGAATGGTCACCGCAGGCTTGCGCGCGGTTCCGTGGTTTTGTTGCGCAACTTCAAAACACGCACAAGCTTGATGCAACAGATATGTGCTTCGCCGCATCGTTTGCAACAACTTGCGCGATTGATTGCGCCCCAGACCTTGGTCTTGCACACACGCAACCCGCCCTACGCCACCTCGCAATCGAACTCGCCTTCGGCTGCGCCCACATGTCACCATTCCAACCTTAATCACAGGAGAGCAAAATGACCGATACAAATAATGACAAAAAAAGAAAAATTGTGAAATCGCCAAAAAAAATCTTTTCAAAAAAGGAAATACCTTCCAAGGGAAGTCATGAAGAAAATATCAGAGCCTTTGCTGACTCTGAACTCAGAAAAAAACTACAACAAGAGTCAGAAGCTGAGCTCAAAGAGAGAACCAAAGATTTGGGTGATCTTTCAAAGTATGAGACTCGCTATAAAACAATAATTGACGGCTATGTCGTTGAAAGGCTCTCTTTTGACCACCCAAGAGAGAGTTATCAATCAATAAAAATTTCATTTGAAGACAATGATTTTGATTTTATTACAGATAATACTTCCAAAGAAGTTGCGACTGAGAACGGTAAAACAAAAAATATAAAAGGTATAAATATTTTCATTTCGCGACAAATCAAAAGAGCTTTTGGTGCGGATTCAGAAAACCAAAAAGAAAAAATCAAATCAGTACTTGAGAAATTTTTTATTCCCGAAAAAGTAATAAATCCAGATTTTTTTGTTAGTTTTGACTAGTAAGTAATAGCCATGACTGACCTGACAACAGAATTTCGAGACAATCAAATAGAGCAGCTTTCTAAAGCCCATCAATACATACCCTTTCAGCATGAAGGGCATACAATATTCTATGCTGGAAAAGCAGACTACAAAGACGCCAACAACTGGAAGCGTGCAGAACAAGCATCAAATGCTTATCCGGAAGCACTTATTTCAGATACAAAAACTGGACAACTTCTTGAAGGTATTAGCAAAGCAACATCAACCTATGAAAAATTTAAAGATAACTTTCAAGAAGATGATTCAAAGTTATTTAACCGACTAGCAGACGCCTATGGTAAAGAAGGAAACACGCAGATTTGGCTTGAGAATAGCCGTGAGTTCGCAGCATCAATTAGTGGGACTGTACAAACATTTGTTTGTGGAGCAAGAGATACAAGTATATTCAGAACAGTGGAACTCCCAACCCTGCTCGATAATGAGAAGGTTACAACAATCAACGGCGTGGACAGGCAGGAACTCAAAGATTTCCGAGATAAAGTTTATGAAAGAAATTTAGCTGATGGAATGACCGAACAGGAAGCCGCAAAAATTGCAGCCGATGCCACGCACCGTAAAGTTGCCATAGCCGAAGTTCGACAGGATTTAGCGCAGGCTCGTCTTCAAGGCAATCAGGAAGGCATCATGGATTCTTTAACTAGGCTTGATGCACTTCGTGAGCAAAGCCGAACAGAGAATAAAGAAAAAGCCATCTCTCAAAGCGGCTCGCAATCCCAAGGCGGGAACAACCAAGGTGGTGGCTCACAAACCACACCCGAAACACAAGAACTATCCGGCAAGCAGCTTATTCCCATGGATCAACGCTTAGCTGCAATCTATGACCGCGCTTACCAAGCCGCTGAAAACAAAGCAGCTGAGAATAATACGGCTGTCTCGGCTGAGGATTTAGCGGCTGTTGCCCAAGCGAAAGTGGATCAAGTCACTGCAAAGATGGAGTTGTTGAAAGAACGTGCTGATTTACGTGCGGGCACAGCACCCGTGCCTAAAGCGCGTGTTGAGGCTTATCATGAGCGCGAGCTCGCTTGGCGGGATCAGCGTTCACAAACCCATCAAGAACAGGGACAGCTTTTAGGAAAACCCAATCAGGGCTTACAGAGTGAATTTAACGGCAACCGCACGCTTGAACTAGAGCGCAGAACATTAATGTTTAAAGCCTATGCAAATCTTGATCAAAACACCCGCTCAGGTGTTTTCCCAAGAGATTGGTATGATGACAAGAAGCGTGAATTTGCAGGCAACTTTAAAACCCTGCAAATGCGGGATATTCACAGCCACGGTGTTTATTGGGGTGAAGCTGCAGCCGCAAGACACTCCGGCAACCCAGATGCTTATAAGGCGGCTGCACAAGCTCAAGGATTATCGCCACGCGGCTTCGCACAAACATCGGGCGTTAACGCCGCATCCTTCACATCAGGCACGGACTTTAACGGCAACACCCAAGGCGGCCAAACATCCACCACCGGAAACGCGTCCCTCCACGGCAACTTCGGCCAAGCCGCCCGCGGCCCTAGTATGAGGATGTAAGATAAGCTGCGTTACTTAATCAATAAGATCGTTCTTGCGCCAAAGAAAAAAGACTGTGGAACCGATATTAATCTAAATAGAAGCTTAGCTGGAATTCTTACTGTGGCTTTAAAATATAAGAATAAGGCCAAGAGTATGCCATGGATTTATCATCGAAACTATTAGGGCTGTGGCGGGGGGCAAATAGCTTCTAAGGCTCATTATTGGGGCCAGATGGTTCCAGAGCTTTATCAGGCAAAGACGTATAAGTATTTATTACCCAGGCCCATTCAGCAGAAGCAGCGGTTTTTATTGTGCCCTCTTTCCAGTTATGAATCTTAATATAAGTTGTTCCGTGGGGTAGATTTTTTCCTATTCTCAATAAGGTATACGGCGTAATACCAGTACGCTCTATTTCCGATTTCAATTCTTGACGCATTTTATCAGAAATATTTATTTTTGCAGATACACTAGACAATGCTTTGTATTCTTTAATTGCCCAGTACCAGTGATCTTTTTGCGCAGATTTCGCGCCTCTTTGCCATAGACGCATTTTGTCAGGATTTAAATCTGGCGGAGGATTGCTTGATTGGTTAAACAGTTTCTTCACGCCTAAACCTGTTCTCTCAACCTCAGCTTCCAATTCAGCGCGCATAGCGTCTGTTAATTCGATTATTTCCCTAGCTTTAAGTGATGGTAGTGATTTATAGGTTTCAATAACCCAATTCCATTGGGACGCACTTGCAGAATTAGTTTTGCCAGACAACCAAGTGCCTACTAATTGCGAGGTAACAGAATGTGAGTTTTCTGATACGTTTAGAAGTAATGCTTTGCCACCAGCACCAGTTCTTTCTTTTTCAGAAATCAATTCTGCCCTCATTTCTTTGGTTATAGTTATTCGCACTTCTGCATCTGGAAGAGATTTATATGTTCCTATAATCCATTCCCATTCCTCTGGCACAACACTCGATGATTTTGTTGTGATATGCTGAAAGCGAGCTAAAGTAAGACTTTCTGGTACCCCTGACTTTGTAACAAGAGAATTGGCTTTTACACCAGTTCTTTCAATTTCAGACAGAAGCTGCCGTCTCATCTCTTCAGTCATAGGAATAGAATTGGATACTACGGTATCTAACTCAGAAAAACGTTTAAGAACATAAGACCAATGTGTTTTCTTTGCTCTTTTTACAGCACCTACTAGCCACTGATTAACCATGCTGCCAGAAAGGTCCGAAGGCATACTAGCACCTTGCAATAATTTTCTTATGCTTGTGCCAGTTCTCTTCTTTTCTGATACCAAAAATACTAGGTCTTCTTCAGAAATAATTTTATATTCACCTTCAGGTAATGATATAAGTGTAGTTATTAACCAATCATAAGCATCTTTACTAACACTGCTATTAGTTCCACCTCTGAGAGCTTGCAGAATCGCAGTTGTTAGAGTATCGGGCTTATTAGGGAGCTTTAATAAATCTACCGATGTAATTCCCGTGCGATCAAACTCTGCGTTTAATAATTTACAGTTTTCTTCCGAAAATTCTATTCTTGCTGTAACGGTAGGCAGTTGTGAATACTTTTCGATTACCCAGCTCCACAGATTCTTTTGTGCTGTTTGAACAGCTATACCCCAACTTATAATTAATGGGGGATTGAGCCCTTCAGGAACTTCCGTGTTTTTCAATAAGTTCACACCACCAATCCCAGTTCTCTCCATCTCATTTCTAAGGTGAGCCCTCATCTCATCCGTAATCTCAATCCGATCTTCCTTACGAAGTTTTGATACTTCACTTTCAAGAAGATAAATTTCTTCAATGCTGCTGTAATACTCAATATCGCTATCATCACCAAAGATGTTAGGAGGGCCCCCAACTAATGCTGAAGATGGGCTTCTTTTCGGCGCTTGTGGGCCAATCACAAAAGAGTCTTCAAGAATATCTTTTGCAGAAACAGCATTTCTAAGTGCGGCATCTCTATATACAGTATCTATATCTTTATCTTCTGAACCAATATAGATAACATTATCAATTAAGGTTAGCCCCTCAAATCTGCCTTTTTGTTCGTTCCACCATTTACGTGCGCCACGACCTATAATTTGGGCCTTATCAACGAGCGAACTATGTGCGCTATCAATAACTGTCTTCATAGGCGGGTGGTCAAAACCTTCTTTAAACTTATCATCACCAACCACAGCCATATATTCACCAGCCATGTAGGCTTCAAAACGTCTTTTCTGTTCTTTGCCTGATAAATGAGAATGAATGGCAACAGCCACACCCTTACGACCCTGTGCCTTGGCTATCGCTTGCAAAGCTTCGTCATCATTCAGCATATGTTCAAGCTGATTGGCCTGATGAATCCCGCTCACAAAGAAGCCTGCCTGATTATCTGTTAACAGGTCGCCTGTTTGTTCATCCCTGCCTTCTCTGTAAGCTTTAAGCGCAAACTCATTCCATGCTTTTTCTCTAATTTTCTTACGATACGCGGTTTTTTCCTGCTTCGTCGCTTCTTGAAATTCATCTGAAAGCATAAAATTCGTTGGCGCAACGCGGATAACTGCACGTTGCGTTCCAATATAAGATGCTAATTCATCCTCTAAAATTGCATCACGGATTGACTTGTAGAAAATCTCGCGTTCATGGCTGGCTTGAACTGACTTCTCTTCATCAAAATGCGCCGTTGCTGTGAAAGCAATTTGTACGGTCTGTGCATTAAAAATACCTGAGATGTTTTCAATACGCCGCTCGGATGTGCCTCTGTGAGCTTCATCAGAAATCAAAATATCCGTGTTGTGGGAACCAATCTTTCCAGCTTGGGAAAGGTCGTACCAAGCATTGTAGGTCATGATAGTAATTGGCAGCTTTAAGTTTTTATGGCCGTCTCCATAAAGACCGATGCGCCCCTCAAGCTGAGGCGCGAAACCAATGGTTTTTTCTGTACCTATGAATGAGTTATGCGTCTGTTCTAAAAGTTGAGTTGTTGGCACAACAATAACTGTTTTTAACGATTGCCCCTCTGCTTCAGCTATGGAATGAGTTGCAGCAATGATGCCCACAAAAACAGCTGTCTTACCAATGCCTGTTGGAATTTCAAAAAAGCCTTTGAGCTTTTCTTCTGTGGTCAGTGAAGTTGACTCTAGAAAACGCTTATAGGCTTCTAAGGTTTGCTTTTGGGTTGGGCGAAAAGGCTGGCCGCCATCGAAGCTCCCTTGCTCCAATAGCTTATCAACACCCCTTTGGAGGTATGAAAGTAACTGCTCGCTTTGCATGGGGGTGTTTATAGCCATTATTATGGCAATAAGTCAAGTTTTTAAACAGAAAAGGCCACTTTTGAGCCTCTAAGCTTGTCAAATATTAACTTTTGCAAATAAGTCTTCTTAAAGTTACGTAATTGAACGCACGGATTTTCTAGATACCCCAAAATAACAGCTGCCAGCATTCCGTGACTGGCTTTTCACAATGCCTGAGAATTCCTATCACTAGACTGCACGCACAGCCATTCTTGATACTCAGTCAAATTGACGAACAGGTCGAATGGTTTTCTTAAGCAAAACCCGAGGGTTGCGCCATTTAAAGTCAGGTTCGAAAATACAAATCCAATCAATTTGCGTTTTTCCTCGATTGTCGAACTTTCAAAAAGCGGCCCAATACGGGATGACAAAGAAAGCAGCGTGGATAAAGCGATTTTAAACTGTTCATCTGCTTTCGTGTGCTGTTCTATTTCATGGTTAATTTCAAAACGGCGATTTTGCAGTTCAGTATGCTTCTGGGCATAGATGTCCTTAGTAATCCGCCCGTGGTCCTAGTATGAGGATGTAGCCACTAAGGAACACTTATCAATTTCTATCAAAGAATTGAAACTGTATTATTTAAGTTATATAGAAACTGATATAGGATTCCTAAAGGCTTTCATTAACTTTATAGCAATGATTTCTAATGAATGATGTGATGTACAACTCTATAAACTTTTGAACTTCGGAATATATTTAATGAGTGAAGAGCAGAAAAAACAATCTACTAACGTTGATAAGTATGTGGGGCAAAGATTGAAAGCCAGGCGGTTACTCTTAAAGATTAGTCAAGAAAGTCTCGCACAATCTGCAGGCATAACGTTCCAGCAGGTGCAAAAGTATGAATCAGCAGCAAATCGTGTAAGCGCCAGTCGGCTTTATCAATTCTCACAAGCACTTGATGTATCAATTTCTTACTTTTTTCCCGATGATACAGTAAGCAAGAAAAAACCTAACGCGCACCTCGAAAAATCAACTTACTTTAAAGAAGAAGTCATAGAAAGCAAAGAAACACTTATTCTATTAAGACTTTACTATTCAGTGAAAAATCCAGATAGCAGAAAAGATATTTTACTTTTTCTGAAAAGAATGTCTAACTTATACCAAGATGACTAACTCACGATTTTCAGATCAGCATAGTCTTTAATTCTACTCGCCACCTCACTACGCTTCAATATGACATACGTATTGCAACATATAGTAAAGGTCGCATCAATTAACGTCACGATATCCTCTAAATCTTCTTTTTCTGCAGTCCTCTTTAGATATTCTAAAGCAGCTATAATTTGTTGTATTTTTATATCTTTTCTTTCGTTCACTAATTTTCTCCGTAAGTATTTTAGGCAGCCAATAGTTGTTCCGTTGATGTCGTAAAGGCAGAAAACAACCCTGTTTTTCGTTGTACGTTTTTAATTTGCTCTAAATTAACAGGGATTCCCGCTGCTTGAACTTTATGAAAGCCTGCCATTTCATGAATGGGACCAAGGCGCTCAAGATATATTCCCGAACGCTCAAAAACACTTCTTAAAATGAGCGTAGGCATCATGCCAATAATCTTCTTAATGCCAGTCATTAAGCCATATTCAACATAAGCAAGTGAGATTTCATAGCAGACTTTGCGACGCTGCTCAGCTGAAAGATCCTTATTGATGCAGAAGCGTGTACCTTCCCAAATTTGAGGGTCGCTAAATTGCTTTTTATCTTCCACAAGATCTGGCCATAAGTCTTGAAGCATGCAGCCATTACATACTGGTGTTAACCTGCTAACACCTTGAACTATCTTATCATCATCTTCATAAACCAAATATGTCGCCGCAGGGGTGTCGTATTGATCGTACTCCATCCCCTCAAACGTCTTTACTTCGTAACCTTGTCTTTCAATAAATTCTTTATAGCGAAGCTTAAATTGTCCAATCAGTAAGTATCCATTTTTATCTATGCTTCTGTGATTTACGATTTTGATCATTTTCTACTCCCCATGTAGTAACTGAGTAGAAATTCTGATCTATAAATAACATTCTAGTAATCACGAGAATTCGTGACAGTGCTAGGGAGTTACCAAACCAAGCATCAAGCCTTTAATTGCAGCCCCTATTCTATTATGAACGCCGAGTTTTTCGTAGATTCTTCTTATATATGTATCAACAGTGTGCCTTGTGATACCCATAATAACGGCTATTTCGTCATCCGTCTTTGACGCAAATAACCAATGTAAGACTTCGGTTTCCTTAACTGTCAGAGAGATCATCTCTTGTTGTGCAACTTTTTCAGTAGAGATAAAAAACCGTTTGTACGATATATAAAATTGATTGCAGTAAGCTGTTAACAAATCAAGATTTTGGTCACATGCATCTATTTTTTCTGAGCTAGCGAGCGCTATCCCAGATAGCTGTCCTCTACTTCCTCTCATCGGTATGCCTACGCCATGCAACAGCCCAGCGTCTTCCCCTTCTCTAAAGAACCTATGCTGTTTTGGAGTTAAAATAAGTTCTTTCTCAAGATCAGACCATTTAAATGCGTGAGAGTAAGTAGCTGCGCACTTCAGAACTGGGTCAATAAGATCGTACCTCTTCTCTCTATAGAACTTATCCCAAGACTCATTGTAATTGTGAAAAACACCTAATTTATTCTTATCTTTTGGCAGATCACCATCGTAAGTGACTGAAAATATAAGTTTATCAAAGCCATGATTGGCCACTGCTGTTGTGAGACAGGAGAAAAGTTCTTCAGGTGATTTGGCATTAGTGCTTTGAGTTAGAAAATCTTCAAATTGCAACTTTGAGGTTTTTTGCAATCTCAGTTCCTCCAAATTTTTTTGCTTAACGCTTAAAACATCGCATTTTTTAAAAAATGTTTCAATCATTGGTTTAATAAATCTTTGTCACGGGAACTCGTGATTTTTTTAGTTAGCAGAACATTTAGTCTTTTTCCTGCAGTTATTTTTATAAAGTCAGGAGATTTACAATGGATCATGGGCAAACTAAAAGCCAAGCAAACGGGCTGAAACCAGGGGATCTTAAAGCGCTTAGTAAGCGCGTTCCATATTACTGGGTCAAAGATCTACTTCTTGACTGGGCTGTTATGGTCTTAGCTTTTGTTCTTGTGGGCGTATATCCGAACGTATTCACGGTTTTGCTTGCCATTTTTATAGTAGGAAACAGACAGCATGCACTTGCTTTGCTAGGCCATGATGGGACCCATTGTACTATTTCATATAATACAAAATTCAACGATTTTCTTACGAACTTTTTTACTTGGATCCCTATTGGTTTGACTTTAGGTGGTTATAGAAATTTACATCGTTACCATCATAGTGAGCTCGGTACGGAAAATGATCCTGAGATTGTTTATAAAGCTATCCGCTCAGAGCAGTGGAACTTACCTAAAACACCATTGCAGGTCTTAAAGCTAGCTGTTTTAGATATGTTTGGGAATGGCATTCCGGACTATAAAGTTATTTTACAATACTCAAAACCTCCAAGAGTATCTGAGTATATGCCCTTAGTTGTTTGCCATTTAGCAATGATTATTTTACTTTCTGTTTATGGGCTGTGGTGGGTACCAGTTATTTGGTATGTTTCATTAATTACATCATTTATTATGTTTTTTAGGCTACGGCTTTGGACTGGTCAACCCCCATTTTAGAGTCCGTGTTTTAAGTGAATCTTCTGGCCATGATG
>CAZYMI010000029.1:0-267 GCA_964648505.1 uncultured Pseudobdellovibrionaceae bacterium
TGCCCCAGTGCCGCGTGGAGCGTCCGCAATGAACATGTATACGCGTGAGCGCAGCCCTGCGGTGAAAATATTGTGGCCGGCGTACTTAGCGTAACACCGCTTAAAACGGATGATAAATCTCCATTTTTAAGGCCAGAAATTATAACATAACTAAAGGCGGGGTTAGAATTGCCCTCTATACGTGTTGCGTCATTTACGCGTACAGTTAATGGCGCCCTTGTGATCGTCAGTGTCCCGTCCACATAGCTGAAGTTATAGTTATTATCG
>CAZYMI010000029.1:367-12192 GCA_964648505.1 uncultured Pseudobdellovibrionaceae bacterium
CTGGCATTCTGCGCGGTTGCGACTAAATTCGCCCTTGTGATCGTCAGTGTCCCGTCCACATAGCTGAAGTTATAGTTATTATCGTTTGCCCCGGACGCCGTAATCACTGCCGTGCCCGCATTCGTGGTCGCATTCGCCGTTGTGCTGGCCGTGGCCAGCGTATCGATCACAGACGAAGTCTCCCCATTCTTAAACCCTGTGTAGCTTACCGTGAAGGCCGGGTTCGCATCCCCATATTCACGGCTGGCATTCTGCGCGGTTGCGACTAAATTCGCCCTTGTGATCGTCAGTGTCCCGTTCACAGGTGTTATTGTATAGTTACTCGCTGTTCCACCCGAAACTGTAATTGTATAAAGACCGGGCGTTGATGTGTTGTTGGCAAGCGTTGAAATTGTTGGCTGTACACTCAAAACTGATGAGTTCTCACCATTTTGAAAGCCTGTATATGTGATGTTTAAAATATTCGCATCCCCATATTCACGGCTGACATCATCGGCGGTTGCCGTTAAAGGCGCAGGGGTAACAGTGAGCGTATTTGTTGTGTAATTGAAAAGATAATTATCATCAATTGCGCCTGCTGTTGTGATCGTATAAGCACCCACATTTGAAAAGGCATTCGCCGTTGTGCTGCCAGTCGCAAGCGTATCAATAACCGATGAATTTTCACCGTTTCTAAGACCAATGTAATTGACTGCAAAGACAGGATTTGCTGCACCATAATTACGCGATGCTGCAGAAGCTTGAACGGTGACAGGCGCGCGCACGACTGTCAAAGTTCCATTTGTGACCGATGTTGTATAGCCTAAAGCTGTTGTAAACACGCCTGTAATAGCAGACGTAAAACCAGCCGGATCGAATACGCTTGTCCCTGCTGATGAAAGTGTTACGGCTGTAATTGCTGCGCCAAGCGTATCAGCGCCCTGTAAGCCCCCCAAATAAGTATAAGTAAAGGCTGGCAGGCCATCACCATAAACTTTATTTTGATCATCAATCCTGATCAAAAGCACGCGGGGCGCACCACTGCTGTAAAGAATGACGTTCCCCGCTGTTCCCACAGAGGCAGGAGGCTGCGAAAAATAACTCTGCGCATTAATCACAGAAGGCGAAAGACCCCCAAGCGTTGTAGCACCTGGAGTTACCGCATAAATCAAATATCGCCCACCACCGGGATTAATGCCGCTTGCACCGGCAGAATTTGAAAACGTGCCGTTTTGAGTAACAAAAACCAGTGAAGTACCTGATGTTTCAGTTGATGTTTGCACACCGGTAATTGAAATATTACCGCGTGTAATCAAGGTTGTCGGGTTTTGCCATGTGTTAGCAGCGGCTGTAATATTACCCGTTCCGTCTTGCCGACCAATAAACACGCTGGTCCAGCCATCAACAATATTTGCAAGATCCGCTGTGCTTAAAGCCAAGGTTCCTGCGGCCCCGCCAATACCAATTGTCGTGCCCACTGCTGCGCCTTGGATTATCAGATTACCCGTTCCGTTTAAAGCCCCGCTTAAAAGAAGGTCGGAATTGGTTTCAAGCACAAGGTTATTCGTACCCACATTTTGTGCAGCATTTATTCGTAATTGCCCGGTATTGGTAATAAAGTGAACATTATCATTCCAAGTTAAAGCGCCAACATTTAACAGGCCTGTCATGGTAGACCTGCCAAATACAAGCTCCGACCAGCCATTTGTAATAAGGGCAAGCTCGGCATCAATAAGGCTAATTGTACCGGCTTGGCCTGTGCCCAAACCAATCGTGGTACCAGTTGCTTGTCCACGAATTGTTAAAATCTCTGCACCTGTCAGAGCCGCATTTACAGCAAGGTTGGCGTTTGTTTCAAAGGTCATATTATTCGCGCCAGCATTTTGCGCACCATTAACAGTAATTACGCCCGTATTGCTTAGAAAGCTTGTATTATACTGCCAATTATACGCCCCAATATTCACAGCGCCCGTACCAGCCGCGCTGCCAAAAATAAGGTTCGACCAGCCAGACAGCAAATTCCCCAAATCAGTGTCTGAAAGCTGCAAAGTACCTGCTTGCCCTGTGCCTATACCTATTGTTGTGGTAGCGGCCAAACCCAAAATACTTAAATTGCCCGTGCCTGAAATGCCTGCATTAAAGGTCGGGTTTGCATTGGTGCTGATGATAAAATTATTTGCCCCGACATTTGTCGCGCCATTTATATTAATGACACCTGTGTTTGATCGAATATCAATTGTATCAAGCCAATTATATGCGCCTATATTAACCGCAGCCGTTCCGCCGCCTGAATGGCCAAGAATAATACTGCTCCAACCATCTGTAATCTGCGCAAGCTCGGGATCAGTTAAACTAAATGTACCAGCCTGACCTGTACCAATACCAATTGTTGTTCCCACTGAAAACGGGCCAATACTGAGTGTGCCCGACCCTGTTAAAGGGGCGTTTAATGCAAGATTACTATCGGTTTGAATAGTCAGACTGTTCGCGCCGAGCGTTTGCGCGCCTGCGATTGTCATGAGGCCTGTACCACTGCGAATTGTCAGCGGGTCAAGCCATGTGAACGCGCCCACATTCACAGGTTGGTTTGACCCACCATTTCCAAGTGTAATCGATGACCAACCATTTGTGATTTGCGCAAGCTCGGCATCTGTAAGCGATAAGGTTCCTGCTTGGCCTGTGCCAATACCTAAACTGGTGTTGCCAGATGTTGTAATAACTAATGCCCCCCCTGCACTTGTTAAAGCTGCGTTCAGCGCGAGGTTGCCATCGGTTTGTAAGGTTAAATTATTGCTGCCTAAGTTTTGTGCACCAGCAACCGTGATAACACCAGACCCACTGCGGATCGTAACAGTATCAAGCCATGTGAACGCGCCTACATTCACAGGTTGATTTGAACCCGCATTACCAAAAGTAAGGCTATTCCAACCATTTGAAATGTTCGTGAGCTCTGCATTAGAAAGCTGTAAGGTTCCAGCCTGACCTGTTCCAATACCAACACTTGTATTCGTATTTGGGCTGATTGTGAGTGCACCCGTACCTGTAAGTGCGCCGCCAATAAGCAGGTTTGAATCTGTTAAAATTGTAAGACTGTTTCCGCCTAAGGCGAGAGCACCATTAATATTCATCTGACCTGTGCCGGTGCGTAATGTCAGATTATCTTGCCATGTGAAGGCCCCAGCATTTAAAGCGCCGGTCGCAGTTCCAACACCAAAGATAATATTACTCCAACCATTTAAAATACGGTTCAGCTCCGCATTACTGAAGCTTAGCGTGCCGGGCTGAGCATCCCCCAAACCAATTGAGGTAGGCGACAGAATTGACTGAACTGTGAACAATCCTGAACCACTGAGGTTACCGTTGAAAACCAGATCTGTATCAGTTTCAATCTGGAAATTATTGGCGCCAAAGGTCTGGTTTCCATTAATCGATACCAAGCCTTGTGTTCTAAAAAAGAGGCTATCGTTCCATGTTCTGGCATTCACCGAAATAGCACCAGTGCCCGTAATACGACCATAAATAATGTTCGCCCAGCCGTTAATAATACGTGCGTGTTCAGCATCATCGATACTGATTGTGCCTGGTTGGCCTGTACCGATACCTATTGTTGTGGCATTACTTTGGGGTAAGATTGAAATATTTCCTGATCCACCCAAATTGGCGTTAATCACAGGGTTTGAATCAGTTGTAATTGTCAGGTTATTGGCCGCCATGGTCTGCGCGCCGTTAAACGTAATGACACCTGTTAAAGTTTGGTACGATACAGGGTCAGCCCATGTTAAGGTGCCCACATTAATGGGTGCGGTCTGGTCAACGCGGCCAATAACAATATTCCCCCATGTATTGTCGGAATTGGTTACATCTGTGTTGTTCAAAGATAAGGTTCCGGCCTGCCCTGTGCCCACCCCGATGGATGTTGCAGCTGTTAGTCCTTGATATGTTAAAGTACCTGTACTTGTTAAGCCCGCGTTGATAACTGGATCACCATCGGTGTTAAAGGTTAGGTTGTTTGCGCCCAAAGTCTGGGTTCCCGCTATTGTAATCGTCGAACTTAAAGACTGAAGCGTTAGATTATCGTTCCAAGTTAGCGCCCCTAAAGTAATAGCCCCCGTGCCCGTGGTTCTCCCGATAATAATATTGGACCAGCCATTAACAATCCGTCCAACTTCAGTTGTATCAAAGTTAAAGGTTCCGGGCTGGGCATTGCCAAAACCAAGTGTTGTGTTAGGCGTATTGCCTTGGAGCGTTACCGTCCCCGATCCTGTTAAATTCGCGTTTATAAATGGGTCGGCATCAGAGGACAGCGTAAGATTATTTGTGCCAAGAGTTTGAGCTCCCGCTATTGTTATAACGCCTGTATTGCTTTGAACTGTTAAATTATCGTTCCATGTTAAAGTACCCAGAGTAATCGTACCTGTGCCATCCGTACGTCCGATGACTATGTTAGACCAGCCATTGGTGATCTGACCAACTTCGGCATTATCAAAACCAAAAGAACCGGGCTGCCCGGTTCCTATTCCTAAAGTTGTCGACTGGGCACTGCCTTGTAAAGTAATCGTCCCTGTACCTGTCAGGGCTGCTGATACGACCGGATTACCATTAGATGATAAAGTAAGGTTATTGGCGCCAAGGTTTTGGGCGCCTACGATTTGTATGGCCCCCGTGTCACTTTGAAGTGTCAGGTTATCGTTCCAGCTATTCGCCCCTATGGTGAGCGCGCCCGTTCCTGTCGTAGATCCTATAATAACATTACCCCAGCCATTCGTTATGTTACCCAGATCAGCTGAATCTAAAGATAACAACCCCGGCTGGCCTGTGCCCACACCAATTGTGGTTGGGGCATTCGCGCTTTGAAGGGTGATCGTACCCGTACCTGTCAAAGCCCCTGCAATTACAAGGTTGGAATCTGTTGATATGGTCAAATCATTAGCCGCAAGGTTTTGCGCACCTGTAACAGATAAAATTCCAGAAGCCGTTGCAAAACTAACTGCATCAAGCCAGTTTGCGGCCCCAACGGTTAAGTCCCCCGTTTGGGTTGAAAAGCCAAAATTCAACCTGCTCCAGCCATCAACGATCTGCGCCAGTTCCCCGCTTGTAAGAGAAATTGTGCCCGCCCCACCCGCAAGGCCAATGCTGGTTGATGCTGACGATCCTCGAACCGTCAGATTACCTGATCCTGAGAGCGTACTATTCAAAGCCAAATTACTATTGGTCTGAAGTAACAGGTTATTCGCCCCAACATTAACCGCACCATTAATGTTAAGCGCACCTGACCCTGTACGAAGCACTAAACTATCCTGCCAGTTATAAGCGCCTACATTTAAATCCCCTGCCGAACCAACCGTACCTATGAAAATAGGAGACCAGCCATTTACTATATTATCAAGCTCAGCATTGGTGAGGGAAATTACCCCAGCCTGACCCGTTCCAACACCTATCGAGGTGCTTGAAGACCGTGGTAAAATAAACAAACTTCCCGAACCGCTAACAGCCGCGTTAAGGGAAATATCGCTATCTGTTTGAATAGTCAGGTCATTTGCGCCAAAACTTTGCGCCCCGTTAATATTAATCTGACCAGTTAGAGACTGGAAAGTTACGTTATCAGACCAGCTTACAGCCCCCGCATTAATTGCACCCGTCATGGTGGTTGAGCCAAAAAATAAACCTGACCAACCATTTGAAATATTTGAAACTTCACTGTTTAAAAGGCTGATCGCCCCGGCCTGGCCAGTGCCAAGCCCTATGCCGGTTGAATTGCTCGCGCCCATCAGTGTAAAAGCACCGGAACCCGATAAAGCGGAAGCAAAATTAGGGTTTCCATCTGTGATAAAAGTCAGGTCATTCGCCCCTAAATTTTGTACGCCGTTAATATTAATAAGCCCTGATCCTGACCTTAAAGTTAAGTTATCAAGCCAGCTAAAGGCACGTACATCTATATTAGCTGTTGCTGTAGACCTTCCAAAAACAAGGTCTGACCATCCGTCGATTATAAATCCAAGTTCTGTATTGGATAGGTTAAGAATTCCAACAGCGCCGGTTCCGATCCCTAAAGAATTACCGTCTGTGGCCTGCTGTATGGTAAGTGTACCTGTGCCCCCAAGGGCAGCAAACAACTGTACGTCTGCACCTGCGTTTAAAGTAAGGTTTTCACCATTGATTGCCTGATTAACTATAATATTGTTATGAGCGTCCAATGTCAGTGTATTCCCCGATGCCCAGCTTATTGGTGCATCTACAAAAATATCTCCTGCCTGTGAACCGGTTGCCCGCGTCTGGACCAGCACATTCGCAGACCCTAACGCCGTTGTCAGAGTTACAACATCCAGAATAGAGGGACCATCATCGATAGAGGGTGTAAAGGGGGATGTTAGAGTTACGTTTTGATCCGGCAGAGCCGCGATTTGGATATCGGTTGGATCAAGCAGCAATGTACCAACGTTCCCCTTTGGGGCTTTCAGATCTGCAAAACCACGATAGTTCAAAAAGTCCTTTCCTGAGACTTCAGCAAATCCACCGTTTCCGCCTTGTGTGCCACCAGTTGATTTTACTTGTCCTAGAAAATTTGTGAGATGGTCAGACCACAATATAACGTCCCCGCCATCACCCAGCATATGCGCACTGGCATCGATTAAAGCGCCTTGCGCAACATATAAGGTCTCTGCCGTTTGAAGCCCCTCGCCACCTTGTTTACCCCCACCAATCCGGATGGAACCGCCACCACCTTCAGTCGCAGCGCTCGAGATAACGGATTCCGCTTCAATATCGATTAAATCTGCAAGAAGTTGAATATCCCCGCCATCGGCCCATATTTCGCCCGAGTTTTTGATTTTTGCAGGGACATTTCCACCCGCTTTGGCTTTAAAAGTAACCCGACCTTTAACAGCAGGCGCATTACCGGCATATAAGGTGCCCGATCTGATAATACCTCTATTTTCAATAATAGAATCAAGCGTTTGTCGCCCCTGTGCTGCTGTCAGCAAAATGGACCCGCCATCGGCTTGTATGGTGCCTGTGTTACGTACAAGTTGGTGGGCAACGGCATCAGAAACCTCAAGCTGGATCAGCCCATCACCGGCCATGTCTATTGTGTGGATATCACCAGACGCCAGTTCCACCTTGCCCAACCGGGCACGGATGACGCCATTGTTTTCTACATGTGGCGCAACCAGCCCAACCAGCCCAGCATCTTTTGCGGTGATTGTTCCATTGTTAATAATACGGGCATCTGCTTGGCCTGGTCGCGTGAACCTCGCAACCCCGCCCGCTATAAACTCATCATCGTTTTCAAGATCACTTGATGTAGCAACAAGGGCTGCCACATCCACCTTCGATGTCGCGCCAAAAACAATACCGTTTGGGTTAAGTAAAACAACCTTGCCGTTAGCGGTAATTTCACCATCAATGCGCGATGCCTTCGTATCCGAAATGCGATTAACCGTAATGGAATTAGCAGAAGGCTGCTGAAACCTTACCTTTTCAGGGGCCGCCACATCAAAGCTGTTCCACTTTATGACAGCCCGGTCTGTTGTTTGCGTAATGGTCGTCTCAACCCCGGATTGATTTACAAGGGCTGCGCCCCCAACCACCAAAGCTCCATCCGGCCCTGCTTTTGCAGTATGTGAAAATGAACTTACAGCTGCCACAAGTGCAGATGTACCTAAAAAAGCCCGAAAAATTCTTTTTCCTAAGGAATACCCATTGGCCATGCAATACCATTGTATCACATTTTACAGCACGAATAACGCAGAAGACTCTGATTTTATTATATTATCTTAAGGTTATATGCTTCTTATTCCATATTCTGGGACATGATAATACCATGTCCCAGAATATGGAATAAGATTAACATTGTAAGTTATTGAATACGTTAATTTCTTAAAATGATTTATTGAGTGAGAATAAAAAACGTGGACTTTCACCATTTGCATATTTTGGTGGATTATCAGCCTGCCTTGTTAAGGGAACAGCAAAATTCAAATCCCCGGACCAACCGTTTTGTGTGGCAACCCGCATTCCTGCACCAGCAGAGGCTGCAGAAATTTTATTTTGTGAACCTGAATCAATATTCCAAACCTTGCCCATATCAAAAAAACCATAAGGCTGAAGCGCAAAGTTATAAGGAGCAACCAGCGCATTATATCGAAGCTCAAGCGTTCCTGACAAACCCCTATCGCCTGTGATTTCAGAAGGATCGTATCCACGGCCCGTTTGCCCGCCCCCAAACCCGAATTCTTCTGATGCCAACAAAGGATCGTAAGAATACTGACCCTGAACAATACCAAAAAGATCAAAGCCTGACCCCAAATTTTGCACCCGCCCTACTGATGCCGTAAATTTAGTGAAGTCAGACTCGCCTTGTTCTCGGGATAGTCGATCAGACCCTGTACGACGTACACCTAACGCATTGATTCCTTTAAATAAGTTTACTTCAAATGCATTAAGACCATTATAGCTATCCGCATAATTGTACGTTCCTCCTAAGCCTAAAATACGAAGACGGTCATCATAAATTTCAGAATTCAGAAGATCGGTATCTGCATTTCGAGCCTCAAATGACCCCGAAATCTTAAGTGTCTCCTCCCTTTGCCTGATTAAAGGGTAAGAAAATGCTAACTTCAAAGACTGCGAGCGACCTTTCACGTCCAACTGATCCAACGAAAGACCGGGCTGAGTACGACCAAGTACGAGATCCGCACTTACAATCAAACCAGAGACGCCAAAAGCAGGACGCTGGTATTTTAAGGCCAGATACCTCATTTCAACAACAGGGATGGCCGTTACAATAGAAGCAGAAACCTCATCATAATTTGAAACCAGACTAGCCTGCCTAGCGTTTCCGATAATCTGGGCTGGCCCTGAAAAGCGTGATCCTTGATTATTTACAGATAAACCGAAGGACTGAGTTCGTTCAAAATTGCGCTTTAATGTCAGCCTGATACCGCCAAGAACTGGCTGAGGGGTTTGTGTAGGGCCAAGAAGCGCTGAAACATTAAGACCCGGCAGGTCATTCATGATCAACAATAACCTCTCGAGCTTTTTTGTATTAAGAGGCTTCATGGCCTCAATTTTTCTAACCGCATCACTTATAACGGGGCTAGATGGAAAGTCACCATCTAGCACCAGTTCGGCTGCATAACCCTCTATAACCTGAAAAACAACTGTTCCCCCAGCAATATCCTGGGTTGGCATCACGACACGGCTTAACCCGTATCCGTCATCAAGGTACCTCTGCTGAACACTATTTAAAATCTCAAATAGACGCGCAACTGAGATACGCTGCCCCTTATCCGCTTCATACAGATCTAAAAATTGCTGCGGCTGATAGGCCGTCATCCCTTCAAAACGAAGGTCTTTGAAGATAAAAAAAGCCTGCTCCGAACCATCGGGCGCATTCGAAGGGGCAGGCTTGTTCTCAAGCGATGGGCTTTCTACTGTATTAAAATCAGGTTGTTTTTGCGGATTTTGCAACAAGGCACGCGATGGGTCAGCAGCAGAGGGAACGGTTGCACTTTGGGCATAGGAAAAACTGGCATCTGAAAAATACAGAATACCAATTAACACCGCCGATAAATGTTTTCGTACGGATCCGACCATGCCACCACTTAATTTCGATGAATAATAGATATTTTATTTCGTTATCACAACGCGCTACGCATATTTATCCACAAAGAATTTTTTCTTTTTTAATTCTTGGGACATGATATTATTGTGTCCCAAAATATTAAGAATATAAATAAGAAAGAAACATTGATGCCGAGAATAGCCCGATTAGTTATACCAGGATTACCCCATCACATCGTACAAAGAGGTAACAGATCTCAAGACGTATTCTTTGAAGCAAAAGATTACCTGAAATACCTGGAGCTTTTAACAAAGATCTGCACGGAAGTGGGCACTGAAATTCAGGCTTACTGTCTGATGACAAATCATGTCCATTTAATTCTTGTGCCAAAAGATGAGGGTGGCTTGCGTGCATTGGGCGAAGTACACAAACAATATAGCCGTTACATAAACAAAAAAAATGATTGGAAAGGGTTTTTATGGCAGGGCCGTTTTTCATCTTTTCCGATGGATGATAAATATCTTTATGAAGCCTTACGTTATGTTGAGCTTAACCCTGTTCGCGCTGGTCTGGTCAAGCAACCTGAGGATTACCCCTATAGCTCAGCGCCACTTCGTTTAAGGGGCCGCATCCCGGCAAAGCTCTCAAATATGGTGGATGACTGGAAAGCTTATTGGAAAGAAGGGCTAGACAAAGATAAGGAAAAAGACTCCGCAATGAAGATTATTCTTCAACATGAACGCACCGGAGAATACTTAAAGTAATCATACTCTGCATCATATTTTGGGACATGATAATATCATGTCCCAAAATATGATGTTCCATAAATCATTTCGGAAGCCTATGTGCTGATATTTACTTAACTTGTAAGAGAACTCGGAAGGCTAAAAACCCACCAAAAATCAAGCCTGCAAGCAGCAAAATAAGCTGCAGAAGATTTGATGACTGGTCTGATGATTTATTAATAACCTTCAATTGATCGATAGCGATTTTCTGATCTGAAGCTATTTTTTGCAGCCTTTCCAGCTTAACCTGACGCTCCTGAATGGCTTTCACGATCGGTGAGAGCAAATCAGTATGACGCAGCTTATAGGTCTTGTTTTTATCGTTATCTTCATAGACCATATTGCTATCCCGGTTCCCCATCAAAGCCGCCACATCTTGCGCAATAAAGCCGTAATCAAGCCTGCCGTTCCCATCTTTCATACGGTAGGAAACGGGCTTTAAACCCATAACAAATTCAAGCCCTAAATCACTCTCAGTAATATCTTTTTTTAACCGGCGATCAGATGTGGCCGTAAACGCCACTTGACCTTCAATAACGGTGATATTTGTGTTGCCCAAACGCACGCTATTGCTCGTAGAAACTGTGGCGCCAGACCCAATGGCTGTTGTGTTGGTTAAATTATTCGAGCTTGGACCGGCCTGATACCCAATGGCAGTATTGAAACTGCCTGTCGTGTTATTGATTAAGGCTTCATAACCTATCGCTGTATTAGAAGAACCTGTTGTATTCGCCCCTAAAGCCCGAACACCAAACGCTGCGTTACTTGCCCCCGTTGTATTGACTGCAAGCGCATTATAACCGGCGGCTGTGTTACTGCTTCCTGTTGAATTGCCTAAGGACCCATAACCTGCCGCCGTATTGCCCAAACCTGTTGTATTGGCTTGAAGAGCGCCTGTGCCAAGGGCCGAATTAATATTTCCAGATGTATTGAGACGTAAAGAATTTGTCCCTGCCGCTGTATTTCCTGTTACTGTATTAGAGAATAAAGATTGATAACCAGCTGCCGTGTTTTGATCAGAATTGGTGGTGTTGTTAAGGGTCTGATAGCCAATCGCTGTATTTGAACTGCCTGTTGTTAAGCTTACGAGTGCCAAATGGCCAATGGCAGTGTTACTACCACCGCTTGTGCAGGCAAACAAGGCATAAGCGCCGACCGCCGTATTATCTATACCGCTTGTCAGAAATCGGAGCGCCCCTGCGCCGATAGCAACACTGGAAGAAGCTGTGTGAGATCTTAATGCACCAAAACCAACAGCTGTATTAAAATTTGCAGCAACGGAAGAAGCTAAAGATTCATGACCAAAGGCAACGTTGTTTCCGCCTGTCGTATTTGAAAATAAGGAATTAGCCCCAAATGCTGTATTAACCGAACCTGTTGTATTGCTATAAAGAGAATAAGAACCTACCGCCGTATTATTCAACCCTGTTGTGTTACTTGTAAGAGCCTGCGAGCCGACAGCTGTGTGGTTCGAAGTTGTTGAATTGGCAAGCGCGTCT
>CAZYMI010000030.1:0-10189 GCA_964648505.1 uncultured Pseudobdellovibrionaceae bacterium
GTTCCAATATTACAATGCGGCTTGTTCCGCTCAAACTTTCCCTTGGCCATTTTATCTATCGTCCTTAAGCATAAAGGGTTGAAAAACTTGAGGTTACCCCAAGCCTGAGAAGGTTTAAAATATGCAACGCACCGTGTCAATCACCGAAACTATAATTTTCAGAATATAATCAGTAAATTTCTAAGTTTGTATAATTGATTATCTAAAGCCCAAAAGGTCGATTTTATCTTACAGGAAATTGCAAGAAACCTTGGCGCCTAAAAATGCTTTTGGCTGACGAATCATGGGAATATCCACCTCATTAAGCTGCCACCTTGCCTTGTTAATATCAGCACGCTTACGAAACTTATGACGAAGCTTTGCGGATATCCCTGTTTCAAGTGGCCCGTGTAATTGGCCGTCCTTCCAAAAGCTCTTTCTTGATTGTCCCATAGCAATAAGCCCCCCCAGTTTTTTATTTTATTTGTGCGCTCAAAGAGAGTCTGCGATTAACCCTGACCTGTTTTTCTATTTGATCTGAGTGGTACCCCGCAAGAACTGCGCGCGATTCCTCAAGGCTTTCTCTGCCTGCACGATAATTTACGGAGCGTCTGAAAACCACGCGGCTTCGTTCCAGCGGTGTTAACCTTGGTTGTCTTGATGCCATTTTATCCCTGTTCATTTTTTTTGTTTTATTGCACTGCAATTAAAAGCAAACGGAAGATAAATGTCAAAGTTTTTTCACGATCAGGAAAAACTGGATTAGAGAAAACTGGAGCGGGTGAAGGGAATCGAACCCTCATAGCCAGCTTGGAAGGCTGGAGCTTTACCACTAAGCTACACCCGCGCTTAACAGGGAAGAAAACTTATAGATCAGCTTGAGATAAATTCACAGACATGAATTACATGTTTTAAAATAGGCGCACTGAAGTCTTATTATTTTTCACGCGCTTAAGTTTTCTTATAACCCGAAAACGCAATAAAATTGCGTTATTTTTACTTTACAGATTAATTTTATTTCGTTATAAACTCTATTATTAGTATAAAGTATCACAAAAAATTAAATAATTGTAATTTAGTTACAAAAAGGATTGAACATGGGACAATTATCAAAAACAATAAACTGCGCCATTATCGCAACTTCACTTGGTGCGCTTGCTTCTTGTGGGGAGCCTATAAGACCCGAAATTCATGAAACACCTGGGCAAACACATTACAAACAAGGTTCTGCATTTATTGAATCACGCGGATATTCCCTTGAACGTAACCAGATTGGACGCATCAACCCTATTACAGTTATTACCCCCACATGGGCGAGTTTAACAAACGGCAGTTCACCTGCCTGCACATTAACAGCCGCGACAAATGATCCTCTTCCTTGGGAAGATCAAGCCTTAAGCGCTAACATCCTTTCAGGGCAAAGATTCTTTCGCCAATCTTCTAAACAGCTCTATTTTTTTGACGTTACAGGTTCACGTCCAAGCGGGCTCTTTACATCGGGATCCTGTGATATCACCGCATCGCGTGTTACAGACCGCGCTTTAACTGACGATAACTTTGCTACCACGCGCACACCTATTGCTTCAAAAATTTTTGAAGGCACGCTACGATCACGCACTGTAACCTCACTGTTTAACGGCGCGTTTGAAATCTGGACGATGCCTATGAAAGCTGCAAGCGGTCAATGTGAAGTTGCTGTTCGTTTTGATAAACAAAATCAAAATCAATTCGACTTTACAAACAGCCGAAGCTTTGAGGGTCAACCAACCACATCACATTTCTTTTTGCAAAAAGATACAGCGAATGGACAAGTCGTTTACAAATTTGAACTAAAAAAATTAAACACAACAGTCCCCGGAAAGCTTTGGGGTACACAACCTTCTGGCGACTGTGATGCAAAGATTACGCAATATGCTCTGCCATCCTTATCTTTAAACGGCTTGGTCACTGAAAATTCGACGCAATCACAAACTGTAACGGCGGGCTCTGTGTCACCGTCTGCCGAAGCACTCAAGAATAATATTGATATTAAATTCAACGAACAGACCCGCATTGAAATTCGTGAGCGTGATATCCCCATTACCGTTCAAGACGGAACACACTACAGCGTTGAGCGCACTGTAACATCTACAAATGAAGTGACTTTTGGTGATACAAAATCAACCGGTCTTGATGTGGGATCTCCTATTATCAGCTTGATCACAGGTGGTCTTCTGTCTGCTGAAGTAAAACAGAACTGGGAGAATAGATTCTCGAGAGGGGTTGGGCAGTCAACAGCCATCACTGCACGCGTTGATCTTGATCCAAAATATTGCAAAAAATGGCTTTATAGTGTTTTTGCAACCGTGCGGGATGGTACGATTGATGCAAGCGGGTATGGCGAAAAAAAACCAATACCTTTTTCAATTGTTGAAAATCTTGAGATTCGTGCAGCCCCACAATGCGGGCCAAAATAGCTTTATTTAATGCACCACCCGCCACATCACAGGCACACCACCCGGCGGGCGGCCAAATTGTCTGGCTGCATTACCACCACGCTTTATAACTTCAGCAAACTGAACGCGCTTGCCGCTTGGCAAAGTCCAGCCTGATGATCCGGCAGATAGACTGAACTCACCGTCTGCTACGCCAAAAATACCTTGTGAAACACGGGCAACCTGTTGACGCCCATTTATTTCAAGCACAACATATTTGCCTATAATCGATTGAAGTTCAGCGGGATCAACGGCACATTTTAAATTACCGTACCCATCTGTGTAGCATACAACCCCTTCAGGTGGAGCAGGAATAGCATCCATCATATCAGCACCTAAAATATCTCTATCGCCACGCAAAACACGCGCAAATGCTCTTGGAAAAACATCGCGGGAACGAAACTGAGAGCCTTCGGCTGAACAGTCAATCACGCGTACTTCTACAGCTGCCTCACGAACAAATGATAGTGAGTAACCACTATTCACTACACAAATCTCGCAACCATTTTTCAGCTTTGCATAGACAAAACCCTCACCCGCATTTTTTGTACGCGGCTGCAAATCGTCTTTACGCGGCGCGGTATTCACAAAAAATTTATGGTGTGTTCCAAGCTTGGAATTGAGTGCGGTTTGTGCCAACGCAAAACCTGTTGCAATTGTATCGAATGCAGGCACGGCATAAGTATAAATAGTAGGACTAAGCCCTGCGAGTTCATGTTCAAGCGATTGTGTGACTTCCGCAAAAGCCAGATCATGCAAATCACCATAATCAGCAATAACGGATATGATGAGCCTTGAAGACATAAAAAACCCTTTGGTTTGCAAAATATAAAACGCTATCAATATTAACTTATTTTATACAAAAAATTGACCTTTTCTTATTGTTTTCATATTAACATTAAATGGCAAACTCAAAAACAGCAGGAAAAAACAATAATGAAAACTCAACTTCAAAGCTTTCTGGAAGGTGTTGGCGCCAAAGATTTGGTTGGCTGGGTATTGCAAGAGCAGCGTAACGGAAATCGAACCGCCTTTGGTACGGCTACAGGCGGCCGTATGCAAACAGCTTCACAGGATAACAAATCGATTGCCTTGTTATTTGAAGGCGGAGAAACCCACATTCTTTACGGCTTGGGGGATAGAAACTTTTCACCCGTTAAAATCACATTTGATCAAAAAGGCGCTGCTCAAACCGCTAGCGTCCCTTTAAGTGGTGTTGGAAGATCAGGTGTAGCAACATTCAGGGCTGAACCTCAAATACTGAGTGCAATTTCAAGCGCTGCTAACGCCTTAAAATCTGGCGCCTCAGGCACGGGCCATTATATGGGTTGGCTTGCAAAAAGTGCGGGTGCAGTAACACCGCGTGGAAACACGGATTGGGGTACAAATAAAATTTCAGAGGCTCGCAACACTGATACAGGTACACCAGAAGGATCTATGAATGCTGCATCTGCCTTGCTAGCAAAATGGGATCAGCATCGTATAAGTTTTCCTGCTGTAATCCCGCCGCCCGTTGGTCGCAAACTTACCGCTGCAGCACCGCCTTCTGCATAAGGTAAAAGAAAGAGGCCTTTATATTAAGACTGATCTACTTCAACGTAAGGCCCGTTGAAATATCAATAATATGCCCGTTACTGATCATTTTACGCGCCATAAAATTCCAATCATTTGATTGTCTGATCGTTCGAATAACATTGAGCAGGCTTTGTGCTGCCGTGATCTCTGTTCGCGTAAAACCATAAGATAGGCTGTTCGAAGGATTGTGTAATAAGTAAAGCTATAAGTAATGATTCATAAAAGCTTTCATCTTTAGGATCCAAAATATCACCCGCACGGCGTACAAAGTGCGCGCCTGTATGCTCAGAACTAATGAGAACCGGAATCCGCGCATTCTCAAAGACGAAACTGTTACCATCATATTCAAACCTTAAATATAACGGTTGATATACATTAGGTTGATTAGGATGAACCACATCTATAACAGGAATCATTTCACCAAATGAAATCTGGAAAGATTTCTCAGATTCGTTAACACTAGCGCGACTTATTGCACCCATATTGACGGGGTGTAACCGCACAATATCATCAATATTCTTTTTTATACGTTCATATGGTGGCTGTTCTGTTGCGTTAAACAATGCAGTCAAAGCCCCAACCATTAAACTATCTAACAAGCTGCCTTTAATTGCGGGCTGCAACGCTATGATTTTTTCACCAGCTCTTGTATCTATGTGCCTTCTTGTCATATAAATTCCCATAAAAAACGAACAATGATTTATATATGTAAAAAATAAATGAAAATATCAGAAATCATTGATCTAAAAGGATAAATGCGGCCTAAATAGGCTAAAGGGACTAAAATTATGACGGCCATTCGGCTTATACTGGGCGATCAACTTAATCAAAATATTTCATCCTTAAAAGATTATAAAAAGGGCGATGTTGTTTTGATGTGTGAGGTTTTTGAAGAAGCCACATACGTCAAGCACCACAAAAAGAAAATTGCGTTTCTATTTTCTGCCATGCGCCATTTTGCGCAGCATTTAGAAGAATTGGGTTTTACTGTTGCCTATACAAAACTTGATGACCCAGAAAATGCAGGCTCATTCAAAGGCGAAATTGAACGCGCAATCAAAAACTACAGCGCCAAAAACATCATCGTAACCTTTCCAGGCGAGTATAGAGTTTTTGAAGATATAAAATCTTGGGCCGCTTCTTTGAATGTAGCTGTTGATATATGTGAAGATGATCGTTTCTTATGCACCCCGCTTGCATTTAAAACTTGGGCGAAAGGCCGCAAAAGCTTGCGCATGGAGTTTTTCTATCGTGAGATGCGACAACAATATAATATTCTCATGGATGGCGATAAGCCCGAGGGCGGCGCATGGAATTATGATTCCGAGAATAGAAAAACTTTAAAAAGCGGAGCGCTTTTTGTACCCACGCCTTTGTTTCATGCGCCCGATACAATCACAAAAGATGTGATGGATCTTGTTGCACATCGCTTCCCTGTGCATTTTGGTGATCTCGAACCTTTTTATTTTGCCGTCACACAAGAACAGGCACGCAAAGTTCTTGATGTTTTTATTCAAGAACGATTACCGCTTTTTGGTGACTACCAAGATGCAATGGTTGAAGGCCAACCTTGGTTTTATCATTCCCACATTAGTTTTTATTTGAATTGCGGATTGCTTTTGCCACTTGAGGCTGTGAGAGCAGCGGAGAATGCTTATAAAACGGGCAAAGCGCCACTGAATGCCGTTGAAGGTTTTATTCGCCAAATTATAGGCTGGCGTGAATATGTACGCGGCATTTACTGGATGGAGATGCCACAATACGCTGACAAAAATGCGCTCGAAGCAAAACGCGATCTGCCTTGGTTTTTTTGGACAGGCGATACAAAAATGAATTGCCTCAAGCAATGCATCACAGAAACAAAACAAAACGCCTATGCACATCACATTCAACGCCTGATGGTGATTGGTAATTTTTGTTTAATTGCGGGCATCGACCCCAAACTCGTGAACGAGTGGTTTTTAATTGTCTATGCCGATGCGTATGAATGGGTTGAAATGCCCAATGTAACAGGCATGGTTTTGTACGCGGATAACGGGCTGCTTGCGAGTAAGCCTTATGCCGCAAGTGGCGCTTACATCAACAAAATGTCTGATTACTGCAAAGGCTGCCATTACAATGTTTTAGAAAAAAATGGTGAGAGCGCCTGCCCCTTTAACTATCTGTATTGGGATTTTCTGATACGCAACCAAGACAAGCTTAAATCGAATCCTCGCCTCGGTATTTCTTACAAATCAATAAAAGATATGGCACCCGAAAAAAGAGATGCCATTGAGCAAGACGCGCAAAATTTCTTTAAAAGACACGAGATTTAGCCATTAACGGCCTTCATATTTATACTATTTTAATATGTAAACGTTAAACTACAGTTATAATTCCTAATTTTTTTTGAAGAGTAATTATAGCCTTGCCCAGAATAAATAATAACGACAGACCAATCGTGACCCTTGGGGATTCTCACGCAAATGCGATGGGTCGATTACTTGCAAGCGAATACACAAATGTTTTGAATTTGGGTCGTGATGGTCGTCCACTAAGGCAAATGACACCTGAGCTTCTCAATCAAGTACCAGAAGGATCAACTGTTCTCATCAGTATGGGCACGAATGATGTTGGCAATTATTTACGTGGTGGAAATGTGAATGCCTACGCAAACGATCTTGTCGCGCGCGCCGTGGCTTTACGAGATCGTGGTAGCGAACCCGTTCTTATTGGCATCCAATCAATCACGGCGCCTTACACGCAGAATCCTGTAAATGTTACAGATTGGAACCGCGGCGTTACGCGCTTAAATACAGCTATTGAAGCAGCAGCACGCCGCCAAGGAATTGATTTTGTTGCAGTAGAAAACCTCATTCCAAGACAATCGCGCGCACCAGATAATCTTCACTATAACAGCGCTGGATACAGACTTATGGCACGAACTGCGCTGCGCGAAGCAGATAATAATTTACCCGTGCTTCGTTTTGCAGACATCACGCGTCCAAGTGATAATTTTAGACTTTCAAAAATTGATCTGAGTTCCCATTTCCAAAATTCAACGCATGGACATGTCACGACGAAGCCAAACTTAGGTATGGATATTGATACAAACCGACTTAGTGGAAAATATCATGTTGCAGCCTTTGGCATTACACAGCCATCAGGTATGACAAACCCTACAGCTGGCATTACAACAGCATTTCCAGCAGCGTCCTTTTTAAAGCCTGTATAATATAAATTATCTTCAGATGGATAAAGTTTATCAATAACTTACCAATCTAGCAGTATCTACATACTGGCGTTCCATATCTTCAATAAAATCTAAAATGCTTAATACATCAATATAAAATTCTGCCGCATTCCAAGGCTGATTAATTTCTGGAATGTGATCATCACTTAAAGGCACTAAATCAAATAAACCCGTTCTTTTGTATCCATGAATTCTGCGCGTAGCGGTGTTGCGCCATACGCCCTCTTCTAGTAGCACCCGCTGGTAAGCGGGCTCCTCTCCCAAATAAAAGTAAGCGGAAACATTATGACTTACTTGATTTTTATAACGGGTTTTATCTAAAAGCCACTTATATAACGGCACGGCGTGTTTTATTTTTATCAAAAGTCTAAATTTATAAATTTCCGTCTTAACTGAAGAGTTGTAAATTGGAATACGTATTTTAAAAATGCACCAATATCGATAAGGAAAAAGAAATAAAACTATAGATGAAACAAAACAGAAAGGGGCGCCATATAAAAAAAGCAACTTCAAATAGCTGTTAGAATCATAAGTGATGCCAGCCATAGCAACGAACATAGAAATAGCTGTATTAAAAAAAAGTAACCCAACTTTATGAGAAACAAACTCACCCCATAAAGCGCGATTTGCAAATACCATTCAAAAAATCCTGCCGTCAGGCATTTCCGGATAAAATGGTGGCGTATTCGTCGCCATCAAACAAACTGCTCAAAAATAACCAGTCCCTTGTATCGAAACAACATAAATGTTCGGACATTTTGAGTTAAGCCGCTTGGCGTTTCCTCATCGAGGCCAGCCATGCCGACGATGAAAAGCCCTATATCGACCCCGAAGCCTTCCATGATGCGCGCACGGCGGCACCTGGCTACGATGTGTATGCGCTCTATGAGCAATGGGCGGAGTTCTGGCGCGATAGCGGCAAGCCAGAGTTGAAAAACGCCTCGGCGGCGTTCATCGGGTTCTGCAAGAAGCGCGCGGAAAAGCGCCCTGTGCAACAGCGGCGCGGCACCTATGACGACGATTATTGATTGCGCCTAGCGACGTTGGCCCCAAGGATTGCTAGGGGGCTGGGATGATCTCTGCGCTGATCGAAGCGGGGCAGGGGGCTTTGCGGAAAGCAGGCGCTCATCTTTGGCGGTGTCGCGCCAGGGCGCGAACACAGCAGAATTGAAGCTGTCGGTTAGGTATTGATCGAATCGCAAGCGGCCCCCGTCGCTTGTTTCCCTATCTTCATTTTACCCCGAAACGCGCGACAGAAGGTTACGCGTTTCGGCGGATTTCCTGACTTTTTGACCGCCGCGACCGAAGGGAGCGGCGCGGGGGTGGTGGGGGCGGGACTAAAAAGCTGGCCGCCCCAAGTAGGGGCGGCCTCGCTCTTGGCCGCTATGCGGCCTCCTGCATCGCGTGCGGGTTGGCCGTCTGGTGGAGGTAGGCAACGGCGCGCTCGGCATGGGCTGCGGCCTGCACGATGGCGCGCTTGTCGTTTTGGAGCACCTGAATCCAGCTTGCGATATAGGCGGCATGATCGGGGCGGGGTGTGAGGGCAAGGCCAAGGTCGGCGGCAAGGAATGCCGCGCCAAGCTCTGCAACCAGTTCCTCGCGGGCATAGCCTTCATCGCCCCATGTCTTGCGGCCAAAGCTGCGATCTAGGCGGCTCTCGTGGCGCGTCCAGTGGATCGTCTCATGCCCTCGGGTGGCGTAGTAGCCTTCGGCGTCATGAAAGGCCTCAAACAGCGGTAGCTGGATGCGGTCGTCGGTCACGCTGTAAAACGCGCGGTTGCCGCCGTGGCGCACGTCGGCGGGTATGGTGGCAAAAAATGCCTCTGCGCGCTCGATGCGCTCAAATGCAGGGGCAGGGGGGTCAATCGGCTGCGGTGCGTAGCGATCGGGCAAGCCGTCGATCTGCTCGATGTTGAACACGGTATAGGATTTCAGGAAGCGGAATCCTTCTTCGCGCTCTTCGCCGGTGTGCTCGTCCTGCTTGGTGCTGGTGCTGCTGCCGTAATAAACAACAGGCGCGCCGCGCTCACCTTTGCGCACCTGTGCGCCGAGGGCTTGGGCTTGGCGGTAGGTCATCCATGTGGGCGAGGCGTAGCCGGATGCAACGGCCTCCATCCAAAGCAAAATGACATTGATGCCGCGATAGGGCTCACCTGTCGCTCGCAGAGGACGGGTTACGCGCCCTGCGAGGGCGTCACTGCTCCAAGGCTTGAGCCACGGGCGCACGCCTTGTTCCAGCTCGGCCAGAATGCGGTCGGTGATACGGGTGTGAGGGTCTTGAGGTTTTTCGGTCTTGGTCATGGTTTTTGCTCCTTCTGATCCGCGCAGCGGGTCATGCGCCGCGCATGACCCCTGCCGACCCGGCGAGGGGCGGAGAGGGAGGGGGGCCAAGGCCTTGTGCCGCTGGGTGGTGCGGGCGCAGCCGGAACGGCGAGCCACGGCCAGCAAAGAAGGCCTTGCGGGGGAGGGAGAGGCAGAGCCTTCTTCCTTCCCGCTATCAGGGGTAGTGGTGCGCCGGAGCATCCGGCGGGCTATCTGGCGCAGCCTAGGGCTGCGCCGCCCGCGTCAGGGATCGTCACCCGCATGGGCCGAAACCCCGCAAACGGGCTCCGCACGGAGAAGGGGGTTCGGTCGCGTCAGCGATAGAGCCCGTCCTGAAAGGGACGCCAGAGCAAATCCTTGTTAGAATAGAATAGTATTATGGAACTTCATGTAGCAGAAATGTTACACGGCGGCAGAGGTTGCCCTGTTGTTCCATAATAGAAAGCAATACTCATGGACTGAGTAGCGCAGTTATCCGAGATTTAAGGCACTTCAACCTTACTCGGAGAAAAACATAATGAAAAAGTATCTTGACTCATTCATTGACGGCGTATAGTGTATGCGCAGCGCATATATCACGCCTGTCTAAGCATGAAGGCAGGTCATG
>CAZYMI010000031.1:0-8757 GCA_964648505.1 uncultured Pseudobdellovibrionaceae bacterium
ATTTTACAGGTATGCTTGATAGTTTACTGGGTAAGGCCCCTGCAGCTGAAGGGGAGGCTGGCCACGGTGAATCCCACGATAAAAATGATAAAAAAGCAGCAAAAGGCGGACACGGTGAACACGGCGAACCGGGCGCATTCTTTGTCAAAATCCCTGATATGATTGTGAATTTAAATAATACTGAAGGGCAGCAGCAACGTTACCTGCGCCTTTCCATTCAGCTTGAAGTGGCTGATGAAGCCGATGGTAAAGCCCTTGAAGCCCTGATGCCGCGTGTGATCGACCAGTTCCAGACCTATCTGAGAGAGCTTCGGGCAAGGGATTTACGGGGGTCCGCTGGCCTTTACCGCTTGCAGATTGAACTTTTAAATCGGGTCAATGAAGCCGCCGCCCCCATCGAGGTCAAAGATGTCTTGTTTCAGGAAATCCTGATACAATAAGGCAAAAGGCACAGTCTTTGCATTTCTGGTAATATATGAGCGACACAGCGACACCAACAACAGAAACGACCCAGATGTCCGAAGAAGAACGGGCAATGATGCAGCAATGGGAATCCATGGCAGCAGACCCCCCTGCGGGCGGTGGTGATGCCGAGGCTGCAGAAAATGCAGCAGCCGATCCTTTTGGCCCTGATACAGAAACCCGCATTTTAAACCAGGATGAAATTGACTCCCTTTTGGGTTTTGATGATCAGGTAGGTGGTGGGCATACAACAGGCGTGATGGCTCTTATTAATTCTGCCTTGGTAAACTACGAACGCTTACCGATGCTTGATATTGTTTTTGATCGGCTGGTTCGTCTGATGTCGACAACCTTGCGTAATCTGACATCAGATAACGTAGATGTATCCTTGGATCAGATATCAACTGTGCGTTTTACGGACTATATGAATTCGGTCCCTCTACCAGCCATGATTTCAGTCTTTAAAGCAGAAGAATGGGATAATAGCGGCTTGATGGTTATTGATAGCGCGCTGATTTATTCTATTGTTGATGTACTGCTTGGTGGACGAAAGGGAACGCCCGCTATTCGTGTTGAAGGCAGGCCTTATACAACTATTGAAACCAAGCTTGTTGAGCGCATGGTCGCTGTAACGCTTTCAGACATGTCTTCAGCGTTTGATCCGCTTGCACCGGTTAGCTTTAATTTGGAGCGTGTTGAGACAAATCCTCGTTTTGCAACAATCACGCAGGGTAATAATGCCTGCGTTCTGGTGCGCATGCGGATTGATATGGGGGATCGCGGCGGGCGCATGGAAATTGTGATCCCATATGCAACATTAGAACCTATTCGTGAGTTACTGCTTCAAATGTTCATGGGTGAAAAATTTGGCCGCGATTCAATTTGGGAAAATCACCTGACCCAAGAACTTTATGAAACAGATATTCAGCTCCAAGCCGTTTTAGGTGAAATTACCGTACCGCTTCAAGAGCTTTTAGAGTGGCGTATTGGCACAAGGGTTATGCTTAACACAAGGCCGGATGATGATCTGGAACTTAGATGCGGCGATGTGCCTATATATTCAGGGCCTGTAGGACAAAAGCAGGGTAATATTGCCGTCAGGATAGAAAGCTATATTCCTCCGGCTGAAAAAGAACGGCGTTAAATATGGGATTTGAACTCATACTCAATATTCTTATTCTGGTCCTTCTGGCCGCAACAGTTTTCTTTGCTGCAAGGTTATCTGTGCAACTTGATGTTTTTCGCAAAGGGCGAAAAGATTTTGAAAACATTCTCAATAATATATCAAAATCAGTTAACGCAGCGGAAAATGCTATTCAGGGTATGCGGGCGGTTGCGTCTGAAGAGGGGACAAATCTGCAAAAAGTCATCGATCGTGGACGAAGCCTCTCAGATGAATTGCAGCTTATTCATGATGCAGGAGACGCGCTGGCTGAAAGGCTAGAAAAACTAGCGGGTCGCACGCGGGCAGTTGCAGAAGAACTTGATGATATGCGTTTAACAAATGTAGGAAAAATACAAGCAACTAAAGCCGCATCAGTACCAGAGACAGAAAATATCAGAGGTTTTATGATTCGTGATCCGGATATTGAGCGTGAAGAAGATACCGATATTGGTGAAGACATACTGGAAGATCAGTTTCTTTCAAAAGCGGAACGAGATCTTTATGCCGCACTCAATAAGCAAAATAAAAAGCGGAGTTAAGTGTGAATAAAAATGAACTATTGCGTCATGTGAGACTTTTGCCGTTGCTAGTGCTTGTGGCCACGTTATCTTTCACTGTTCGGTTTGGTGAAGTTATGACGGGCGTAAAAGAAATGTCTGGCGCGGCTTTTGCTGAAGATTCAAAGCCCCTGACAGCGGCAGCGGGAACAATTGCACAGGCAAAGGAACTTGGAGAAAAAGTAAAGTCTGTTCAAGCGGCTGAAGCCCTTTCAGCAGCCGAGCCTAAGGAAGAACCTAAAGCGGCCATTAAAGACACCCTTAGCCCCGTCAAAGACAGTAAATGGAAAGATGCCGGCGACGAAGATTTTGAAAACTCTGATGTTCGCGCTGAACTTTTTGAAGACCTTGCCAAGCGACGTAAGGAACTTGACACACGCGATAAGGATGTAATGCGTCGCGAGGCCCTTATCAAAGCAGCAGAGCAGGAGCTGGACCAGAAATTTCAGGAACTGACAGCACTGCGCAAGCAAATTGAAGGCTTGCTGAATAAACAAAATGAAGAGGAAACAGCCAGAATTCAAAGCCTGGTCAAGATATACGAGGGTATGAAGCCATCCGATGCTGCACGTATTTTTAATACGCTGGATTTGGACATTCTTATCGATGTGATTGGCCGTATGTCTGAACGCAAATCATCCCCTATTATAGCGGCAATGGATGCTGAAAGGGCGCGGGCCATCACCATTATGCTTGCTGAGCAAAAGAAGCTACCTAGTCTTCCTACTCAATAGACATATTTTAGCTAATTACATCACCATGATGACGTGTGGACGCACTAATGTTATCATTTGATTAAAGTTTATCTGACACCATCTAATTTCAGGGGCTATTTAGCCCAAGCCTAACTGATTATTTTATGTAGGAGATGCCCGTGGCAATTGATAAAGCAAGCTTTCAGATTCTTGTTGTCGATGATTTTCCAACGATGCGTAAAATTATTATCAATCTTTTACGCCAACTGGGTTTCTCAAATATGGATGAAGCGGGGGACGGAACCGCAGCGCTCGATTTATGCGGCAAGAAAAAATATAATCTTGTTATCTCTGATTGGAATATGGAGCCGATGACAGGACTGGATCTGTTGAAGAAGGTGCGTGCGGGTGCCAACGATAATACTCAAGTTCCTTTCATTATGGTGACCGCTGAAAGTAAAACAGAAAACGTTATTGCGGCAAAACAGGCAGGTGTTTCAAATTATATCGTGAAGCCTTTTAATGCTGAAACGTTGAAGCAGAAACTAGTCAGTGTTATTGGCGACTTTTAAGGTAATATAGGGGATGACGTTGAGTATAAAAACATTTGAACGCGATACTGTTATTCAAATCATTAATTCAGTAATCGAAAAAGTAGAGGTTTCAGAAGGCTTAACACGGGAACAACTTTTTCATGAGCTGAAAGATTTGCAAAAGATTATTGAAGAAGCGCGTTCGGAAATTAGCGCATCAGGCGCGCACGATATTAAAGCTCAGCATATTAAAACATCAACGGATGAACTGGATGCCGTGGTCAGTTCAACAGCAGAAGCAACCATGACAATTATGAATGCTTGCGAAAATATTGAAAAAATAAGTGCTGATGAGAAAGTGCAAAATGAAATTATTCGTATTTATGAAGCCTGTTCTTTTCAGGACATTACCGGACAACGGATCAAGAAAGTCGTGTCGTCCTTAAAGCAGATAGACGAGAAAGTAGGTATGCTTTTAAAAGTAATCGGCGATAAAATGCCAGGTATGGAGCGGCCAGAGCCAGCCCGCGCAGCACTTTTAAATGGCCCTCAACTGCCCGCCAATGCTATTTCGCAAGAAGATATAGATAAGCTGCTCGCTTCATTTGATTGATATTATTCTAGCCTTATAGAAAAGCCGCCAGAAAAGTGTTAAAATAACACAATGGACAGAGTGGTTTTTTTTCGTCGTCGCAAGCAAAGTCTACAGGATGAATCGTCAGTTATTTCTAAAATGCTGGGGCTGTCTTTGTTTGTCATGTTGCTTGCTTTTTTTATTGTTCTGAATTCGATTACCAGCTTTGAAAACAAACGCATCGACCCTATTTTGCAAAGTCTGCGTGATGCATTTGGCGTTCATATTTCGAGAATAAATGAAAAGCCAAGTGATAGTAGCGATGCGTTGTCTGCCAATGGCGCGGGGGATACAATAACGCAAATTATGGCTTTGTTGCGCGCGCAGATACCTTCCGTTGATATGAAACAATCGGTTTCGGCAGGATCGTTGCGCGCTCGTGTTTTAAGGTCAGACCTTGAAAATAGTGTTGTTAATTTAAAACAAGAAAAACTGAGTGCTGCATCAACCACCGATAGATCAGAAGGTTCTTTGCTGCCTATTCTGGCCGCTTTGCTTCAATCAGATAAGGGGGTAAATATTCTCCATCTTGATATCGTTTTAAACGGTTCTTCTGGTACAGACACAGACATGGCTTTTCTTGAAAAAATAGCGATTCTTTTAGAAAGAGCGGGCGTCCCTAAGCAGCGTTTTTCTATTGCATATATTTCTGTCGGCCCTGTTGATACGCTTGATCTTGTTTTTTTACCTTATCAACCTTTTTCGCCTAGATTAGAGCTGGATCAGCCGTGAGCAAAGACATCACCTATTTTAAACCTCAATTATATGGGCGAAGATTTTCAGATGATACAGAGCCTGCATCATCATCATCTATCTGGATTGTTTCTTTTACAGATATTATGGCCCTTATATTAACATTTTTTGTTATGACCTTTGCAATGTCAGATCCGCAGGATCATAACACGCGTGATTTTATCAGCGGCCTTCGTGGCGAAATGGGAATGACAGAGGGCGCGTTGCGCAATGCTGGTACGCTCGATGTAATCGAGATCAAGAAGGTTACGTTGCGTAACGGTCTTGATCTCGATTACATTAATTCACTGATAAGCACACAGATAAAAACCACGCCCGCTTTGTCGCGGGTGCAAATATTTAAACAGAACAACAACTTAATTTTAAGCTTACCGCAAGATCTTTTGTTTGCACCGGGCAAAAATCAGATTACAACAGGGGGGCAGGCAGCCTTAAAATCTTTGGGCATTTTGCTCCATGGGCTTCGTAATCGTATCGAAGTGATCGGCCACACCGATCCTCGTGCTTTTAAAGTATCAGGCATTTCCAAATCAAATTGGGCGCTTTCTTTGGTACGGGCGCAAGCAGTCAGCGCTGCTTTACAAAAAGCGGGGTACCAATTACCAATCGTCATTCGCGGGGCTTCAAGCGGCCGATATGAAGAATTACCCGGCACAATTCCCGAATCGGAACGTCTTAAATATGCCAGACGGGTTGATATTTTGATCCTTTCAGACGATGGCAAGGTGCTGCCACGCTTGGGTCAGTAAAGGCGATCTTGTGACGGCCCGGATGATCTGGCAAACTTGCATTGCTATGCACAGAAATATAATCCCACTTTTACTGGCTACCACAGCGACTGCCTTTTTCCCCATGGTCTATGCGCCTGCGGCTTATGCGGCAAACCCGACTATCAGGGCGAATGACCGCGAGGGATCAACGCGCCTTGTCATGGAATGGGAAAGCCCTCCTCAGTTTTCACAAAGAATTATTGACGATAAAGTTTCTGAAATTATTTTTCAAGAAAGTATCAGCCCAGATTTATCACAATTGAAAAAACTAAATGGCTTGAGCGACATTCGTATTGTTTCAGACCCTGGAAAGCCAACGCGGCTTTGGCTTTCACTGACAAAACCCGGAGCGGTGCGCGCTTTTTCTGTTGGCAACAGGTTAATCATTGATATTCCGCAAGATCCGGATTTTAAAGCTGAAAATAAAAAAGATTCAGAGCCTACAAAAAACGAAGAACAAAAAATAAGCGCAGAAGAAGTAAAAAAAACTGAGGCGGTTAAGCAAGTTGACCCTGTCCCTGTCATACCCGTTATTTCTGAAAAGATTATCCCTGTTTTAGAAAAAAAGCCTGAACCAAGCATATTGCAATTTTCGGTGACAGAACAAATCCCCTTAGCAGGCTATGGTCGGGATGATCGATTTTTGTTGGTGCTCGATCAGCCTGATTTTGCGCTTCCCCCCGCGCTTGTGAATTCTGATGGGGCGCCCCTTAAGCCTGAACGGGTTCCACTGCTACAGGCCAGTGGCTTTTCTTATCCTGTGTCAAGTTCGTTGAACGCAAGAGCGCAAGGTGGCGGACTTAACTGGAAAATTATTTTTTCCAGCAGCGCTGATTCATCACAGAAAACTGTTCGTCCTGAGCGCATAATGGCACCTGACGGAAAAGCGGCGATTGCGTTTAAGATTCCATCTGCAAAGCGCGTCATCGATACTGTTGACACGAAGCGCGGTCAGAAAATTTTTATTGTTCCGGTTACAACGTCTGATGAAGCTGGCGTTGTTTTTCAAAGCTTTCCTGAATTTGATGTGTTACCAAGTGCAGCGGGCCTTGCGATTGCATCAAAAGTGGATGATTTAAATGTTGAAGTAAAAAACGGCGTTGTCACAGTTGCGCGACCCTCTGGCCTTGCGATCTCAACGCAGCAAGAATCTCAAAAATATGACACCGCATTGAGAAAAACAATTATATCAACACCCGCAGCGCAGCCTTTGACAGAACCGCCCCCTTCTATAACAACAGAAAAACCAGCTATAACATCCGATGAAACAAGAATTTTTCGGTTTGATCGATGGGAAATGGGCGGCCCTGATGCGCTTAAAACTAACGCTCAAATTCTTTTAAATGGTGCGGCCAAGCGCAATGATGATGATCGTGTTCAGGATTATTTAACATTGGCAAAACTTAATTTATCAAATGGCAAAGGAAATGAAGCGATTGGATTTTTAGATCTCGCGCTCGAGAAACTGCCGGTTTTGTCAGGAAATCCAGAATTTTTAGCGATTCGTGGTGCATCTCATGCCATTTCAGGGCAGTATGATGATGCTTTTAAAGATTTTTCCAATCCCAAACTAGATGGGTTTTCTGAAATTAATAGCTGGAGAGCCTTTGTGCTTTCTAATCTGCAAGATTGGAAGCAAGCAGCAGAGAAGCTGCCAGCTAATTTTGATTTACCATCGCAGTACCCAAAACATCTTCGTGATCCTGTTATATTGGCAATGGCCGAAATTTCTTTAAGGGCAGGGGATTTGGGCCGGGCTGAAAAAGCGCTTACAATTTTACGCAAGAATGAAAAAGAATTATTAGCGCCAGATAAAGAACATTTAAAATATTTGGAAGGGGAATTTTTTCGCCAGAAAGGCGAGAAGGAAAAAGCCAAAGAATTATGGGCTGAACTTACGAAAAGTAAGGATAATTATTTCAGGGCCCGGGGCGGTATGGCGCTTGCATCCTTGCTGATAGCAGAAGATGAAATTAAGCCTGAAGATGCGATTGATAAGCTTGAAGGACTTAGATTTTCTTGGCGCGGCGATGAACTTGAAGCTTCAATTAGCCAGAAACTTGGTGAAATGTATCTGGATAAGGGGGAAACTCTTAAGGGCTTGGGCGTGCTTAGAACGGCAGCTAGCCTTATGCCGGGTTCTGAAAATACAGGTCGTATTACAACGATTATGTCGGACGCTTTTAAAAAATTATTTTTAGGAGAGGTTATAAAAAAAATCAGTCCTATGGATGCTGTTACAATCCATGAAGAATTTCCTGAATTGCTTCCTCTTGGGGAAGAAGGCGACAAGGTAACAGATGCTTTGATTGATAGGCTTGTTGCAGTTGATCTTGTTCCGCGTGCTGCAACTATTTTGCAGTATCAAATTGACCATCGATTGACAGGAATAAAAGCGGCTGATGCTACGCTGCGCTTGGCGTCTTTATTTTTGCTAGATCAAAAACCAAAAGAGGCGATTACCGCCTTACAAAAAGCAAATGATCTTTTAGCAGGAAATGCTGAAGCGCTTGCATCGCGTAGCCGGGACATTGCTTTATTGCGTGCAAAAGCGCTCAGCCAGCTTAAGGAACCGGAACAGGCGTTTGAGGCACTTAATGATCTGCCACAAGATTTTGATGTACTGTCATTAAAGGCTGATATTGCATGGCAGACAGGGCGATGGACTGAAGCATCGGCAGCGCTTGCAGATATCGTTTTTCAAGAAGATATAACGCCTACGCGCCCGCCAACTGATGATCAGGCATCGTTGATTTTAAATTGGGCTGTTGCGATGAATCTAGCCGGCGACAGATCGGGCCTTGCCGGCGTTCGTGAGAAATATGGCGATTTGATGAAGCAAACACCATATAATGATACGTTTGAAGTTGTAACAAGGCCACGTCAGGCTACACTTCTGGCGGATCGCGATACGCTTAACGGTATTATTGCTGAAGTAGATTTATTTAAGGATTTTTTGGCGGCTTATCGTGCAAAGCCAGTTGAAAAAGCCAAGCCCGCTGAAAATCCAGTCGAAAAATCCGTTGAGAAAACTGACGAGAAGTCTGCAGACAGTCTCACCCCTAAGGCTGATGAAAAACCCTCAGAACAATCATCCGGGCAGTAAGGGTACAGATTCAAAGCTTCTGACAAGTGAACCAACAATTAAATACCAGCCATCCACCATCACAAAAAAGATAATTTTAAAG
>CAZYMI010000032.1:0-7738 GCA_964648505.1 uncultured Pseudobdellovibrionaceae bacterium
CAACTTGAACGGAAGCGACACCATCACCGGCGGAAGCATCATCATCCCCATTGCCATCAGAATTGATGCGGTGACCATATCAATAATCAAAAAAGGTAAAAACAACATAAATCCTATTTCGAAGGCACGTCTTAATTCTGAGATCATGAAAGCGGGAATAACGATTTGAAGGGGGGTTTCCATTACATCTTCGGGTGCTTGCGTTTTACTCATATCCATAAAAAGCTGTAAGTCCTGAGGGCGGGCATGAGAGAGCATAAAACGTTTGAAAGGGGTAACGGTTTTCTCAAAGGCAGTGACCTCATCAATTTCCTGAGCAATCAAGGGTTTTATACCTTGTTCGTAAGACACCGTGAGAACAGGGGCCATAATAAAAAAAGTTAAAAACATAGCGAGTGATATCATCACCGAATTTGGCGGGGTCTGCTGAATACCAATTGCAGTTCTCAGCATTGATAACACCACGATGATCCGTGTGAAGGATGTCATCATCATTAAAATTGATGGCGCAAGAGAGATGACTGTTATAAAAGCAATCAGCTGAACAACCGTACCCGCAACTGTGCCGCCACCTTCTTGTGTGCCACCCAGATTAAGAGAGATATTTTGTGCATAAGCAAAATCAGGCGCAAGCAAGCAAGCGGCATATAAAAATGCAGGGATAATAAATTTAAGAAGTTTTATTGGCATCATGGCTTATGGCGATTCCTGTTTCTACAATAGTTTCGCCTGTTGGCCCCAGAATGACAAGGTGCTGCTTATCATCGCGCTGGATCAAAACGGCTTTACGGCGGGGGTCTAAAGGCAAAACTTCAATTACTTTAAGGCGTTTTGGTGCGCCTAACATGCTGGTTGCACCCGAAAGACCTAATTTCTTAAGTGCAAAGGCAAGCAAACCCATAAGCGCCAAAACAACGGCAAGCGCCCCTGCAAAGCGTAAATAATCGGTAAGGTCCATTTTTATCTAAGTCCCGTTGGTAAATCGGTTTTTATAGTTGCTTATGCTGAAAGAAAGTTTTTCGAGGCTTGTAATAAGACGGGCCATTTTTGTTTCGGTCGCCCGTGCGATAGCCGGGTCAGATCCTTGAATAGCGGAACATAATTTATCAACATCAGCGTCCATGCCTGTCAAATCAGGGATTGAACCGCTTTGCTCAAGCAAGTAGCTGGCCTGTTCGCACTGATCGATCAGGCGTTGCAGGCTTGTGTTAAAATACTCTGCCGTCATAACGGTCATGATGCTTGGTCCTTAAAGACGGCATTAAACGGATTGGGCTGGCCATTTGCCCGGTAGATATAGGTTAGTATTTCGGCAACCGCAATGAAAGCCTCAGAAGGAATAGGGCTATCAAGCTCGATTGTGACAAGCATCTCTGCAAGGGCACTATCCTCGCGCACCTTGATATTATGTTCAAAGGCCAAAGCCAGAATCTTCTCGGCAATTTCTCCCCGTCCGGCAGCAGAGATTGTCGGAAGCGCATCGCCTTTATCGGTGCCGGTTAAGGCGACTGCGACCTGCTTTTTAGGTTTTTTCTTGTAATTTGAAGGATTTAGCGGATCGGAGCTATCCCACGCACCCCCGTCATCTTTTATATCAACCATTGGCACAGCTCCTGCAAATAAGACCTTAGGTTCAGGTCTATCATTGCACGGGAAGGCATTCATGACCATTAATTCAATTAATCTATTTCAAGCTCTTGGGGAAAAAGTTTCCTATTTAAACCAAAGACAGGCGGTTTTGGCAAAGAATATCGCAAATTCTGATACGCCAAATTACAAACCGCAAGATATGAAAGAAGTGGACTTCAGTTCCATATTAAAGAATGTCAGCGGTGTGTCCGACGTAAAGCTTGCCACAACATCCTCAGGGCATTTAACCCCAGGGGGCGGCATGGCTGATCCAAAAGCAATGAAGCAAAAAAGAGTTTTTGAGGTAGCACCCGGAGGTAACGCGGTTGTAATTGAAGAGCAGATTATTAAATCCAACCAGAATGCGATGGATTATAACCTGATGCTTAATTTGTTTCAACGAAATGTTGGAATGCTGCGAACAGCACTTGGTCGATTAGGGTAATTTATTTTAACTTAGGAAATGAACATGGAAGGCAATCTTTTTTCAGCGATGACAATTTCAGCAAGTGGCATGCGGGCGCAAAGTTTGCGCACGCGGGTTATAACTGAGAACATAGCCAATGCGGACACAACAGCAACGGCACCAGGCGGTGACCCTTATCGGCGTAAGGTTATTACTTTTACCAACGAAATGGACCGCGCAAACGGCATTAACATTGTAAAAGTTGATAAAATAAAGCCTTCAGATGCAGACTTTATAACCCGTTACATGCCAGGTCATCCGGCTGCAGATGCAAATGGGTATGTTAAATATCCGAATGTAAACTCGTTGATTGAGGCTGCCGATATGCGCGAGGCCCAGCGCAGTTATGAAGCAAATCTGGGTATGATTGAAACATCAAGATCCATGCTTCAACGAACAATTGATTTATTACGCTCATAAGGGGTAAGATAAGACATGGCTATTGATAAAATCACAGACCCATCTTCAGCGGCGAAATTATATGCAACCACGGCAAAAGCAGCCAGCGGGGCAAGCGCGGCTGGCGCAGATGGGTTTTCTTTTGCAGATCTCGTCAAATCAGGTGTTCAAGATACTATTCAGGCTTTAAAAACAAGCGAGCAGACTTCTGCGCGTGCTGTACTTGGCAAAGCTGACATTACCGATGTTGTGCAAGCTGTAACCGCTGCCGAATCATCCTTGCAAACTGTTGTCGCAATCAGAGACAGGCTGATTTCTGCCTATCAAGAGATTCTCAGGATGCCGATTTAATTTTTTTTCCGGCCTCATGCCACCACATCCAGCCAAAGAGTGGTATTAAAATAAACAGCCATACCAGCGCGGGCACAACAGGTGTCTGGCGACTTTCAATTGTTTGTGTTGAATTTGAAGCTTTAAGGCCTATCCAGTTATCGCCACCATATGTTGCATTTCTTCCAGATGCAGCGCGTATGTCAGGTATAGCGTTGCCATCAAGTCTGCGCACTGTTCCTCTTGATGCGAGAACGAAGGGCGCAAGTATGTCCGGCGTGCTTAACAGGTTGCGATATTCAAGGGAGTCAGACATCCCCACAATGACAGATGATGTATGAACACCGTCACTCAGGGTGTAAATCCCTGGCTCTGAAACGGGGCGGTTTATTGCCCCTTTAATAAGGCCAAGGTTTTCAATGCGACCATCAGGATAGGTTAAATTTAAAGGCGGCGTCGGGTTGTGTGCGTTTTCCTGCGTGATTACTAATGTCTTCCCCTGAAGAGAAAGCGAAAGAAATTGTTCTTCAAGCGATGGTTCTTTCATAAGCCAATGCGCCACGCGGCGAAAAAGATCGATAGCAGGGCCACCGCCTTTGTATCCGCGTGACCAAAGCCATACCTCATCTGAAGCAAGCTGTGCGATGCGCCCCTTGTCAACCTTATTTAAAATAAGAAGCGGGGGCCCGCCTTCACCAGCCTGTAAAAGAATATCACCTTTAATATTATTCAGTTTGTTAACATTCAGCCATGGTCCCCAGTTTTTATCATGTCCTGCAAAGGGAAGAAGAACAGGATGTTTCATACCTTTATCAGTTATGGTCGGCTTAAAAGAGCCATTTAAAAAAATATGTGTTGGTGCGCCTGGTAAAATTTCTTCAAGAGGAGTTGAAAAAATACTTTCAGGCCCTGCATAAGAAGGGCCGCTTACTTCAAGAAAAGCACCGCCATTTTTAACGTAATCAACAATATTTTTGTAATAAAGATCGGGCATAATATCGTTTTTACGATAGCGATCAAAAATAATTAAATCGAAATCAGTCAGTTTTTCTTCAAAAAGCTCCTGAAACGGGAAAGGAATAAGTGAAAGTTCATGCCTTGGTGTTAAATCAATTGAATCTGGATTGCGCAAGATTGTAAAGTGAACAAGATCGATTGCGGGATCTGCTCGCAGCATATCGCGCCACAGGCGCCCACCGGCATGTGGCTCACCTGAAACAAGTAGAACTTTAAGCCGATCCCGAACACCTTTTATACTAATCGCAAGCGTATTATTCGCTGTACTTATTTCATGATCAGAAACAGGGATCGAAAAAGTAATAATATTTTCACCCGGATGATTAATAGATGTTGTAATATTTACATCTTTTTTTGGTGAAATTCGGACAAGGTAGGGCTCACCCGAACCGTCATTCACGGTCATAGGAATGGATGTGTTTTCAGGCAAATCAGGATCATCCAGACGCAGTTTAATAATAGCGGTTTTTCCTACAATGCCAAAAGCAGGCGTTGCAAGAGGTGTCAGGCGTCGGTCTTTTTCATTTTTTCTGCCAGTTAATAAAACATGAAGAGGACCAAACTGAGATGGAGAAAGTGTTTTTGGTACATCATGAATTTGTCCGTCTGTGACAAGAATGATACCTGCACGACGGTTTTTAGGCACATCAGAGAAAGCGTTTTCCAGTTTTTCAAAAATGCGCGTGTCTTCTTCTCCGTCTATTGAAACAACCCGGACATCAAAGGCGGATTTATTTTCAAGTGATTGAAGTATTGTCTGCTGAGCTTGTGAGATTTGTTCGGGGCGCGGCAATACAGACTGCGAAGCTGAGCGGTCAAAAGCAAGTAAAACAACATCGCTAATAGGTTTTGTTACAGCATCAAGCCGTACAGGGTTTAATACGCATAAGGTGAGAAAGCCATACGCCAGCAATCTTGGCCACCCAGGCTTTTTATAAAAGTAAAAAGCAAAACAAAAGCTAAAAACTAAAAAACCAGTGAGTAACACGGGCGATAAAAGCGGGTCAAAACTATAAGATGAAGAGGCGATCATAAAGGATTGCCCGAGTTAAAAGGGGTCATGCGGTCCAGTAATTTTTGAAGGTGAATTTGATCTGTTTTATAGTTGCCAGTCAGTGCATATAAGATAATGTTTATTCCTGTACGTGCTGCAAGTTCTTCGTCATAGGTATTAACGCCATCGTTCAGTGTTGCCCATCCTGCTCCATAGTCATTACTGCCTATAATAACAGAAGACACACCATCACGATCTTGCGTTCCATCAAGGGCTAAAAACAACGTTCCTGATTTGTAAGTGCCTGGGAATTCATCAAGAAGGTAGAATGTACGATGAAGCACATGATCTTTTGGGATAGGCAGGACAGGAGCAAAAACAAGGGGTTGTAAAAGATCTTTTAAAATCTTCGCGTTTCTTGAGTAGGTTGTATTTTCTGCGCTTTGCTGGAAATACTGATCGCGTGTATCAAATAATATTGTGCCTCCTCGATCCAGAAAGTTCTGCACATGGGAAATGGAGGCGGGTGATAAGGTGGGTGTTTCAGGTGATATTGGCCAGTAAACAAGAGGGTATAGCGCAAGACTATCAAGTTTTTCGGGGTTCAAGGCAATAACCGTGTCTGTGGTTATTGCAGTGCGTTGTGCAAGAATGTTGGCTAAAGCAGTTAGTCCGATTTGTGTTTGTGTATCCACGAGCGCATTACCGCTTTGGATAAAAGCCAGAGATAGTTTTCCATCATAGGCATAGACGTTTGTTGGAACAATTGCCAAAATCAAAAAACAGAGCAGAGAAATTTTTCTGTATTTCAAAGCGGTAGTTAAAAGCATATCAAGCAGACAAAGAAGAAGCGCAAACAGTATTAAGGCTGGACGCAAATCTTGAACGCTAGGTTGCGTGTTAAACAAAAGGCTTGTTACAGGTGGCGATAAAGAAGCAATTGTAGTGACAGGTATATGCTCGGCAAGATTATAGGGTATGGCTTTGCCTGAACCGCCATAAAGCCCTGGCGGCGTTTGTGCGGAAGGTGCTGAATTCATAAGGGTATCTTTTGAAATATCTGCCCTTATAGATGTAGGTTTGTAGAAAAGCCCATTTGCATCAACGCCTTTTATAAATTCAAGCATCTGTGCGCTATTATGCGCTGTTAATTTTGTAGGCGAAAGATCGAGAACGGTTTTTAAAAAGGGTATAAAAGATCCACTGAGAGAGAGATTGCACCAGCTTGGTCCGGCAGAGCTGTGCACAAGTATAATAAGTCCATTTTTAACTTTTCTGGCTGTGATGAAGGGGGTGCCATCAGATAATGTGGCCCAGATAAGCGGATCATTTTCTGGTAAAGATTGCGCCAGAACCTGTTCTTTAACGACGATGGTTTCTAATGCAGGCACCCCTGCCAGAGGAGATGTTTGTGCAAGGGGCCGTAATGACAAAGGTTTTTCAAGGGCAAAAGAGCTATTTAAAGAACGCGATCCTTGCGCCAGTGGCACAGGCAAAAAAGGATCATTTGGTGCATTTGAAAGCTTTGGGCCTGAAAATCTGAGTAATATGCCACCCGCTTCAAGCCATTTTTGCAGCTGAGGAAATAGGTCAGGCTTACTGATGGGAAGGTCAGGCGCAACAATAATATCTTGATGTTCAAGATCAATATTTTCAAGCGGCAGTATTTTTAAAGTCGAAATTTTTTCAAGGGCGTGTTTTAAATAAAAAACGTCATCAAGATAAGTATTGGCGCTTGGACCGGTATCATCACCAATTAAAACAACGTTTCTTTTTGGTGAACGTGTGGGTAACAAGACAGTAGAGGCGGCTGTTGCCTCTGTGCTTAATGTTATATAGCTTGGGCGGGCTTGGGTGCTTTCTTCAAGGTTAAATTTTATATCAGCAGATGTTTCACCTTTTGCAATCTGGCTTATTACGTTTTGTAAAACTGCTCCTTTTTCATCATGCAAGCGTGCATTTATAAATTTTATCTGGCTTTGTGGGGCTGCAATTGTGGCGCGTAAAGATAAGTAATCGTCACGATCAGCCGATTTCAAAAGCACAGGTAAATGGTCTAGGTCGGGGCCAAAATAAAACTTTTCACCTTTAAATACTCTAAGCGTTTGATTAAGGCCGCCTTCATCGATACCGGTGCCAATCCATACCAGTTGGCCATTTTGAATATTTGAGAGAGCCTTCTCAACAAAAGAAAGAGCAGAAGGCCAGGGCACAGGTTTAATTGTTTTGAGCTGTTCGGATGCACTTTTGGCTGAGTTTGCACTAAAGAGCAGAGGCGGAGAGTCCGGCTCAAGTGCTGCAGTTGTAATTAGGGTGACAATTTTATTCTCAGAAGCGGCCTGATCAATAAGCCTTTGAGCTGTTTGTATCATTTCAGGCCAGTTTTTTGCACTCGCCCAATTGTTTTCAATCACTAAAATCAGAGAGTCCGTTACTGTAACCGCTTTATTTTCAGGCTGTATAAAAGGATGGGCCAGAAAAAAAACAATGCAAGCAGCAAGCATAATACGGATCATACGTAGCCACCATGGTATTGTAAGTGTAATCGATGGGGGCGAAATCAGATCTTGCAAAAAATGCGCAGTCGGAAGAATGATAGGTCGAGGCGGTGGCGGCAATGTTCTTAAAATAACCCATAAAATCGGCAGTGCCAGCAGCCCCCAAAGAACAGGTGCACTTAAAAACGACAGAAGATTCATGGGAGCGCCTCAACAGGCTTTGTCATCGCTTCAAAAAGTTTTGACGCTGGCGTATTTGTGCGCAGACAAGAAAAAGTAAAGCCAAGATTTTGAACTTTGTTACGCATCTCAATAATGTGGTCCAGCAGGCGCTTTTGGTATTGCGCGCGCACGTCACTAAAATTATCGACACGAATAAAAGGACTGTCAGTTTGGGCGCGAACC
>CAZYMI010000033.1:0-6198 GCA_964648505.1 uncultured Pseudobdellovibrionaceae bacterium
TGCATCCATATCCAACAAGATTGAAGCCAAGGGCATCAAGATCTTTTTGCAAGTCTGCACGCAAAAGATAATCTGTCACAACCTGTGATCCGGGGGCGAGCGATGTTTTAACCCATGGCTTCACTTTCAAGCCTTTTGCAAGCGCATTTCGTGCAAGCAACCCAGCCCCAACCATAACAGAAGGATTTGATGTGTTGGTGCAAGACGTGATTGCAGCAATCACAACCGCACCATCTTTTAAAGCATAATCTGCCCCGTCAACCTGTACGGCAGAATCTGCGCGCTTAAGTTCTGTTTGGAAATCAGCAAAAGATTGTGGTGCTTTTGAAAGTGTTACACGATCCTGCGGGCGTTTGGGGCCTGCCAAAGATGCTTCGACTTGTGAAAGATCAAGTTCCATTGTGTCTGTAAAAACCGGATCCGGGGATGACGCATCACGCCACATGCCTTGTTCGCGGGCATAGGCTTCAACCAGCTTCACGCGCTCAGGGTTACGACCTGTAAAATTCAGATAACGTATTGTTTCTGCATCAATCGGGAAAAAACCACATGTCGCGCCATATTCAGGCGCCATGTTCGCAATTGTCGCACGATCAGCGAGCGAGAGATTTTCAAGCCCGGGGCCAAAAAACTCAACAAATTTATTGACCACACCTTTTTTGCGCAGCATCTGTGTGACCATCAGGACAAGATCAGTTGCTGTTGTGCCTTCTTTCATTTTACCGGTAATTTTAAAACCGATCACTTCTGGAATAAGCATGGATGTTGGCTGCCCCAGCATTGCCGCTTCCGCTTCAATACCGCCAACACCCCAACCAAGGACACCCAAACCATTAATCATGGTTGTGTGGGAATCCGTACCAACAAGTGTATCAGGGTAAGCCACCATTTTACCTTTATGGCCTTCATCTTCTTCAACCCACACGGCCTGACCCAGATATTCCAGATTAACCTGATGGCAGATACCTGTGCCAGGTGGTACAACACGAAAATTTTTAAAAGCCTGCTGGCCCCAACGCAAAAAGGCATAACGTTCGCCATTGCGTTCAAATTCTTTTTCAACATTATGCTGGAACGCTTGCGGTGTTCCAAATTCATCAACCATCACAGAATGGTCAATCACAAGATCAACGGCCGCCAATGGATTAATTTTTTCTGGATCGCCGCCCAAAGCACGCATTGCTTCACGCATAGCCGCTAAATCAACAACGGCTGGAACGCCTGTAAAATCTTGCATCAAAACACGCGCCGGACGATACGCAATTTCATGTTCTGTTTTGCCTTTGTTATCCACCCACGCTTTAAGCGCCTTAATATCTTCAACCTTTACTGTTGATCCGTTTTCAAAACGCAGTAAGTTTTCAAGCAGCACTTTTAATGAATAAGGCAAACGAGAAAAATCTCCTACTTTTTCCGCTGCTGCTTTTAGCGAAAAATAATCATAGCTTTTACCGTCAATAGTGAGTGATTTACGGGTGCCGAGGCTGTCTGTGCCGGTGCGTGTCATAAAAATATATCCTTAAAAAGGTCGAATTGAACAATTGGTCGGTATAGTAAACGCTTAATGCCAGATTCAAAAGCTTGAAAACGGGTAACAAAAGAACCTTTTTTATTTAACATATTGATAATAAAGAAAAATTTTTATCCGCAAATTTAGGCGGAAATAAGGCAATTTCCGTCCATAATTTTGCCCAATTCTTCAGGCACTATTGAAAATAGAACATAGGAATTCCTCGTTTTTTCCTCCGATCCGTGAGCCAACGCCACGGAATGAATTCCAAAAACCGCCGGACTCACATAGCCCGGCGGTTTTGTTTTAGGGGTCCGACGGTTTTGTTTTAGCCAAAATTCAGTATGATCCCCGCCAAGATGAATAAAGATGCTTTTCTAATTGCCAATCATTTAAGCTGCGGACGCAACGGTCAACCCTTAATAAAAGACCTGTGTTTAACCCTTAAAGGGGGCGATGGCGCTTGCCTGACAGGCCCTAATGGATGTGGGAAAACAACAATCTTGCGCACTTTTGCAGACCTGCTTGACCCCTTAAGCGGTACATATAGTGTATCGCCTTATCATTTTATAAAAGCTAATCCCCCTTTTACCCCGTCCCTGACCGCTGATGAAACCATCCAGCTTCAAGCCCTATTATACAATCACCAACCTCTTAAAAATTATCCTGATCCGTTTCAAATCAACCCTTTGGCAAATAAAAAAATTGCATCTTTATCCGTGGGCCAAAAACAGAGGCTCAACTTACACACCGTGCTTATCGATGAAAGGCCCGTATGGCTTTTAGATGAACCCACAAACGCCCTTGATCGTGAAGCAAGAAATATTTTGTTCACACTTGCAAACAATAAGATCGCAACAGGGGGAATTGTTTTGGTTGCGACACACACCCCTGAAGAATGGAAAAACTTTCAAATTATAAATGTAACGCCATCATGAAAAAGTTTTTTGCCCTTGTTATCAAAGATATCCGCGCAGACTTGCGCGAAACAATAAAAGTTATTTTTATGCCTGTCTATTTTACTTTAGTCACTATTTTGTTCCCATTAGCTTTAGGACCATCAACGGATAGCCTCGCTTTTCTTGCGCCAGGCTTGTTGATTGTTTTATGCACACTGACAAGCTTGATTGGAATAGAAAGACTTTTTGCACAAGATATTCAAACAGGTTTTTTAGAGAACGTTATTCTTTCAAAAACATCGCTGACACTTTATGTATGGGCCTGCTTAACGAGCCACCTTATTCTTGCGGGTCTGCCTTTGATTATTCTATCACCTTTTATTGCAATCGCTTTAGGGTTATCACCAAATATAGCCTTCTGGCCTGTGCCTGCTGTGTTACTTTTATGCTTATTCTATTTGTTGGAAATTGGTTGCATGATCCGCGCTTTAACAATCGGCGTGGCAGAAAATAGAACCCTGATCGCTATTTTAGCTTTACCCTTGTTTATACCTGCTTTAATTTTTGCAGCCGGCACCCTCCACCTTGCTGCATCAGGATTACCGTATGAAAGTCCCTTTCTTTTTTTAGGCGCGCTTGTGCTGGCTTTTGTGGTTATAGCACCTTATGTTAGTGCCATCCTGCTACGCTGGAGCATAAGATCATGATCACTTACTTTGCTAATCCTGCCCGTTTTGAAAAAAGCGCACGTATTTGTACCCCCGTGTTTGCTTTTTGTGGTCTGATTTTATGGGCTTATGGGCTTTATCAAGCTCTCATTATTTCACCCCCCGATTATCAACAAGGTGAAACAGTGCGGATCATGTATATTCATGTACCCTCTGCCTGGATTGCTCTATTTTTATATACGACACTTTCAGTGTGCGGTGTTGTGTTTTTGGTATGGCGCCATATTCTGGCCGGACTTGCCTTACGCGCTATTGCACCTGTAGGCGCAACCATGACAGCCATCTGCCTTATCACTGGTTCATTATGGGGGCAGCCCATGTGGGGAACATGGTGGGTGTGGGATGCGCGCCTCACATCCGTTTTGATTTTATTTTTTCTTTATATCGGCATTATTGCACTTGAACGATCATTTGAGAACCGAGATCGCGGGCTGCAAGCAGCAAGCTGGCTTGCAATAATTGGCTTTATCAACATCCCGATTATAAAATTTTCAGTTGAATGGTGGAACACTTTGCACCAGCCTTCCAGCATATCATCGTTTAAAAAACTGAAGGATCCCGCGCTTGATGCTTCTATGTTAGAACCGTTGCTGCTGATGACAGCTGCAGGTTTTTTCCTAACCGGTGCGCTGATACTCTATCGAGTGCAAACTGAAATTTTAACTCGTAAGCAAGATACACGATAAACAAATGAACGATCACTCCTTTTACATTTTTTGTGCTTATTGCGTGGCGCATCTTCTACCCCTGATTTTATGGGGCCTTTCTGTTAGGCAACGTCGACGCGCTGTAAAAAGTGAAAAAAATCATGCTCGCTCGTCATAACAGGCTTTTGACCATCGTTATTATACTGATCACCCTAGGGGGTGCGTTGGCATTAACATTACGCGCTCTTGACCAGCAGGTTACGTTTTTTTATGCCCCTTCTGAAATTGCCCTACACAAACACCCTGAAAACAAAGATATACGAATTGGCGGCCTTGTAAAAACAGGATCATTAAAACGTCTGGATGATGGGCTGTCGATTTCTTTTACGGTTACCGATAATCTCTCTGACCTGGTGGTAAAATATAAAGGCATTGTGCCTGATCTCTTCCGAGAAGGGCAAGGCATTGTAGCAACCGGACGCCTTTCAGCTGACGGTATTTTTATTGCAAATACACTTTTAGCAAAGCACGATGAGAGATACATGCCCCCTGAAGTTGCAAATGCCTTGCGCGATAAAACACCTCATAAAGGCACAACACCATGATTCCTGAACTTGGTTTTAGCTTGTTAATTCTAGCCATGTTATGCGCGAGTCTTCCCTTGCTTGTTTTTAAAGGTCGCTTGCCGGGCGCGCTTATACGAACCAGCACGTATCTTCAATTTACTTTAATTACAGGGGCTTTTTTATGCCTGATGTTTTGCTTTTTATGGTCTGATTTTTCTGTTGAAGTTGTTGTTAATAATTCACATACACTTAAACCTTTGCTTTATAAAATTGGCGGCGTTTGGGGAAACCATGAAGGATCCATGCTTCTTTGGGTGCTTGTATTAACCTTGTTTGCCTCCCTGGTTGGCGTTTCACGCACCCTTGCAGATGATCTGAAAACAGCAACGCTCAGTGTTCAATCTTTTATTACCTTCCTGTTTTTAGCCTTTATCTGTTTTGCATCAAATCCTTTTAAGCGAATTGATCCGCCTGCGATTGAAGGCAATGACTTAAATCCCCTTTTACAAGACCCCGGACTTGTATTTCATCCCCCTCTCTTATATATCGGCTATGTTGGCTTATCTTTAATTTTTTCCTTTGCACTTGGCGGTCTTTTTTTAAAAAAGGTTGATCGGGCCTGGGCGCTTGCAATTAAACCATGGGTCATGGTGGCCTGGTCTGCCCTTGGCGCAGGAATCGCGCTTGGATCATGGTGGGCTTATTATGAACTAGGCTGGGGCGGCTTCTGGTTTTGGGATCCTGTTGAAAACGCATCACTCATGCCGTGGCTTTTAGCAACTGCCCTGCTGCATTCTATTTTGGTGATTGAAAAGCGTGGCGGCTTTATACGCTGGAGTATACTATTAGCCCTTCTAGCTTTTGCTTTTTCTATGCTTGGAACATTTTTAGTACGTTCAGGTGTGCTGACTTCTGTGCATGCTTTTGCGCTCGATCCAGGCAGGGGATCATTGCTGCTTTTGATTCTTTTTATACTGCTTGGGTACGCGCTTTATAAATTAGCACGCGACTGGGATATATATGCAGCAAACATCACCATCGAGCCCCTTAGTCGTGAAAACATGCTGTTGTTAAACAATCTTTTTTTATGCACGATTACAGCCACAATTTTTATCGGCACGCTTTATCCTCTTTTTCTATCTGTGCTTGATGCTGGCGCTGTTGCCGTTGGGCCCCCCTATTTTCATACAACAGTGTTTCCGCTTGCAGCGCCTATGTTCGCTTTGATGGGGGTTGCTGCGCTCGTGCCATGGAAGGTCGGGAAAATTTCTTCCCTGCACAAACCTGTTACAGCCTTATGCGGCTTTGTCATTTTCGGTGTCATTCTAATTGCTGTTTTAAACAATCGTGGCCCGTGGCTCGCCATACCTGCATTTGGTTTTTCTTTATGGGTTCTTTCAGGGGCGGTGTTGGCTTACAGCAAAACACTTAAAATCTATGGCCATATCCTGAAAGTACCCTTGCATTATTCTGCCATGAGCCTTGCGCATCTAAGTGTTGCGATTGCTTTAATTGGTATGATTGGCGTTGGTTTATGGCGACAAGAAGCAGAAGCCGTGATGATACCAGGTCAAAAGTTGCAAATTGGTGGTTACACCTTAACACTAAATAAAATTGATGATGTGTTTAAAGAAAATTACATCGCGGCTCAAGCAGATTTTTCAATCAGAAAAAATGGTGAGCTGCTGTCAAATAAAGCGTTACCTGAAAAACGTTATTACCCCTCAGCTGACACGACAACAACAGAAGCCGATATAATCTTATCTCCCTTCAATGATCTCTATGTGGTACTGGGCGAAGTGCAGCCCGGGCTTAAAGGTTGGGCTGTTAAAGCGTGGGTGCACCCGC
>CAZYMI010000034.1:0-4614 GCA_964648505.1 uncultured Pseudobdellovibrionaceae bacterium
CACCCAAGATCCCCACCAACGCCACCCCCGCAAATAACGCAGCAAATATGTTGCCCTGATCTTTCCTTATATCCCGTATCATGCCTCACCGCCTTGGCGCGCCCATAACCGCCGCCCCAAAACCACAAGCAAAAACCCAAACCCTATACCCGCGCATAATATTAATATTAAATTGGAGGAGGAAACGCTCCCAGCTTCGAAGTCTTTTTGTAAGTATGTAATTATTTTTTGCTGCGCTTCCAGCTTTTGTGCAAAATCTTGCGTGAAAACCTCATCTTCTTGAATAGCTTTGACCACAGGCGCAATTAGGTCAGTATGACGCAGCTTATAGGTCTTGTTTTTATCGTTATCTTCATAGACCATATTGCTATCCCGGTTCCCCATCAAAGCCGCCACATCTTGCGCAATAAAGCCGTAATCAAGCCTGCCGTTCCCATCTTTCATACGGTAGGAAACGGGCTTTAAACCCATAACAAATTCAAGCCCTAAATCACTCTCAGTAATATCTTTTTTTAATCGGCGATCAGATGTGGCCGTAAACGCTACCTGACCTTCAATTGTGCCTATATATATGTTCCCAAGGCGCACTCTATTACTGCCTGTTACTTCAGCGAATCTGCCAATTGCAATTGTGTTACTCAGCGCCCCTGAAGTAGGCCCTGCTCCCCCTCCAATTCCTACATTATCATCCCCTGAAATATTCGCAGATAAACCGTTAATTCCAACATTGCGTGAACCGGTTGTATTTTGCTGAAGGCCGCCATAACTAGCCCCGACGTTGCGCGTGCCCGTCGTATTTTCCAGCATCACATCGCTGCCTATAGCAGTATTCTCGCCTGCGGTTGTGCTATCAAGCGCACGGATGCCAATGCCTGTATTTTCATTACTTGTAACATTTGAAAAAAGCGCGTTATTTCCAAAGCCTGTATTACCCGTGCCTGTTGTGTTAGCAGTAAGCGCGTTTGCACCAATCGCGACATTATCGTTCGCCGTATTAGCACTAAGCGCCTTTGCCCCGATTGCCACATTATTAGACGCTGCTGATGGCGCTAACAGCGTTTCCACGCCTACGCCCACATTTTGTGATCCTGTTATATCTCTCAGAGCAACGCGCCCCACAGCTACATTAAAATTTCCGGATGCATTTTGTAAAGAATCTGTCCCCGCCGCTGTGTTAGATGCACCGGTTATATTAAACTGCAAAGCCTGATAGCCAAAGGCTGTATTATTGCTTGCGGTGTTAGCAGATAACGCGAAATAACCCACTGCTGTGTTATCTGTACCTAAAGAATTTGAAAATAAAGCTTGATAACCCGCTGCCGTATTGCGCACACCTAAAAAATTTGAAAAGCCTGCTTTATATCCTAAAGCTGTGTTTCGAGCTGCTCTATTCCCTGATAATGCACCAGCGCCAGCCGCCGTATTTTCAATTTGTGTTGAAGATCCAGAAAGCGAATAAGCGCCTATTGCTGTATTCCCACTAGCTGTGCTGCCTTGCCTACCTGCTGCAAGAAGTCCAATCGCCACATTATCATTTCCTGCCGTATTTGAGCTTAAAGCGGCAAGGCCGATTGCAACATTGTCCGCACCTGTCGTATTTAAACGCATCGCCGCCGCATCGGTCGTGGCGTTCTGCCCGCTGCCTATAGCCACATTGCGCGTACCTGTCGTGTTCGCCCGTAGCACATTGGCACCTACCCCTGTATTGGACCCCCCCGTGCTTACCGCGCCTGCCTGATCCCCCAAAAACACATTAAACAGGGTTGCATATTCTGCAATACCGTCACTCAGGCCATCGATTGTGCTGGTGCCACCACCACTGATCCCGCGCCAATCATAGGTGCCAACGAAGTTGCAGACCTGCAGGCCGGCGGTCACGGTGTCATAGCGCACACGGCCTAAATCATTCACGCCCACGCAAGATGATGCCCCTAAAGCTGTCTGGTCTGCCAATCTGACATCTGCCGTGCGTGTTGCTGATGTTAAGGCCGCTACATTCGGGTTACCCGACCGTAACTGCCACAAACCACCCGATGCCCCAACAGCATTCGCGTAGGTGTATTCAAAAATCACATCATCCGACCCGCCCGTTTTTGCCACCAAAGCTGTATCGGGGTTGCCATCTGCTGGTGTTGTATCCACAAACGCGCTACAGGTCGTCTGGAACGTCTTATCAGGCCCTGCTGATATAATCGCAATCGATGTCCAAGTTTGCGCGTTGGTGCCCCTAAGCCTGTTGCCGCCATTTGTGCCGCAAGTTTTTGTTGTGTCCGACCCGTGGTTCCATGCGCAATACCCATAGGCACTTCCCCAAGGGTCTTGTTTTGTTGCTGCAATCTCATCGGGAATAAGGCCACCACCCACTGGCTTTGGCCCTGTTGTGGATTTAAACCCAAAGGGTTCAATATAAGTGTCGTTGTCGCAGTCTGCGGTATCAGGTGTGGCGGATTGTTGAAAGCAATAAAGTCTGAGTGATGTATTATTACATGTATAACCACTGAAATTTTGAGTCCAGTTGCTGTCGCTATCAAATGCCTCCCCTCCAGTACCTGTAAAACCCGATGTATTATTGGTCCAATTATTGCAATAATTTGGGCTTGTTACATTTCGCGTACCGTTGGTAAGCGTTCCTGTCCATGTCTGACCGGATGATACGGTTGTACCTGTCTGTGAACGACTAATACCCGCAGCAAGTGTGCCGTCAATCAAATCGGCCCAGTTATTCGCAATCGTGACCCCGTTAACCAGTCTGTAAGGCGAATTTAATTGAGTAAACCGTGTGGATGGCGAACCTGTATTATCTGAAAGCCAAGCCCTGTAAGTACCTGGCAAATTGGCAGCAGTCGCAAGTGTTTGGCACGTTGTATCAGCGCCTGTAAGCCCGCCTAAATTCCCCCCGCTTCCTAACTGGTTCAATGTTGCAAAAACCCGCGCATAGGGGGTTTGACCTGAATCAGCTGTTGCAGCTAAAATTGAAAGCTGGGCTGCCATTTGCATCTGCGTTTTGGCACCATCTACACGCGTTGTGTTTGTCATGGTTGTGAGGGGTCCGCGTATGAAAGACATCGCCGCAACACCCAAGATCCCCACCAACGCCACCCCCGCAAATAACGCAGCAAATATGTTGCCCTGATCTTTCCTTATATCCCGTATCATGCCTCACCGCCTTGGCGCGCCCATAACCGCCGCCCCAAAACCACAAGCAAAAACCCAAACCCTATACCCGCGCATAATATTAATATTAAATTGGAGGAGGAAACGCTCCCAGCTTCGAAGTCTTTTTGTAAGTATGTAATTATTTTTTGCTGCGCTTCCAGCTTTTGTGCAAAATCTTGCGTGAAAACCTCATCTTCTTGAATAGCTTTGACCACAGGCGCAATTAGGTCAGTATGACGCAGCTTATAGGTCTTGTTTTTATCGTTATCTTCATAGACCATATTGCTATCCCGGTTCCCCATCAAAGCCGCCACATCTTGCGCAATAAAGCCGTAATCAAGCCTGCCGTTCCCATCTTTCATACGGTAGGAAACGGGCTTTAAACCCATAACAAATTCAAGCCCTAAATCACTCTCAGTAATATCTTTTTTTAACCGGCGATCAGATGTGGCCGTAAACGCCACTTGACCTTCAATTGTTGTAACAGAAGCGTTGCCTAGCCTGATTTTGTAATCCCCGTTTGTTGTGGCTGAGGCGCCGATCTGGACGCTATTTGAAATGGTCGTACTGCTTGAAGACGTCCCGGGGCCGGTATCAGCCCCTATGCTGATTGTATTGCTGCCATTATTAAACCCGCCAGCTTTTAAACCAATACCTATATTATCATTTCCATTCGTCTGGCCAAGGGCGCTTGGATCGGTATTATTCGTGCTGCCGAATGCAATATTATTACTACCTGAAATATTTGCCGATAAAGCAAGAGCCCCAAAGCCCACATTAAATCCACCAACTGTGTTAGCTCGTATTGCCCAATGCCCAACGGCTGTGTTTCCAATCCCTGTTGTGCTATTGGTTAAGGCTTGATTCCCAAAGGCGGTATTTGAATTAACTCCGTTTGATGATAAGGCCAAATACCCAAAGGCCGTATTACTACTTGAGGTTGTATTACTTCTCAGGGCTTCATAACCCACGGCTGTATTACCCACGCCAATTGTATTATTAAAAAGCGCATACGCGCCAATGGCTGTGTTTTCTGCGGCACTGGTATTTTGACTTAAAGTCTGCGAGCCGACAGCTGTATTATTATAACCGGTTGTGTTGTAATACATCGCTATATTGCCTATGGCTGTATTGTAATAACCGGTTGTGTTAACAAACATCGCCTGAGGACCTGCGGCTGTGTTGTCGTTGGCCGTATTGCTGGGTAAAACGCGATAACCTACGGCAACGTTTCTAGATCCCCCTCCTAAACTCTGAGCCCCAATCGCAACGTTGTTTCCGCCTGTCGCGTTTGTTTGTAAAGTAAGGTAACCAAGCGCCACATTATATGTGCCCGTTGTATTCGAGCGCAGGGCAGAGAAGCCAATCGCTGTGTTTTCCAGGCCTGATGTAAGCGACCTTAAAGCCTGCGAGCCGACAGCTGTGTGGTTCGAAGTTGTTGAATTGGCAAGCGCGTCT
>CAZYMI010000035.1:0-3627 GCA_964648505.1 uncultured Pseudobdellovibrionaceae bacterium
TTTGGGCGCGAACCAGCCCTTGCCCGTCAAACGGTAAATCCAGCTCATCAGGGTCAAAACAGGCAATAATCATGATATTACGAGATGAAATGGAATTTATAAAAGGTATTGGGTCGCTTAGGCCTGATATAAATAGAATAAGGTTTTGAAGAGGCTGCTGAGGTTTTTCGGTATTATCAAGCTCATCAGGCAGAGTCTGCGCTGCGGCTTCTGTTCGCCCTAATAGTGTGTGGCCGCATACCCCGATCTGGTAGTTTTTTTTAAGCGCTGCAAGCGCAACAGAGAGAGCGAATTTTTTTATCGCCTCGCGCCGCGTTTGCTTTTGAGTTTCACCTTTATAATCCATCGCTGTGTCATTCAAGAGCCCAAAATATAGATGGGGGTCAAAATCGCGTTCGTGTTCTTTGACAATAATAACATCGCGTTTCGCTGATGATTTCCAATCAATGCGTGAAGGGGGGTCGCCATCTTGATAGGTGCGGAGCTGAAAAAACTCAGATCCATCCCCCTGCTGGGAATGGTTTTTTGGGCCGTGTCTTTTTTTTGAAGTGAGTAATTCGAAAAGGGCTTTTGAATCCAGTTCAGCGGCATCGCTTGCATACTCCCATAGAAGGGGCGTAGTCGTTTGTCTGATTTTTGATGTCAGACGAGCAAGCATTTTTTATATCCCTGCGATTAAAGTCTCGATTAGAAGATCTGTGGTGATCCCTTCGCTTCTTGCGCGGGGCTTTAACCGCATGCGGTGGCGTAAGACTGGTTTTGCAAGAGCAATAATATCATCTACAGAAGGCGCTGTTCTGCCCTGTAACAGCGCGCGTGCGCGAGTTGCCATCATTAAGGCTTGAGACGCCCTAGGCCCTGGGGCCCAGAGTACATTTTCGTTAACAAGGTTGGATGAATTTTTATCGGGCCGGGCAGAGCGCACAAGATTTATCATGGCGTTTGCCACTTTTTCACCGACCGGCATTGACTGTATCATTTGCTGCGCGCTTTGAAGATCATCATTTTTTAAAACAGGTTTATTGCTTTGAGTTTGAGGGCGCGTTGTGTTGAGCACCATTTTATATTCAGCGTCTTTGTCAGGGTAGGTCATAGAAATTTCCATGAGAAAACGGTCAAGTTGAGCTTCAGGCAAGGGGTAGGTTCCTTCCTGTTCAATAGGGTTTTGTGTGGCCAACACATGAAAAGGCGTGGGCAGGGCATGGGTTGTTCCGCCAACGGTTACAAATTTTTCCTGCATGGCTTCAAGCAGGGCTGATTGTGTTTTTGGCGAAGCCCTATTGATTTCATCAATCATTAAAAGTTGTGAAAAAACAGGTCCTTTGACAAAGCGGAAATGGCGGGGCCCATCTTGTGACGTATCGAGAATTTCTGTACCAGTCACATCAGAAGGCATAAGGTCAGGGGTGCATTGTACCCGTGATGTCAACAAACCCAAAGCTTGCGCGGTTGTTTTAACCAGCAATGTTTTACCAAGCCCCGGTACGCCTATAAGCAATCCATGACCGCCAGAGAGAACCGTAATTAAAACCTGATCGATCACATCGGCCTGACCGATGATTGTTTGCGCGATTTGTGCGCGAACAGCTTCGAATTGTTGTACAGTTGTATCAAATTGTGCGGTTGAGCTTGTCATAGAAAGTTTCCTGTAGAATCTAAAAGATACCCTACTATAATAGGGGAATATGATTGATGCGAGCGCATTCAGGATCGACATTAACGGCATTTGGTATCATGACGGCAGCCCCATGATGCGTCAGAGCCTTGTCAGGTTGTTTGCAATCCGTGCCTTAAAACGTGAGCCGGATGGCACGTATTGGCTCAAGACCCCTTATGAGGCGTATCAGATTGAAGTTGAGGATGTTCCCTTCCTTATTACATCAATCGAATTAGATGGAGATGATATGGACCTGATAACAAATATTGACGAACGTGTGCCCCTTGGACCCAATAAAACCATGATGTTACGCACCCCTTCTTTTGGGGGGCAGCCTTTACCTTATATTGACGTTCGGGCCGGGCTTCAGGCTCGTCTGAGTCGAAACGTTTATTATGACATAATCTCTCGTGCGACCTTGCAAGGGCAATGCTTGGTCATCAATAGTCGCGGGGCTGAGCATTGTGTGGGCAGATTAGAAGAATGTTAAAGCAGGCTCAAAAAATAGTGCCACCCAATTGGGTCAGGTCAGACTCTGTTTCAAAGCTTATGAACGCTTTGAAATCACAATTCACCGGTGAAGGCCCGGCCGCTTTGTTTGTAGGGGGGTGTGTCCGTAATGTTTTATCAGGCGAAGATGTTTATGATATTGATATGGCAACACCCCTTGTTCCGGCAGATGTGATTAGGGCTGCAAAAGCATCTCAAATCAAAGTTGCGCTGACAGGTATTGAACATGGCACTTTAACTTTAATTGTAGATAAGCAGCCCTTTCAGGTTACATCTTTACGTGAGGATGTTATGACAGATGGCCGTTATGCCCGCGTTGCTTTTTCATCCAGTTGGATAGCCGATGCCAAGCGTCGTGATTTTACAATCAACACCCTTCTAATGGACGAAGACGGGAATATTTTTGATCCGCTTGGTTGCGGCATTGAGGATCTCGCTCAGGGGCGAATTCGTTTTGTGGGCGACGCCGAAACCCGGATCCGGGAAGATTATTTACGTATCTTGAGGTTTTTTCGCTTTCAAGGCCGCTATGGCCGTCTGCCGCCCGATGAGGCGGCTTTATCAGCCTGTCGTGCCCACGCCCCCGAGATGGAAAATCATTTATCTGTTGAGCGTATTCGAGACGAGCTGCGTAAGATACTAATCATTAAAGATCCCACAAAAACATTACAAATAATGTTTAAAAACAATATTATAAAGAGCTTTATTAATACATTTAATGAAGATTCTTTTTCACGCTTTTGTTCTTATCAGAACATTATAGATCAAGTATCTGTTTTACCTCGTTTTTTATATCTTTGTGATTTCAATATGGAAGTTTTTAAAGCCCGTGCAGATCAATTGAAATTTCCGAAAGCAGAAACTGTAACCGGGCTTATGATATTAAATGCCTATAGTGAACTTAAAACTATATCAGAAAAAGATCTTAAGCTTTTAATATATCATTATAATTACCCGATTGCAGCTTCAGCATTTTTGATACGGATTTCAAACCAAGAACAGAAGACAGATTTAACCCTACTTCGCCTTTTGGAAAACTGGACGGTTCCTATTTTCCCGTTATCAGGAAAGGATCTTATGGATATAGGTATGAACGAAGGAGAAAAGCTCGGCCGCAGTTTGGCTGAAGCGGAGAGGCTGTGGCTTGAAAGTAGTTTTTCTCTTGATCGTGAAAGCTTGATGAAAACAGCGCAAGAATATTATAAAAAATAACTCAAACTTCTGATCATAATTGAAGCTGTCGAAGTGCCTCGCCCGAAACGATCGCCAAAGCATTTATAACATTGAGCGAACGCATGCCGTTTTGAAGCGGCACAAGAATACGCCCATCGACTGTAGTGTGCACATGTTCGGGCACGCCGGCGCTTTCGCGGCCTGCAAGTAAAATATCCCCCGCTTTAAATTTAAAATCGGTGTAGGGCACCGAAGCTTTTGTCGTGAGTAAAATACGCCGCTGACCC
>CAZYMI010000036.1:0-2884 GCA_964648505.1 uncultured Pseudobdellovibrionaceae bacterium
AAATCATAAGTTTTCAAAAAACTAAAAAAAACATAATCCCGTATTAGCTTACCGCTTACGATATCTGTAATAGGATTTGCAGATGTAGCCAAAACAGTACAAAAAAGTAAGAGTGCGATGCTATATCGACTAAGTTGAGTTCGATAATTCAAATGATCTGTGGCTACAATTAAAAATGACCACGCAACGCTGATAAGAACCGGAAATGCATAATAATATGAAAGCGCTCCGCCTGGAAAATGTCTGCAAAAAATGACATGAAGTATAAGCCACGGTAAAATCGCAACAACCCCGATTAAAAAGAGAGGGTTGCGGAATATCACTGATAACAAAGAAATAATCATGAGCGGAATCCAGACATAGGTTGTCTGAAAAAGTAAAAATTGTAGCCTTTGCGTTAAATGCTCTTGAGTTATATGGGCAAAAGGCTGCTGTCCAACATCTCCAATATAGGTGATATAAAAAAGACCATACCCGTTAAAAATATGGGGAATAATATAAAAGATCGCAATTATTCCATAAACCCAACCCAGCACTATAAATAAAATTGTTGGACGAACTTGATCTTCTCTAATCCATTGCCACACAAGATAAGGCGCAAGAAAAAAACTACAAATTATTCCTGCATCTTCACGCGTTATCAACGCTAATACAAAAGATAACGCCGCACACTTCCATGATTTTTTTAAAAAATAATACAAAAAAGACAGGATAAAGGCTGCTTCAAGCACCTCAAAATGAGGTAAAAGCATATGCGAAGCTTGTAAAAATCCAAACGAAAAAGCAACGCTTGAAACTAAAGAGAGAATAAGAACAGCATATCGGTGAGAGACTAATTTACTAAAAGCTGTCTCAGAAATAAAACTAAATACAAAAGCAATAATGCCGTGAAAGAAAGCAATAACCCCAGCATAAAATTTTGTGACCCCGATTCCTGAAAACACGTAACTTAATAACATTGGCAGCGTTAAGATTGGGCTGAAATGTGCCCTATAGTAGGATGATTCATCATGATCCACGATAGAGGGCGATGGCAAAAGAAAATTTGTCTGCCACATCATTCCAGCAAACCAGCCCGCATCTGTTCCTGCACCAAAATAATAAAAATGATTTAAAACGGCCTGGTAATAGCCAATAAAAACAATCAGAAAGAAACATGCCCAAAGAAGGACACTTATATTGAGAAAAAAATATTTTTTAAATTATACGGGCTGTTCATTATAAATTTTAACAATCTCGCACATAATGAGAATATAAAACTATGTCTCTATTTTCTTTTTCTTCCAATACCGAAAAGCTTTCTGTTGTATTTTGGTAATGTAAGCCGCAGCTTCATCCCCCACAATCGGACCTTTATATTGAGGATCAATCGTGGTTCTGTTTACCCACCAGCCTTGCCCGGGTAGTTTATCAGATTCCCTGACAACCAAAACAGCAAGCTCAGGCTCGCCGCGGGCACAAGCACGATAATCCACCACACCAAGGGCAACACATAGGGCACGCATTTTAGGGCGGGAGAAATAAAACCCTAAATGATTAAGCGCTTCAGAATAGCTGACAGCACATCCAGATTGTGCGATACCCCGCATATAGGCTTCTAAAGCGGGAATATCAAACAAAGCAGATGTGACTGAAGCAGCCTTTCTGGTCATCAAGCCATTTGACGAAGTACATATTTCAGTACGCCGCCATTTTTGTAGTACTCAACTTCATCAAGCGTATCAATGCGGCACAACACTTTGATTGTTTCAGTTGAGCCGTCTTTGCGCTTGATTGTTAGGTCTAAATCCATCCGTGGCTTGATCCCCGCTTCAATCCCTGAAACGGATATCACCTCATCCCCTTTTATACTAAGCGTTTTACGGGTTTTGCCGTCTTTAAATTGCAAAGGTAATACGCCCATTCCCACAAGGTTGGAACGGTGGATACGTTCAAAACTTTCTGCAATCACAGCTTTTACGCCCAGCAGGTTAGTGCCCTTTGCAGCCCAGTCACGCGATGAGCCTGTGCCATATTCCTTGCCTGCAATAATGACAAGGGGTGTCTTTGTTGCAATATATTTCATTGCTGCATCATAGATCGGCATTTGTTCGCCCGTTGGCACATATTTAGTCATGCCCCCTTCAACGCCATCCAGCATTTCATTTTTGATGCGGATATTCGCAAACGTACCGCGCATCATCACTTCATGATGCCCACGACGCGCGCCATAGCTGTTAAAATCTGCAGCGTCCACACCATGCGCCATCAGATAAGCCCCTGCTGGCGATGATTTTTTGATATTGCCGGCGGGTGATATGTGATCGGTTGTAATCGAATCAGCAAACACAGCCAAAATATTTGCGCCCGAAATTTCTGTTATCGCAGACGGCATTTTATTCATATTGGCAAAATAAGGCGGGTTGGCCACGTAAGTGGATTTTTGATCCCACTTGTAAACCTGCCCTGTGGCACCGCCACCAATTGCCTGCCATTCTTTTGGGCCTAAAAACACGTTAGCATATCTGGATGTAAACATCTCAGGCGTCACTGCATGTTCTACTGCTTTTGCAATATCCATGTTGGATGGCCAAATATCTTTCAGATAAACAGGCTTACCATCGGCTCCGGTTCCAAGGGGATCCGTTTCTAAATTTATCTGCATTGCACCTGCAAGCGCATAAGCAACCACAAGCATAGGCGATGCAAGATAGTTTGCCTTCACATGCGGGTTAACACGCCCTTCAAAGTTACGGTTACCCGATAAAACGCCTGCTACGGTCAGGTTTCCTTTTTCGACTGCTGCAGAAATATGTTCAGGCAGTGGGCCAGAATTACCAATACAGGTTGTGCATCCATATCCAACAAGATTGAAGCCAAGGGCATCAAGATCTTTTTGCAAGTC
>CAZYMI010000037.1:0-2317 GCA_964648505.1 uncultured Pseudobdellovibrionaceae bacterium
CGGTAGAGCATTCGACTGTTAATCGAATGGTCGTAGGTTCGAATCCTACTCAGGGAGCCATTTTTCAAAGCAATTTCAAAAGATCTTGTTAAAATAGTGAAGCAATCTGGGAACGTATTATTTCTTATTCTTATAGCGGTTGCGCTTTTTGCGGCTCTGTCTTATGCGGTATCCCAATCATCGCGCACAAATTCAGGGACTATTTCTGAAAAAGAGAAAGCGCTTATTTCTCAAATACGCGGCTACCCTGTTGGTATCAAAACGGCCATCTCGCGTCTTACCAGTATTAATGGTGTAACTGATTCACAATTGGACTTTATTACGCCGGTAGGTTTTGGTGCACTAACAAGCGCACAAAAAAAGCAAAATGTTTTTCATCCTGAAGGCGGCGGCGCAATCTATGCCGGTATAAAAGATAAAACTTTTAATGATCCATTGTTTCTTGTTAATGGTCGATATTATTATACGATCAGTGGTAAAAACCAAGTAAGAGGAGTTGGATCAGATAACCCTGATATTTCGAGTAATGATTTTGTTGCCTTTTTACCAGTTACTCAAGATTTATGCGGAAAAATCAACAAAATCTTAGGGTTTCCTTCAGGTACAATATTGAGTGCGACTCACCAGGGTAATATGGACTATGATACTTATCCCTATGCATATAACTCAAGCTATGTCATGTCTTTTCCTCCGTTTAATCCTGTGTTCGAAGCTTGTTTGAATGTTGGAGATACAGTAGGTGGCCCGGAAAAATATTTTTATTATCAAGTTGTCTGGGCCAGATAATTTTCTTTTTAGGTTTGATACGACCTTCTATTCAAATACTGTTAGATGAATAGAAAATTTTCTACACTTATTCGAGAAAAAGAAAGTTTTAAATTATGGCTGAATGTTGCTCAAATAAAAAACCGCCTTCTAATCTATTGGCTTATCAGCCTGTGATTGTTATTGTTTCGTCCAGCCTTACTGGTGCGCTTGCCCTTTCTTATGCAGGGTTATCTTTCATGCCTGTCTTTATGGGGCTATGGTTTTTAATTTTTGGATTTATAAAACTTTTTGACCTTAAAGGGTTTGTACAATCATTTTCCCAGTATGATCTGATTACAAAAAAATATCCGCTTTATGGGCGTTCATTTCCATTTATTGAATCAGGTCTGGGACTATGTTTTCTGGCGGGTCTTACAGATTTTCTTGTGCTGATTGCGGCGATACTGCTATCCGCTATAACCCTTGCTGGCGTTATCTTGAAACTAAAATCTGGTGAAAAAGCAGATTGTGCCTGCGTTGGCAGTACTGTGAGCGTACCCCTTGGCTTAGTTGCTGTGCTGGAAAATGGCCTGATGATCCTGATGGCCCTTTTGATGCTGATTGCCTGAATCAGGTTTTCTGCAATTTTCGAATTGTTTTTTGCTTTATATAAGTAAATATAACCTATTTACAGTTATATTTTACAATTTATATCGATTTTATATTATATAAATATTATAATATTTTTTAATATATTATAATTTACTATAAAATTACTTATATAATTAAAATTTTACAATAAATTATTTGCATAACTTTCATTAATTTGCATTTCGGTTCGGAATCGGTTATAAAATAGATACACACCCTCTATTACCGCCGTTTGTCCGGAGCACCCTCAAAAGTCTCCGGACTTTTTTTGTCTTCTGCATTATCATCCGCTGGCATTGATAGACAAAGGTGTACGAGATGACAAAGACAACGTTAAAAAATAATCGTAAAAAAGCTGACGTAAAACTTTTAGGAAAAGCTGTCGCATCACCAAAAGGCCCTGATGATGCCGTGCTAGACCGTGTGCCTAATCTGCATGCCGATACAAATTTTGTCGCACGGTTTGTTGTGCCTGAGTTTACATCTATGTGCCCTATTACAGGCCAGCCTGATTTTGCGCATATCGTCATGGATTATGTGCCCGATAAATGGTTGCTGGAAAGTAAAGCGTTGAAGCTTTACATGGCATCATTCCGAGATCATGGCGCTTTTCATGAAGATTGTATTGTTGCAATTGGGAAAAGAATTTGTAGCACTATCAAACCGCGCTGGTTTCGTATCGGCGGTTACTGGTACCCCAGAGGCGGGATACCGATTGATGTGTTCTGGCAAAACGGCACCTTACCAAAAGGCGTATGGCTGCCAGACCAAGGTGTTTCGCCTTATCGTGGCCGCGGGTAGAAATAATACTGGCGATCCCGGCCCGCGTGCATCAGCACGCAACTTAAAAGATGATGGATAGAAAAATAATACTGGCGATCCCGGCCCGCGTGCATCAGCACGCAACTTAAAAGATGAT